>JBAQCQ010000042.1:0-8748 GCA_049294275.1 Bacteroidales bacterium
GCCGGCGATGACCCGGGGCAGGACGCCTTTTCTCATCGCCAGGCCTCACTGCTTACCGACGCCGCGGGGAGGCTGAGGAGAGCTCTCGGGTATAGTTTTAAACTTCACCTGCTTAACTCCTACGGAATAAGCCGCTTCCCTGAATACCAGTTTGACATGGTGAGATTAGGGATCGGACTGTACGGGATAGGGAGGTACGAAGGCGTGACACTCAGGCACACCGGGCGGTTCGTTACGGCAGTGTCACAGGTTAGGGTGGTACCTGCAGGCGAGCCGGTAGGCTACGGCTGCCGGGGCATAGCGGAACATGAAAGGGAGATTGCGGTCATACCCGTGGGCTATGCCGACGGACTGAGGCGCGAACTGGGTGATGGAAGAGGAGGCCTTTTTATCAGAGGCCGGAGGGCACCCCTTACCGGGAGCATCTGCATGGATATGTGCATGGCAGATGTCACCGGGATGAACGTCAGGGCAGGGGATGAGGCGGAGATATTCGGCTCCAACATACCAATTGAAGAGCTTGCCGCCCTGTGCAATACTATTCCTTACGAGATTCTTACCTCAATACCTCCCAGAGTAAAAAGGATTTATGTCAACGAATGATCAGCCCATCTGGCTGATCTTCTCGAGCCTGGCCGGGTCCAGGATACAGATCTTCTTCCCGTCGAGTGCCAGGACAGACTCAGTGGCAAACACTGAAAGAGTCCTTATAGCGTTTGAGGTGGTCATGTTGGAGAAACAGGCAAGGTCCTCGCGGGAAACATAGGCCCTGATGGTTTTTCCATCGTTCTCGACTCCGTAGGTGTCACGCAGGACCAGGAGCGATTCGGCAAGCCTTCCCCTGATATGTTTCTGGGTAAGTGACACGGTCCTTTTGTTTGAGAAGGAGAGCTCCAGCGCCATCATCCGCATCAGCATCACTGACAGATCGGGATTCCGCCGCAGGAGCTGCATGAAGGAGTCCCTGTCGAACCTGCAGACTCCTGAATCTTCTATCACCACTGCAGACGCCGTGTATGCCGTGCCGGCAAAAAAAGCTGCAAATCCGATCAGCCCCTGCGGTCTCACCATCCTTATAATCTGTTCACGGCCCCCGATACCCTGTTTATAGATCTTGACCTTGCCGAATGCAAGGCAGTAAAGGCCTGAGGATCTTCCACCCTCGTGAAAGATCATCTCTCCTTTTTTCAATGCGGTACATTCATGATCCTGAATCAAAAATTCCTTTTCCTTGTCAGGCAGGTCCCTGAAAAGTGAAAAAGGCCCCTCAAGACACAATTCCAGGTAAGGACTATTATAAAGCATTTCCCCTTATGTTAAACAACATACACAAAGATATCAAAAAAGGAGATCAGAAGGAAAATTAACATTTTTTAACACACTATAAGACAAGTAGTTGAGTATGTGGCAGAGGTTTATCTATATTTAGCTATAACGGGTATCCTTCTGCCGCTGCCGAAGGCTTTGGAAGAGACCCGGAGGATCGGTGGCGACTGTCTTCTTTTGAATTCGCTGGTACGGATGAGGGTTATGGCCTTTTCCACAAGAGCCGGTTCAAATCCTTCCCCGATAATCTGTTCCGCCGATCTTTCGAGATCAATATACCTGAACAGCACCGGGTCAAGCCTGTCATACGGAGGCAGTGAATCGGTATCCAGCTGGCCGGGTTTCAGTTCCGCTGACGGTGCTTTGATGATTATGGCAGACGGGATGATCTCCCTCTGTGCATTAATCTCCCTGGCAAGCCTGTAAACTTCTGTCTTGTAAACATCGCCAAGGACAGAGAGGCCTCCTATCATATCGCCGTACAAAGTGCCATATCCGGTGGAGGCTTCGCTCTTGTTGGAGGTGTTCAGCACCATGTATCCCAGTTTGTTTGAGAGAGCCATGAGAATGACGGCACGCAGCCTTGACTGTATGTTTTCCTCCGTAATGTCAGGGGCCCTGTCGCCGAAAAATGGTTTCACGGTCCGCTCAAGTGCCAGGCGTGATTCCTCAATGCTTATGATGTGGAAGGGGATGCCCAGGCCCTTCACCATCTTAAGCGAGTCGCTAACCGAGTGGTCCGATGAATAGACAGAGGGCATCAGGAGTGCAAGGGTGTTCTGCGGCCCGAGGGCTTCGGCAGCCAATGCAAGCACAACTGCTGAGTCTATTCCTCCTGACACACCTACTACGGCTTTCTTCAACCCGCCCTTGTCAAAGAAATCCTTTATGCCCCTTACGAGGGCACGGTGGACAAAACCGGTCATATCATCGGGATAGGGTGGCGGGCAGGAGTATTTTCTTCTGTCACTGCCGGCAGCCGGTATCTCGACTATTCTAACCTCCTCTCTGCAGAACGCCAGTTTTTCAAGAATTGTCCCGTCGGCGTCGATAAGTACCGACGAACCGTCAAATATGAGTTCTGTATAACCTCCCGTCTGGTTCACCGAGATGAGGGGTTTCCCGTACTCCCTGGCGTTCCTGACAAACACCTCCTCCCTGACCCGGATCCTGTTGTGGGAGAATGGATTGGCAGCAATATTGACAATCAATGACGGATTTTCCTTCATGATCTCGTCAAGCGGGGTGATACCGTAGAGCCGCCAGCTGCTCCTGTCGCCGAAAGGTTGTTCATCCCAGATATCCTCACAGATGGTGACAGCTATTTTTTCGCCCTGCAGGTCAATGGTCCTGAAGAGTGTTCCTGCCTTAAAATACCTGTCTTCATCAAAGATGTCATATGTTGGCAGGAGGGTTTTGTTGACCACTGATATGACCCTGCCATCGTTCATGAAAAATGCCGAGTTGTGAAGACTTTTTCCGAAGGTTCCGGTATTTGGGGAGGGTCCTCCCACGATGGCAGCTATACCCTTACAGTGTGAAGCTATTTCCTGAACGGCCTCCATGGAAGCGGTGATGATGTCATTTCTGAGGAGAAGGTCCAGCGGCGGATAGCCGGTGACAGCCAGTTCCGAGAAGACGATGAGGTCAGCGCCACCCGAGCGGGCATAGCCGATCGAGCTGATGATCTTGCTGCTGTTGCCGGAGACATCACCCGGGATATAGTTCAGCTGTGCAAGTGCAACCTTCATTACGACAGAGTCAGAACTTGATTCCCATTATAATGCGGAACATCCTCAGTCCGGATCTGTCCTCCGGCTGATGAACATCCTCTAGGTCCTTGGTGACGTCAAAGAAATCCTGGGCATAGCTGAGTCCTCCTACCAGGGTTGCGTTGATCCCCAGTTCGTATTCGACTCCTCCTCCTATGTGCCATCCTGCATTCAGACCCTTAACCTCATTCCTTGCATTTTCATTGCTGATCTGCATGGCGGGGATGTCAACGGTTGATTTAAGCAGCAGCCTGATGTCGAACCCGATGTCAGTAAAATATGTCAGGTAACCGACCTGGTCTGTCTTAAGCCGAAGGGCTGCCGGGAAGTTAATGTAGCTGAGGTTATACTTGATTTCATTGCCGGCCGGAACTATCTGGGTGAAATTATTGAAAACCATTGTATGATCTTCGGTAACGCTCTGCCTTCCTCCGGCCGAGATAATGCTAATGCCTGACGAGACAGCGTAATTTGCATCAAAATAGTGGAGAACGCTCAGGCCGATGTCAAATCCTGCCCTGGCTCCCTCGCGGATGTATTCCGATTCGTTTGAGCCCATCCAGGAAATGACCGGATCTGTATGTACGGCAAATTCAAGTGTCTGTGCAGTGCCTCGTGCTGAGGAGGCCGTCAGTACAATGACAGCAAGTGTCTTCAGAAATGATCGGGTGTAAACTAAGTTCATCTTCTCATTGTTTGCCGGGTAAAATTATAAATAAATGTCCTTATTTTGTATGATCAACAAGATATTACCGCTTATATGACATTTAGTTCAACATTATTCAGGCTGACAGCATTGCTGTTTCTTCTGCTGGCTGTCACTTCGTGCCACCGTGATCCCTACAGGGTAAACCTCAAAGGCATCGAATGCGAATTGTCTGTAAGGGACCTTGGCGGGGATATTTTTGAGACTCCGCCAAATGAGATGGCTGCAAGGGCCGAATGGCTCAGGGCTGAGTACGGCAATACCCTTACAACCTACAGCACAGTCATAGGTCTGGGTGATCCCTCTGACGAAAAATGGAAGTCGGCCTTCATCCTTTTCGCCACTGATCTGCGCAACCTGGAGCTCTGGGATGAGGTTAAACGCGTCTGGCCTGACAACGAACCGCTCCGGCAGGAGCTTGAGAGTGCATTCAGGCACTATAAATATTATTTTCCGGGGAAGGTTGTTCCGGAAGTGGTTACCTGCATTTCGGTCTTCAACAACAGCATCATTATCAATGATTCGCTGCTGATGATAAGTCTGGACCGTTATCTCGGCTCTGATTCCGAATACTACCCGCCGCTTGGTATTTTCGGTTACCAGGCCCGCAAGATGACACCGGCCTATACTGTGCCGGACTGCATATATGCATGGGCCTCGACTGAGTGGGATTACAGTTCTGCCGGATACGGCACCAGGACGCTCCTCAATACAATGCTTCATGAGGCCAAGCTGGTCTATTTCACCAAAAGGATGATGCCTTCACTGCCGGACACCCTACTGCATGGCTTTACCGGCCGGCAGATGAAATTCTGCGAGCTCAGTGAAGGTGATATATGGCAGTATCTTGTCAGCAATGACCTGCTCTTTTCCACTGACGGTTTCCTGATACGAAAATTCACGGGTGAGGCGCCCTTTACAAGTTACTTCACAGAGGAGTCTCCGGGCAGGGCAGTAGTCTGGACGGGTTTCAGGATCATTGAAAAATTCATGAACAACAATCCGGGTGTCACACTGGAGGAGCTTATGAAAATGACTGACCTTCAGGCCATAATGACCGGGGCACGCTACAGTCCGGACTAAAAAAAAGAAGCTGCCTTATCAGACAGCTTCCGGATCTGCTAAACGGTGACGCGGGTTATACCGGATGAATTGCTTCCACAGGGCAAACGTCGGCGCAGGCACCACAATCGGTACATATATCCGGGTCGATCTTGTAGATATCACCCTCAGATATAGCCTCAACCGGACATTCATCTATACAGGTTCCGCAAGCTGTGCAGTCATCTGAAATTTTGTAAGCCATAATTACTTTGTTTTTAAAGATTACGGGCGTAAAATTATCCTTTATTTTTATAGGTTCCTAACCAAATATCAAATAATATTCACCCCAGGGGGCTGCTTATCAAATTTTGTGCCAGTCATTCACGGCGCACACTCCCAATGTCAGAAATCAAGACTGAATGACAGGTAGAAGATAGGGGAGAGGAGGTAGCCGTTGTCGATTCCCCATGCGTAGTCAGCTCTTATGAAGTAGCCGAACAGCTGTGCCCTGACACCTGTTCCGAATCCCATCACCAGGGGTTCGCGCAGGGCATCGAGGGTCACCATCACAGGGCCGTTTCTGTACACCTTGTCTTTCCAGTAGTTTTCAATGCCCCAGGGGTCCCAGCCTGACCATGCCATTCCTATATCATAAAAACCAACGACCTGAAAGCTGTTCAGGAAGTTGTTGCGGAGGGGGTGGCCTGCAAAGTATCTCACGACAGGCCAGCGCAGTTCGCTGTTGATAAGTGCGAAGTTGCTCCCGTTACGTATGTTCTGTGTAAAACCTCTCATGTTGGTTGCCAGGGCCTGAAACCCGTAATTCACATTCGGGTTTACCGGCACGGTCTGGTCGAACATGGGTACTTTATTAAAAAGGTACCCCATCCAGTTGTCAACGCCGCCGAGGTAGTAAATAAGCCGTGACGGTCCGAACGATGTGCTTCCGGCAAACCTGTTGGCCCATATCAGGTCACGGTGTATCTTCTGGTAATGCCTTATATCGGCTCCGAAAACGAACATGTCACTCTTCTCTTCGGTCACTTCGCGGTAGTATTCACCAAAGAACTTGAACCGCATGCCGTTGTAGATATTGATGGTCCGCTTCCGTGTGTTGTCATAGATCACTTCAGCCTTTATTCCGGCCCAGTGCCTGTCAAAGGAAGGAGTCATGAGACTCAGCTGATCAGTTGACTGCACTATATAATTGTCAAACCTGTAGGTGAGGGTTCCCTTGAGAGAAAGGACTGCGCTCAGGGGTTTTCTGAGCGACAGGTAGGTGGTATAGCTCTTTATCTTATAATAGATGTCGTCAATTTCATTGTAGCTGTCGAACGACTGTTTGTGGAAAACTATCTGCTTGTCTAACTTACCCCTAAGGGCTTCAAGGCTGACCAGGTATTCGTTGCTGTCGAAATTGCCTGAGAAACGGAAGCCTCCCGTGATGCGGTAATCTTCAAACAGGTCAAGTGTTCCGATCTTGACCAGCATGTTAAGGCCGGGGTTGAAGTAGGGCGCGCCCCCGTTGTATGCCTGGTAGGTGTTGTTAAGGAAGTTGAAGTCTATCTGTGTGGCGAAGTAGTTATTGTAGAATGCAGGCCTGTAGACAAGGGCATCAGGCATCTTCATGCGTGAGGTGTCAAGGTCTATATCCATGTAATCTTTGCGCCACTGCAGTTCATAGAAGTTTTCCTTCTCTTTTTCAAAGACATAATTGCGGAAGTCAATCGGCTCGTTGACGGCGTAGTATTCGTAGAGAGGTTTCTTCAGCGTGTCATTCATCCTGGCCCGTTCAGCCAGCAGCCAGTCTCTGAGCTGGTTGATGCTGTCGGCTGCATGCAGCATTGCAATCTGTTCGGTTCTCCATTTCGTTGTTTTAATATCCTCTTTCCTGACTGCAGGTGTCTCTGAGGATGATCCGGCATGAAGTCTGTAGCGGCCTTTATCGAAGATTACTGCAGCGTCCTGGCCGCCTTTTCTGTCAAATACCTCAAGATTCCTCGCATAATCGGTTGCCTGGCGCGAGTTGATGAAATAGCTGTAATGAAGGGTGGTGTCAATAAATGCGATGGCGCTGTCAACACTGGCATCGTAGAAGTTCATTATACCGTTGCCGTTGCCGAGGAACCCGGTTGAGGCAGCAGTTGCACCGGTGGGATTCAGGTAGTCATTCAGGGTTCCCTCGTCAAGCCGGGTCAAGAGGCCGTTGCGTGCCCTGAGATCATAGGTGAACAGGTTAAAGGTCAGCCCGACCTGTTCCTGCGGATCAGCCTTGTTGCTGAGTGTGTCGGAAAGCCTGTTCGATGAGAATATCATTGTCTCATCCTTTCCCCTGATGAACGAAGGAGTGAGATCATCAGCCACGTCAAAGGTTATCCGCTCGTTGGTTCCGCTTATGATTGTATGGATGAAGATATCCGTCATCCCGTTAATGACGGCTGAAACAAGCAGCCTTGTCCCGTCAGGAGAGTAGGACAACGAAAGGACCTTCTCGAAGAAAGGCATGGTTCGCTGTTCGAACTTCCTGATGTCAAGCCTGTAAAAATAGAGCTCGACTCCTCCCTTCTCCTCGTTGGCGAATGTCAGTATCTGCCCTCCGGGGTGCCACGTCAGGACAGGATAGCTGTTGTCAACAGTCTGTTCGAATTTGGGTTCGGTCGTAAATATCTTCTTCGTTTTCCCGCTGGAGGTGTCATAGAGCCATATCCTCCTCTTGCCCCAGTCATTTGACACCCATGCCACATAGCGGCCGTCAGGACTGATCTTCACATCGGTGAAGCGCTCGTAGGGTTTTGATTTCTTTATCTCCTTCGGCATTGAGTAATTTTCCCCCGGCTTCACCGAATAGTAATTGTCGTAGAAGCTCCTCCAGTCGCGGTATGTATCCTTGATGCTTTTCCCGAGGCCGTAAAGAAAACCGTCCTCTATATTCTTGTAAATTTTGGAAAGGTATATAATGTTCGGGATAATGGCGTCTCCGTATGTCTCGCCGATGTATTTCCAGAACGAGTGTCCGGCGTATACTGCCTCCTCATGCTCTAGGTTGTCAAGATTTTTATACCTGCCGTTCTCAAAGCCGTCCCTGACCCGGTTGTCAGTCTCGCTGTCCCACCTGAATGCCACATAGTTGATGAGTCCCTTGATATACCAGTCAGGAATCTGTATCTGTGAGTTGCTTGTAACCCTGTCACGCACATCAGCGTTGTACAGCATTTCATATACCACCACCTCTGCGATTGCTGATGCAATGAGCTTGCTGAACTCCTCCCGGTCGCCGTTGAACCAGAGCATGACCTTGTTCTTGATGACCTTGCTGTAACCCCCCACATTGTAGTCATCCTCCGAGGAAATCAAGCCTATGTTGCTCTGCCTGAAGTCGTTCTGTTTATTGTAAACGATCAGTATAAGACGCTTGTCAAGCGTATAATCAAAATAATCCTCAATTTCATTGAGCTTCTCATGTGCCACAACGGAGGCATATTCAGCCACCTGGCGGCCGAATTCGTTATAGTAACAGTCAATTTCGTCGAACCTGAAATAGGTCCAGTAAAAGTCCTTATGCTGTACCCGGTTTTTGCCGAAGGTCATCTGCATGCCGTTATAGAACTGGCCTGATGCCGGCACTGCAGGCAATAAACAGAGAATTGCAAAAAGCGGTATGAAGAGTTTTTTTCTTCTCATAAGCAAAAGCGGAACGCTCTCACAGGTTCGTGCAAAATCTGTTCCAAATGAGAGGATCCGTGTGACAAAACTAATGGATAAACCATTAAAAAAACAGAGGCTTAAGGATTTTTATTAATTTTGATGCTTAATATGATGCAATATGTCTGGCCTGATCTTTGTTATCTGATTGGAACATTCAGGAATTTAAAAGCCTGATCTTTGTTATCTGATTGGAAA
>JBAQCQ010000043.1:0-8551 GCA_049294275.1 Bacteroidales bacterium
CCCTTGCTAAGTATGGCTTTGCACAACTCGGATTCTTCTTCTGTTAATGTCACTTTGTATCGTACCATCGTTTTTGATGGCAAGTTATAAAATAAAACAGACATATTCAAGTTGACATGACACTAGACCTCAGTTGGCAGTCGGCAATCGGCAGTCATTAAAGGCAGTGGGCAGCAGGCAACTGGCAGTCTTGTCAGGCAGTCGGCAGTCGGCAGTCGGCAGTCATTTAAGGCAGTAGGCAACTGGCAGTCTTGTCAGGCAGTCGGCAATCGGCAGTCATTAAAGGCAGTAGGCAACTGGCAGTCTTGTCAGGCAGCAGGCAACTGGCAATAGGAAGTAGTGGGGAATTACTGAGATATGTCGAAATTTTCCCGGTAGGAGGCGAGGTGGCGGTTGATCTTCTCGATGTAAATATCGCGCACAGTGATCATTATGCCGGTCTCCTCAACGTTTCCGAAGTGATGGTTGATGAAAGTGCCGAAACACCTCATCGTGGGTGAGAGGTTCATATAGGCATTGATCAGCGGCGGGATATTCTCTCCCAGTTTTCGTACTTCCTGTCCGAGGATCTTCAGGTCCTCTTTAAATGATTTACCCGTAAAGATCTGTTTCATCTCATCGGGGTGGACATCAATAAAGATGGGATCATCTGGAACTGCCAGCTTGTCAGGATCGGGGAAGTACTTGAGCATAAACCAGAGGATCATGTTTCTAGCCTTCAAATTGTAATGTGTGTACATTGTCACCTTGCCGAAGAGGTACCTGATCTGACGGTGATCGATGATAATGGCCCCCAGTCCATCCCACAGGTTATCAAGCGAATAGAGGCTTTTTCGGCCCATTGCGGCACTCTGGTACTCGGGTCTCACGAATGAGCGGCCGAGCTCCATCGTATGAGGCAGGTATTTTCTGATGAATTTGCGCGAAAAGGTGAAGTAGGATGACGAAGCGAAGCGGTCGACCGAAAAGTTCTTCTCCTTGTGTTCCGGGTAGATAAAACGGTAGCCTCCGATGATCTCGCGGTAGTCGGGATCCCAAATTATCAGTTGTTTCTGGGGATGATCAGGATCGAGGTCGTACTCATCGAGGTCGAGCGCCTTGCCCGTTCCTCCGCCGGCATGTCTGAAGGTAAGCTCGCGGATGCGGCCGATCTCGTGCATGAGCAATGGCGAGGTCCGGTTGTCAAAGAGGTACACCTCATTGTTGGCGTTGTTGGTCTTCCTGAGATAGCCAATGCGTGCCAGTTCCGCAACAAGCTCATCCACCTGTACCGCTTCACCGAGCGGCTCCATCACAACATGTCCTTTCTGATCTTCCAATGCGGGAAATTATTGAGGAATAAAATTAAGAAAAAATAATTACCCGGGAATGTACCTTGTCTGAAGGCTGTAGGTTTTCTCACGTACCATATCGGCCCATTCCCGGGGGCTCCTCGTATTATCAAACGTCTCCCACGGGATGACCTCGCCAAAACAGACATCTATGTCCTTGCCCTTCTGTCTGTACATCTCATCGACGAGGTAAAGCATTTCGATGTTCATCTTCACTCCAAGGAACTCCCGGATGTTAGCCAGGTTGTAGAAGAAGGAGCTGTTGCGTCCGGCAAAATAGCACGGGACGATATCACGCTGATGCTGTACTGCCTTGACTATGAAGCTCTTCTGCCATTTAAGGTCGGTGATCACTCCTTTGACTTTCCTGGAGCATATCCCTGCGGGGAAATTAAGGAGCTGGTAGTCGGAGGCATAAGCCTCTTCCATCAGTTTTGCGGCCTCGCGGCCGAAGGTACCGACCTTATTCACCGGCAGGAAAATATCCGAGTAGTTTTCTATGTAGAGGAGGATGTCATTGACGGGGAATTTTATTGCCGGGAAGTGTTTGGACAGTTCGCTCATGAAGACCATGCCGTCAAGGCCGCCGAGGGGGTGGTTGGAGACGAAAATGTTGCGGCCGCCGGAGGGGAGGTTTTCCACGCCGTGTGCGCGGTAGCGGATGCCCATGTAGCCGAGTGCGGCGTCGTTGAATTCGTGTCCGCGGAGATGGCTGAAATTACGGAGGATATCGTTGATCATGTCCTGGTGGACGATGCGTTTCAGGTAGCTGATGACAAAGCCGGGAAGCATCCGGCGGATCTTCGGGTTCTTGTCGGTGAGGATCTGCTCAACGTCGAGCTGGAGAGGGGGTGTGGTCATAGATATTATGATAGAAATTGCAAATGCAAAGATACGAATGAGGTGGATTGAATTTAAGCCGGGATTAAATTCCTGAACCCCCCGATACGCCAGGCGGCTATCGGGGCAAGCTCTACAGGGTACCTGCTCTAGTCTAACGCGTTGTTCTACAATAGTTGAAGCCCTACAGGCTATGAGTAACAATACTTCTGCCCGTATTGCCTGCCCCTGATACGTCCGGTGGCTGCCGGGGGCAGAAGCCATTGTAGTCTGCCGGGTTCGCACCAAATATTGTTATATTTACCCGCTTAAACAGACAACAATGAACCTTGAACTGAAGGATACATTTCTGGCAAACTGGAAGAAATATTTCGGCAATGCAGAACTCCCCGTAACATTCTATTACACAATATCTGACACCAGCGCCGAATGGGCTGAAAAACCGAAGGGCTGGAGCTGTATCGTCTGCGAGCTCGCCAAGGTAAGAAACGGCCGATCGCTGGTGTACAATGCCGAACGAATCACATGCGGAGGCGGGAAAAGATACCTTGGGTATACCGAAAAGATGCGTCCGGGATTTGAACATTTTCTCTCGTGCGGAACTGAGAAGATTGAGGGCGAAAGGTACCTGCGCACTCCCGAACTGGTAAAGGAGTTCATGAAGTCGCAGAAGACTCTGGCTGTTTCGAACATGAACCTTGTATTCAAGCGATGGGATAAGCTCGAAGAGACTGACGAACCCGATGTGGTCATCTTCTTTGCCACACCCGATGTTCTGGCCGGACTCTTCACCCTTGCCAATTTCGATCAGTCGGAACCGAACGGGACATTCACTCCATTCGGATCAGGATGCAGCACAATCATACATTACCCATATCTTGAAGGCGTAACCGAAAGACAGCGGGCAGTGATAGGGATGTTCGATCCGTCGGCTCGCAAGTGTATTGCTGCCAATGAGATCAGCTTCGCCGTACCAATGAAAAGATTTGAAAAGATGGTGGGGTATATGGAGGAGAGTTTTCTTATAACCGACACCTGGGAAACGGTTAAAAGGCGCCTGTAACAAGATTATAGGGAATTTGCTCAAAGCGATTGATGGAGTAATGCAACTTCATCGGTCAGAAAGGGATGCCTGAAGGCGTCCCTTTCTGATTTTATACACAGCTCAGTAAATCAGCACATTATAATGACTTAAAAATACCATAATTGAGGACAATAAAAACCCGCTTTGCAAAGTTTTCAACAAAAGTGAAGAAAAATGGAGTAAAGTGGAGTAAAGTGGGAAAAATCTTGTTACATTAGCCCTCCGAAACAACAACTGTGATGGCCACATTTATCGGCGATTATTCGTGCAGGCTTGATGCCAAGGGAAGAGTAATCCTCCCCTCCGCGTTCAAGAAGCAGATGCCTCCGGCAGCTGAGGATCGCTTCGTGGTCAGAAAGGACATCTTCGAAGGGTGCCTTGTCCTATACTCCATTGACGACTGGAACAGGCAGCTCGGGAAGATCCGCAGCAGGATCAACCCATACAACAGGGAGCACAATACCTTCCTCCGCAATTTCTTCAAGGGCACGGCTGAAGTGTCTCTGGATAGCAGCAGCAGGCTTCTCATACCGAGGCGTCTTCTTGACCTTGCGGGGATACAGAAGGATGTTGTTCTCGCCGGGCAGGACGGACGCATAGAGATGTGGGCTGAGGAGGTATACGCCCGTATCGACATGCCTTCCGACGACTTTGCCAACCTGGCAGAGAAACTGCTTGGAAATCCCGACACCGGTTCAGCCTGATGGTCATATATCACCTCCCGGCACTGCTGAATGAGAGCATTGCAGGGCTTAACCTCAGGCCCGAAGGGATTTATGTCGATGTTACCTTCGGTGGCGGAGGACACTCGCGCGCCATCCTTGACCAGCTCACCTCCGGCAGGCTGATAGCTTTTGACCAGGACACTGATGCCGCTGCCAATGCTATCAATGACGAGCGGTTTACCCTCCTCAACCAGAATTTCCGGTATCTTAAGAACAACCTCCGCTATCTCGGCATCACAATCATCGACGGACTGATAGCCGACCTGGGAGTCTCATTCCACCAGTTCGACGAGCAGGAGAGGGGATTCTCGTTCCGCAGCGATGCTGAGCTCGATATGCGGATGAACCGCAACGTACAGGTGAAGGCTTCTGACATCCTCCGGACCTATGAGGAGGAGAAGCTGGCAGACGTGTTTTACAAATTCGGTGAGCTGACCAACTCGAGGAAGCTGGCCGCAGCCATAGTAAAGGCCCGTATAACAAAACCGGTCAAAACAGTCAGTGACCTGATGTCAGCGCTTCACGAACTGGTCCCGTCGTGGGAGGAGAATAAGTTCTATGCCAGGCTGTTTCAGTCGCTGCGCATCGAAGTCAACCATGAAATGGAGGCGCTGACGGAAATGCTGACGCAGGCGCCTGAGCTGCTCAGGCCGGGTGGCAGGCTGGCAGTGATAACATACCACTCGCTCGAGGACAGGCTGGTTAAGAACTTCATCCGCACGGGCAATTTCGAGGGTGAAAGCGATAAGGATTTCTACGGAAATGTGACGGCTCCGTTGAGGGCAGTGAACCGCAAGGTGATCGTGCCAACGGAGGAGGAGATTTCAATTAACGGCAGAGCTCGCAGCGCGAGGCTCAGGATAGCAGAAAAGATATGAAGGCCAGGCGTGGTGTTTTCAAGGGACTGATCAGCGGGACCATCATTTCGGAGAGCCTCATCCTGAAGGACCTCAGGTACACGGCACTGATAGCATTTCTTGCCATCATCTTCATTGCCAATAAGTTCAATGCTGAAAAAATGGAGCGGCAAATCATAGTGCTGGAGCAGGAGGTGAGGGACATGCGGGCCGAGTCGCTGTCGGTATCGGCGGAGCTGGGAAGTGTGAGCAGGCAGAGTGAGATTACTGAGCTGGTGAAGGAGCGGGGACTGGGGCTCGAGGAACTCCGGGAGCCGCCGTTCAGGATAGTAGTAAATGAATAACGTAGCACAGGCGACAGCTAAATGAGACAGAAATAACCAGCGCAACAGTCGCAATAGGAAAAACCAGAAGAAGAGCAATAGAAGAGATGAATGAACAAGCGGCCGGGCTGCCGTAAAAGAATACAAAGATCCGGCGAAACGGCCGCAACAGAAAAACAAATCCGGTTTAACCCACCGGAACAGACATTACCACATTAACCTGACCTATGAAGAAGACGAAACCGAAAGACCAGATCCTTGCCCGTGCCGGCGTTATCTACGGCATCGTGGCGGTGATGGCCATCGCCGTCTTCGTGCGTATCATCATCCTGCAGTTCGTCCAGTCGGACAAATGGGCCGCCATGGCCGACAGAGTCGTCTTCCGCAGGCAGGTCGACCAGGCTGCCCGGGGCGACATCCTTGCCGACGACGGCCGCATCCTGGCAAGCTCAATCCCTTACTACACCGTCTACATGGACACCCGCAGCTCGGGTATGGCAGACACTACCTGGGCCAATGGTATCAGCGGACTCTGCAGGGGCCTCTCGCAATATGTCGGGGTGAACACGCCCGACGGCTGGAGGGCGGCCCTGTCCAACGCCCGTAAACGTGGCGACAGGTATTACCTGATAAAGAGGCACGTCAGCTACGAGACACTGAGCCATCTTAAAAAACTACCTGTTTTCCGCCACGGCAAGTTCAGAGGAGGGTTTGTCTACCAGCCTGAGAACATGCGCATTATGCCCAACGGCCTTCTCGCGAAGCGAACAATAGGTTACATCACTGATGACACCCTGACAAGCATAGTCGGCGTAGAGGGTTCCTTCAACAGTTTCCTTGCCGGGAAGAACGGGCTGAAGGTGCAGCAGCGCCTGACGGGAGGAGCATGGATCGATGTCGATAACCTCGAGTCGGTGCACGCGCGTCCTGGTTATGACGTCGTCACCACCATCGACCTTGACCTTCAGGATGCTGCCGAGAACGCCCTTTACAAGCAGCTGGCGAAACACAAGGCCCATCACGGCTGCGCGGTGGTGATGGAGGTGAGCACAGGCGACATAAAGGCCATAGCCAACCTCGGGATCGGCTCAGACGGCAGATATCATGAGTCCTACAACTACGCGGTGGGCGAGAGCACCGAGCCGGGCTCGACCTTCAAGCTGATGTCGATGATAGCAGCGATGGAGGACGGTGTTGTAGATCTTCATGACACGATCAACACGGGCGACGGCACGGTCAGATACTACGACAAGGTGATACGCGACCATGAGGAAAAGGGCCTCGGAAAGATCACAGCCAGGGAGGTCTTTGAGCACTCGTCCAACGTCGGTACCGCGAAGATCATCAGCGAAGGCTACAAGGATAACCCGCGCCGTTACGTCGACCGTCTCTGTTCGATGCAGATCAACAAGCCGCTCGGACTGCAGATCAAGGGCGAAGGCACTCCGGTCATGCGCTCCCCGGGAGACAAGCTGTGGTCGGGAATATCTCTCCCGATGATGTCGCACGGTTACGAGGTACAGATGACTCCGCTTCAGATACTGACATTCTACAACGCTGTCGCCAACGGCGGAAAGATGGTAAAGCCGAGGTTTGTCACGGAGGTTCGCGACGGCAACTGGACGGTCAGGAGGTTTGACCAGGAGGTTATCACCAATGCCATCTGCTCACGGTCAACGATCAACAAGGCGCAGTCGCTGCTCGAGGGAGTGGTTGAGAACGGCACTGCCAAAAACCTGAAGAACAGCAATTACAGGATCGCCGGCAAGACCGGCACGGCACAGATAGCCAATGCCAAACACGGATACCGCAGCGGCGCACGCATATCATACCAGGCATCGTTCGTGGGGTATTTCCCCGCCGATAACCCGCTCTATTCATGTATCGTCGTTGTCAATGCTCCGTCGAACTGGGTTTACTACGGGAACGTGGTCGCAGGGCCAGTGTTCAAGGAGATAGCTGACAAAGTATACGCCACCAGCTTTTACCGTGACCTGCAGGCGCTCAATCCTGAGGGTGTTGATAAGGTCAGGCTTCGCGAGGCGGCAACCATGACAAAGGAAAGTGACCTGACCTATACCGGGGGTTTGATGCCTGATGTGGTTGGCATGGGACTCCGCGAGGCGATGTACATGCTTGAAAACAGCGGCCTGAGGGTGCATTACTCCGGCCAGGGGAGAGTGACGAAGCAATCTCCTCAGCCCGGAGCGAGGATATCGAGGGGAGCCACGGTGGCAATTGAGTTAAGACTGAAGTGATGAAGGAACTTGACAAAATACTGAAGGAACTGAGAGTGACATACATTTATGGCGATGAGAAACAGCTCATCACCGGTGTCACGGCCGACTCGCGCGAGGTGCAGCCGGGAAGTCTCTTCATAGCTGTCAGGGGTACGAAGAGCGACGGCCACACTTTCATCGGCAAGGCCGCAGAAAAAGGCGCAGCAGCTGTCATATGCGAAGCACTCCCGGAAAAACTATATGAAGGAGTGACAATGATCGTGGTTGAGGACTCCGCTGCCGCGACGGGACTGGCAGCCTCGGCATTTTACGATCATCCTTCAAGGAAGCTGAGACTCACGGGTGTCACCGGCACCAACGGCAAGACCACCATCGCAACCCTCCTCTACAATATGTTCGAGTCGCTGGGGTACAAGTGCGGACTGCTCTCCACGGTATGTAACTATGTGCATCAGACCCGCAGGGATGCCACCCACACAACTCCTGACCCGGTCAGACTCAATGCACTGCTTGCCGAGATGGCTGATGCAGGCTGTGAGTATGCCTTCATGGAGGTGAGCTCGCATGCCGTTGACCAGAAGCGCATTGCAGGGCTTCATTTTGAAGGTGGGGTCTTCACGAACCTCACCCATGATCATCTCGACTACCACCTGACATTTGACAACTACCTGGCAGCCAAGAAAAAATTCTTTGACAACCTGGACTCAGAGGCCTTTGCCCTGGTCAATGCCGACGACCGCAACGGCAGCGTCATGGTCCAGAACACGAAAGCATCGAGGCACACCTTCTCAATGCGCAGCATGGCGTCCTTCCGGTGCAATATCATTGAGCAGGGTTTTGAGGGGATGCTTCTGAAGATCAACGGCACCGAGGTCTGGACACACTTCATCGGCGATTATAATGCATCGAACATCCTGGCTGTTTACGGTGCGTCAATACTTCTTGGCGCCCGCACCGAGGAGGTCCTGACGATCCTCAGCAGCCTCCGTCCGGTTGACGGGCGCATGGAGGTGATACGCTCTGCAAACGGCATAACAGGCATAGTCGATTATGCCCACACCCCCGATGCAGTTGAGAACGTGATTGAAGCAGTCAACAGGCTCAGGCAGGGCGAAGGGAGGCTGATAGTGGTGGTGGGCGCCGGCGGCGAC
>JBAQCQ010000044.1:0-15730 GCA_049294275.1 Bacteroidales bacterium
GGGGGGGAATTATTTATCTTACCAGGACCAGGAATCCCCAGGCATCCATCTGCATTTTTTTGCCCTGGGCTATCTCCACCTGTGCATCCGTGAACAGGTCGCTGTAAGTACCTGCCGTGCCGCCGTCCTTCAGTGCAACAGTAACGGGGCTCTTACCAAGATTGAGGATGACCAGCACTTGGTTTTCGCCCTTGACGCGCTTGTAGGCATAAACATTTTTCTGGTTTGTCTTAAGGGTTTCGTACGATCCGCCCTCTGTTCCGTGACGCAGGGCCGGGTGGGAGGTACGCAGGTGAACCAGTTTAGTGTAGAAGGAGCGCAGTTCCGTCTCCTTCCACTCTATCGGGTCACGCTTGAAGAACTCGAGTCTCTTGTCGAGGTCAGCCTCCTGGCCGTTATAGAGCAGGGGTACGCCGGGAACGGTGAAGATATATGCTGCAAAAGCCTTCTGTGCTTCACCCATCTTTTCGTCTATGGTGCCGTTCCACGAGTTCTCGTCGTGGTTGGTCATGAACCTCAGTCTGTATGATTCCGGGTCATAACGCTTCATCTCGTACTGCAGGATGCTGTCGAGTGCTGCAGGCCTGCGGTCGCCGGAAGCCACAGCATTCATCAGGTGATGATGTGCCCAGGCATAGTTCATGTCAAAGGCGCGCTCAAGGAGATAGGAGTGATCCTCATCCTCTGCAAGCATGAGTACCGGTCTGACGGCATTCAGCTCTGTGGTTGCCCTGAACCAGAACTCCTCCGGAACAAGACCGGGGAAATCGCAACGGTAACCATCGACACCCACATCTGCAACCCAGTATTTCATGGCATCCACCATGTAGTCCCGGAGAGGTTCGGCCGTATAGTCAAACTGGATCACATCAGTCCAGTCAAAGGGCGAAACAAAATTGCCCAGAGAGTCCTTTGCATACCATTCCGGGTACCGGGTTGCCAGTGGGTTATCCCATGCGGAGTGGTTGCCCACCCAGTCGAGGATGACGTGAAATCCCATGCTATGGGCTGTATCAACCAGAGCCGTGAAATCTTCTATGGTACCGAACTCGGGGTTGACCCCCATGTAATCCTTGATGGAGTAGTAGCTGCCAAGCTCGCCCTTTTTGTTCAGTTCGCCAATGGGATAGATGGGCATGAACCAGAGGACGTTCACGCCGAGCTCCTTCAGAACGGGCAGCGCCTTTTCTACTCCCGCAAAGGTTCCCTCTTCGGAGAACTGCCTTACATTGATCTCATAAAGGACCATGTTCCGGGTCCAGTCGGCATGCATCACCGATGTCTTCAGCGGTTCTATTACTGCCGATTTCGGCTTACATGCCACTGCCACGACTGCAGCCGCGGCAATAAAAATCACGATCCTGAAAATGTGTTCTTTCATCATAACGGGTTATTTTAGTTCAATTATCATTGCTGATTTTGGAGGAACCTCGAATGAGCCGAGAGTGTTAATTGTTTTTCCGGTAATCACCTCATATCCTCCGGTAAAGCCCTCAAGTGACTCCCGGAATCTTTCGCCACTGATGGTTTTAGTTTCCTTCTCATTGTTATTGAGGATGACCATAACGCTTTCGCAGCAGGTGTACCTGAAGTAGACATAAACCCCATCCTGCGGGATATAGTGCTTGAGTTTACCGGTATGGATGACCTCCTTGTCTTTTCTCCAGTTAAGAATGAGCCTGGTGAACTCAAGCGCCTCCTTCTCCTGTTCTGAGAGGCCGGTACCGGTAAAGACACTTTTGTTGTCGTCAGGCCATCCCCCGGGCAGATCCTGTCTGAGGTGTCCGTCACCCTTGCTCTTGTCGCCGTCCATCACTATCTCAGTTCCGTAATAGAGTTGGGGGATGCCCCTGGTTGTCATGATAAAGCTGAGCCCCATTTTATAGGCGCCCAGGCTCTTACCGGTCCCGGTGAAAAACCTGGTCATGTCATGGTTGTCAAGGAAGACGACGTTTCTCTGCGGTTCGGGATAAAGGAAATCCTGCGCAAGTATGTTATAGAGATTGGACAGTCCTTCGGTTGGATTTTCCGATACCGAGAATGCCCTGTGAGTGGCGAAGCATACCGGCAGGTCTGTCAGTGAAGGGAGGTTGGAACGGTAACCGTCGCTGTTCTTCTTGTTCAGCGCCCAGTAGGAGGTCAGGGAGGGATCATCATACCATACCTCGCCCACGATGAAGAATCCGGGGAACTCCTCTTCGACCCGTTTAGCCCACCTGGCCATCATGTCAGGCTGTGGGTAAGGGTAAGTGTCCATCCTGATTCCGTCAAGGTCACTGAATGCTATCCACCAGAGGCTGTTCTGTATGAGGTAGGTTTCAACCAGCGGGTTGTCCTGGTTAAGGTCGGGCATGGTTCTGTCAAACCATCCTTTTTCCATTATCATTTTGTCATGCTCTGATGCGTAGGGGTCGATATAGACAGAGGCCCTGTAGTTGGTGCGGGTGAACTCATCGAAAAGATGGATCCAGTCCTTCGAAGGGAGGTCGTTCATCCACCAGTGGAATGAGCCTATGTGGTTGAATATCATGTCCATGACAACCTTCATACCCATGGCATGGGCATCGCTTACAAGCTTTTTGAACTCCTCATTCGAACCGAATCTCGGATCAGCGCGATAAAAGTCGGTTGTTGAATAACCGTGATAAGAGGAGCGCTGCTGGTTGTTCTCGAGGAAGGGGTTCAGCCATATGCCTGTGACACCAAGACTGTGAAGATAACCGAGGTTGTCATTTATGCCCTTCAGGTCGCCGCCATGTCTCCCTCCGGGATTACCCCGGTTAAGTTTCTCGGTCATCTCCCCGAGGTTATCGTTGGTGGTGTCACTGTTGGCAAAGCGGTCAGGCATCAGCAGGTAGATCACATCGGAGCAGTTGAATCCCCGTGCCGGGCCGGCCGGCCTCTCATACAACGGGAGGTCATGGGTCAGCTGTTTTTTGCCGTTGATGAAGGTGAGTCTGACAACGCCCGGCAGTGCCTGGCGGGTTATTTCAAGGTTTACGAAGAGGTAATTTGGGTTGTCGGTCCGCACAAGAGTGGAGACGGCCACCCCCGGGTAACCGGTTCTGACCTCGTATGCCCCGATACCATCGCCGTGAACCATCAGTTGCAGTGCGCTCTCCTTCATGCCGGTGAACCATGAGGGCGGATCAGCGTGGTAGATTTTCTGCGCCGCTGCCGGCAGCAGTGCCAGGAGCAGCAGCAGGGTGAGATGGAGTTTTGGTCTGATCATGATTTAATGATTTTCTTTTCTTCCCCGGGCTCCAGGGTGATCTTTTCACTGTAGACCACCAGGGGTATGGCTGCCTGTGAGAGATTCACCACATTCACCGCTGAGCCGTTCACTTCGACGCGGAGGGGATTGTTCCTGTACCTGATGATAAAGGAGTAAGACTTCCAGGCGGCCGGGATCAGCGGGTTGAAGCAGACTCTGTCATTGTATATCCTCATACCGCCGAAGCCTTCTACTATTGCGAGCCAGGTTCCGGCCATACTGGTAATATGAAGTCCGTCCTTCACCTCCCTGTTGTAATCATCAAGGTCGAGCCTGGCTGTCCGGAGATAAAGGGTGTAAGCCCTTTCGGTGTCGCGCAGTCTTGCGGCCAGCACCGAGTGTATGCTTGCCGAAAGTGATGACTCATGTACGCACCTCGGTTCATAGAAGTCGAAGTTGCGCCTGATGGCGTCCTCGTCGAACTCATCCTCGAAGAAGTAAATACCCTGGAGCACGTCTGCCTGCTTGATGAACACCGAGCGCAGGATGCGGTCCCATGACCAGTGCTGGTTAAGGGGTCTCTCGGCTGGATCAAGGTCCCTGACTGTCTGCTGAACCTTGTCCATGAAGCCGTCCTGCTGCAGGAAGATGCCAAGGTCATTATGAACGGGGAGGTAGATGTTATTTATAATTTCCTTCCACAGGGTGAGTTCACACTCCGTGTCAAGATGAGTGCGGGTCGCAACCGAGTTATACCTGACTTTGCTGGTTGAACTGAGCCATTCCAGCGACTCGGTGGTATATTTTAAAGTCCAGCGGGCAAGGGTGTTGGTGTACCAGTTGTTTTGAACGTTGTTCTCATACTCGTTGGGACCTGTGACGCCCAGGATTACATACTGGTTCTTCTCGTGCGACCAGTTGCAGCGCTGAGCCCAGAACCGTGAGAGTGCAATCAGCACTTCCAGTCCGTATTCCGCCAGGTAATCCTGATCGCCCGTATGCCTGATATAGTTGAAAATGGCATAGGCGATGGCGCCGTTGCGGTGTATCTCCTCGAAGGTGATTTCCCACTCGTTGTGGCACTCCTCCCCGTTCATGGTGACCATCGGATAGAGTGCAGCCCCGCCGGTGAATCCCAGCTTGCGGGCGTTCTCAATAGCCTTGCCGAGATGCTTATACCTGTACAGCAACAGGTTGCGCGCGACATGCGTGTCAGCCGTGCTGAGATAGAACGGGAAAGCGAAAGCCTCTGTATCCCAGTAAGTGCTGCCGCCGTACTTCTCGCCTGTGAAGCCTTTGGGTCCGATGTTGAGGCGTGGGTCGTCTCCGGTGTAGGTCTGGTTCAGCTGGAAGATATTGAAGCGTATTCCCTGCTGGGCTGCTTTGTCTCCCCTTATGACTATATCACCGTATTCCCATTTCTTTTCCCAAGCCAGTTTATGATCGTTGAGAATGGCGTCATAGCCCTTAGTGGCTGCCTTGCCGGCTGCGGTCATGGCCTTCTGTGCAAGGCCTTCCACAGGGTGGTTGAATGATGAGAGAACGGCAACGAACTTGGTTACCTCCAATGTGTCACCGTCGGCATATTTAAAAGTGAATGAGCAGTGAGCTGTCTTATCAGTTGCGGTCACTGCCGGTTTTACCTTTACCGGCTTGCCGTTCACGGTAAAGGTGTTCTGCATTGCCGTGGAGACGACAAAGGCAGTCTTGCGCGTCTGTGCCGTAACCACAGCTGCGGTTCCGTTATGCCGGGCTGACTCATTCTCCCAGAACTTCTCGTCATAGTTGGCATCCTCATTATAGACATCGGCATTGAGCCATGGAATTATCTCTGCTGTTCCGCTGCCTCCGGTTATGCGAACGGAATATCTGAGGGCGGCTCTTTCCGGTTCGCTCATCGAGAGGAACCTCTGCGCCCTTACCTCTGCCGTCCTGCCCGAGGGCATCAACGCGGTGAAGGTTCGTGTAAGCATCCCTTCCTTCATGTCGAGCTCCCTGTGGAAACGTTTCACTTTACACCTGGCAAGGTCAAGCTCCTCGCCGTCGATCCGGACGATGATGCCGGTCCATGAGGGTGCGTTAGGCACCTTTGCAAAGTATTCCGGGTAACCGTTCTTCCACCATCCCACTACGGTCTTGTCGGGGTAGTATATGCCTGCCAGGTAGGTTCCCTGCAGGGTGTCACCGGAGTAGGTCTCCTCAAAGTTTGCCCTTTGTCCCATCATTCCGTTCCCGAGGGCAAAGATGCTCTCGGAGTCGCGGCCTCTCTCAGGTTCAAATCGTGTCTCGATGATTTTCCACTCATCAGGTTGAAATCGTGAATCTGGCATTTCGGACTATAGGTTTCTCAGTTGTTTAACAGTAATTTTGTTCAGGCCGGGAATGACAAGGTTGGCTTTACCGAGCAGTTCCGGATTACCCACGCCCACACATTTCATGCCCCCTGCGATGGCAGCTTCTATGCCTGCCCGGGCATCCTCGAAGACAATGCAGTTTGACGGATTAAGATTCATCTCCTGCGCGCCCCGGAGAAAGACTTCGGGATCGGGTTTTGCCTTGTGTATCTTGTTTCCGTCGACGATCACGTCGAACATATCGCGCAGCCTGATGCCGTCGAGTATTGTTCCGGCATTCCTGCTGGCCGAGCCAATTGCAGTGAGTATTCCTTCCTTCCGCAGGGCCTTCAACAGCCTTATGCTTCCCGGCAGGATCTCATCAGGTGTCATGCCGGAGATGAATTCAACATACCATCTGTTCTTGCGTGCGGCAAGGCGCTCCTTCTCCTTTTCGCTGACTGATATCCCGCCGGTCTTAAGCAGAATCTCAAGTGAAGCCATGCGGCTGACACCCTTCAGCGCTTCGTTGTGTTCAAGGGTAAACTCGAATCCAAGCTCTTTGGCCAGGCGACGCCAGGCCATGAAGTGGTACTTTGCAGTGTCTACGATGACCCCGTCAAGGTCAAAAATGCATCCTTTCAGTTCCATTGCTATCTTTTGTCGTCCACGTCTTTCACGAACCGGACAGATACGGCGGCAATGACCATGGAGATTCCTCCGGCCACCAGTGCAAGCATTGTATTTCCGTCAAAGAGATGCTTGACCATCGATCCGAGGATGCTGGCTGCAAGTATCTGGGGGATAACGATGAAGAAGTTGAAGATGCCCATGTAGATTCCCATCTTGTTGTGGGGAAGTGAGCCGGTCAGTATGGCATAAGGCATCGAGAGGATGCTTGCCCACGCCAGACCGATGCCGAGCATCGGGAGCACCAGCATGCCGGGTGTGTGGATCAGGCTTATCGAGATAAGGCTGAGGCCCCCGATCATTAAGCAGATGGTATGGGTCAGCTTCCTTGAGGTGTATTTTGCGAGGACTGGCAGCAGGAAAGCCACCAGTGCCGAGAATCCGTTATATACGCCGAAGAGCACGCCAACCCAGTTTGCACCCTTGTTGTAGGCAAGGGAAGTGGTATCTGAGGTACCGTAAACCTGTGAAGTTACAGCCGATGTGGTATATATCCAGAGTGAGAACAGGGCAAACCAGGTGAAGAACTGAACGACGGCAAGCTGACTCATCGTAGCCGGCATGTGCTTCAGATCAGTTAGGATGCTGTTGAGTCCGTTGCCTCCCCTGCCTGCTGATTTAAGAGCACCGGCCAGGATCTGCAGCAGGCCGAAGAAGGCCACACCGCCGGTAACCACGTACAACTCCTTCTCGAGGTCAACCCTTGAGAGTATGAACGTAAAAATCAGGCCAATTGTCAGCCAGATGATTCCTGCCCGGTAGAAATTGACAGGTCTGCTTTCGTCCCGTTGCCTGCTCTCTGCTCTCTGCTGCTCCATTAATTCACCGCGGGCTACCTTCTCTCCCTTCTCAAACTCCTCGAGCTCTTCGGGTGAATACTCCTTCGTGCGGAGAACGGTCCAGAGAACGGCCAGCAGAAGGACCGCTGCGCCGATATAGAATGATAGTTTAAGGTTAAAGGGTAAGAGTTTGCCTTCGGCAGGCACCTCTGCTACGTTGAACCAGTTTGCGAGCATCCATGGAAGAAAGCTGCCAATGACGGCACCTATACCGATGAAGAAGCTCTGCATCGCAAACCCCATGGTACGCTGTTTGGAAGGCAGCATGTCTCCTACGAATGCCCTGAAAGGCTCCATGGAGATGTTAAATGATGCGTCCATTATCCAGAGCATCATTGTAGCGACTATCCATGTTGGCGAATTGGTGATGATTGCCATGGCGAGGGTGGCCAGTATTGCCCCGGTAAGGAAGTAGGGGCGCCGCCGTCCCAGGCGGTTCCAGGTCTTGTCACTCATGTGGCCTATGATCGGCTGAACAAGCAGGCCCGTTACGGGAGCGGCTATCCAGAGAATCGGAATATTGTCGATGTCAGCGCCGAGTGTCTGAAAGATACGGCTCACGTTCCCGTTCTGAAGGGCAAAGCCAAACTGGATGCCCAGGAACCCGAAGCTCATATTCCAGATCTGCCAGAAGGAGAGCGTTGGTTTCCGCCTGAAGATCACATTCATAGTTTGTTAGATGTTAGTTTTAATACCAGAATCACATAACTCACTCAAAATTAGTTGAAAATCCGGTTCCGCAACAGGGTTTGGAAGCTTCT
The DNA here is from genome assembly GCA_049294275.1 of Bacteroidales bacterium. Lineage (GTDB taxonomy): Bacteria > Bacteroidota > Bacteroidia > Bacteroidales > VadinHA17 > SR-FBR-E99. The sequence goes on from JBAQCQ010000044.1 coordinate 7,838, forward strand.
GCAGGCCGATTTTTCGGGCGTTTGCGTTGGATTTGTTATTTCAAACGTTTTCGGCCTGCAGCATAATTTTGATAATTACCCATTATTTAGACTTAATCCAAATAGAAAACCCTTCATCCGCCTGCTTAGCGGCTACTCAACGCGCTTAGGGATCAGGGTTGATCTTTCTCCTGAGCCGGGGGCCTGACTGCCGGCTGAGGACTGCCTACTGAAGACTATTGTCGATTGCCTTCCATTTTAGTATATTTGATACTGTATCACACAAAAACATAAAGACAATGGCAGAATTCATCTATGAGAAGCCTTTCCAGCACGGGGAGGATGAAACAAGGTACCGTCTTCTTTCCGCTGACCATGTCAGGATGACCGAATGCTGCGGCAGGAAGATCCTGCAGGTGCAACCTGAGGCTCTCAGGATGCTGGCACAGCAGGCGTTCATCGATGTGAACTTTTATCTTCGTACCTCCCATCTTGAAAAGCTCGCGTATATTCTCAGAGATCCGGATGCGACTGACAACGACCGGTTTGTGGCGTGGATCATGCTCCGCAACACCGTGATCTCTGCAGAAGGAAAGCTTCCGTGGTGCCAGGATACCGGCACGGCCATCGTGATGGGCTGGAAGGGAGAGGATGTTTTCACCGGTGCTGATGATGCGCTTCATTTTAGCAAGGGTATATGGGAGACCTATAACGAAAAAAACCTTCGTTATTCGCAGATTGTGCCGACAACTATGTTTACGGAAAAGAACACAGGCAGTAACCTGCCTGCGCAGATTGACATAGCTGCTTGTCCCGGGGGTGAGTACAGGTTGCTCTTCATCGCCAAGGGCGGTGGCTCGGCAAACAAGTCTTTCCTTTATCAGCAGTCAAAGTCGTTGCTTAATGAGGCCTCACTCAGGAAATTCATCCGCGAGAAGATAGAGGATCTTGGCACCTCGGCCTGTCCGCCGTATCACCTGGCAGTGGTCATCGGAGGAACCTCGGCGGAGATGACGCTAAAGACTGTGAAGCTCGCCTCTGCCGGTTATCTTGATGATCTGCCAACGACCGGGAACATGGCCGGCCGTGCGTACCGCGACAGGGAGTGGGAGGAGAAAATTGAACTAATCTGCCAGGAATTTGGCGTCGGTGCCCAGTTCGGTGGCAAATACTTTGTTCACGATGTGAGGGTCATCCGCCTTCCGCGCCATGCCGCCTCATGTCCGGTTGGCATTGGCGTCAGCTGCAGCGCTGACCGCAACATAAAGGGCAAAATCACCGCTGAGGGGATCTTCATTGAGCAGCTGGAGACCGAGCCTGCCAGGTTCATGCCTGAGAAGGCTCCCGAGATTGACAAACCCGTTAAGATAGACCTTGAGCGGCCGATGAAGGAGATACTGGCAGAGCTGACCAAATACCCGGTCAGGACAAGGCTCAGCCTCAGCGGGACACTTATAGTGGCTCGTGACATGGCCCATGCCCGGATAAAACAGATGATCGATGAAGGCAAGCCCATGCCGGATTATTTTAAGAATCACCCGGTCTATTATGCAGGTCCGGCGAAGACACCGAAGGGGATGGCTTCCGGGTCATTCGGCCCAACTACAGCAGGACGAATGGACGGTTATGTTGATCTCTTCCAGAGTCTTGGGGGGTCTATGATAATGCTTGCCAAGGGGAACCGCTCGAGGCAGGTCATTGATGCATGCAAAAAGTACGGTGGGTTCTACCTGGGTTCGGTTGGCGGACCGGCCGCCATCCTGGCCGAGGAGAATATCATTTCGGTTGAGGTGGTCGATTTCGAAGAGCTGGGGATGGAGGCTGTCAGGAAGATAGTTGTGAAGAACATGCCAGCATTTATTCTGACTGATGACAAGGGGAATGATTTCTTTGATAGTTATAATAAGAGACAACAGGGGTCAGACTGAAGGCAATAGAGAGCCGAGCGTTAAGTCCCGACATGGTATGTCGGGATAGCGAAGGAGCCAGTTTGCAGGGAGAGCAATAAGCAGTAGTTTGTAGTATAAATTATTAATTAAACCAACAGAAATAATAAAATTCATCAATAGAATATCCCGCATTGAATAAATATATATATTTTTGCTCCCTTAATTTCATAAATCATTATTTATAATATGTGCGGGGTTGTTGGTGTTTTTGAACTGAAAACCAGTGCGGAAGAGCTGCGGCCAAAGGTGCTCGGAATGTCAAAGAAACTCCGGCATCGCGGTCCCGACTGGTCAGGAATCTATTGCAGCGGGAAGGCTATAATTGCCCATGAAAGATTATCCATTGTTGACCCCCAGTCGGGCGGCCAGCCGCTTTACAGCCGCGACCGCAGGCTTATTCTGGGTGTCAACGGGGAGATTTACAATCACCGGGAGATAAGAGAGCGTTACAGGGGGAAATATGATTTCACCACCCAGTCCGACTGTGAAGTTATACTGGCGCTGTATGCCGACAAGGGCGCTGGTTTTCTGGATGAGGTGAACGGCATTTTTGCCTTTGTGCTCTATGATGAGGTTAACGACTGTTACCTTGCGGCACGTGATCATATAGGGATCATCCCCTTTTATTTGGGGTGGGACGTTTACGGCAACCTCTATTTCTCATCAGAGCTGAAGGCTCTTGAGGGGATTTGCAGCAAGATAGAGCTCTTCCCTCCGGGTCATTACTACTACAGCAGGGACGGGGACTTTACGAAATGGTACAAGCGTGAGTGGAATTCATATGAGGCGGTGGCCGGCAACACTACTGACATTGGCGTATTGCGTGAAGCTCTTGAGAGAGCCGTACATCGCCAGTTGATGTCTGATGTGCCGTACGGGGTGCTTCTCTCGGGCGGTCTTGACAGCTCGGTCATTTCGGCCATAGCAAAAAAATATGCTGCCCGCCGTATAGAGACAGACGACACTGCAGAAGCGTGGTGGCCCCAGCTGCACTCGTTTGCCATAGGGTTGGAGGGATCCCCTGATCTGGCAGCCGCCAGAAAGGTTGCCGACCATATCGGGACCGTACATCATGAGATCCACTTTACCTTGCAGGAGGGGCTCGATGCAGTTCGTGATGTGATTTATTACCTCGAGACTTATGATGTAACTACGGTCAGGGCCTCAACGCCCATGTACCTGATGGCACGGGTGATAAAATCAATGGGAGTGAAGATGGTGCTCTCAGGTGAGGGCGCCGACGAAATATTCGGGGGATATCTATATTTTCACAAGGCTCCCGGTCCTCGTGAATTCCATGAGGAAACGGTCCGCAAGATCAGCAAGCTCAATCTCTACGACTGCCTCAGGGCAAATAAGTCCCTGGCTGCATGGGGAGTTGAAGGCCGTGTACCCTTTCTCGACAAGGAGTTTCTTGATGTGGCTATGCGCCTTAACCCGGCAGACAAGATGGCGGGCAACGGCAGGATGGAGAAATGGTTGCTCAGAAAGGCGTTCGAAGATTACCTTCCTCATGAGATCGTATGGCGGCAGAAGGAGCAGTTCTCGGACGGGGTGGGGTACAGGTGGATTGACACCCTGCGGGAGCTTGCTTCGCAGCAGGTAACCGATGCCATGATGGCGACTGCCAGGTACAGGTTCCCGTTCAACACCCCACTGACAAAGGAGGAGTATCATTACCGGTCTGTCTTTGCTGAACATTTCCCTTCTGAGACCGCAGCCATGACAGTTCCGTCAGTACCTTCAGTGGCCTGCAGCACGGCAGAGGCGCTGGCCTGGGATGAGTCCTTCCGGAACCAGAATGAACCTTCGGGCCGTGCAGTAAGGAACGTTCATAAACAATCATACTGAAAAAACAGCGACGTCCTTTGGGATCGTCGCTGCGCTATCAGAATCTCAGCGGAATGATTATTTTTTCAGGATCGTGCTGAGCACTTTTTGCTTGTCAAGTTTCTTCGTGCAGAAGAACCAGTCGTAGCACTTCATCTCATCCTTGCTCTCCATACGCTGTTTGGCCACGCCGCATGATCCGGCAGTAGGAACGATGACATCGTCACCCGGCTGCCAGTCAGCAGGCAGCGCAACAGAGAATGCATCAGCTGTCTGAAGGCCAATGATCACCCTGTAAAGCTCATCGAAGTTACGGCCGAGGTTCAAAGGATAATAGATAATTGTTCGGATGATCCCCTTGGGGTCAATGAAGAATACTGCCCTTACGGCCTTGGTAGTTGACTCACCCGGCATGATCATTCCATACTTTCCGGCAACTGACATGGTTATATCCTCAATAAGTGGGAAGTTAACCTCTACATTTTTCATACCCTTGTACTCGATTTTCTCCTTGATTGTACGGAGCCATGCAATGTGGCTGTAGAGTCCGTCAACCGACAGTCCTACCAGTTTGGTATTGGCCTTCGCAAACTTTTCTTCCATTGAGGCAAAAGTCATGAACTCGCTGGTGCAGACGGGGGTAAAGTCAGCCGGATGGCTGAAGAGAATCACCCAGCTGCCCGAGTAGTCTGACGGGAAGCTGATCTCGCCTTGTGTTGTCACTGCCTTGAATTCCGGTGCTTTGTCACCGATGCGCGGCATCGCATTTACCTGTGTGTTGTCCATTTTATGTATTTAATTGATTAATAATAAATTAATTGATTTCAATTTTTAATTCTTAACTCTTAATTCCTCATTTCCTTCTCGCCAGCATCAGCTCAAGGTCCTCCCTTAGAGCATCAAGGTCCTCCTCATGTTCTACCTCCTGAGACAGGATTGTAAGGATAATGTTGTAAGTAACCGGGTCACCCACGCGGGTAAGGTCGAGGAGATGGTTGTAGGTCTTGATTGCGCACTGTTCTCCTTTTATATTCTGCTCCAGTACCTTTTCGACATAGGGGTCTGTTGGTGCATCATAGCCGCAGTTGGTTATCTTCATCCATTCAGCGGGAGAGAGTACGGGAGTACCTCCGAGTTGTATTATCCTTGCGGTGAGCATTACAGCATGCGACAATTCTTCCGTAGCATGCAGATCGAGCTCGGCTATCACTGCATCCTTCATCGGCCCCCTGACCACCTTGGCGCCTATCCAGTACTGGTAGTACGCCAGCCACTCGTCAGCCAGCGCCTTGTTCAGAAGGTTGATGAGCTCATCAACATTCATTTTTACGATTTCTCTTCCTTTTTGTGCCATATTGAATACAATTAAATTGTCAGTCCCGGGTTGATTATTTTGCGGGATATTTAATTCCGAGTCCTTTTGCCACCATCATTGCAAGCTCCTTGTCGGCCTTATAGAAATGACCGAGCTGACGCATCAGTATCTCTTTCCTTTTCGGGCCGGAAACACCCTTCAGTGCACCCACGAAATTAGACACGGTGTTAACTCTCTCCGAGTCTGTCATGACTTTTCTGAAGAGAGTTCCCGGCTGTGAGTAGTGGTCATCGTCATTTTTGTTCCGGTTCCACGTGTCAGCCACATCTGATTCGATGCTCATCGGCGGCTCCTTGTACTCCTTATCGGCCTCGATATCATCAAAGCTGTTGGGATAATAGTTGGGAGCTGAGCCTCTGTTGCCATCGAGGGCCATGAAACCGTCTCTCTGGTGATTATACACCGGCACAATGGGCCTGTTCACGGGGAGCTGCTCATAATTGGCGCCGAGTCTGTAACGGTGTGCATCCGGATAAGCCAGTATGCGTCCCTGCAGCATCTTGTCAGGTGATAGGCCTATTCCGGGAACAGTATTTGACGGAGCGAATGCAGCCTGCTCGACCTCGGCGAAATAGTTAGCCGGGATTTCATTCAGTTCCATCACGCCAACTTCGATGAGAGGGTACTCTTTATGCGGCCAGACTTTTGTGACGTCGAAGGGATTCCATTTGAACTTTTTGGCCTGTTCATCAGTCATCACCTGGATCTTAAGCGTCCATTTCGGGAAATCCTTCCTGGCGATTGCGTCTACAAGATCGCGCTGTGAGTAATCGGGATCCTTTCCTCTCAGCTCCACGGCCTGAGGGCCGGTAAGGGTTTTGTTGCCCTGCTGTGTCTTGAAGTGAAACTTGACCCATACCCGTTCGTTCTTAGTGTTGTACATTGAGAAGGTATGGCTTCCGAAGCCGTTCATGAACCTGTAACCGTCGGGAGTGCCACGGTCGCTGAAGAGGATCATCACCTGGTGGAGGCTCTCGGGATTAAGACTCCAGAAATCCCACATCATGGTCGGACTCTTGAGGTTGGTCTTCGGGTCACGTTTCTGGGTATGAATAAAATCAGGGAACTTCTTTGCATCCTTGACGAAGAAGACAGGGGTGTTGTTACCGACAAGGTCCCAGTTGCCATCCTCGGTGTAAAACTTGATGGCAAAGCCCCTGGGGTCACGTTCGGTGTCTGCACTGCCCTTCTCTCCGCCAACGGTCGAGAACCGGGCAAGGACCCTGCATTTATTGCCGACCTTGCTGAAGAGCTTCGCTTTGGTGTATCTGGTAATGTTGCCGGTCACGGTGAAAGTGCCGAAAGCACCGGTTCCCTTGGCATGAACAACCCTCTCCGGGATCCGCTCGCGGTTGAAGTGAGCCAGCTTTTCATGGAGATGGTAATCCTGGAGCAATACCGGTCCCCTCGGACCTGCGGTCATGCTGTCTTCGATCTCGAAGAACGGCCTGCCTGCTGCGGTGGTGAGTTTTTTCTTTGCCATGTTTCTTTTGATTTAACGGTTATCTGTTGTTGAGCGATTTATATTCCTTTTGGTTTTGCCGGTAAAGCTCCCCATTATCTGAAGTTTAATATCATCTATCCTGAAATTCGGGATTTTCTTCTTTTTAAAGTAGCGATTTATGATCCTGGTCAGATCAGCATCATAATAGTCTTCAATGCGGTCTGATTCAGCACTGTAAAGATGGTGATGCACTTCCCTGACAGCATCGTACCTGAGTATGCCCCTGTCAGTTTTGACTCGTATAATCATTTTTTTGTCGACAAGTGTTTCCAGTGTCTTGTAGACCGTGCCTGTAGCAATATTCGGATACGATTTTCTGATAAAGCTACCCACCTCGTCAGCCGTCGGGTGATCTTGCAGCACCTCAACAGCCTCTAAAACAGCCATTCTCTGAGGTGTAACCTTCAGTCCGTGTTCCCTGAGCAGTATTTTATAATCGGTATGATTCATCAACTAAGAATAATTCCTAAATAGGAATGATCAAAGATAAGAAAATTTCTTCAGGAGTCAAATATTTTTTTCCGCTTTTATGACAGATTTACTGACCAGGTTCCGCTTTGCTGAGTCCCCGGGGAGAGCTCTGGCTGAGGAGGGGATACTTTGCCTCAGCACCACCTCTTGCCCCGCGCCCTCCCGCTGCGCGGGACTGCCTCTCCGCTATCCGGCGGACCGCCAGCATTCCCTCCCGCTGCGCGGGACTGCCTCACTTCGTTCACCAGCCTGCTCCGGGCTCCATACCCCATGCTCCTTGCTAACTGGTATGCATCTTATCATGACGCCTTTTTTTTCTTCCGGTATTTCAGGTAAGGAATGATGTCTTCATTTTTTAAACCTGCTGTTCCGTCATATTCAATTGTGACCACGGGAACGCCGGTGATTTCTTCAATTTTTGACTTCATCGCTTCTGTCACCAGGGATGGACAACAGTAAGATGGATTGGTCTGAACAAATAAGTCCAGATCAGGATATTTGGTTATCAGGCTGTGTATCTTGAGAACATTTTCAAACGATTCTCCTTTATGTAAAATATTGATTCCAAAATTATTAAGCCATTCATCCATTTCCCTGGCAGAGGCTGTTTTCGTCTCTCCGGTGAAGCCCGGAAAATACTGTTTGTACTTATCCTCTACCAGCGGGATCAGTGATTTCAGGAACTTAAACTTGACATAGTCCAGGTAACGGCCTTCCTTGAAATTCCGTTCCGTGGTTGGTTCGACAATGATTTTCATATACTCGCTGAATGGAGTGGTAATGAC
>JBAQCQ010000045.1:0-36942 GCA_049294275.1 Bacteroidales bacterium
GCCTAACCTGCTGATTTAATTATTTTTATTAACATTTTAATTAATTTTCAGATGAACATTTTTGTAGCCAAGCTGAGCTCTGTAACCAAAGCAGAAGACCTTCAGGAACTTTTCAGCAAATTTGGAGAGGTAATCTCCGCAAAAGTAATTATGGACCGTGAAACCGGCTTTTCAAAGCGTTACGGTTTCGTAGAGATGGCAGATGACCGTGCAGGTTATGAAGCTATCGAAAAGCTCAACAACTCAGAGCTCGATGGTAGTCAGATCATCGTGAAGAGATCTGAGCCCAAGGCAGAAAAGAAGCCTTTCAGACCGCGACGCGATTTTCGCGACAAGGATCGTGAACCGAGATACTAGGATGATTTATGAATCAGAGAGGCCGGAATTCCGGCCTCTCTTTTTTGTTTGCAATGAATGAACTGACCATTATCAGTGCAGTACCTGTGCCTGCACCCAGTAAGCAGCTGCCCCGGAAAGGTATCCTGCAAGGGCCAGCCATGATATTTTCTTCATGTACCAGATGAAGTCTATTCTTTCAAGCCCCATTGCAGCCACACCGGCAGCAGAACCTATTATCAGCATGCTGCCTCCAGTGCCTGCGCAATAGGCCAGCAGCTCCCAGAACAATCCGTCCTGTACGAAGAAACCAGCATAGGCCGGGTCGGTAGCAATACGCAGCATGTCAGGGGTAACAATATCATACATCCCCATCGCACCTGCAACCAGGGGAACGTTGTCAACTACGGCCGAGATGGTTCCGATAGCAATATTGATAAGGTAGATGTTACCCAGCTTTTCATCAAGCCACCCTGCGAGCAGGCTTAGGTGACCAGCACTCTGCAGCGCGGCAACGGCCAGCAGAATTCCCAGGAAAAAGAAGATCGTAGGGGTGTCCACCTTCTTTACAATATTGTAAATGGTCAGTTTCTTCCTGATCTCTTCCTCCTTGTTGCGGTGCATTATCTCTGAAACCAGCCACAGTATTCCGAGTCCGAAGAGCATACCCACATAGGGCGGAAGATGCGTGAGTGTCTTGAATACCGGAACAAACAACAGCATGGAGACACCCAGAATAAGAATGAATCCTCTCTCGAAAGGGGTGGTGATGTCTGTTGAACCGTGCGGCTTCTCCGGCCTGTTAACCTCACCTGAAACCATGAATGAAAGCAGTGTTAACGGCACAATCATATTTACCAGACTTGGCAGGAATATCATGAGTATTATGTTCACTGTCGTGATCTGTCCTCCGATCCAGAGCATTATCGTCGTCACGTCACCGATCGGTGACCAGGCACCTCCGGCGTTCGCTGCTATCACTATCAGACTTGCGAAGAGCCATCGCGTAGGTTTATCCGAGATGAGCTTCCTGAGAAGCGCAATCATCACGATGGTTGTTGTAAGGTTGTCAAGTACTGCAGACATGAAGAAGGTGAGGAACCCAATCACCCATAGCAGTTTAACCTTGCTTTTTGTGTTGATCCTGTCGGTGATCACAGTAAAACCATGGTGCTGGTCAATCACCTCCACTATAGTCATGGCACCGAAAAGGAAGAAGAGGATCTCGGCAATATCAACGAGGTGATGTGACAGCTCCTCCATCACAAATGCGTTTGAATGGCCCGCAAGCTCGACAGTCTCCCGGAATGGTGAGGTGGCAAACTGGTCGGAACTCATCGCGGGTACGATGTTGTGAAGGATCTCCTGCGCCATCATCTTTATCTCTTCCCACGAAGGGGAGAAGCCGAGAGCCAGCACCTGTTCACTGAAGAGAGCATAAAGAGCCCACAGAATGGACCCCAGCAGGAGGGCGCTTGCAGCCTTCTCAATCTTCAGAGGGTGCTCGAGGGCAATTGCCAGGTAACCCAGCAAAAAGAGGACAACCATTAATATGAACATATCTCAGAAATTTTGTGCAAAAATAGGATTTAGGTTCGAATCTGAAAGAAAAATCATAAAGTATAGGATTTCCCGAAGTCCGGGATCTCAATATTTTTGATTCCCCTGGTCTCCAGGTAAGCCCGGTAGGTAACCTGTGTTTCATATTCCCCGTGCACAAGGAATGTGTTCCTGAGCCTGGCCATGTCCTGGCAGGAGATATAATCACCCATCTCCCTGTAGTCGCCGTGGCCGGAGTAGGATTCTATCCTTTCAATTTCTGCATTCACCGGGTACCTGGTTCCGTGAATTGATACCTCCTTTTCTCCCCTGACGAGCCTCGCACCGAGGGTCGGTGGTGCACAATAACCGACTACAAGGACGGTGTTGGCTGGGTTGCTGATGCTGTTTGCCAGGTGGTGCTTCACTCGCCCGGCTTCCATCATTCCCGACGATGAGATAATGATCACCGGTTGTTTAATGTCGTTCAGGGTTTTCGATTGCTCGACGGATGTGATATAGAAGAGGGAATTGAATCCGAACGGATCCGGGTCATTGAGCATTACCTCCCTGAGATTCTCATTGAAGCAGTCGGGATGCAATCTGAAAATATTGGTAGCGTTGACCGATAACGGACTGTCTACATATATATCAACCCTTGGCAGCCGGTTGGCATTGTACAAGGTATTGAGAGAGTAAACGATCTCCTGGGTACGTCCCACACTGAAGGCGGGAATGATAAGCTTTCCCCTCTTTTCGACACATGTCCTCTGTACTACCCTGAACAGGTCTTCATCGGATTCCTTCATGCCCGGGTGGAGTCGGTCTCCGTAGGTTGACTCCATGATGAGAAAGTCTGCCTGGGGAAAAGGCTCAGGACTCCTGAGGATCCTGTTGACGGGCCTGCCGATGTCACCGGTGTAGGCAAGACGTTTGATTCCGTCCTTTTCCATAAGCTCCAGCGTGATCACACCGCTCCCAAGCATATGGCCTGTGTTCGTGAACCTTACTGTTGTATAGTCATCTATCCGGAACTTACGGTCATAGGCAACGGAGATAAAGAGCTTCATCGACGAGATGGCATCTGCCTGGGTGTAAAGCGGTTCAACCGGAGGCAGGCCTTTTTTCGCCCTCCTTTTGTTGAAGGTAAATGTATCATGCTCCTGTATCTTGCCTGAGTCTGCAAGCATTATTGAGCACAGGTCCCGGGTTGCACCGGTGCATACAACTGATCCTGAGAATCCGTGACGGAACACGAAGGGTATCAATCCCGAATGATCAATATGGGCATGTGAAAGAATGATATGATCAATTGAGGCGGGAGAGAAGGGCAGAGCCCTGTTCTGCCCATCGGTTTCAAGTCCCTTCCCCTGGAACTGTCCGCAGTCGAGAAGTATTTTTTTGCCGTGTTCTGTTTCGACAAGTATCTTGCTGCCGGTCACCTCTCTGGCAGCCCCGTAGAATGTAATTTTCATACCTGAAATCTGGTTGTTTGGCCGCAAGATAGCTAAAGTCGTCAAGAATTCAGGCAGATTGGTAATTAACAATTATTGAACATTCCTGAAAATATCCTTTCGCGACTGAAACCATTAATATAATTTTGACGCTTGTCAAACCATATCTTACTGCTTGCATGAAACTCGATAAGATTTTTTCGTACCTGGCCCCTAAGGAGGGCAGGTTCTACCCACTGTTCAAGGATGCCTCAGCCAACCTGATTGTGGGCGCTGATCTTCTTGTTGAGTTCATGAAGGAGTCATCTGCTGAAAAGCGTGAGGTTCTTGGTCAGAAGATCAAGGAGGCTGAACTTATCGGTGACCAGATTGCAAAAAATCTTTATAAGACTCTCAGCAGCACATTCATCACTCCGTTTGACAGGGAGGATATTTTTGAGCTTATTCACGCTACCGATTCGGTTCTCGACCTGATGTACGGCGCTGCCAAACAGACCAATCTGTACAAGGTCAGGGAAATACCGCAGGAGTTCCGTGAAATGGCCGAACTGATCAGGAATGCTTCAATCGAAATAAACACTGCCTTCAACGGCCTGCGTGACGTGCTCAACCTGTCAAAATACAAGGATAACTGCCACAGGATAGGGGAGATAGAGGAACATGCCGATGACATCAACCACAGGTATCTTGCAAAATTGTTTCAGGAGGAGACCGAAGCCATTGAACTGATAAAGAAAAAGGATGTGCTTGCAGCCCTCGAAAAGGCTGTTGACCGTTGTGACGACGTTGCCGATATACTCACATCCGTGATCATCAAAATCGCATAAAACTCTCCGATGGACCTCACGATCCTGATTATTATAGTTTTCCTGGCATTTGCCTTTGACCTGATCAACGGTTTTCATGATGCGGCCAATTCGATTGCCACCGTGGTTTCCACGAAAGTCCTTACTCCTTTTCAGGCCGTTGTCTGGGCTGCAGCGTTCAACTGGCTGGCATACCTCGTCTTTGAGATGAATATAGTCGATACTATTGCAAAGATCGTTGACACCTCTGCCATTACCATGATGGTTATACTGGCAGGTATACTCGCTGCCATCCTATGGAATCTCCTGACATGGTATCTCGGCATTCCATCAAGCTCGTCACATACCCTGGTAGGTGGTTTTGCAGGCGCTGCCATTGCCTATACGGGATGGGATGTCGTGCACACCGGCAAGATAGCTATAATTGCCGCATTCATCTTCCTGGCTCCGCTGCTGGGGATGTTCATGTCTTACCTTCTGTCCATCGCCCTGCTGTGGATCAGCAGGCGCGGCAATCCCTTCCGTCTCGAGAAGCGGTTTAAGGGCTTCCAGCTGCTTTCATCTGCCCTTTTCAGCCTCGGACACGGCGGCAATGATGCCCAGAAGGTGATGGGGATAATTGCGGCAGCGCTGATGGTCTATTTCAACGGAGTACAGGAGGTGCCTCACTGGGCACAAATAGAAATGGTGAACGGGAAGGTGCATGACATACCGCACTGGATAGTCCTGGGATGCTACAGCGCAATTGCCCTGGGAACCCTGATCGGGGGCTGGCGCATTGTCAAGACAATGGGCTCGAAGATAACCAAACTTACCCCGTTTGAAGGAGTGGCCGCCGAGTCAGCCGGAGCCATACTACTGTTTGGCACGGAGGCATTCGGAATTCCTGTCAGCACTACCCATACAATCACCGGTGCCATCATGGGTGTGGGACTGACCAAAAGAGTCACTGCCGTGAGATGGGGTGTGACCATCAACCTCCTCTATGCATGGATCCTGACAATCCCGGTATCAATGCTTTTTGCAGCGGGATTCTATTTTCTGCTTTCAGCGATAACCGGAATCCGGTAAACCGGCCTCAGTTCATTGCCCCGAAGCCCCTCACTGAACCGGAAGAGGTTTTGTGCAGGTCAAAAACGATTATCTCATTTTCTCCTTTTTGCAGCCACGAGGCGGGACAGTAGAGCCTGGTTTGCGGGCCGATTTCCCAGTATCGTCCGAGGTTATGGCCGTTCACCCAGACAAAGCCCTTCATGAAATTGGTCATGTCAATGAAGGTGTCGGCCGTCTGATCAAGTTTAACGGTGCCTTTGAAAAAGATGCCGGGTTTTGTCATTTCTCCTGCGGTCTCCTTCAGTGCCGCGACTAAGTCTCCGGTCATCGGGAATCCGTATATTTCCCAGTTCATCAGTGTCATGCCGTTCAGAGTCACCCTGTCGGTAATGCCCTTGCGGTCAATCATGGCCTGCGCAAAGTTTATCCTGCCCATGGCTTCAACGAAAATCTCAAGTACCGGTCTTTCCGAACTGCTCCGCGGAAGTTCAATTGAATTAATGCCCAGCCTCCTGTCAAGAGTACCAATATATTTTCCGTCGACGAAGACCGTGGCATAGTCATGAAGCTCTGTTACCACAAGTTTTCCTCCCTTGTGTCCGATAAGACGGGTGACGTAAAGCATGAACCCGTAATCCTGCCCAAGGGCTTCGAATGGCTGAGGCTGAACAGAATGAACGGGAGACGGCTTGTTGTCCCATACTGAGGTGAAAGGCACCATTTCGGTCTCAGTGAAGCTCATTGCAGGTACAGGTTCCGGGATGGGAGGGAGTTTTGTTTTTTTCGGCAGGTAAGAGCCGATCAGCTTCCTTAGTGCCATGTATTTAGGAGTCGCAATGCCCTGCTCGTTTATCGGGGCGTCATAATCATAGCTTGTCAGGTCAGGTTCATATCCCTTGCCGCCTGAGTTGGCGCCTGCCGTGAACCCGAAGTTTGTTCCGCCGTGTATGACATAGAAATTGAATGATTTGCGGGTATCCATCAGGAACTTCACCTCCCTCAGCAGTTCGGAAGTGTCTGGTCTTGCCCAGTCCTCCCCCCAGTGTGTCAGCCAGCCCGGATAGGTCTCGCTTGAGAAGACAGGTACGCCCGGATTCATTTTCCCCGCCAGATCAAAGTCCTTTTCACTGCTTCCGGAGTCGAGCCCTACGGCACACCCGGGAAGGGTCCCTGCTTCAAGCATGTACCCGGTGGGACCGTCACCGGTGAAATAGGGAACATCGATGTTGTTCTTTACCCAGATTTCTTTCAGGGCTGCGAGATAGTTCCTGTCGTTGCCATAGCTGCCGTACTCATTTTCAATCTGGATCAAGAGAACCCGTCCACCGTTTGTAACTAGGTGAGGCCGAAGCTCATCGGCGAGACGTGAGATATAACGCTCAACAGCTTTCATATAGACCGGGTCCATACACCTGATCTTAATCCCCGGGTTGCGCAGCAGGTAAGGGGGGAGGCCTCCGAATTCCCATTCGGCGCATACATATGGCCCCGGCCTTATTATCACCCACATCCCCTCTTCGGCAGCAGTTGCCATGAACTTCGAAATGTTCCTGTTGCCTGAGCGGAAATCATAGATTCCTTCCCTGGCTTCATGATGATTCCAGAATATGTAAGCTGAGACGGTATTGCACCCCATGGCTTTTGCCATTTGAATCCGGTGGCGCCAATACTCTTCGGGGATCCTCGCGGGATGCATCTCCCCGCTGATTATCCGGAAGGGTTTGCCGTCAAGCAGGAACTCGTCGCTGCCCAGTGTGAACGTATGCTTTGCCGGTTGAGCCGCCACGGCGCTTCCTGAGGCAAGGATTACTACGAACATCACGACTAAATGCTTTACTGTATGACGGTTAATCATAGCAAGAGGTTGAGGGATGAATGCTTTTACTTAGCTGATTGTCAGACAGATTTCTTATTCCACAGTGGAAGGATCTGTTTTTTGAACTCCTCCTTTTCACGCTTCAGGGCTTCCATGTCGAGACCGATCGATTTCTGCGCTCCGGTTTTGGATGAGAGATCAGGCATTATTACCTTCTCCACTCCCTTTTCGGCAATTATCGGGGCGAGGGCAATTCTTGCCTCCAGCGCCTTCATTATCCCGTTGCTCAGCACTGATGCCATCTCCAGCGGTGCGTGGAACGAGCCCCCGTGGCTTGCAGCACAGAAGTCCCAACGCCACTGCGCCTGACGTATGAGGCCCAGCACGGGTTTCATGGCTGTCTCGTCTGCTCCGGCATCCCATGCCGCTTTTGCCTCATAATGGGCTGATACAAGAATCTCTTCAAGATGGTTTCTCAGTTCAGCGAGCTTGTCCTGCCTTTCATAGACATTGTTCAACAGTTCCTGCTCGCTCTGACGGTGACATACCGCACAGGTTGACGAGATCATGTTCAGCGGGCTCTGCACGTGGTGGCTGGTGTACTTTACACCTCCCTCGGCGATGTAGGGCATGTGGCAGTCGGCGCATGCCACACCCCGCTGTCCGTGAATTCCCATCTTAAACAGCTCATAGTCAGGGTGCTGAGCCTTTAGCATCGGAGCCTTGCTGATTGCGTGTGTCCAGTCTGAGAATTCGTGGCTGTCATAATATGATTCAATCTCATCAGCTGTAGTGCCCTTGTCCCAGGGGAAGGTGAGGTATTTTCCTTCACCCCTGAAATAATATTCAACGTGGCACTGTGCGCATACCAGGCTGCGCATCTCCTGGTGGCCTGCGTCACTGATATTCCTTCCCTGTCGTTCAAAGGCCTCCTTCAGTGCGGGGCGGGTGATTGTGAGAGTCATGTTTTCGGGATTATGGCAGTCACCGCACCCGATGGGATTTGTTATCTCCGGGCCGAGCGAGGCCCATGAGGTTTTGTAGAAGCTCTCCGCGCCCATTTTGTCAATCATTCGCGGAATATCCGGGCTTTTGCATGCCCAGCAAGTCGCAGGCTGCGGGCCGGCCTCAGCGGTCATCGGCGCACCTGTGCGGAGGGTGTTCCTGATATCTTCAACAGCCCAGTAATGTCCCCTTGCCTGTGAGTAATCCTTTGAGAACGCATAACCTGCCCACAGGATGACAAGCTCCGGATCTGTGGCGAGCAAGTCCAGAGGCTTGTTGCCTGCATGCCTGCTTCGGAATGATGTATCGGCAGTCATCAGCCACGATTTGTACTCCCGCGGATAGAATTTACCCCAGACACTGTTGTCACTCTCGTAAGGCTTCAGGTCTGTTGGCGGCCTGTATGCATATTTGGCTTCGCTGCGTCTTTCAACAATTGATGAGGCGAGCATTCCGAGAGAGAACACTACAGCGACGGTGACCAGGAAGAGAAGCCAGCCCGTCCATGGCTTTCTGGAGATAAATTCCTTGAGTGACATAGGTTCCGGTATTGATTTTCTAAAGTTTTTCTCTGAGGGTTGGGGTGATTGCGAATTGGGTGGATGAAATGCTGTTTACCCTGTCATGAGGTGTATAGCGATGACATTCAAGACATTGACGGTCATGTCTGCCTGCCATGGCTTCGTATGGCATACCCGGACCGTCGCTGAAAAGGGAGGCGTGGCAGCGGAGGCAGTTCTCCCGGACCACTTTCTTTCCGGCCTCACGGATGTAGATGGCCTGAGGCTCCTTCCTCATGGTAAAGATTGTCGAGTGGCGCAGGCCGTCACTCGCCTTGAAATAGTATTTCCTGATGAAGCTGTCATGAGGCACATGGCATGCATTGCAGTCGGTTATGCCACGGTGGGCGCTGTGCGACCATGTGGCAAACTGCGGGGTCATAATGTGACAGTTGATGCAGACCCGGGGATCATCGGAAAGATAGGAGGTGGCATTGGATATCTTAAGCAGCAAGAAAAAGATTCCTGTGAGTACTCCGAGGATGACAATCACCGGTCTTCTCCAGTGTGCCGGAGGCGTGAAAAAGCTGATCAGTTTCCATGGTCTGCTCATTGCAGCAGGCAGTTTGTTTTTTACGGAATTAATGCCGTCAGACCTTTTTCCTGCACGGATTGAAGGATTTTTACAGTCTCTCTGTCTCCCGGGGCTCCGGGAGACTACAGGAAACTAACGAAGCAAAGAGCGACAAGGGCCGTTCCGTACCTCTTGTCGATGGTCAGTGACTCCCGTATGACAGTCGGTTCGCCCAGATAATACTTGGCAAATGTCCTGTCATGAAGGTCATGCAGCACAGTATAGAGTCTCTCCTCGAGGGCCTCCATGTCAAAGTAGCCAGCCAGTTCACAGACAAGCCCTCCTACCTTTTCCTCACAGGTGTCATCGGTGTACATCCATGCGAAAATTATTCCTGCCGAAACATGTTCGCCGTAGTATCCGTTGGCTACGGCCATGATTGAGCAGAGCTCTGATCCGTAGGGCGGCATATCAACCTCATCAAGTGTCATCAGTTTCGCTGTTGCAGGCAGCACCGATGAATAGTTCATAATATTGTACTCAGCTATGCCTGCATCATGCAGAGCCATGTGGTATGATCCGGGGTGGATCGCATATTCACTGCACCCTGAACCCTGTGTCACGAAAAATTCATTGGGAATCCTGTTGTGGGCAACTTTAACCATTGTGCGTATCAGTAATTAATATTAAGTCCGGCAGTATGCCGGTACAGGCAAATATACCTAAAAGTAAATCACACAGGCCATGGTTTGGTTTAATTTGTAATCAAGTTACCTGTCATTGGACAGGAAACAATAAAAAAAATATAAATTGTACGGTATTTAGCAAGTCTATGCTGAGAAAGACAGTCGTATTATTGATGGCGATACTGCTATCCTGCAGTTTTGCCTGGGCCGTGATAAGGCAGCCGGGCACTCCCTACATACGTAACTTTGCGAAGAGTGACTATCAGGCAGCTGCCCAGAACTGGGATGTTGCACAGGATACCAGGGGTTTCATCTATTTTGCGAACAACGACGGCCTGCTTGTTTTTGACGGTGTTCGCTGGCAGCTCTACAGGATTCCCAACTTCTCAATGGCGAGGTCGGTCTATATTGATCACAGGGGAGATATTTATGTGGGAGCCTATAATGACATAGGCCGGATGGCCTGGTCCCCAAACGGGAAGATGACTTTCAGTTCCCTGAAAGATCTTATTCCCGAGGAATACCGGAACTTTGATGATGTATGGAATATTTTCTCATACCGCGACAAGGTTGTATTTCAGTCGTATAATGCGGCATATTTCTACCGGGAGGGGTCACCGGTTACAGTCGTTGCTGCGCCGTCACGGTTCCAGAGTGCGTTCCAGGTTTGGGACCGGCTGATCTTCAACGATCTGGAAAACGGCCTGATGGAATTCAACGGTTCCAGACTCACCCCCATGGAAGGATGCCGGGAACTGACCGGGAGCGATATTTCATCGATACTGCCATACGGGTCAGACAACGGAGTTATTATCTGCACCCGCAGTAACGGCCTTTTCATCTATGACTGGAAGAAGCTGAGAAAGTGGGATATTCCTGTCAGCAGCACTCTCATACGCGACCAGGTTTACAGCGCCACCATGCTTCAGGAGCACTATTATGCGCTGGGCACAGTGCTTAACGGTTTAGTGATTATTGATGCTGAAGGTAACCTTGTCCAATCGGTAAACAGGAAAAAGGGACTCCAGAACAATACTGTCCTGAATGTTTTTCCTGACAGGGCAGGAAATCTCTGGTTGGCACTTGACAACGGAATTGATTACCTTACGGTTAATTCTCCCCTTACATTTATCAGGAACTCCGATGGATTCGGGGCAGGCTATGCCACAGTAATTCATGACGGACGAATCTATCTCGGTACCAATCAGGGACTCTATGTAAAAGAGTGGGGCAGCGGGGATAGTGAAGAGGATTACCATTTGATTCCGGGAACTTCACGGCAGGTATGGTACCTGGGAGTACATAAGGGTGTTTTGCTTTGTGGTCATGACAGGGGAACTTTCATAATAAGCGGAGACAAGGCTGAACTTATCAGCAATATTGCCGGCGGATGGAAATTTCAGGAACTGAGAAACCACCCCGGGTATCTTATCGGAGGTACTTACAACGGGATCATTCTGTTCAGATGGCAGGACGGTACATGGAAATTCGTCAGGAGGGTGGAAGGCTTCAGTGAATCATTCAGGATCTTCGAGGAGGACGAACAGGGTGATATCTGGATGAGCCACGGATTCAAGGGTATATTCAGGGTGAGGCTGAGCAGTGACCTTGATTCGGTAACCGGCTACAGTTTCTACAACTCGAAGAACGGGCTGCCCTCAGACTATTATCTCAGCCTTTTTAAGATCAAGGGTCGCCTGATCGTCGTATCCGAAACCGAAGTTTACGAATATTCGCCATCTGACGACATATTTGTCAGGTCGGTCTACTTCAACCAGCTTCTGAGCCCGGTAGTGGCAATTTCATTTATCAAAGAGGACGAAGAAGGGAATATCTGGTATGTATCCAGAAACAGGACCGGTGTCTTCAGGCTCAGGGAGGACTACACTTACGAGCATGTGACAGTTCCCTTTTTGCTCCTCGCCGGGAAGTTCATTCATGGGTTTGAGTCAATTTACACGTGGTCACCTGATCATATCTTTTTCGGAACTGAGGATGGGTTCGCCCACTATTCACCATATACTTTAAACAAAGGTTACCAGGAATTCTCTGCATACATAACAAGGGCTGAGGCTCTGCATCAGGATTCCGTGTTCTATTATGGCAGAGGGCAAGGTCATTCTTCCACAGGGAATGCCCCCTTCATCTTTGAATACAAGAACAATAACATCAGGTTCTCTTTTACTGCACCTGTTTATGATAACGCAGGCAATATTGAGTACAGCTGGATGCTGGAGGGTTTTGACAACCACTGGTCGGAGTGGAGCAGATCATTTACCAGGGAGTACACCAACCTGCCTGACGGAAAGTACACATTCCATGTCAAGGCAATGAACCAGTTGGGTATTGAGAGCCTCCCTGATTCGCTTGACTTTACCATAGCCCGTCCGTGGTACAAGTCACTGAAAGCCTGCCTGGCATATTTTGTTTCCTGCCTGAGTCTTATTCTGCTGACAATATGGTTCGTGAACAGGCGTATAGAGAGGTCAAGAATCAGGGAGCGCCTGAACAACCAGCGTATCTATGAGGCCAGGGAACAGGAGTATAACAGGCAGGCACTTGAGGCGGATAAGGAGATTATACGGATAAGAAATGAAAAGCTTCATGCTGAAATGATTCAACGCGATAAAGAACTGGCAAATCAGGCTATGAACATGGTGCGGAGGAATGAGTTTCTCATCTCACTCAAAGATGAGCTGAACCGGCTGAAGATCAGCTGCAATGATGAAATGACAGGCAGGAGAATACTTGACATTATTTCGGGTATAAACAGAGAGGTAGACAACAACAGGCAGCGTGAGGTTTTTGAAAACGCATTTGATGAGGTTCATGAAGAGTTTCTTAACAGGCTCAAACTGAAATATCCTTCCCTGACCCCTACGGAACTGAGACTCTGTGCTTTCCTCAAGATGAATATCTCAACCAAAGAGATTGCACCGCTTATGAATATTTCGGTCCGCGGGGTGGAAATATGCCGGTACAGGATCCGGAAGAAGATGGGCATTAAAAGGGAAACAAACCTTACGAGCTTGCTCATAAATATCTGATTCTTTCACCATGGTGTAGTATCTGTTTTTTGTTCGGATGTATTTCGTTAAATTTATTGAAATTATTTAAATAACACATTGTCAATTAAATACATTGAAATGCGATGTATTATTGATGTAATTAAAATCTCATCTTGTAGTAATTTTGACGTAAGTCGGAATTGCCTGTGTTCAACTCGGTTTTTTTAACTTTAAGATGGCTTTCGGACGCTTTGTCTATGTCCGGTAAATATCTAACTAACTCTAAACTCTAAACAAAATCTATGAAACAGACAATCGTGACCCTTTTATTCTTTGTCTGTTCCCTTGCATTGAATGCACAGGGACTGCAGGTTAAGGGGGTCGTAACGTCAGCAGACGATGGTCAGCCTCTTCCCGGTGTGAGTGTTTCCGTTAAGGGAACCACCATTGGGATGATGACTGACGTGAACGGGTATTATCAGCTAAGCAATGTACCCGCCAACTCAACCCTTGTTTTCTCGTTTGTCGGGATGACCACCAGGGAGATCGTGGTGACGGAGAGTACCACACTCGATGTCAATCTTGCTTCTGATATGGAGCTTATTGATGAAATAATTGTTGTAGGTTACGGCACACAGAAAAAGAGTCTCGTTACCGGGGCAATTGCTAAGGTTGAAGGAGATGACCTGAGGAAAGGTGCTGATATGCGGGTTACGCAGGCGTTGCAGGGTAAGACGGCAGGTGTTGTCATCACCGCCAATTCAGGCCAGCCCGGCTCGCAGATCTCGGTCCGGATCAGGGGTGCCGGAACCAACGGCGACGCTGAGCCTCTTTACATAATAGACGGACTGCCGATGAGCGGTGCCGGTACCGACTTCCTCAATGCCAGCGACATTGAATCGATTGAGGTTCTTAAGGATGCAGCCTCTGCAGCAATCTACGGCGCCCGCGGCGCCAATGGCGTTGTGCTGATAACCACGAAAACAGGCCGCACCGATACAAAGCTTACCGTAAACTATGACGGCTTCTACGGTTTTCAGAACCCCTGGAAAAAGATCCCGCTTCTGAATACGCAGGAATATATACTGCTTACCAATGAAGCATCGATCAATGGCGGACTGGGTCCGAAGTTCTCCCAGTCCCAGATTGAAAGTTTCACCGCCAATACCGACTGGCAGGATGAGATGTTTTACTACGATGCGCCCAAACAGAGCCATTCCCTTTCATTCACGGGCGGTAGCGACAAACTGGAATATTCATCCTCATTCAACTATTTCAGCCAGGACGGTATAGTGGCAAAGGGCAAATCCAATTTTGAGAAGATCGGGTACAGGCTCAATGCTGCCGGCACCTTCGGATTCTTCAAGCTGGGCGGTAATATTAACCTTGTCGGAATAACCAGCCGCGGTATTGCCACCAACGACCGTTACGGGCTTGGGCTCAACCAGGCGCTGAACATGCCTCCGATTATCCCGGTCATGTTTTCGGACGGCACCTGGGGTACACCAGAATCCTACGGAATAGGCCTTCAGGAAATAACCAACCCGGTTGCAATGGCCAGCTACAACAATTCGAAGACCAGGACATACAAACTGATCGGCAATGTTTACGGGGAGTTTGATTTCGGAACAGTTTCCAGGGCACTGAAAGGTCTAGTGTTCAGGTCGTCATTCGGTGGTGAATATGCCATGGTGAATACAGATACATATACACCCGAATATTTCCTTGATGCAATGCACTTCAGCGTGATTGACAAGGCATATAAGGGACTTGACATGTATTCAAGGTGGAACTTCGAGAATGTTCTTACCTATTCAAAATCATTTAGTGTGCACAACATGACACTTATGGCAGGTTCCGCTGCATTCAAGGATATGTATGAAAACCTCTGGGGCTCCAAAAACGACCTGATCTTTGATGATTTCGGTCATTCATATCTTGATAATGCCACCGATCCTGAGAGTGCCAATGCAGGTGGCGGCTATTCCGAACATACTGTTGCTTCGCTGTTTGCCCGTGTAAACTACGACCTTCTGAACCGTTACATGCTGACGGCCACTATCAGGAGGGACGGTTCCTCACGGTTCGGTGACGAAAACAAATACGGCTATTTCCCCTCTGCTTCGGTAGGCTGGGTTATTTCCAGGGAGGACTTCATGACCAACCTAAGCCACATCTTCTACAATCTTAAACTGAGAGCCAGCTGGGGACAGAACGGTAATGAAAGCATCGGAAACTTCGGCTACACATCGGTGATAGGTAACTCCAACATATATTATTTTGGTGACAGCAAAACTCAGTACAACGGTACGCAGCCTACGAGGATAGCCAACCCCTCTCTGAAGTGGGAGACCTCCGAGCAGACTAACTTCGGTCTTGATATGTCCACACTTGGAGGCAGCCTGTCAGTCACCCTCGACTATTATATCAAGAAGACCAAAGACTGGCTTGTAACAGCCCCGGTGCCTATGCTGGTTGGCAACTCGGCACCTATAATCAACGGCGGTTCGGTAAAGAACTCCGGTCTTGAGGCTGAGGTGAGCTACAGAAAGCAGCTCGGCAAGCTCTTCCTCACTGCATCTGTTAACGGTGCGTTTAATAAGAGTGAGGTACTTGACATACAGAATGCAGAGAAAAGACTTCAGGGAGGTGATGGCGGATTCGGACAGAGCGGAGTAATCTATGCAGAGGTCGGCACACCAATGGGCGTGTTCTACGGGATACGGACCGACGGTGTCTTCCAGACACAGGAAGAAATCAATGCTTATGTCACTGAGTCAGGAGCTAAAATACAGCCCAATGCCATGCCGGGCGACATCAAGTTCGTGGATGAGAACCTTGACGGTACCATCAGTGATGCCGACAGAGTGCAGATAGGCAGTCCGTTCCCGGATTTTACTGGTGGTCTTAACGTGAACGCAGAGATCTACGGATTTGATCTGAACATGTTCGTCTACGCTGCCCTGGGTCAGGAGATTTACAGTGCAACAAGGAGATACGACATGAACGGGACCAACTTCACTGCAGATTGGCTTGACCGCTGGACCGGCCCTGGAACATCGGATCATTACCCGCGCGTCACTTTTGTTGACAACAACCTGAACCAGAAAACCGTGAGCGATTTCTACATCCAGGATGGGAGTTTTGTCAGACTGAGGAATATTTCCCTCGGCTACACGTTGCCGAAGAATGTCTCCGGGGCCGTCGGGATCAACAGAGTACGCATTTATGTTGCTGCCGAAAACCTGTATACGTTCACCGGGTACACAGGTTACGATCCGGAAATCGGGGGCGGTGTATTTGACAACGGAATCGACCGCGGTATATATCCGCAGGCACGTACCATTATAACCGGCTTAAATGTTACATTCTAACATGCAAAATAACAGAAATATGAAAAGGTCAATATTATACTGCATTTTCTTTCTGGCTGTTATGGTTGCTGGCTCATCGTGTTCCAAGGAGTTCCTGGAGCTGGAGCCGAAGACCGGCCAGACGGAAGCAAACTACTACAAGACAGAAGGGGACGCCTTCCTTGCCGTCACGGCCGTATATGATGCATATGCAGTCCAGAACTGGCAGTTCGCACCTACCATGGCCGATATCTGGTCAGATGACGCATTCTGCGGCGGGTCTGATGCATCAGACATGAGCCAGTGGCAGGATATGGAGTCATTCAAGATGGAACCGGAAAACAACTCATCCTCTGACCTGTGGAACCGTTGCTACTCAGGCATCTACAGGGCCAATCTCTACCTGCAGAAGCAGGAGGACATTGCATGGACAACCGATGGCCTCAAGGCCAGGTTTGAAGGTGAGGTGAAGTTCATCCGCGCTTATCTGTACTGGGACCTTGTACGCCATTTCGGATGGGCGCCGATCATAACAGAAGTGCTCCCGAACGTGGAGGATTATAAGAATGTCCCGCAGAGCGCTCCAAATGAGATTTTTTCGCTTATAGCCTCCGACCTGGCAGATGCGGTTTCAGTTTTGCCGGTGGAGATACCTGCGTCTGAAAAAGGCCGAGTGTCAAAGGGAGCCGTGCAGGCCCTCATGGCACGCATATACCTTTATCATACAGGCATGAGCGCCATCAATGAGCTTGGCCTGACTGCAGAACAGTGGGGTGACGGCACTACAGTCATCAACAAGGCTTATATTCAGACTGCACTTGACCAGGTAATTCTGAGCGAGGAGTACTCACTCATCCCTGACTATGCCGATCTCTTCGACTGGGACAACCAGAACAATGCCGAGGGCGTCCTTGAGATCCAGTATTCAGACAAAGCCAAATCAGGCGACTGGGGCGGCTGGAATATCAATGGCAACTTCGCCAGCGTCTGGTACAGCGTACGTAATCCGGAAGGTGATCCGTCAGTGTTCGCCGGTTGGTCTTTCGCTGTCCCGACATGGAGTCTGGCTGATGAGTTTGAACCGGGCGATCCCAGAAAGTACGTGACACTGTATGACGCCGAAGCCCACATGACAAATTACAATCACGCTTTCATGAACACAGGTTACTTCAATGGCAAGTACATGGCTCGTACTGCTTATATTGGTTCAGGAGGTGATCCGAGCCACAACTTCCCGCGCAACCATATGGATATCAGGTACGCTGATGTGCTTCTCATGGCCGCCGAGGTATGGCTGAACGATAATCCCGGTAAGGCAGTGGGTTACCTGAACCAGGTCAGGACAAGAGCCCTGGGAACGGCCGCAGCAAAGACTACCATAACACTTGACGATATCTATCATGAGCGACGCGTTGAGTTTGGCGGAGAAGGACTCAGAAAATGGGATCTTCTTCGTAGAGGACTGACCTATGCCGAACAGATGATCAACGCCAGTTTCGTGGTGCCTGCAGGGACTCCAAACGCAGGTGATTTTGCTAACCGTACCTTCAAGGCTAACTCATGGGGAATGTTCCCGATACCCGCAAGTGAAATCAGGAATATGAATGCAGGCGTTCTTATGCAGAAGGTTCCTGCGTATGTCGGATTATGAGATACCCATTAAAATAAATCAATAATGAAAAAATACAGATATACGACCCGATTAACAGGCATACTCGCAATATTATTTCTGATTACCGCCTGTGAGCCTCAGCTGGCAGACAAACCCGACATTGGGACTGCGCCGACAGCTGATCAGCTAGATTTCACCATTACTCCCGGTAAGGATGAGTTCCACTTTGTGATCGCCAATACATCATCAGTAACAGGCATCCCCTCCTGGAATTTCGGAAACTCCACGAAAGGAACGGGGATGACCAATGAGGTCAAGTACCCGCTTCCTGGTGATTATACTGTCACAATGACTCTTGTCACACGGGGTGGTATAGCAACTAAAACCAAGGTTCTTACCCAGACCGAGACGGACTTCTCCATCTTTACAGACCCGGTTTACGTTAACCTGACCGGTGGGGCTGCAGACGCAGACGGCAAGACATGGGTTCTCGATGCAGAAACCAAGGGTCACCTTGGCGTTGGTGATGCCAACGGTCTTGGTAACGGACTGGAATGGTGGGCTGCAAACCCCTTCGACAAGAGCGGTACCGGAGCCTATGATGACGAACTGACATTTGTGATGACCGATTTTGTTGTCAAATATGACAACAAGGGGGTGAGTTATGTTAAAGGATACATAAAGGATGATCCCGCCCTGGCTTCAGTCTATACCAATCCGCGCCAGAACAAGGACGACTGGGATGTTGATTATGTCACTCCCACAACCGGAACCTGGAGCATTCTTCAAAAGAACGGCGACTATTATGTCTCGATCAGCAGTACAAGACCCATTCATCCGGGTCTCGATGTAGGCGCCAAGAATAATGAATACCGGATAGTGCAGGTGTCGGAGAATCTTCTTGAGCTGACCTGCTACAGTGCATACGAGAACTGGACTATGTGGCATTACTTTATGGTGCCCAAGGGCTACCAGAGACCGAAGATCACCTTCGCCGTAAATGCCGTGGAAGGTACAGACAACAGTGTTGCATGCTCCGTGGCAAATTACGTCATTCCCGCCGGTCAGAGTGTAACTAACATCGTCTGGAACTTCGGTGACGGCAGCACTGAGGTTACCGGAGGCAAAGATGAGGTTGTGAACCATGTCTTTATGCGCAAGGGAGTTTATACTGTAACAGCTAAACTGAATACGAGCATAGGAATACTGACCGGGACCAAATCCGTCACGCTTGCCAATAACAACTCGGCATATGTGCCATTCCTCCTTGATGCTATGATCGTTTACAACGACTTCAGTGAAGTTCAGGTTTTCCCTGTTCTTGCTGAGAACTGCTCCCTGACTACCGTAGATAACCCTGAAAAGGAATATCCCAACAGGTCGGCCAGAGTGGCTCTCTATTCAAGGACTGATAACCAGTATGCCAATGCCTTTATAAAACTTCCTGCAGGCTTCAGGTTTGACCTGAGGCTGCAGCAGACCTTTAAAGTCATGGTCCGCGGCAAGACCGGAGATGTAATCCTCCTTAAGCTTGAGAACTCAGATCCTGCCGAACCTTGGAGGACGGGAACGGAGAAAACCTATACCATCCTGACTAATGACAGCTGGGAAATAGCCGAGTTCAATTTCAACGGTGTTCCGGCAGGATTCACATGGACCGGAGACCTGTATGCCCCGGACGTTGTTGCCGATGACAGGTTCAATCATGATTACTACAATGTGGTGCGCCTGATGTGCAACCCGACGGTTGCCACAGGTACCCACAGCTTTTATTTTGACGAACTGTCAGGGCCTCATGTCGAGGGAATCCACAAATAGTTAATTTTACGGGTCATTGTTTGTCAGGTGCAAAGACAGACAATGACCCTCCTTTTTTACCCGTTATCTGAAATCTATGAATTCTGTTAAAAATTCGCTGGTGGCGCTGGCGGTCTTCCTGTCACTGTTTTCCTCTTCCTGTAAGAATGCCCTGACCGACCGGGATGAGTCACTTGTCAGGGCTGAAAAGATGCTGGCAAGAATGACCCTCGATGAAAAAATCGGTCAGATGTCACAGCTCGATATCGGCTATTTCAGGGATGCCGAACAGCTTAAGAAAGCCGTCAGGGACGGGAGATGCGGTTCCCTTCTTAATTTCTTCGGAGCCGGACAGGTAAATGAGATCCAGCGGATTGCGATGGAAGAAAGCCGGCTTGGAATACCCCTGATTATAGGTCGGGATGTCATTCACGGCTTCAGGACAATTTTTCCGATACCGCTCGGTATGGCAGCCTCGTGGAATCCTGAGGCCGTAAAACAGGCCTTCCGCATCTCAGCCTTGGAAGCTTCCTCGCAGGGTATCAGATGGACATTTGCACCCATGATAGACATTACCTGGGATCCACGCTGGGGAAGGATAGCCGAAGGATGCGGTGAAGACCCCTATCTGGCTTCCACACTGGCCAGGGCTATGGTGGAAGGAGCACAGGGCGACAGCCTCACTGATCCGACAGCAATTGCCGCGTGTGCAAAACACTATGTGGGATACGGCTTCGCCGAAGGGGGACGGGATTACAGTACAACCTATATCCCGGAACCGCTGCTGCGCAACGTGGTGCTCAAACCCTTCAGGGCTGCAAAAGATGCAGGAGCACTGACATTCATGTCTGCCTTCAACGATCTGAACGGTGTTCCGGCATCTGCCAATGAATTTACTATCAGGCAGATACTGCGAGATGAGTGGGGATTTGAAGGTTTCGTCGTGAGCGACTGGGGTTCGGTGCCGGAACTGATCAACCACGGCTACGCCGCTGACAACAAGGATGCGGCTGCCAAGGGGATCAATGCCGGGGTTGAGATGGAAATGGCAACAACCACCTATTTTGACAATATCAAGGCACTTCTTGATGAGAAAAAGATCACCATGGAGCAGATTGATGAGGCTGTGAGGAATATTCTGAAGGTCAAGTACCGGCTCGGGTTGTTTGAAAATCCTTACGTCGATCCGGCAGCTGAAAAGGAGATCCTTGATCCCGCTTTCCTCGAGCATGCCCGAAAGGTGGCAACGCAGAGTACCGTGATGCTGAAGAACGTGAACGGGACTCTCCCTCTTGAAGCAGAAAAGATCACATCAGTGGCTGTGATTGGACCTCTGTCCGATGCTCCCCGGGACCAGCTAGGGACATGGTGCTTTGACGGCAAGGCCGAGAATTCGGTCACTCCCCTTAAGGCTCTCAGGGAACAGCTCGGGAACGAAAAGGTAAATTACGCACCGGGGCTTAAATACAGCCGTGATAAGAGCACTGCACTCTTTCGTGATGCTCTCGCAGCCGCCAGGAAGTCGGATGCCATTCTGTTCTTTGCCGGGGAGGAGTGGATCCTCTCAGGTGAGGGCCAGTCGAGGGCTGAGATAGACCTTCCCGGCGCTCAGAGTGAACTGATAGCAGCACTGAATGAGACGGGCAAACCGATTGTCATTGTTGTCATGGCAGGCCGGCCGCTGGCTATCGGGGATGAACTGAATGATGCCGATGCCCTTCTGTATGCCTGGCATGGAGGGACAATGGCAGGTCCTGCAATCGCTGACCTTATTTTAGGCAAGGAATCGCCCTCCGGCAAGCTTCCCGTCACCTTTGTCAAGGGTGAGGGACAGATCCCGTTCTACTATTACAGGAATAACACCGGCAGGCCCGCAACAGAGGGAGCCTGGACACCCATTGACAGCATACCCGTTGAGAATCCGCAGAGCTCACTTGGCTACAAGTCGTTTCATCTTGATTACGGCTTCACACCCCTTCTGCCATTTGGTTACGGTCTCAGCTATACCACCTTCAGCTACAGCGACCTCGGCCTATCAACACAGGTCATGAAGATGAAAGGATCAATGACTGTGAAGGCAAAAATAACCAACAGTGGAGACAGAGATGCCGATGAGATCGTACAGTTGTACGTCCGTGACAGGGTTGGCAGCATCACCCGCCCGGTTAAGGAGCTTAAGGGTTACAGGCGCATTCATATTCTGAAGGGGGAGACGGCCGAGGTAGAGTTCACCCTTACAGCGTCTGACCTTGCCTTCTTTAATGGCAGGGAGACACTTACTGAACCCGGTGAGTTTGATGTGTGGATAGGCCCGAACTCCGATGAGGGACTGCATGCCGACTTCATTGTTGAATAGTGTAAAAATGAACAAAATGGTATCGATAGGAGTAGTTTTGCTGGCTCTGGCGCTTCTTGCACCAGGATGCAATAAAAGTGAGAATACAGACCCCC
The DNA here is from genome assembly GCA_049294275.1 of Bacteroidales bacterium. Lineage (GTDB taxonomy): Bacteria > Bacteroidota > Bacteroidia > Bacteroidales > VadinHA17 > SR-FBR-E99. The sequence continues at coordinate 21,991 of JBAQCQ010000045.1, forward strand.
TGCCTGATAATCCCAACACCGGGACCAGGACCCTGGTATGGAGTGACGAGTTTGACTATAATGGTCTGCCTGACCCGTTGAAGTGGAGCTATGACACCCAGGGCAATGCTACAGGGTGGGGCAATAACGAATCACAGTATTACACCTCAGGCAGGCTGAAGAACTCTGAGGTGAAGGACGGGATACTTTATATCACTGCACACAGGGAGGCGTACGAGGGATTTGGTTATACATCGGCAAGACTTGTAACAAAGGGAAAGGGCGACTGGCTCTACGGCAGGGTTGAAGTCAGGGCAAAGCTTCCTGACGGAAGGGGTATGTGGCCGGCGATCTGGATGCTCTCAACCGACTGGGCTTATGGCGGATGGCCGGAAAGCGGCGAGATAGACATAATGGAGAATGTCGGTTTTGATCCCTTTAAGATCGTCGGTACCGTTCATACAGAGTCATACAACCACTCCATTGGAACCCAGAAAGGCGCTAACACAGTGGTCCAGACCTGCTACAGCGACTTTCACGTCTATGCGATGGAGTGGGAGGCTAAGGAGATCAGAATTTATGTCGACGACAAACTGTATTTCACTTTTAAAAATGAAGGTACCGGATATAAGGTCTGGCCATTCGACAAACGTTTTCACCTGCTTCTGAATGTAGCAGTGGGAGGCAACTGGGGCGGAGCCCAGGGGATAGACGACTCCATCTTCCCCAAAACGATGGAAGTTGATTATGTCAGGGTATACAAACTGAAATAGGAATCACCGTGAGACATTTCACCATCCTGGTTGCCATTCTTCTGATCAACTGCAACAGGATTCCCGAGAACGGCCCGGGCACCGGTGCTGGAACCGGAATAATGGCTGAAGCATGGATCACCGCGCCCCATCAGGGTATCCTCTTCGAGAAGTACACAGGTGAGATGGAGTTCCTGACCACTTCAAATGCTGATCCGACGATTGTCGTTGACACTACCGTCAGATACCAGGAGATAGATGGCTTTGGCAACTGCCTCACCGGAGGCAGCGCCATCCTGTGCAATGCCATGGCACAGGCAGAGCGATCTGAACTCCTTCGTGAACTTTTCGGTACCGCACCTGGCGAAATAGGTATCAGCTATCTCAGGATCAGCATCGGTGCCTCGGACCTGAGTGACAGGGTCTTCACCTACAATGACCTCGCCCCGGGCGAGACGGACCCACTGATGGAGAAGTTCAGCCTCGACCCTGATAAGGAAGACCTGATACCTGTCCTGAAGGAGATACTGGCCATCAATCCTGCAATAAAAATATTGGGATCGCCATGGACAGCACCTCTCTGGATGAAGACCAACGGAGCATCAGTGGGAGGGAGTCTTAAAAGGGAGTGGTTTGATGCCTATGCAAAGTATTTCGTGAAGTACATCCAGGCCATGGAGGCAGAAGGGATCGCCATTGATGCCATTACTATTCAGAATGAACCCCTGCACGGAGGCAACAATCCCAGCATGTTGATGACGGCTGAGGATCAGGCCCTGTTTATCTCCCGGAGTCTCGGTCCGGCATTCGAGGCTGCCGGGATAAGAACAAAGATTATCATCTACGATCATAATGCCGACAGGCCGGACTATCCGCTGACTGTGCTGAATGATGCCGGGGCACGTGCTTATGTGAACGGTTCTGCCTTTCACCTATACGGCGGGTCAGTCAATGCCCTCAGCACCGTCCATGACGCCTACCCGGAGAAGCACATCTACTTTACCGAGCAGTGGGTGGGTGGACCCGGCAACCTCGCTGAGGACCTGAAGTGGCATGTCGAAAACCTGATAATCGGGGCAACACGCAACTGGTCAAGGAATGTACTTGAATGGAACCTGGCATCTGACCCCACCTATGATCCTCATACGGTTGGAGGGTGCGACAGGTGCCTCGGCACGGTTACGATCAACGGAAATACAGTCAGGAGAAATCCTGCTTACTATATCCTTGCCCACGCGTCCAGGTTTGTTAGGCCCGGGTCACAGCGCGTCTCATCTAACCTTCAGGGCAATCTTCCCAACGTAGCCTTCATGACTCCGGAGGGGAAAAAGGTCCTGATTGTGGTCAACACAGCTCCCTCAAAAAGGAACTTCAACGTCAAATTCAGGGGAAATACACTTGCACTCAGCCTCGAAGGCGGTGCAGCAGGAACCTGGATCTGGTAGACTGTCACTCTTTAACGAACTTCAAAGCCTGGCTTCCGTCAGCGGTAAAAACCCTGACTATGTAGGTACCGGGCAACAACCAGCTGACATCAGTCGTGCAGTGGCTGTCTTCACATCTCATCATGGTGATGCGGTTGCCCCTGATGTCATAGAGGCTAATGCTGCTTATCTCCGAATCTGAACTGATATTCAGAACGTCGCCTGCGGGGTTGGGATAGACGTTGCAGTTTATTCCGGCCACCGGTGTCTCAACTGAAGTTATGATATCATTTGATGCTATCCAGCTCCCGGGCAGGTTGTTGTCAAGTGTCAGTCCCGCAAGCTTCAGGTAAGATCCGTTGCCGTCCGCATCGGGCCAGGGACTCGCATCGGAATATGCCACATAATCGATCACGTTCCCGAATGCATCCGACAGAATCAGTTCTTCGCCGCTGTTCGAGAGCTGCCTGTTAAATTCCCCATAGGGTGCAAATCCATATCTGTCATGGAAGACGGTGGCGTTGCCCGCTATGATCACACACAGGCCTGCACCAAGGGTGCTGTTTGCCGGGAACTGGTAGACAAATCCTGTGCCCCGGAAATAAATACCGCTGAGATTTACTGACGTGGTTCCGGTGTTGCGTATCTCAAGGAATTCCAGGTCATCACCGTCCGGAAACTGAGTAGTAGCCTGGGGATGATACATGATTTTCGTGATCGTCAGCATGGGAACATTTACGTTGCTGCAGGCGCTGAATGATCCGAGTGCAGTGGTCATCCATGCAGTGCGCGCTGAGATGAATGATTTAATGTTTGTTATTCGCTGCGTAAAGCTCCCGACCTTGCCCCAGCGCTGGTAATCCCTTGCGACTGCCTCGGAAATCATGGCAGCAGTCTGGTCAACAAAGACCTCCAGTGATGCCTGGTTCAGCGGTTGTCCTGGCATGATCAGTTCGTTCCATCTTTTTGAAAGGTAGCATTTGAACTGTGAATTATAATAAAGATCGCGCCAGAACCTCGATCCGTCGTTCCCGCCGTACTCAAACTGCCAGACGTTCGTCTTGCTGCGGTCAAACCACCACATGAAGAGGTCATTGCCGAAGGTGAGATCAAGGTCCCATACCGGCCCGGCCCTGAGCTTGCCGTTACGGTCCTTGTGAAAGTAGGTGCTGTAAGTATATGCATCTGCGTTGGAGACAAATTCATTGATGATCATGTAATCAATGAATGACGGCACATCAATGATTGCCGGGTATCCGTTGACCACCGACCAGTCGCCGTTTTTGGCGGCAGCTTCCAGCTTGAAGAATTCGTTTTGGATGTAACCGGTCTGGGCAAGCGTGGCATCGGTCTGCTTCGGCAGTTCGTGAATATAATCAACGGGCGCCCCGGTCCATGAATACATTGTCCATGCCTTGATGTCACCGCCGGTCAGCTTGTCGGCCTTGGTGATATAGCCTCCGGAGAGACAGGGCAGCGTGTTATCGGTTGGGGTGATTTTGGTTACGTCAATCCTCTCATCATCAGCTTTAAGCTTCTCCTGAAGAATATAGAGCCCCTGATAGGAATTGTTTATGATCACCTCGCAGTACTGCGCCATTGAGGCATAATTGCCCAGCATGCGCCACAGACTGTGCGAAATAAAATCACGTATCAGTGCGGTGTCGAATACCATTCCGCCAAGGATCCAGTCATTCTCCTCCGGCATCCCCAGGAGACTGACGTTATTATTTGTCACATCGTCGGCCATCCTGGTGGTCAGGCCGTAGCTCTTCTTGGGAGATTCCTGCGAAGAAGAGCCTCTCAGTTCAATCCCGATGCGACCGTTGTAGTTAAGGTATGCGGTGTTGCCCTGGTCAGAAACGTAGTTGCGTTGCCCGGGCCCCCTGTCAATGATCTTCATCGTCGCCTTTACCTTAGGCTCGTCAGGTATGGTGACTCCGCCGTCAGTGGCAATGATGATTATCGGCAGGTTGCTGTCAGTAAGAGTCTGGCCCCTCAATGGAGCAAGTACGACAAGAAAAAGGATGATATTTAAGCAGCGCTTTCTCCCCATGATCAGATGTCTTGTCCGCAAAAATAGCAATTAAACAGGGAATGATGCCTTAACCCGTCTTACGGATGTGAAGCATCATTGTTTCCATGATGACAAGAATTAGTCAGGCTTGGTGGAAGGAATCGATAAAAAAATGTCAGGTTACGGCGATGATGTCCCGGCATCAGGTATTTTTGTACAGGTGCTGAATAAATGAAACGACTGAACCTATGGAAAGAAAAGTGAGGGTCAAGGCTCCGGCAACAGTCTCAAACCTGAACTGCGGGTTTGACGTCCTGGGGTTTGCCGTCAATAAGCCATTTGATATTATTGAACTCGAACTGACAGGCACGGGTAGGGTGGAAATTGACGGTATAAAAGGTTGTAACTCCCTGAGCACCGATCCTGAAAAGAATGTCGTTGGCGCCGTTCTGAAAGCGATGACCGGGGCTTCTGACAGGACTGTCGGGTTCAGGGTCATTATAGAAAAGGGGATTATGCCGGGAAGCGGAATAGGATCGAGTGCCGCCAGTTCGGCCGCGGCTGCATTTGCCGGCAACCTGCTGCTTGGCAGTATCTTTTCCGTAAACGAGCTTGTAGGATTCGCCATGGAAGGGGAGAGGCTGGCTTCAGGTGCCCCGCACGCCGACAATGCAGCTCCGGCGTTGTACGGAGGCATCACACTTATCCGCAGCTATGACCCCCTTGATATTGTGCAACTGAAGGTACCGCGCGAGCTCTTCTGCGTCATTATCCATCCTGAAATAGAGATAAAGACTTCCGTGGCCAGGGGTCTTCTCGACACGCACCTGCCCCTGGCCACGGCCGTGAGGCAGTGGGGTAATGTAGGAGGCCTGGTTGCCGGGTTCTTCAGTGAAGACTATGACCTCATTGGCCGGTCGATGGTTGATTATGTGGCGGAACCTAAAAGAGCAGGCCTAATTCCCTGCTTTTATGAACTGAGAGATAGCGCCATTGCCGGTGGTGCACTGGGTGCAGGCATTGCCGGGTCGGGACCCTCCGTGTTTGCCCTCTGCAGGGGGGAGTTGTCCGCCGCAGAAGTGCTGAAAAACATGCAGAGGATCATGAGGGAAGCACGCATCAGTCACAAAGCATACATCTCTCCTGTCAGCCCCAGGGGGGCGGAGACCTGCTGAAGCAATTAAGTCTTACCGCAATGCTATACTGCAATATAAAAGACCGCAGAATTACAGCCGGGTTCAGAGAAGCGGTCATGCTCGGGATCTCCCCTGATATGGGACTCTTCATGCCGGAACAGATCCCGTCAATGGATGCTGATTTCTTCAGGCGGCTGCCCGGTATGTCACTTCCCGAGATAGCATTGGAAGTAGGGACACACTATACAGGTGATGACATCCCGTTACCCGAACTGAAACGCATTTGCACGGAGGCGTTCGATTTCCCCGTCATCTTTAAAAGGATCGATGACCGGAAGCATGTCCTTGAGCTGTTTCACGGGCCTACTGCCGCATTCAAGGATTTCGGTGCACGGTTCATGTCGGGTTGCTTCAGGTATTTCGCCTCACATGACGACAGAAAAACAGTGGTTCTGGTGGCTACCTCCGGCGATACGGGCGGTGCTATAGCTTCGAGCTTTCTGGGTGTCGGAGGAGTGGACGTTATTATCCTGTACCCTTCCGGAAAAGTCAGCCTGCTCCAGGAGAACCAGCTGACAACCCTGGGACAGAATATCACCGCCCTTGAGGTTCGGGGAACATTCGACGACTGCCAGGCCATGGTGAAGCAGGCTCTGACAGTTCTTGACACGCGGGGCCGGATAAGGCTGACCTCGGCAAACTCGATAAACATAGCACGCCTGATTCCGCAGACTTTTTATTACTACTACGCTGCAGCCCGTAACGGCAGGAACACGGTGGTCTCGGTTCCAAGCGGCAACTGCGGCAACATTACGGCGGCAGCTATCGCGTGGAGGTCCGGGCTGAGCATCGGACATCTTATTGCTGCTACCAACATAAACAGGGTAGTGCCTGATTACCTGTCTACCGGAGTTTATTCTACGGCAGTCACTATTCAGACAATTGCCAATGCCATGGATGTGGGAAACCCGAACAACCTTGACAGGCTGAGGCATGTATTTGACGGTGAATTCAGGAAGCTTGCCGCTTCTGTTTCGGGTTATTGGTTTGACGATGAAATGATAAAGAGACACATTTCAGAAGTGTACTCAGGGACAGGATACATACTTGACCCTCACGGAGCCGTGGCAAGCCTCGGGCTTGACCGTTATCTCGGGGAGCATCCCGGGGCGCAAGGGATCTTTGTTGAGACGGCACATCCGGCCAAATTCAGTGATATCGTGGAGCCGTTGATCGGGAGAATACCGGAGATGCCGGACACTCTTAAAAGTTGTCTTACCGGTGAAAAGAAATCAGTTGTCATGGAGCCGCAATACAGTTATCTTTCGGAATACCTGGCCGGGAGATATTCGCTGACCTGACAGGTATTTGTAAAATGAGACGGAGCGCCAATGAGTTCAGAGTATCGTGAGTTCCAGGTATTTGTCAAGCCGGTCGGTGCCAGGTGCAACCTGGTCTGCTCGTACTGCTACTATCCCGGAAAGAAGGATTTAATTACACCGCCTCCCGGTGTACGTATGCCGGATGATCTTCTTGAACTATACATCCGGCAGCACATTGAAGCCTCGACAGAGCCCGAAATATTCTTCTCCTGGCATGGCGGCGAGCCCACACTGGCTGGACTGAATTTCTACAGGAAAGCCCTGAAATACCAGGAAAGATACAGGCCCTCAGGCACAACCATCGTGAACGGTATGCAGACCAACGCCACAACAATCACTGAAGAGTGGGGCAGTTTTCTCAGGGAGGGGAGATTTTATGTTGGTGTCAGTCTTGACGGGCCGGAGATATATCATAATATCAACAGGGTCCGTTCCAGCGACAAAGGTAGTTTTGCCGATGTCAGGAGAGGCCTGGAAATTATCAGGAAAAACAATGTTCCGCATGAGTTTCTTTGCGTTGTAAGCGATGATAATGTACATGAACCCCTGGAGATATACCGGTTCTTTAAGGAATTGGGAGCCGCTTATATTACCTTTCTTCCGATGGTTGAAATGTCATCCTCCACTCCGGGTGAAGCGAGCCGGCGAAGCGTTAAACCGCTGGATTTCGGGAAATTCCTTTCGGCAATATTTGATGAGTGGATCGAAAAAGATATCGGCAACCTGAAGGTTCAGATCTTCGAAGAGGCCCTTCGAACTGCTTTCAGCCAGGAGCACACCCTCTGCATTTTCAAGCCTGTTTGCGGAGGTGTACCTGTGGTTGAGATGAACGGCGACTTTTTCTCATGTGATCATTACGTGACACCTGAGAACAAGATTGGCACCATCAATGATACCTCACTCGCTTCATTACTGGACCACCCTCGCCAAAAGGCTTTCGGGCTTGCCAAAAAAGATACCTTGCCTTGCTACTGTCTTGAATGCGAGGTACTTGACATGTGCAACGGGGAGTGCCCGAAGAACAGGTTCATCACGGCGCCAACAGGTGAGCCGCGATTGAACTACCTTTGCGAAGGGTACAGGTATTTCTTCAATCACTGCAGGCCCTTTGCGAATGAGGTTGCCCGTATTTGGAGGAGCGGAGGTTAACCCCCGAGTTTATCCCTGAAGAAACTGACAGTCCTGCTCCATGCCAGTTCTGCCCCCGCCTTATTGTACCTGGAGCCGGTATCATTGTTGAAACCGTGCTCGGTATCTTCGTAAATGAAGATCTGGTATTCTATCCCTGCCTTCTTCAGAGCCTCTTCGAATGCCGGTATCCCTGCATTGATCCGCTCATCGTTGCCGGCATAGTGTGCCAGTACGGGTGACTTGATCTTCGGTACATCTTCGGGTGCCGGTGTGGAGCCGTAATAAGGTGCGGCTGCATCGAGATTGGGTGCATTCACCGCAACCTGGTTGGTCATGGCGCCTCCCCAGCAGAATCCTGTGCAACCCACCTTGCCTGTCGAACGCGGATGGGTCTTCAGGTACTTCACCGCAGCCACGAAGTTTTTCACGGTCTCCTCACGGTTAAGCTGGCCAAACATCTCGCGTCCCTTATCCTGATCTTCCGGTGTGCCGCCCAGAGGTGAGAGAGCATCCGGTGCCAGTGAGATAAATCCTTCCATCGCCATACGCCTGTTCACATCCTGGATGTGTGGTACCAATCCCCTGTTTTCATGTATGACAATCACACCGGGGAATTTCTTCTTTCCCTCTGGCATGGAGAGATATGCTCTCATGTCACCCGTTGCTCCGGGGTAGGAGATGAACTCGTTGATCAGCTTTACGTTGCCTTTCTTTGCCGCTGTGGCAGATGCCTGGTTGAAATCCGGAAGGATTATGACAGCTGCAGCTGTGCCTCCTGTCACCAGGGCCAGCTTCTTCATGAATTCCCTCCGGTTCACCTTTCCGGAGCGGTATTCATCATACAGTTCGTTCACTTTCTTTGTCATGATTTCTGGTTATGGTTTGTGGGTACCTTTGTGATCATTCTCAGGATTTGCGGGTCTCCTCCTTTATCCTCTGGATATGACCGCGGCCCAGCCCCTTGACCTCGCAGCCCAGCTGGAAGTAACGCCGTATCCTGTCATCGGAGAGTATCCCGAAGCAGTCTATAATAGCTGCAGGTTGGCCAATGGTCTTCACCACCTTATCCGGATCAAGATCGAGGTAGGCTGAATGCGGCACTGCAAGTATTACCGCCTCGGCGCCTTTGAGAGCCTTGTTGAGGTTTTGTTCGATCCTTATCTCTTTCAGCTTCTCCTGGTTACGGAAGAACTGCGCCTTGCTCTGTCCTTCAGCAGGGTAGGTATCCTGCTGCTCGAATTCCCACCAGTGCTCAACGTACGGGTCATGCACCCTGATCTCTGCACCCATCTCCGTAAGCTTGCGGATCACTATCTCCGAGCCGCTGTAGCGCGTGTCTCCCACATCCTCACGGTATGCGGCTCCCAGCACCAGCACGTCGGCTGCCGCTATCGGCTTTCCCATGTTGCGCAGGGCATCGCGGGTAAGCTGTCCCACATGAAGCCCGCGTGTGTCATTTATATCTATTGCCATGGGGGTGATCCTGAAGATATCGTCTTCAAACCCCAGGATATGCTTGTATGCCCATACACCCAGTCCGCCGTCCTTTGGAAGGCAGTATCCGCCTATACCGGGTCCGGGGAAGATCATGTTGCTGTGGGTTGGCCTCATCTTTATGGCCTTGATCACCTTGACAAGGTCGACACCGTTTCGCTCCGCGAAGAGGCTCCACTCGTCAAGGAATGCAAGGATGGTTGCACGGTAGCTGTTCTCTACAATCTTGGCTGTCTCTGATTCGATGGGCCTGTCCATCACTGTGAGAGGAAATTTCTCGGTGTTCAGCACCTCGGTGAGGAACCTGACCACCCGTTTCTTTGCCTCTTCATTGATGCCGCTGCACACCCTCCAGAAGTCGCGGATGCTGGCGACGTAGTTACGGCCCGGCATTACTCTCTCATAGCTGTGTGCCAGCAGCGGGTCAGTCTTGATACCCCGCTTGGCGAATGCCTTCTTCATGGTGGGGTAGGCCACCTGTTCGGTGGTTCCCGGCGCTACCGTTGTTTCAATGAGCACCAGGGCATCTGCCGGAATATGTTCTGCAATGACACCAAGCGATGCCTCCAGGGCTGCCATGTCCGTCTGGCCTGCACGTACGTTCCCAAGTTCCTCTTTGATGTAGTCACATTGCACATCAACCACAACCACATCAGCCAATTTGAGCACGTCATAGGTGTATGTGGCCATCAGTGTTTTCTTTTCAAGCACACATCGTGCGATCATCGGGTCGACTTCAGGGTCTTCGGCCTTAACAGGGGATACACCCCGGTTGAGCATGGGGATCTTCCAAAAACTGCGTGCGCTTGGACGCTGCATCCCGATCACGAACTTTGAGGGCTTGCCCTTTTTGTCAACGGTATCGGCAACGATGGCGGCCATGACCGCCCCCACGAAGCCCACGCCCATGACAACCACTATCTCGCGGCCCTTTGTGCGTTCCTGTTTAACGCGTTTCTTAATGTTCTCAAATTCAGCTTTATAATCCTCCGGTTTCGGCAGAGGAAACTTCTCACCGCCGGGACTCACAGAATACTTCTCACTCATACTGGCTTTCATTTTAGAATTGAAGTAATAAATCTACAAAAAGTTTTCGCAACTGCAGGAAACGTATAGTTTATTATCTTTGGCCATAACCCGGGATGGTGAACCGGTTAAAGGTTCCTTTGTTATATATTCAGTTTAACTGGCAACATAAAATAATACAGGTACTTATGAAAAAATCCCTTTTGTTGTTTCTGCCGGTCCTTGCGATAATTGCCTTTTCGTGCAACAAGGAGAAAGTATCCGAGAGGTTTACATTTCTGACCTCACATACTTGGACCAGCGACAGTCTGCTGGCGAACGGTGTTGATGCAAGCGGTTCCGGAGGGATGCTTGTCGCTTTCAAAGGTGATGCCGTATTCAATGAAGACGGCACCGGAACGTTCGGACAGTATACAGGTACGTGGATGTTCACCGATAACGAGGCCAACTTGGCCATATCATCGCCCGACCTGCCTTTCGCACTGACAACGCATATTGTTGAGCTGACAAGGACGTCTCTCAAGGTCACGTTCACCTTTCCCGGGACGCCTCCCTCAAACATCCGGATGACTTTTAAGCCAAAATGATTCATCGTTTCCTTCTTTTCCTGGCTGCATCGCTTTTTCTGCTGCCGGGTATAACCTGCGCCCAGGGTGTGGTCAGGGGAACGGTCTATGACCGCCAGACCAATGAACCCCTTCCAGGGGCTCATGTGATCTTTGGCAGAGGAACGGGCACCTCCACTGATGAAAAAGGCTTTTATTCGTTTGCTGCAAGTCCAGGCACGATCAGTGTGGAATTCAAATATATAGGGTACAGGATTCACACAGAAACTCTTGTTCTCAAGGCAGGTGAGACTCTCGAGATCAATGTGATGATGGAACCGGAGTCGCAGTTCATTGACCAGATAGTAGTCAGTGCTGACAGGATGGAGCAGAAGAGGTCCGAACTGACGGTGTCTTTAGATGTGATCAAATCGGAGTATCTGTTCCGCACCCACATCACGGATGCGCAGGAACTCATTACGAAGATGCAGGGAATAGAGGTTCTCGACGGTCAGGCCTCAATCAGGGGAGGCAGCGGGTTCAGTTACGGTGTAGGCAGCCGTGTGCTGGCTCTCATTGACGGGCTGCCGATGATGTCGGCTGACGCCGGTGGCATCAAATGGAACTTCCTGCCCCTGGAGAACCTGTCTCAGGTTGAGATAATGAAGGGCGCATCTTCAGTCCTTTATGGATCATCGGCACTGAACGGGGTAATTAACTTCAGGACTGCTGATGCGTCGAATGTGCCTCTGACCACTTTCTTTACAGAAGGCGGTCTCTTTGGCGCTCCCGGGAACAGTGAATGGAAATGGTGGGACACCCCGAGGCTCTTCGGGAATTTTTCATTCTCGCACCTTCAGAAATTCGGCAATACGGACCTTGGTATAGGTGTGAATGTCACAGCCGACAAGGGGTACCGGAAGTACAACGATGAGAATCTTGGGAGGATTAGCATCAGGCTGAAACATCACAGCAGCAAGGTGGAAGGGTTGAAGTACGGCCTGAACATCAGCGGGGGTAAGACATTCAAAACCGACTTTATTCTCTGGGAGGATGCAGCGAGAGGAGCTTTGAAACAGGACACATCTACAGTGTCGCGCTTGCATAGCTATTTCTTTTCTGCTGATCCGTATGTTTCCGTGAGCAGAAACGGGCGGGTTAAGCATGACATACGTATGCGGCTGCAATCGTCGGAGAACCGGTTCCCGGTTAGAACGGCAAACAATGCAGGCACGTTTTCGGTCTACGGTGAGTACCAGTTCTGGTACAGGATCTCTGACCATTTCAGTCTCACGGCGGGCTTCTCGGAGAACTGGAGCAACATCACTTCGAATTTTTTCGGTGATCACAGAGGTCTCAACATCGCAGGTTTTACACAGCTTGAGATGCGTCCTGTCAGCAGGCTGAAAATAGTCGGAGGTGTGAGGCTTGAACAGAATATTCTCGACGGAGAAAGAGACAGGCTTGTACCGGTATTCAGGACCGGCATCAACTGGCAGGCAGCTGACTTTACCTTCCTCAGAGGATCATTCGGGCAGGGTTACCGTTATCCATCCATCGCCGAGAAGTATGCCACCACAACACTCGGGTCTGTAAGAGTCTTCCCCAATCCGGCCGTTGAGCCTGAGTCGGGATGGAGCACGGAGATAGGGGTGATGCAGGGTTTCATGATAGGAGATTACAGAGGTGAGGGGGACCTTTCATTCTTCCTCTCGCAGAACAGTGACATGATCGAATATATTTTCGGAGTGCACCAGGATCCATCCTCGGGTTTGTCGGACCTTGGATTTAAGGCGACGAATGTGGAGCAATCGCGTATTTACGGCGGAGAGATGGAGATCATGCTGAACAGGTCATTTGACAGGATTAAGACAACTTTTGCAGGCGGGTACACCTTTATCTATCCCGTTGAGTACAACCCATTCACAAATCAGAATACAAGTGTTTTCCTGAAATACAGAAGAAAGCACTCGGTCAAGGTGAGTCTGACGGTCGCTGCAGAAAAGATCGAAACAGGTGCTGATCTTTATATCAGGTCGAAGACGCTGAGGATTGACGATGTTTTTCTGAATCCCACGACCAGAGAGGAGATACTTCCGGGCTTCTATGACTACTGGCAGGAGCATAACAGAGGCTATTTCCTGGCGGACTGGAATATTGGATATAACCTGAGCAACACCCTTAAGCTGTCCGCAGCGGTGAAGAATGCCACCAACACTGAATATATGGGCCGGCCCGGAGACATTCAGCCGCACCGCAACTTCAGCCTCCGCCTGAGCGGCAGGTTCTAAGGATTTATCGTTACTTTTATGGGATGATCAGGCCTGTGAAACATTCCATCACAATAACACTTTTTGCCTTTTTTGTTGCTGTTGCACCTTTGTCAGGGCAGGAGGAAAGCTCAGCTCAAGGGTACTCTTCATCACTGACTTCATCCGGACCGGATAGCTCATCCCCCGGACCCTTCACAGCCTCATGTTCATTCCCGGAAGAAACCCCTTCCCCCTGGTCAGTTGGCACTGATTTTTGCAGCAGCTATATCTGGAGAGGATCCGGGCAGGGCAACGGTCCGCATATACAGCCGGCGATTGAGTATTCCCGGGGCAGCTTCACTACCGGAGCCTGGGGAACACTTGATTTACATGGTTATCAGGAGGTGGATTTATGGTTTGGTTTTGACCTTTCCGGTGGATTCACTATTGGCATGCAGGATTATTACCTGCCCGGATTACGCTATTTCGTTTACTCGGAGGTGGAAGGCAGTCATGCGTTTGAGGTAAATCTCGACTTTGCCGCTGAGAATGTATGGCTGAGCGGAAACTGTGTCATCAACGAGGCAGGAGGGATCGGGTCATATGGTGGCGATCTCTATTTCGAGGCCGGTTTCTCCTTCGATTATTTCAGCATTTTCATGGGTGCCGGAAACGGATGGCACACGGAGAGCGGAGGCTTCAGTGTATGCAACCTAGGCCTGAAGGTCTCGGAGGAGATTCCGGTCACCGACCGCTTTTCTATCCCCGTCACCGGGCATCTTATCTTCAATCCTGACAGGGAGCAGATGTTCATTGTCATCGGGTTTGCCTTCTGAATGAATTGAAATGCATGTCAGGCACTCCGCACCCGGATTTTTTTAATAGTTTTGTCCTGTTCTGCCGATGGCCGGGACAATGTTTGACGGAAACAGGGCAGACTGTCAGGTAGAGTTAAGGTTAAGATTATGAAAAACCCGGATTCGGATTATGCATATGAGAATTATGAAATATGTTGCACTGTTGCTTTTTCTCTTCACATCATCATGCATCAGCCCGGGAGAGTATGAGGATAATATCTACAAGGCACCATGCAAGGTAGTAGTGGAGGTCGATGCCTGCGGTATCGAAGATATCGGTCACAATCTCGGGTGGCTGAATCAGATTATTGTTACGTCACTTACTGACCAGACCACAAATTATGTCGGCAGGATCTGGTGCAGGAATTATAACGGTCAGGATTATATTGTTACTGACATGCCCCTCGGTTCAGGTGGCGGCAACTACCATACATTTACCTGTACCGGTGAAGCTGCAGCAATAAGTGATGAGAGTTTCTACAGTTCACTGACTGAGAGGGATATAGTCTGGATCAGCTATTGTCCTGAACCGGGCGTTGACCAGTAACAGGTAAAGGTTTAAACATCAGTTACATCTTTTTCTTTTCCCTCCAGCCAGCCTGGCTTTCGTATTCAACGAAGTATATTTTCAGGTCAGCCTGATTTTCGTATTCGACGAAATAGATTTTTTTCTTTGCCTGATTTGTTAGCCCAACATCTACTGCAACATACTATGGAGGCTACGAGGTCGACGGACCCCCTGCACTATGATGGAGTATAAAATGGAATCTACTCACGCCAGGTACTAAATGATTTTCCACGACTAATTTACTCAGAAAAAATCCTCAATCCGCTATGTAACTTTGTTTCTGTAAAATTAGAATAGGGATGCAATAGTAAGAAGAAAGTCACGGTTGATTAATAGTTTTAGAGTACTAATCAAAAAACTTACAACCATGACTTTCAAAGAACGTGAGC
>JBAQCQ010000046.1:0-5082 GCA_049294275.1 Bacteroidales bacterium
CGGGACCCAAAAACTTAAATGTTTATATTAAAACTAAACACGTTTAACATTTACAGCATTTAATCCTTTTTTTCCCTGCTCCAGGTCAAATGTAACAACATCATTTTCTTTGATATTGTCCTTTAAACCAGATGAATGCACAAAATACTCTTTTGGTGAATTTTCCTCTTTTATGAACCCGAATCCTTTGAATTCATTGTAGAATTTTACTGTTCCTTTACTCATTATTTGATTTTATTAATATGCCGCAATGTACGCTTTATTATCGATATATTTTATTTATTTTCAATAAATTAAATCAGCCTCGCTTATTTGGCACACAAGGAGTTAGTTTTCTGCGACTACCGGTTCAGGAAGAGGGATTACCTTCTGCGGTTAACCGTTCCAGGCAGATTACCTTCTCCGGCAACCTATCCCTGGCAGGTCAGGCGAGAGGGTATAAAACGGTGCCTGGTAATCAGGTCCGCCGGTAAAGGGTTCCAGTGCAGGGTCGATGTGAGGATCAAGGTCGATGTGGCTGAAGCACCCCATGCCAGCAGCAAAATGAACCGAGCAACCCAGTGCCAGCTTCGTCTCGAGCATGCACCCGATCATCAGCTTGATATTGGCACTGCGTGCAATGGCGGCTATGTCCATGGCCTCAATGATACCCGATTTCATTAACTTAATATTGATATAGTCAGCACATCCGGTGCGAACAACATTTACGGCATCAGCACTGGTGAAAACTGATTCATCTGCGGCTATAGGAATTGAAGTGTGGTCCTTTACAAAACGCATCCCTGCCAGGTCATACCTTGAGACAGGCTGTTCAAACAGGATTGGCCTGATGTTGTTCTTACCCATCTCCTCAATAAAATGAACAGCTTCGCAAGGTGAATAACCCTGGTTGGCATCAATGGTTATGCCGCAGCTGGGAGCACCCTCCCTGATTGCAAGAAGACGGTCAATATCGTCAGTCAGCTTCTTCCCTACCTTGGTCTTCAGAACATTGTATCCTTCCTTTGCCAGCCTGGCTGCATTGGCTTTCGCCGTCTCTGGCGGCACGATGTCAATTGTATAGTCTGTCTCAGCCTTGTTCCCGGCTCCGCCAAAGAACTGATAAAGCGGAATATTCAGAACTTTGGCATATGCATCAAGCAATGCCATCTCAATAGCACAGCGGGCTGTGATCTGCGCCCAGAATACTCCTCTCAGGGTTGTTGAGATTGCCCTGTAATCAGCAACATCCTTCCCCTTAATGAAGTCAACACAACTGGTCAGGGTAGCAAGCACTGTGGCCTGGTTCTCCCCGTTGATCGGCTCAAGCGGCGCCGCCTCTCCATAGCCTTCAATACCATTGTCAAGGACAACGGTCACAAGTGCATTTTCAATGCTGTATTTCGTCCCGATGGCTATCCTGAAGGGCTCCTCCAGGGGCACGTTAACCGGTTCAATAATTACCTCTTTAACTTTAAGTGCTTTCATATTTATCTTTCCATTTTTTTAACAACCCCAGCAACTGACTGATCTGATCCTCTGTGTGGCTCACAGAGACAGCTATTCTTATCTGATGCATCTCTTTTCTGACAGGATAATTCATTAAGGGGGCAATGACACCGTTCTCTTCCAGGAAAAGTGACAGACCCCTGGCCTTCTCCGGAGCATCCAGGATAACCGGTATTATTGGCGTCCGGTGGTGGGTGGTCTGAAAATCCATTGCTATAATTTCCTCCCTGATCCTCCAGGCTTTGTCAAGCAGTTCCTTGCGCAGGCCGGGATTGGCATTCAGTATTGCCAGAGAGGCTATTCCTGCTGCCGCTATGGGAGGTGGCAGCGCCGTTGACGCCTGGTATGTTGCAGACCTTTCGCGGATAGCCTCGGTAAGGTCTTTGCTGCCGCATATGAATCCACCATATCCTCCCAGGGCCTTGCTCATCGTTTCCGTCTGGAATATCTTTTCATCCGAAGGAAGACCAAAGTGCTCGGGGGTTCCTTTTCCTGTCCTGCCCAGTATACCAGTGGAATGCGCATCATCCACCACCACGATCCCATTATGCTTCTTTACCACCGGATAAATACCGTCCAGGGGGACTATCTCTCCCGTAAGGGGGAAAATGCCATCAGTAACCACAAGCGGATTCGATCCCCTGTTGTAATCGAGCAGGTAATCGAGATGCTCAGCATCGCAGTGATCATAATACATCACCTTGACCACATCGGCCGGGATGGCAGCAATAATGCTGGCATGGGCCGACTGATCGATGAAGATGGTCGAGTAACTGCCCTTGAGAATTTCAAGCAGGATGCTGTTCCCCTGGTAGCCCGAGGCGAACACAACTGCATCCTCCTTCCCCTTGAAGGACGCCAGCGAGCTCTCAAGTTCCAGGTGGATATCGGCTGTGCCTGTCGTATGCCTTGATGCGGAGAAATTGACCCCGTATTTTTCCACTGCCCTGATTACTGCAGCCTTTATTTCAGGATGGCCTGCCAGTCCGAGGTAATTATTACCCGCGAAGTAAGAATATCTTTTACCGTTGCTGATAACATAATTCCCGACTTCGCTGTTTAACACGATCATAAAGTTGAGCTTTGCATCATATCTGATTGTATCAAAATTACGGTTTTAAAAGATCATTTACCAGTCGGTTCCAGCAATATTCAGGTACAAAAAGCTCATATTATGCCGTAAAGCATACAGTAATGAAAAAAGCCGGCGTAAACGCGCCGGCCTCTTAAGTGAGAGCAACTCACTCCCTCAATTCCTGTATTCCGAAATCTGGTATTATTTCAGGCTGAACTTCACAGGTATCACGCACTCCACATCCACTGCCTTGCCTCTCTGAGTACCTGGCTTCCAGTTGGGCATCAGGCCTACAACCCTCACTGCTTCAGCATCGAGAGCAGTATCAACGCCTCTCTTGATCTTCACATCGCCTACCTTGCCTGTTTTATCAACCACAAAACTGACCATAACCATGCCCATGATCCCCTTTCTGGCTGCCTCTGCCGGGTACTTAACGTTCTGAGCAATCCAGGACATCATTGCCTGCTCCCCTCCCGGATACTGAGGCATCTCCTCCACAACGACAAATACCTCTTTGCTGCCATCTTTGGCGGGTCCGGCTTCCCTGACATCCTTGGCGGGAACCGCTGCTTTCCCTGCTGATGCCGGAGGTGGCGGTGGCGGAGGAGGTGGCGGAGGAGGCACAGAACCTACATTGACCGTGTCGATGACCATCGTCCCTTTTTCAAGGGTAATATCAATGTTGCTGCCTGCTGCTGCATTCACTTTGACGGCTTTGGTCACAAAACCGACATAAGAGACAACCAGAACGGCATCATCAGGAACATCTTTCAGGGCATAGCGTCCTGTTGCGTCACTGACCGTACCAACCGTTGTACCTTTAATCACTATCACTGCCCCCTCCAGCGGATCACCCTTTTCGTTTTTAATCACGCCGGTGATCTTCTTTGTCATTGCCGCGACGTCTGAGGTTGCAGCAGAGGGATCTGTCCCCCCCTTCACGACCCTGTACTGCGGTTCCGCAAAGGCATAAAGCAGCAATGCGGCTACAGGCAGGATCAGCAGAAGCCTGAGCTTTCTGTAAGGTGAACTGAATGTATTTTTCATCATGATAAATCGTTTTTTGTTAAGTGAGTAACTGAAAAAATTCCCCAGGTCAATAACCGGCGAGCCGGCGATCTGGTTGAGGAGAACAGCCCTGTACACAGCCGGGTCGGAGGTACGCTGCAGCGCCTCCTCATCAGCCAGATACTCGTGATTCTGCCTGATGAACCTGGAGTAAATCCAGACGGCAGGATTGAACCACTGAACTGCGCACAAAAGAGATGAAAGGACCAGGTCAAACCAGTGCATCTGCCTGATGTGAACCATCTCATGATTCATTATCTCCCTTGTCTCGGTCTCTGAAACTGAAGGATTGACAACGACAAAAGAGAACAATGAAAATGAACCCGGAAATTCAGGCGACCTGATCACTCTTACCGGGTAACCCGGTGACCGGTCAGCCTTGCCGGCTGCCCGAAGCACCTGCACTACCTGTGTGGCGTACCTTATGAGAATGACCACCACACCGGTCAGCCAGATGGCACCAAGCACCACAGCCGGGATTCCCTGCCAGGAGCCCCCGTCACGCAAAAACCCGGTAACCTGACCGGCAGTTACGCCTTCCTGCAGTGCAGGTACAGTAACCACATAACGGACAGTGACCAGGGGAAGGATGACCGAAGCAAGGATACCCGCAATAAGGTAGATCCTGTTCAGAAGAAAAAACCTCTCATTCCTGAGAAAGAGCAGATAAACCAGGGTAAAACCTGTAAGCCATGCGGCTGACCTGAGGAGGTAAAATCCTGTCGTTTCCATCACTTTCTCTCTTTTGAGGCAGATAATTCCTTCCGGGTCTCTTTTATGAGCTCCTCCATTTCCGCCACGGAAAGGTCCTTCTCACGTGCAAAGAACGATGCCATGGCAGGGAACGAGTTGTCAAAGTAACCTTCAAGAAGCCCGAAGAGCTGGTGCTTTGAATACTCCTCCCTCGAAACGGCCGGAAAATAGAGATAAACATTCCCGTAGGATTTGTGATGCACAAAGCCCTTCTTTTCCAGGATCCGCACCACAGTGGATACAGTATTTCTTGCAGGTCTGGGTTCACCAAAACGGTCCCGGATATCCTTTACCAGTCCCTCCCCCAGATCCCAGAGGATCTGCATCACCTGCTCCTCCGCCCTTGTCAGTTGCATTGTCTTCATTACCGTAATTGTTACTTCAACTATAATGAAACACCCACAAAATTAATCCAAAACCTTTTGTCAGAATAGAAAAACTGGTGTCTCATTTTCATTTTGTCAATCCTTCAATGCAAATATATGACTAATTTCTTAGTCATGCAACTATTTTTGTTACTTTTTTTGACTATTTTTTTAGTTTAAATTATATGATATTGATTTATTGTGATATACAAATGACATTTTGACACCGTGGTAAAGCCAGTGGACTATTCAGACTACCAATTTATAAAGATTGAGGCGGGATTCCGTCGTAAAATACCTGCCAAAGCTGCATAAAGAACCAACCGGGGG
>JBAQCQ010000047.1:0-21339 GCA_049294275.1 Bacteroidales bacterium
CGCAGTATTCGCAAACGATGATCTTCTTTCTTGACCTGATGTCGAGCTGGCGCTGTGGCGGTATCTGGTTGAAGCAGCCGCCGCAGGCATCGCGCTGTACTGAAACAACTGCCAGCCCGTTGCGGGCGTTGGAGCGTATGCGCTTGTAGGCTGTCAGAAGCCTCTCCTCGATTTTTGTCTGGAGCTCCTTTGATTTATCGTCAAGCTGCTCTTCTTCCTTCTTGGTGTCACGCGTGATGTCATCGAGCTCAGCCTTCTTACCGTCAAGGTCGCGCTTTCTTTCGTCGAGTGCTGTCTGAGCTTCGGCCATAACCTCCTTCTTTTCAGCCACCTGAGCTGTAAACTCACGTATCTTCTTGTTGCATAGTTCTATCTCGAGGGTCTGGAACTCTATCTCCTTGGAGAGGGAATCGTACTCACGGTTGTTGCGGACGTTATTCTGCTGTTCTTCGTATTTCTTTATCAGAGCCTGTGAGTTGGTAATCTCATTGGTCTTGCCCACTACCGACTTCTCGAGCTCGGCGATTTCAGCCTTGAGGTTTCCTATCCTCGTCTCGAGTCCGGCGACATCATCTTCAAGGTCCTGCACTTCGAGAGGAAGCTCGCCTCTCAGTGTACGTATTTTATCTATCTCTGAATCAACAAGCTGCAGTGAATAGAGTGCTCTGAGTTTCTCCTCTATTGTAAGTTCGGGCTCAGCCACTTTTGTCTGTTTCGCATTCATCTTACTGGAAGTAATTTATCGGATTCGTTTTTATCCCGGAAAACCGGAGTGCAAAGTTAGGAAATTTTTTATGAATCATGTCGTGGAGTATCTCCAAAGAAAATTTTTCACTCTCATAATGACCGATATCGGCTACAAGCATATTCACGGGGGCTTCGGTGAAGGAGTGGTATTTTATGTCTCCGGTAAGGAAGGCGTCGGCGCCGGCGCGGGCGGCGGCGGGGATGAGCGAGGAGCCGGACCCTCCGCACACGGCCACCCTTGAGACGGGCCGGGCGGGGTCGCCGCTGCAGCGTATGGAGGGCACCCCTGTCAGCAGTTTCAGCCTTCCCAGCAGATCAGTGCCGGTGACAGGGGCGGGCAGGGTGCCGATGGCACCCGTGCCGGCGCCGTGATAACTGTTCTTCAGGGCGATGATGTCCCAGGCCACCTCTTCATAAGGATGAACCTCCAGCAGAGCCCTGACACATGCGCCTGCCAGATGCGAGGGTATGACAGCCTCTATCCTCACCTCGGCCTCGGTATGATCCTCCCCGATGGTGCCGGCAAACGGCTCAGCACCGGTGCCGGCCCGGTAAGTTCCCTCACCCCTGCTATTGAAGCTGCAACGGTCATAGTTTCCGATGTGCCCTGCCCCGGCGGCAAAAAGAGCATCGCGAACCCTTGCGGCATGCAGCTCCGGCACAAAGGTCACAAGCTTGGAGAGCTTCCCGGTCAGGGGTTCAAGCACCCTGATATTCTCCAGGCCAATCTTCCCTGCAAGGACATGGCTTACACCGTGTTCTATGTTGTCAAAGCTGGTGTGGGCCGAGTATACGGCAACATTGTGCTTAAGGGCAGCAGCAACTGCACGCTCAGCATTGCTGCCGTACGCAAGTCGCTTCAGCGGTGTAAATATCAGGGGGTGATGCGATAATACAAGTCCGCATCCGTGAGTTATGGCCTCATCAATGACTTCGGGGGTAACATCAATGGTCAGCAGCACGGAACAGATCTCAGCGCCGGGATCTCCCGCCTGCAGGCCGCTGTTGTCATACTGTTCCTGAAATGCCGGGGGGACAAGGCTTTCAAACCATTTTACGAATTCCCGGATAGAGACCTTCATTGGATTATTTGATTTCGTCACTGATATCAACCAGCATAGCCCTTATGTTGCGAAGGGTGTCTGCTATCTCCAGCCGGAAATCGGTCTCCTCACGATTATTCTTAAGGTATTTTTTTGCACCCTCAATGGTCATGCCCCTCTCCCTCAGGAGGTGATGGATAAGCCTCAGGTTTTTGATGTCTTCCTGCATAAAGAGCCTGTTACCCTTGTTGTTCTTTTTAGGCCGCAGCACATCAAACTCCTTTTCCCAGAAGCGGATAGTTGAGACAGGTTCGGAAAACATTTCGGAGACCTCTCCTATCTGGTAATAAAGTTTTTCTACTCTCTTTTCCCTGTAAGGCATGGCAAGGTGTATGTATCAATCGAACGTCTGTCCGCTCTTGCTGGAGATCTCCAGCATCCGGTTATATTCTTCCGGGGTAAGATCATTGAAATAATATAAAGCCGGATCAACATACCTGCCGTTAACAAGAACCTCATAGTGAAGGTGCGGTGCCGTTGAGAGTCCGGTACTGCCAATAAAACCTATCACATCGCCGCGCTTGACCTTCTGTCCCTCCCTGACATTGAATTTGTCAAGATGAGCATATACTGTCTGATAGCCAAAACCGTGATCGACAATAATATGATTGCCAAGCTCACGACGGGCAGATTTTACAGTGCTGATCACACCGTTACCCGTTGCATAGACCTCCGTACCGGTCGGTGCGGTGAAATCCATTCCTGAATGAAACTTCGAGATCTTGTATATGGGATGAATACGGTATCCGAAACCTGATGCAGTGCGCTTCAGATCCTTATTGGAGAGAGGCTGGATTGCCGGGATGCTGCTAAGCATCTCCTCCTTCTCCGATGCGAAGGCTATCAGCTCATCAAACGACTGTGACTGCACATAGATCCTTTTCCGGATCTTGTCAAGCCTCATTGCAGTCTGTATCACAAGTTCCGAGTTTGAGAATCCCTCAAGCTCCTCGTACCTGTTCACGCCCCCGATACCCCTATCACGGAAAGATGACGGAACCGGTTCGGTCTCGAATATGGTCCTGTACAGATTATCATCGGTCTCCTGCAGATGCCCGAGCACCTTCTCGACGTTCTCCATCTCCCTGTTCATTAACTCATACTGAAGGGTGAGCTGCTCAATCTCTCTCTTCAGCTCCTTCTCCTGCGGAGAGTCAAAGATGAACGCAAAGATGAAACCGTAAATTCCTGCAAGAAAAAGTGAAGCGACGAAATAACCGAAAAGCCGGAGGAAGGTCTGTCTGATCCCCAGCCTTATCCTGTCAAAGCTGAGAGTTTCATGATTAAACTTGTACTTGGTCTTTGGCATATGCTATTAAGGCATACTCAATGCCGTGCAAAAATATGCAATAATAAGTAATATTCAAAACCTATACTTCATAACCGGGCAGATGAAAATTTTTCCCTCTCAGGGTCTCGAGAGGAAGTCGAGCATCATAAAGTACTCATCCTCCGACAGGTTGTTGCTGAAATACCACAGAGGATTAACATGTGAGCCAAAAAGGTCAATCTGGTAGTGAAGGTGCGGTCCGGATGAGAGACCGGTGTTTCCTGACAATCCTATAAAGTCGCCCCTGGAAACCTTCTGTCCCCTCTTTACCCTGTACTCACTCAGATGGCCGTAGATGGTCCGGTAACCGTAACCGTGGTCAATTACAACTTTGATTCCGTAGCCATCCTTATCGTTTCCTGCATAATATACAACACCGGCGCCTGTGGCATAAACCTCCGTTCCCACCGGGCAACGGAAGTCCTGGCCGAAATGCCAGCGCGGAGAGCCAAGAACCGGGTGCTTTTCACGGAATTTCATGCCGTCACCAAGCAGAGATGTGACGTTGACAGGCCTGATGTACGGCATGTGCGCCCACATCTCCTTCCAGTCGGCCGCTTTCTCAGTAAGCTCGGTAAGCGAATTGTACTGTATGCTGGTCTGTGCCTTGAGTACTTCAAACTTTGACCTTACTTCCAGCATAAGTTCACTGTTAATGTAACCTGTCAGATCTCCCAACCGGTTTGTACCCCCGAAACCACCTTTGCTGACATCCTCCGTAATCAGGGGAAGATCAAGGACGGCACGGTATGAATTATTGTCTGTAGAACGAAGGTCTGTAACCAATCCGGATGAATAGTCAATTTTTCTCTCAAGCAATGCATATCTCAGCTTGATCTCATCAATCTTCTGTGCCAGGAGTTCCTCCTTGGGAGACCCGAAAAGACGGTGAAAAATGAAAGCGTAAAGGACTGTCATCAGTAAGGAAAGAGCAAACCCAAGCATGAACCGGAGGAGCTTCTCACTTCCGTTTCTCCGGTGATGCAGGAATTGCAGACTGGTTGCGTCAAAAACGTACTTCTTCCTTTTCAGCATCAATAGATCGATGTATTGCCACTATTTTTGGGTTGCTATCTGACAAACGTAAGATATTTGAATTAATTTTACGCACCCCGGAAAGAAAAGTTT
Source organism: Bacteroidales bacterium (assembly GCA_049294275.1). Classification (GTDB taxonomy): domain Bacteria; phylum Bacteroidota; class Bacteroidia; order Bacteroidales; family VadinHA17; genus SR-FBR-E99. The sequence continues at coordinate 4,309 of JBAQCQ010000047.1, forward strand.
CAAAACAGGGTGCAGGTTTTATGATGAAGGCAAACGAGATAAGGGAAGAATTCCTGAGTTTTTTCGGAACAAAAGAGCATAAAATTGTACCTTCGGCGCCGATGGTGATAAAGAACGATCCCACGCTGATGTTCACCAATGCGGGGATGAACCAGTTCAAGGATATCTTCCTGGGAAACCAGCCGGCAACATACAGGAGGATTGCCAATTCACAAAAGTGCCTGAGGGTTTCAGGCAAGCACAACGACCTTGAAGAGGTGGGGCTCGATACCTACCACCATACGATGTTCGAGATGCTGGGCAACTGGTCATTCGGTGATTATTTCAAGAAAGAGGCAATAGAATGGGCATGGGAATTTCTGACAGGCCGGATGGGTATTTCGCAGGAGAGGATCTATGCAACTGTCTTTGAGGGTGACCCGGAAGAAGATGTACCCCGTGATGACGAAGCTGCAGAATACTGGAAGAGATGCTTCGCCTCTCCCGGAAACCATATAATCGACGGTTCAAAAAAAGACAATTTCTGGGAGATGGGTGAGACCGGTCCCTGCGGACCCTGTTCGGAGATACATGTCGACATCAGGTCAGACGCCGAACGCACGGTCACTCCGGGTCACATGCTTGTGAACAAAGGCCACCCGCAGGTCATAGAGATATGGAACCTGGTCTTCATACAATACAACCGCAAAGCCGGAGGTGAACTGGAACAGCTACCTGACAAGCATGTCGATACAGGAATGGGATTTGAACGTCTCTGCATGGTCATACAGAACAAAAAATCAAACTATGACACTGACGTCTTCCGGCCGCTTATAGAAGCATCTGCCGCAGTGACGGGTAAACCCTACGGGTTAAAAAATGAATGGGACGTTGCTCACAGAGTCATATCCGATCATCTCCGCACTGTCTCCTTTTCGGTAGCTGACGGGCAACTGCCGTCGAACAACAAGGCAGGATATGTCATAAGAAGGATACTGCGCCGGGCGGTAAGGTACGGGTACACTTCCCTCGGTATGACTGAACCCTTTATCCATAAGCTCGTGCCAGCCCTGGTTGAATCGATGGGCGGACACTACCCTGAGCTCACAACCCAGCAGGAGATCATAACAAAGGTCATCCGTGAAGAGGAACAGTCATTTCTCAAAACCCTGGGCAAGGGACTCAGGATGATAGAGCGGAGTGTGACAGCCCTGAAAAAGGAAGGAAAGAACCGGTTTCCCGGCAGAGATGCTTTCGAACTTTTTGACACTTATGGTTTCCCCGTGGACCTCACCCAGCTGATACTCAAAGAAAACGGCATGACCCTCGACGAGGAGGCCTTCAGGCGGGAGCTGAACGCCCAGAAGGAGCGATCGAGAGATGATGCAGCCGTCACGGCAGGCGACTGGGTGTTGATCCATGATGTGGAAAACACTCTCTTCACCGGTTATGAACGGACCGAAGATACGGTCAGGATTGCTCGCTACCGTAAGGTAATATCAAGGGGAAGGGAGGCTGTTCACCTTGTCTTTGACAGGACTCCCTTCTATGCCGAATCGGGAGGCCAGACGGGTGACAGGGGCTATATCTCGGCCGGCGGTGAGAAGATAGCAATCACTGACACTTTAAAGGAAAACAACCTGATCATTCATATTGCTGAGAAGGTGCCGGCCAATCCCTCTGCAAAATTCACTGCCGTGGTTGACGGTGCAGCCAGACAGGATACAGCCAACAACCATTCCGCAACCCACCTGATGCACCACGCCCTCAGGCAGGTGCTCGGCAGGCATGTTGAGCAGAAAGGTTCGCTTGTCACACCTGACAGGCTCAGGTTCGACTTCAGTCACTTCAGACAGGTGACCGTTGAGGAGCTGGCTGCCGTTGAGGAGAAGGTCAATGAGATGATAATGATGAATATCGTCTCAGAGGTGCATGATGACACCCCTGTTGAAGAGGCTCTGGCCATGGGAGCCATGGCCCTCTTCGGAGAAAAATACGGTGAGAGGGTCAGGGTGGTTTCATTCGGAGAATCGGTTGAGCTTTGCGGCGGAACCCATGTCGATAGCACCTCCCGGATCGGTCTCTTCAAGATCACCTCCGAGGGAGCCGTGGCCGCCGGTGTCAGAAGGATCGAGGCAGTGACAGGTAGAAAAGCCCTGGCATATATAGGTGAAAAACTGAAGATGCTCGATGAGATCACAATAATGCTGCGTAGTACGGGCAACCCGGCAGCAAATATCTCAAAGCTGATCGCTGAGAACGCATCCCTGAAAAGCACCGTTGAAAAGATGCAGGTTGCGGCAGCAACGGCAGCGAGGCATGAACTGGCAGCAGCAGCCGTCACAGTTGGTAACTGCAAAATATATTCAGGGGTTCTGGAGAAGACCCCCGCAGAAACACTTAAGAATATTGCGCACCAGATCAGACAGTCAGACGGTAGAAGCATAATTATAATAGGTTCCGAAAACGAAGGGAAGGCATCGCTGGTAATAGGCCTCGGCGAAGGGACCGCCACATCAACCGGTCTAAACGCCAATGAGATGATCAGGGCAGTGGCCGCTGAGATAAACGGAGGTGGCGGAGGACAGCCCCTTCTGGCAACAGCCGGGGGAAAGAGGCCTGAAGGCTTGCAGGAGGCCGTGACAAAAGCAGTGGCGCTGGCCAGAAAGATGTTGTAAATCAGAAGGATAAAAATTCGAAATCTATACCATAGCATCACTAATCCTGAAAAAATCAGATGGAAGTTACCAGAACCTTTGACCTGATAGACTGGGGGCACAGGGTCTATCCCCGCGAGGTGATGTTCGGAGGCAAACAGGGAAACGAATGGATCACCTATTCTACTGAAGCCGTCAGGGAGATGACTGACCTGTTCAGCTGCGGGCTGTTGTCAATGGGGTACCGCAGGGGTGACCACATTGCCACCATCTCACCAAACAAGGCGGAATGGAATATCGTTGACCACGGGCTCTCACAGGCAGGGATGGTCCATGTACCCATCTACCCTACTATTGGACATGAGGAATATGCATTCATTCTTGAGCACTCAGGGGTAAAAGCCCTGTTTGTCGGCAACAGGCAGCTTTACAACAAAGTATCCTCCGTGGTTTCTAAGATCACGGCCATAAGAGGGTTTTACTCCTTTGACAGGGTTAACGGACTGCCAGCGGTGGATGATATTATCGAGGAGGGACGGAAAAACCGGGACAGGTTCATGCCGGAGCTCGTTGCCATACGGGATTCAATCGCTCCTTCCGATCTCGTGACAATTATCTATACATCAGGCACAACAGGTAACCCTAAGGGTGTCATGCTGTCACACAATAACCTGATGACCAATGCAATATCTACAAGCACCGCCCATGAGTTCGGACTGGGATACCGGGCGCTGAGTTTCCTTCCGCTATGCCATGTCTACGAAAGGATGATGAATTACCACTTCCAGTACAAGGGAACCAGCATCTACTATCTTGAGAATATGGGTCTCATCGCCGATACCATGCGTGAGATCAGGCCTCACATAGTCAATACGGTTCCCCGGCTTCTCGAAAAGATCTATGACAACATTATCAATAAGGGAAGGAACCTCCCCTGGCTCAGCAGGCAGGTATTCTTCCGGGCTGTGAACCTCGGACTGAGGTTCAGGCTGACAGGGAACACGAGGTTCTACAGATTCAGGCTGGGTATCGCACGGAGTCTGGTCTTCAACAAATGGAAGGAGGCTCTCGGCGGAGAACTTCGCGTGCTCGTTTCCGGCGGCGCCGCCCTGCAGTCGAGGCTGGAACGAATATTCTGGGCGGCCGGCATCCCGGTTCTCCAGGGATACGGCCTCACCGAAACCTCTCCCGTAATCGCGGTCAATCCCTTCCGTATCCCTGACATCAAATTCGAAACGGTGGGACCGGTCCTGGAAAATGTTGAAGTGAAAATAGCTGACGACGGGGAGATTCTCTGCAAGGGTCCGAACGTGATGATGGGTTATTACAGGGCACCTGATCTCACAGCCGAAGTTATCGATGAGGAGGGATGGTTCCACACAGGTGACATAGGTCACATGGAGGATGGCAGGTTCCTGAAGATCACTGACCGCAAGAAGGAGATGTTCAAGCTTTCAGCGGGCAAGTACATCTCGCCGCAGGTGATTGAAAACAAGCTGAAGGAATCGTTCTTCATTGAACAGGCGATGGTCATCGGTGAAAACGAGAAATTCACCAGCGCACTGATCTCGCCTAATTTCGTGTTCCTGCACGACTGGTGTTCGAGGCACAGGATACAGTACCGTGACAACGGCGAACTTGTAGAGCTGCCCGAGGTGATAGAGAGAATCGGCCGCGAGGTGAGGGAGGTCAACAGAAGCCTCGGAGAGTACGAGCAGATTAAACGGTTCAGGCTTGTTACCGAAGAGTGGACCCCTCAGACCGGGGAGCTCTCTTCCACCCTGAAACTGAGGAGGAATATTCTCACCGAAAGGTACCAGTATGTCATCAATGAGATCTATTCATCAAAGGAGAGGGAGAATGTTGTGGACAAGGTTGTGGGTTTGATAAGGAACGGCGTCAGCGGCATCCTGAAGAACCTGCCGAAATTCTGATACAACTTTGGCCGGGACTGCGGAGGTTGCGGAGTCAGGTTCGTAACCTCCTTATATTTTCATACATTTGTCATCCGTATGAGCATGTTCCGGTCAATATTCACAGCCCTCACCCTTGCAGCCCTGGCGCTGCTTACTTTGTCATGCTCAGTGCAGCCCTGCTATGAGGAGGCAGACCCGGTGATGATAACCCACCTGCTTACAAGCGGAACCGGTGAGACCGCAAAAGCGGACTCGATCAGGGTGAGAGGGATCTCCCCTGCCGGAATCATAAAATTCGTTGACGACAGGTCGGTGTCGCTATTTGCCATGCCACTCGACCCCTCCGCTGACCAGACACTCTTTGTCATCACCCTGAACGGTATCACGGATACGGCAGTCATCTTCTATACCCGCAAACCCCATCTTGTCTCGCCGGAATGCGGATACAGCATCGTCAGCGATATAAACGGTCTGATGACAACCCACAATATCATTGACACACTCATGATTGAGAACAAAAGCGTGAATCTCGATGGTCAGAAGAACCTGCATCTGTTTTATTAGCCTATTCCTCCTTGCAGGAGGCAGGGCAGTGTCTCAGGATACCGTAACGGTACCCCTGCATATCAGGGCAGGGTTTGACCTCTCAGGACCAGTCATGCAAATGATTGGCACTGACCTCGTAAGCTATGGTATTGCTGCCTCGGTTGATATAAATTCTACGCTCTCCGTCACCGGCGGCGTCAGGTATTCCGACTTCAGTTCAACAGGCTACAGCTTCGATTTCATGAGCCGGGGAATAAGTGTAACCGCCGGCCCTGACTACAACTTCATCAAGGCCAATGCCTCCGGTGGAAAGTATTATGCCGGTATAGGGCTGAGGTACGGCCTGAGCTTCTACAGTGAAGAGGCGTCAGTGATAAGGTACAACAATGAATGGGGGGCTGGCGAAACTTCGCTTCCTCGCTCCCGCCACACCGGGCATTTCCTGGAGATAACACCCGGCGTCCGCACCCAGCTCTTTCCAGGGGTCACCATAGGCTGGAACCTTTACATGAAACTCCTTATCAGCGCCGGCGCCGGTAAGGACCTCAAACCCGTCCATATGCCCGGCTATGGCGCCGGAACAAAGGGTATGGCAACCGGAGCAGAATACTATATCTCGATTTCAATTCCGTACAGGAAAATCAAGGTGTACATCAAACCCAAAGCACAGCAGTCGGAAGAGGAAGAGGGAGAAGAGGGCACTCCGGATGAAACCCGAACCTTCCCTGCCAACTCAGGCGGCAGGCTTTGATACAGGCCTGTGACTGAAGATCAGGAGCCCCATGAAGGTGAGGAACCCGTTCACCAGCAGCATCTCAAATCCGAATTTGTAACCGTTGAAGAGCTCCTCAGAGTATACGCTGAGAATATAACACAAGACAGGTGAAAGGATGGAAATCCACGGAGTTATCCTGTCATTCACGCTCCTCCTGGTAAAGAGTCCGAAAGAGTAAAGACCCAGCAACGGTCCGTAGGTATAACCTGCTATAGTGAAAAGCTTGTCAATTATTGCCCTGTCATTCATCTGCCTGAAGACGAGGATGCATATGAAGAAGATCAGGGCAAATGAAAGGTGTACCGAATACCTGATCCGGGTTTTCTTTGTGTTATCCATTTCGGTCTTCTTCTCCAGTCCCAGAAAATCGATGCTGAATATTGTGGTCAGCGAGGTCAGTGCACCGTCGGCACTGGGAAAGGCTGCGGAGATGAGACCCACAAGGAAAACAACTCCCGCCACCGGACCGAGATATTTGAATGCTATTGTGGGGAAAAGATCATCCGTCATAGCAACCTTAACTCCCTCTGCCGAAGCATAAAGAACGAGGAATGATCCGAGAACAAGGAAAAGGAACACCACGAAGAGGTTGATTGTACTGAAGGTAAACATGTTCTTCCGGGCATCCCTGAGATTTTTAATGCTCAGATTTTTCTGCATCATCTCCTGGTCAAGTCCTGTCATGGTGATGGTTATGAACATCCCGCTGAAGAACTGCTTGACAAAGTGCCGGGGATGGTCCCAGTCAGTTATTACAATCCGTGACATGTCGCTGTCAAAAACATCCCCGATCAGGCTTGAGACTGATGCTCCCAGTTCCTTGCTGATGTAGTATACAGAAAGTACCACTGCCAGGAGCATGAAAGTAGTCTGCAGGGTGTCGGTCCAGATGATGGTCCTGATTCCTCCTTTAAGAGTGTAGGCAATGATGAGGGTCACGAAGATCGCAACATTGACCCAGAAGGGGATATTCCATGCGTCGAAGACAAATATCTGCAGCACGTTGATGACGAGGAACATTCTCAGTGATGCCCCGATCACCCTTGACAGGATGAAGAATCCGGCGCCGGTCTTGTAAGACCAGAACCCGAAGCGCTGCTCAAGGTAACCGTAAATGGATGTCAGCCTGAGGCGGTAATAAAGTGGCAGGAGCACCATTGCAATCACAACATAACCGAAGAAGTAACCGAAGGCCACCATCATGTAGGAGAACTGTGTCTCGCCCACCCATCCGGGCACTGACATGAAGGTGACACCCGAAAGTGAGGCACCTATCATGCCATAGGCAACCACAAACCATGGTGATACCTTGTTGCCGATATAGAAAGACTGGTGATTTGCCTTGCGTGCCGTAATAAAGGTCACTCCAAAGAGAACCACAGTATAGGCAGCGAAAATTAACAGGATGAGTGTGGGTGTCATATTTCCGGGAACATCTCTGCAAGGATAATAAAAAGATCGGAGATAAAAATCAGGTTCATGTCACGATTCAGGTAAATAATGAATTATTTTTGCCGCAAAGAAACCAGATGTCAGCACGATTCCCTTCCAAAATGCTCGAAGAGGCTGTAGATGAATTCGCATCCCTGCCCGGGATAGGCCGCAAGACGGCCTTCAGGCTGGTGATGCACCTCCTCAGGCGCGACAGCGGAGAGGTGCGCCGCTTCGGGGAGACAATCACCAGGCTGCGCGAGGACGTCTGCTACTGCAGCGTCTGCCATGGCATCAGCGACACACCTGTATGCGATATATGCAATGACCCTTCAAGGGACAGGTCGGTCATCTGCGTCGTCGAGAACGTTCAGGATGTGATGGCCGTTGAAAATACGCGTCAGTTCCGCGGTCTGTACCATGTTCTTGGCGGAATCATTTCACCCGTAGACGGCATAGGACCCTCTGACCTGACCATCACGAAGCTGGAAGAGAAGGTACGTGAGGGCACCGTTAAGGAGATCATTCTTGCCCTCAGTACAACCATGGAGGGAGACACCACCAACTTCTACATCTACAAACGGCTCTCGGGCTATGACGTCCGCATTACAACCCTCGCAAGGGGCGTGGCGATAGGCGATGTCCTGGAGTATACTGACGAGATTACGCTGGGCCAGTCGATCGTCAACCGCCGGCTCTTCTCCCTCCCGTCGCAGTCATAAATGTTGCGAGGTCATTTTTTTATTCTGAAAATTATGCTTATTTTGATGAAAATCAAGAGCTGATGACAGAGACATTCGACAGGTTCTTTTCAGATGCGTCGCACCTGATGAAGAAATCAGCAATCCGCGAGATACTGAAGCTGACACAGAGGCCTGACATAATATCCTTTGCCGGCGGACTTCCCTCACCGGATTCCTTCCCCATAGAAGACATAAAAAGGATCACATCCGAGATACTGGATGAAGACGGAGCGGCAGCCCTCCAGTACGGCACCACGGAGGGTGACATCACACTTCGTACTCTTCTTGCGGAGCGTCACAACCTGAAAGACGGTCTGAGCCTGTCGCCGAACAATATCATAATTACCACCGGTTCACAGCAGGCACTTGACCTCTGCGGTAAAATCTTCATTAACAGAGGAGATGTGGTTCTCTGCGGGTTACCGTCATACCTGGGAGGACTGAACGCTTTTTCCAATTACGGGGCAAGGCTCAGGGGCGTACCGCTCGACGACCAGGGATTGAGGCCCGACCTCCTTGAGAAGACAATAATCAGCCTGAAGAATGACGGCAGCATTATTAAATTCATTTACATCATACCTGACTTTCAGAACCCGACGGGTGTCACCCTGCCGAGGTCACGCCGTCTTGAAATAATACGAATAGCCGAAAGGCATGATCTTATCATCGTGGAGGACAGTCCTTACCGCGACGTGCGCTTTGAGGGCACTCCGGAGCCCCTGATGTCGTCACTTGACACTTACGGCAGGGTGCTGACACTGCACACCTTTTCCAAGATCCTTGCTCCCGGCTTCAGGCTGGCATGGACCATTGGTCACCCGGCTATTATTGACAAGCTCGTGACAGCAAAACAGGCTGCTGATTTGTGCACGCCGCCCTTCGTACAGAAGATCACCGCCAGATACATTGAAAAGGGACTCCTCGACATCAATCTGAAAAAGACCGTTGACATGTACCGTGAAAGACGCGATTACATGCTTAAATGTTTCCGTGATCTCATGCCTGAAGGTGTCAAATGGACCGAGCCATCCGGCGGCCTCTTCCTCTTCGTCACCCTCCCGCCCTCGATGGACGCTGCGAGGCTGCTCGAAAAGGCGATACAGAAGAAGGTGGCCTTCGTAAGCGGCTCTGCCTTTTACTGCAACAACGAAGGGCATAACACCATGCGCATCAACTTTTCCTACTCCGGGCCGGAGGATGCATGCGAAGGAGTACGCAGGCTCGCTGAAGCAATAAGGGAGGAAATGGCTTCAACCTGACACCGATGGAGCTGTCGGTAATAATCGTCTCATACAATGTCATCGGTTACCTGAGACAGGCGCTGCAATCAGTCATCGCCGCCGCTGAAAACATCAGGCATGAGATTACCGTCGTTGACAACAACTCATCCGACGGCTCTCCCGCGATGGTGACGAAGGAGTTTCCCTCTGTCAGGCTCATTGTATCAGAGATGAACGAAGGATTCTCTGCAGCATGCAACAGGGGCATCAGGGCATCATCAGGCGATTATCTCCTTGTCCTTAATCCCGATACCATTGTTCAGCCTGACGCACTGTACAAAGCACTCTCCTTCATGCGTGTCCATCCTGACGCAGGTGCCGCAGGAGCAAGGATGTACGACGGCAACGGCCGGTTCCTCCCGGAATCAAAAAGAGGATTCCCCTCACCATTCACATCGCTCTTCAAATTCACCGGCATGGGTAAGCTTTTCCCCCGTTCCTCCCTTTTCAACGCATACTACCTCGGAGATAAACCTGATGACGAGACATGCCGTGCCGACATCCTCACCGGTGCCTTTATGCTGATAAGGCGGGAGGCTCTGGACAGAAGCGGCCTGTTTGACACTGACTTTTTCCTGTACGGAGAGGATATTGACCTGAGCTGGCGGATACGAAAAGCCGGCTACTTCAACTATTACCTGCCGGACGTCAAAATCATACATTACAAGGGGAAAAGTGCCATGACGGAGAGGGAGGGCTCTCTGAGGCATTTTTACGGTGCGATGAAGATCTTTGCCATCAAACAACTGGGAAAGGGATGGCACATGCCCGTCAGGGCAGGTGTGACCATTCTCGAACAGGCTGTCCTGTTGCGTCTGCGCCTCGCAAAGTTGATTAAAAAGTGACCACTGTTTTTAAAATGGCACAACCGCGGTGTAACCTTATTACATTATTTCACGTATATTAGTCTCTTTAAGTAATCTAACCAACCGGATGAGAAGGGCTAAACAGATCCTCTGCCTGATATTTACCGTATCCTCCGTCTCTCTTGCCGGTCAGTCGAGAAGCGAATTAAGGGAGATGTTTGTCTCCGCCGAGGGAGACCTCCTGTTTGAGGACTATGCCGAAGCACTGCCGAAATACCTGAGTCTTTCTCATATCTACCCCGGGAATTATAATTTGTATTTCCGGATCGGCCAGTGCTATCTGAACACCCCGGGCGAAAAGGAGAAGGCGATTCCCTGGCTCGAGACTGCCGTTCAGAACATTAATCCCGGTTACAGGGGCGGCAGACTCCGTGAGACAGGCGCTCCCTACGATGCCCTCTACTTCCTGGCAAACGCCTACCGGATCGGCAACAACTTTGACAGGGCCCTGGAAACCTATGACCTTTTTCTCCGGGATGTCGACACAGAGATGTACGACACCGCCCTGGTCAGGTTTGAGATGCTGAGCTGCTACAATGCCAGGCAGATGATCCGTAAACCTTCGCAGGTCGTTGAAAGGAACCTGGGAAGCAACATCAACAGCCGGTTCTCCGAACTCAATCCGGTGGTCTCATCCGACGAAAAGACACTCCTGTTCACCCGTGAGCTGCAGTTCTATGATGCAGTCTTCTGGTCAACCCATAAGAACGGAAAATGGTCTGAACCCGAAAACCTCAACCCGCAGCTAGGTGTTGACCAGGATTATTACCCTTCATCGCTCTCACATGATGGCCGCACACTGCTTTTGTACAGGACAGATACCTATGACGGAAACATATACCAGAGCCGTTTCGACGGCAACACGTGGGGCAAGGTGACGAAGCTCAACAACAATATAAACACAAAATACTGGGAGTCTCATGCCACCATGACGCGCGACGGCAGACGGATCTATTTCACAAGCAACAGGCGCGAGAGTCTCGGCGGTCTCGACATTTTCATGTCGGAGCGCGACAGCACAGGTGACTGGGGCCCTGCGGTGAACCTCGGACCTGAGATAAACACAGTCTATAACGAGGAGACTCCCTTCCTTGCCAATAATGACCGCACGCTTTTCTTCAGCTCTCGTGGCCATTACAACATCGGCGGATATGACGTATTCAGGTCTGACCTTGAAGCGAACGGAAAGTGGAGCACACCTTTGAACCTGGGCTATCCTGTCAGCACGACTGATGACGACCTCTTTTTCATACCGGCAGGCAAGGGCGACAGGGGATACTACGCACGGTTCGCTGATGACGGAAACGGGAGGATGGATATTTTCAGCTGCGACATCTACTCGGAACTCAATCCGCGTAATTTCATAGTGACAGGGCGGGCAGCCGTCAGCAGCCTGCTGGCTGAATTCCCTGAACCGGTTAAGGTCACGGCTGTCAGCAATACCGATGCCTCCCGTATGGTCACGGCCCTGACCAACCCCCTCACAGGCCTTTACTCATTCATGCTTCCCCATGGAACCTATCGTTTCACCTTTGATTCTGAAGACGCTGAGACCGTTTCTCAGAACATCGAGATACCTGTCAGTTTGGGAGACGACACTGTACGGATAGAACAGGTGATGCTTGATGAAACTGATTTCTCAGCCAGGCTCAGACTACTGTCGGATACTATTATTAAGGTCGGTTCACCGGAGCCGGTGCTTATAAACCTGATCGCTGAAGAGAGATCTCTACTTGATGTCAGTGTACTCTCTACAGACTCTTTACTGAGCGTGGAGCTGTTCCGTATTACAGATCCGACATTCACCTTTACCTTCCTGCCTGCCGAGAATGAGAGCATGATCAGTTTCCGGCTCACCGACCGTTTCGGGAATGACACGGGGGCTGTTGTGAGGGTGATACGCAGCGATATTTCCTCAGGAACAGAGGTGCCGCTTTATAATAAGATCCCCTCAAGATCCGTTGTTCAAGAGGAAGTTGAAAGTAAAACAGTTAAAACCGTCACTGCTGACAGCGACAGTTCAGCCGACCCTGCAGTCACCGCCGGCAGCGAGACTCTGCAGGCTGATGATGCTATGAAGAGAGGAAGCTGCCGGTGGTGGTTGCTGCTTGTTGCTGCAGCACTTATGACTTTCTTTGTCATATGGATGAGACGAAAAAGGAACAGAAATGAAAAAGACCAATAACATGATGAAGATGAAGAGATTCGCGCTTTTATTATTCATTCTGTCAATGGGTTGCATCGCCAGAGCGCAGGATAATATCAGGTTGCAGGAGGCCTTTTACGAGGCCGAGTACTTCATGATGAGGGGAGACTATTCCGATGCACTTCCTTACTACCAGGGCATCTATGCTGCCATGCCAGAAAATGCAAGCATCGCATTTCGTCTCGGTCTCTGCTACCTCAATATACCCGGCAGCAAGAACCAGGCAATCGAGTATCTCGAAAAGGCTTCACAGAATATCACCGCAAAATACCGTGAAGGATCGCTGAGGCAAACCGAGGCACCTTATGAGTCACTTTTTTTTCTCGGCGACGCTTACAGGATAAATTACATGTTCGAAAAAGCGAAGGAGGCATATTCGATTTACCGGGAGACACTGCTTCCTTCAGACATCGAGAACATCATGTTCGTCGACCAGCAGATAGCCGCATGCAACAACGCCCCGGCACTGATGGCCACACCGGTGAAATTTACTGTGGAAACGGTTGACAATATCCTCAATGACAGCAATGAAAACTTTTTCCCTGTGGTTTCCTCTGACGGCAAATCAATAGCTTTCATGACTTCGATGAAATTCTATGACGCCATCATGTTCTCACGAATGATAAGGAACGAATGGACCGCTCCCGTAAACATCACTCCCCAGCTGGAGTCAGACGGCGATCATTATGTCTCCTACATATCAAACTCCGGAGATATGATGTTGCTCTCCAAGGATGACAATATAAACAGCGACATCTGGATAAGCAGGTCTGACGGATCAACGTGGGAACCGGCACGCAAGTTGAAAAAGGAGATCAATACAAAATACTGGGAGGCACATGGTTTTATCACAGAGGATGGAAACACGATGATATTTTCAAGTGACAGGCCCGGAGGCTTCGGCGGACTTGACCTCTATACCTCGAAACTTGGCAGCGACGGTGAATGGGGCAAGCCCGTAAACATGGGACCTGAGATAAACACCCCGTTCAATGACGACCGGCCCTTCCTGGTAAAGAACGGCACCGTACTCTTCTTTGCCTCACAGGGTCATTATAATATGGGCGGATATGATGTTTTCCGCAGTGACATGCAGTACAACGGACTCTGGAGCAAACCCGTAAACCTGGGGTATCCGCTCAACGGTCCGGATGACAACATATTCTTCTGCCCTGCAGAGGGTGGTAAATCAGGATATCTGTCCCTGGAAGGCAGGGACGACGGAGCGGGAAAAGCTGATATTTACAGGATAAGATTTAAATAATGTTTTTCAACAGCCGCACTTTGTTCCGGAAGATTTAATTTTGCATCAAACAGAGACATGGGAAAAAGGGGAATAGTTTTTCTTGCCGGACTTCTGGCAATGGTGCCGCTGACCGCACAGAAGAAGAGCGAGATCAGGGCCATCTGGCTGGAGGCCGAGTCTCACTACCTGTACGGTGAGTACGAACTTGCCAACCCGCTCTACCTTATCCTCAATGAACTCCGGCCCGACAATGCAAACATCAAATACAAGATTGGAAACTGCTACCTGAATATCTTTGATGAGAAGCCCAAAGCAGTTCCGTTTCTGGAAGATGCCGTCAGGAACACCAGCTATAATTCAAAGACAGGCAAGCTGAAGGAGAAGAGAGCGCCGCTTGATGCCTATTTCTCGCTGGCCAACGCATACAGGATAACAAACAGGCTTGACAGCGCACTCAACACCTACCGCTTCTTCAAACAGCTGATATCGGAATCCGCAGAGATGCAGAACCAGGAGTTCGTTAACCAGCAGATACAGGCCTGCAACATTGCCTCAGTACAGATACAGGCCCCTGTCAGCGTGCTTATTCAGCCGCTTAAAGAGTACATCAACCAGGGTTCTGTCAATGACAGGCCCGCGGTGAGCTATGACGAGAGCACGATGGCCTACACGGAACGCCGGGGACTGGAGAGCGTTGTGTACGTTACACGAAGGGAAGGAAACACCTGGGGCACACCGGTTGACATCACCCTTGAGGCATCGCTGGGAACAGACTGCCAAACAACATCCATGAACAGTGACGGAACAGAGCTCTACCTCTTCAAAAACGATAACTACGACGGAAATATATATGTGACAAGGTTCATCGACGGCAGATGGACTCCGATTGAGAAGCTGAACAGGAATATCAATACCAAATTCTACGAATCGCACGCCGCAGTCTCCTCCGATGGCAGAAAACTATACTTCACTTCAAACCGCGAAGGGGGGCTGGGAGAGCTCGACCTGTGGGTGTCAGAGAAGGACAATACGGACGACTGGGGCATCCCCGTGAACCTCGGCAACGTGGTCAATACCCCTTATAACGAGGAGACCCCGTTCATTTCAGCTGATGGCAATACACTGACCTTCAGCTCGGAAGGACACGGTTCAATGGGAGGGTTTGACATCTTCCTGTCAAAACTTGCAGCCGGACTATGGACCAAACCTGTCAATATCGGATATCCCCTCAGCACAACCGATGACAACATCGGCTTTCAGCCGTTCAGAAACGGAGCCTTCGGATTATACTCAATCATGACTGGCTATAAAAAGCAGGAGATTACCCTTGTCACCTTCAATCCTCCAACCAATGAACCGAGAGATACGGTGACAATCAGCTTTAATCCCGCAGATCTACCATATCTGACACAGGTTGACACCTCCCTGCTCATCACCAATCTCACACTGAGAGATGTATCTGACAGGGACGAGGAGATTGACCCGGAGGTCCTTTTTTATACTGTTCAGGTCATGGCCCTGTATAACCCGGTTGACCCTGAATATTTCCAATTTGCTGAGATATCGGTATTCTACAACATGGAAGACAGGTTCTACAGGTACACCACGGGAACCTTCAGCACCAAACAAGCAGCCTACGAGGAGCTTAACAGGCTGCTCAGGCTGGGCTATCCGAATGACATCTTCGTGAAGAAAGTGTACAGGAATGATTCTGGAAAGTGACGGGGTCAGGTTGCGGGCAGTTGAACCCGAAGACCTGGAACTCCTTTACAAGTGGGAAAACGAGGAAGCGGACTGGAAACAGAGCAATACTCTCGTTCCCTACTCAAGGTATATCCTCAAACGATACATCGCATACTCTCACCGGCCTCTTTTCGAAACGGGTCAGCTGAGGCTCATGATTGATGTGATGCCTGACAGAAGGACTGTCGGCACTGTGGATCTGTATGACTTTGATCATTTTCACATGAGGGCTGGCATCGGGATACTCATTGCTGATCCTGCCGAGCGGCAGAAGGGTTATGCCTCCGCGACATTGAAATGTATCATCAGATATGCATTTGACACCATAGGACTGCATCAGTTGTGGTGCTCGATCATAGAGGGAAACACCGAGAGCATGAATCTCTTCAGCCATCACGGGTTTGAACCCTGCGCAACAAGAAGAGAGTGGATAAAGACAACTGGCGGTTTCGTGACTGAATATTCCCTACAGCTGATCAACAAGGCAAAATAGAATTGAGATTTTCGAATTTCGATTTAACCGAATTCACAGACTTTCCAGACTTTCGACATCGGCCTTTCAGCCCTTAGACCTTCTGGCGGGGTGTCTTTCCTGCCAGCATGCCGCAGGCGGCGGAGATATCGGTGCCCCTCGACCGGCGCACTGAAGCGCTGATGCCGGATGTGACCAGCAGATGCTTGAATCTCATCATTGTTGCCAGGTCAGAGCTTTGTTCTCCGTCATCTTTTACCGGGTGATATGGCAAGATGTTCACCCTGATCCCTGTACCTGCAAGCAGCCGTATCAGTTCACTGAGGTAGCGATCCGAATCGTTTTTGCCCTTAATCATCACATATGCAACCGAAAAACGCCTCCTGCGACGGTTGTCAAATTTCTGCAGGAGACCGAGTGTTTCGGCAAATGGCCATCTGGCTTCTGCAGGGATGACCTCCCGGCGTTCCTCCGGGAAGGGAGAGTGAAGACTCAGGGTAATATTGCAGTTTGTTTCATCAAGCAACTTTTTCACTGACGGGGTCACTCCCACCGTCGATACTGTTACCCGGCTGCTGCCTGCAGCCAGACCCCACTCTGCAGTAAAGATTTTACATGCCTTTGTAACCTCTTCAATGTTATCACCCGGCTCACCCATTCCCATCAGCACTATATGTGTGAAGGCATGATGCAGGCTGACAACCTGGTTGACTATTTCACCTGCACTCAGGTTGCCGCTCCATCCGTTCTGACCTGTTGCACAGAAACGGCAACCCATCCGGCAGCCTGCCTGTACTGAGATGCATACTGTCTGCCTCTTTTCATCAGGCAGCCAAACCGTCTCATGCAGCAGACCTCCCGGGGTTGTAAATATGTACCTGGCCGAACCGTCGGCAGATACATGGGCGTCAACCGGAGGGTATAACCCGGTAACGCAGTTTTCTGCGATAACCTTCAGAACCTGTTTTGGTATATCATTGATCTCTCCGAATGAACTGACCCCCTTCCTGTAAATCCAGTAAAGGAGCCTTCGGGCATATCGGACGTCAATGCCCAGACTGACAAGCAGAGCCTGAATCTCTGCAGGATCCGAGCCTGCAACCGGCATGAGGACTGAGTTTCTTTCCACCAGTGCGAAGGTATTAATAACCTCAGGCAAAACCATATATTC
>JBAQCQ010000048.1:0-49073 GCA_049294275.1 Bacteroidales bacterium
GCGTCTGGTGCCGGATTACCTGATCATTGCACGCAATATAAAAAAGAGGGGCGGAATGGTGCCGGTCGCACCATTCATATTGTCAGAACTGATCTATCCATTCTGGTTTATGACGTTGGCCGTTATCAGCATCTTCCCTTCCTCCCGGCAGTTCAGGAAACGGTGACCCGGACTACAATACCATAACGTTCGCAACGTAAAGGCTTTTGTAATACCTCTCGTCTGCATACTTTATGCCCTAAGCACAATTTTTCACTACTGCCTATTGCCTGCTGCCTGACAAGACTGCCGGCAAAGAGCTCCCACCCTTTGCGGTGCTTATTCCCATAGAGCCATCACAGCCAGATGTCAGCGTTGTTAAGGAAGCAGTAGCGCCCGAGCAGACCCCGGACACCGTCGGTGAGCTTCAGCGGGTCCCGCGGATCCACCTGGTCAAACCGCATCAGCGGCCTTAACAATGTTGCGAACCGAAATTGATCTTCTGCAACCCTGCACGCAGCTCGAACTGCTCACCCGAGTACCTTACCCAGAGACGGCAGGGTTTGATGTGGCCGTTTGCGACGGTATCCCTGAATGGATCGAGACCGATGTTGCCGAAGAGATTGGCCGACAACTCCGTGTCCAGCAGCTTGCCTCCGTCAAAGGTATGGCGGTAGTTCATCCGGGGGATGTATCGTCCGCCGCTCCACCATGGTATGGCGTTGACACTGTTGAGATGGGTGTAGCCCGACACCTGGCCACGGAAAAGCAGGCTGTCCTGTGCAGCCAGGCTGGTGGCTGCCATGAGAGCCAGTAAAAACAGCTGTATGGAAAAGGAGGTTCTCTTCATCTGCTAAGGCGTGATGCCGAGCATCATAAGCCTGTTGCCCTCCATTATCTGATTCTGTTACCTTATTAGTTCCCCTCCGACAGCACCTTGATGCGCATCAGCCTGATCTCCTCCTCCTCGAACTCACCCGCCAGATCCCTGATGGCCTCCTGCAGCGACCCGCTTTCAGCCTCCTCCATGAAATATGAATAAATGTCCTGCTGACGATCGTCGTCAATCACCGTATTGATATAATAGTCAATATTCAGCTTCGTCCCCGAACTGACTATCGCCTCGATCTCCGAGAGAAGATCCTCGTACTCAATTCCCTTGGCATCAGCTATATCCTCGAATGGCATCTTGCGGTCAATGCTCTGGATGATGTAAACCTTCAGTCCTGACTTGTTCACCACCGACCTGACAACCATGTCCTGCGGCCGTATGATCTCCTTCTCGGCAACATAGCTGGCTATCACCTCCACCACCTCTTTCCCGTAGCGCTGTGCTTTTCCTGCTCCTATACCCGTGATGTTCTGCAACTCCTCGAGGGTGACGGGGTACTGTATAGCCATCTCCTCCAGGGACGGGTCCTGGAAGATGTTGTAGGGTGGCTGGCCCGCCTGCTTCGAAATCTTCTTCCTCAGATCCTTCAGTATGCTCAGCAGCTCCTCATCGGCAGCCGCCGTGCGCGCTCCGAACGAGGCCTCCTCATCATCGGTTTCAGTGTAGTCATGGTCCTCGTTGAGCATGAAGCTCTGCGGGTTCTCAAGGAACTCATGGCCCTTTGGCGTCAGCCCGAGAAGACCGTAGTTCTCAATATCCTTGTTCAGCAGTTTGTTTATCAGCGCCTGCCTGATGACCATGTTCCAGAAACGTTCGTCCTTCTCCTCGTCTATGCCAAATGTCTCAAGCTTATGGTGCTTGTACGACTTGATGGAGGAGTTCAGGGTTCCGGCCAGGATCTTGGCAATGTGGTCAGCCTTGTGCTTCTCCTTCACCGCAAGCACGGTCTCAAGCATGCTGACAACAAAATCCTGTCCCTCGAACTGTGTCTTGGGATGAAGGCAGTTGTCACACGCCTCGCAGTTTTCCTGCTTGTACTCCTCACCGAAGTAATGAAGCAATATCCTGCGCCTGCAGGTCGACGATTCGGCATATGATACTGTTTCAAGCAGGAGCTGCTTCCCAATCTCCTGCTCTGCGATGGGCTTGCCCTGCATGAATTTCTCAAGCTTGACAATGTCATCATAGCTGTAATAGGCGATGCATCTCCCCTCTCCGCCGTCGCGCCCGGCACGGCCGGTCTCCTGGTAATATCCCTCGAGGCTCTTGGGCATGTCATAATGAATGACATACCTAACATCAGGCTTGTCTATCCCCATTCCGAATGCAATGGTAGCCACAATGACATCCACATCCTCCATCAGGAACTTATCCTGGTTGGAGGTCCGCGTCACAGAGTCCATCCCGGCATGATAGGCCAGAGCCTTGATATCATTGACCTTGAGCGTCTCGGCAAGCTCCTCCACCTTCTTGCGGCTCAGGCAGTAGATGATGCCTGACTTGCCGGCATTGTTCTTGATATACTTTATTATCTCCCTCGGGGCGTCCTGTTTCGCCTTGACCTCGTAATAGAGGTTGGGCCTGTTGAATGACGACTTGAAGATCGCGGCGTCACTAATTCCCAGGTTCTTCAGTATGTCATGCTGTACCTTGGGGGTGGCAGTAGCTGTAAGTGCAATTATCGGAGCACGTGTGATAGTGTCAATAATCGGCCGTATCCTCCTGTACTCCGGCCGGAAGTCGTGCCCCCACTCCGAGATGCAGTGCGCCTCGTCAACCGCATAGAATGACACTTTCACACTCTTGAGAAATTCTATGTTCTCCTCCTTTGTCAGAGACTCCGGTGCCACGTAAAGCAGCTTGGCATTACCCTGAATCACATCCTGCCTCACCTTTGCAATGGCAGTCTTGGTGAGGGACGAGTTGAGGAAATGAGCCACGTCATCCGTTGTGTTGAAGTTGCGCATGGCGTCAACCTGGTTCTTCATCAGGGCTATCAGAGGGGAGATGACCACCGCGGTTCCCTCCATCATCACCGCCGGGAGCTGATAGCAGAGCGACTTCCCGCCGCCGGTGGGCATGAGCACAAACGTATCATTGCCGTCAAGTATACTCCTGATGATGCCCTCCTGGGTACCCTTGAAGGTGTCAAAACCAAAATAGCGCTTCAGATAATCGTGTATGGAAGCATCAGTATAAATTGAATTTCCCCTCATCCCCCTTGTATTAAACCATAACCATTAATAATAACAAGTTACGAATTATGTGCATAATTACATTACCCTTAAATCAAATTTAACTTAAAATAAATTATATGTCAAATCTTTTTATCAATAATGACAGATATGTCATCCGGTTCCTTCAACCATCGCGGGTATTGTTTTGAAACGTAAGAATTAGCATCTTTGTCACGCTTTAAACAAGGCCCCACGGATGGCCGGATTCAGAGAAAAAAATAAGGATACAGACGGAGATATGACCTTCCTGCAGCACCTCGAAGAGCTGAGATGGCATATCATCAGGGCTCTCATCGCCGTTGTAGCCGGAGCCATACTGGCATTCATGTTCAAGAATATCATCTTTGATTATGTCATCCTGGCACCGAACAACCCCGACTTCATCACCAACAGGCTCCTCTGCCGTCTGGCCGATGCAGTGAATGCTCCTGCGCTGTGCATCAACCAGAATCCGATTGAACTCATCAGCATCAAGATGTCGGGGCAGTTCACCACACATTTAAATATATCTCTTGTTGCCGGGCTGATCATGGCTTTCCCTTATGTGTTCTGGGAGTTCTGGTCGTTTTTCCGTCCTGCCCTCTATGAAAAAGAGAGGAAATATGCACGCGGAGCAGTCACCATGGCCTCAATTCTCTTCCTCACGGGTATACTTTTCGGTTACTTTATCATCTCTCCGCTGTCAATTAACTTCCTGGGAACCTACCGTGTGAGCGACATCGTCAACAACCAGATCAACATCACCTCCTATATAGGCTCTGTCACCTCCGTGGCACTCTCTGCAGGGATAACCTTTGAATTGCCCATTGTGGTCTTTTTCCTTGCCCGCATCGGGATTGTCACGCCGGAGTTCATGCGCAAATACCGCAAGCACTCGATAGTGCTCGTCATGATCCTTGCCGCGGTGATCACGCCCCCCGACGTCTTCAGCCTGGTCCTGGTCACAATTCCGTTGATCCTGCTGTATGAACTCAGCATCTATATTGCTGCCAGGGTTATCAGAAAGCAAACCGAAAAAGACAAAGAGGCAGAGGCAGCTTCCGGTACAACAGGCAATAACTGAGATGATGAAACACCCTGTCTCACCAAAATACAGACAAATCAGCAGCCCTGAGACAGAGACGGGTGTTCCATCATACCGTAGTAATCAATAGTTTTAATGATGAAACTCTATACCACGAACCTGGTCAAGCGCTACAAGACCCGCACGGTTGTGAACGAGGTCTCTGTCGAAGTGGAGCAGGGTGAGATAGTCGGACTGCTGGGGCCCAACGGCGCGGGCAAAACCACCACATTCTACATGATTGTAGGACTGATAAGGCCCAACGGCGGGCAGATCTGGCTTGACAACACCGAGATCACCGGATTCCCGATGTACCGCCGTTCAAGGATGGGCATAGGTTACCTGGCACAGGAAGCCTCCGTCTTCCGCAAACTGAGCGTCGAAGACAACCTGATGGCGGTGATGGAGCTCTCCGACATGAAAAAGGCGGAGCGGAAGGAGCGCCAGGAGTCGCTCCTTGAGGAGTTCGGACTCACACGCATCCGCAAGAGCCTCGGCACCCAGCTCTCGGGCGGCGAGCGGCGGCGGACGGAGATAGCCCGCGCACTGGCACTGAAACCCAAATTCATCCTGCTCGATGAACCATTCGCCGGCATAGACCCCATAGCCGTTGAAGATATTCAGATGATCGTTTCCCACCTTAAGGACAAGAACATTGGCATCCTGATCACCGACCATAATGTCCATGAAACCCTCTCGATAACCGACCGTGCCTACCTGCTCTTCGAGGGCAAGATACTCAAACAGGGCACATCGTCGCAGCTCGCTGACGATGAGCAGGTAAGAAAGGTATACCTCGGTAAGAACTTCGAACTCAGGAGGTAAATTAAGCCCCTGCCTTTTGTAACTCCGTATTATTTACTAATTTTGCGCCACATTTTGCGGATGTGTCGTAATTGGTAGCCGAGCAAGACTTAGGATCTTGTGCCTCAGGGCGTGGGGGTTCGAGTCCCTTCATCCGCACCAAACATCAGAACCGCTCTGACAGCCGGCCAGCCTGGCCACCCCCGTCAAAGGACGGGTCGGTCCGGGCAAGGCAGACGTAGGTTAAGGCGGTTTTTTAAATCGATAGTAAATTTTTAACACGATGAATGTCACCAGAGAGAACATTGACGCACTGAACGCAACAGTCAGAATCAATATCGCCAAAGCCGATTACGAAGAGAAAGTTGACAAGAAGCTGAGGGAATACAAACGGACCGCAACCATCAGGGGATTCCGCCCAGGCCACGTGCCCATCCAGATGATTAAGAAGATGTACGGCACCACTGTGCTTGTTGATGAGATCAATACCCTCGTCTCGGAGGGTCTCTCCGAGTATATAAAGAACGAAAAGCTCGACATCCTCGGCGATCCCATCCCCAGGCATGAGGATCATGCATTTGACCCGGAGAAGTCCGAGGAGTTCAGCTTCACCTTCGAGCTGGGACTGGCACCGGAGTTTGAGGTCAACCCCTCAAAGAAGATGAAGCTCACACGTTACCTCATTGAGCCTGATGCGAAGATGGTCGCCGACTATATTGACAACTATGCGCGCCGCAACGGCGAGTTCGTCAAAACCGAAAAATCAGAGGAGAAGGACATGCTGAAAGGCTCAGTCACTTCAGCCGACGGCACCATAACCAATGACGATGCCTCTCTCTCGGTTGACCTGGTGAAGGACGAGACACTGAAGAAGGAATTCATCGGCAAAGGGGAAGGTGACACCGTCACCTTCGACATCCGCACTGCATTCCCCAACGACTATGAGATCGCCGGCCTGCTCAGGAAACAGAAGGATGAGGTGAAGGATCTCAACGGACAGTTTACGATCACAGTAAGGGAGGTATCGCGCTTTATGCCGGCAGAGAATGACCAGGAGCTGTGGGACAAGGTTTACGGTGCCGGTACCGTCAGTTCGGCTGAGGAGTTCGAGGCAAAGGTAACCGAAGAGATAAGGCAGTATTTCAGCCGCGAGACTGAATACAAGCTTCGCACTGATGCACGTGACACGCTTCTGCAGAAGGTCGGGTTCGATCTGCCCGAGGAGTTCCTCAAGAAGTGGCTTCTGAGGGTCAATGAAAAAACCACTGCGGAGGATATCGAAAAGGACTGGGATCATTTCCGTAATGACCTCCGCTGGCAGCTGATCAAGAACAGGATCGCAAAGAACAATGACCTTAAGATCACAGATGAGGAGATTCTCGCCGAGGCAAAGGAGTTCACCAGGGCACAGTTCACCCAGTACGGCCTTTACTATGCCACCGACGAGCAGATCACATCGTTCGCCAGGGATATGCTGAAGAAGGAGGATGAAGCCCGGCGCATTGCCGAGAAAGTGCTCGATACCAGGGTCCTGGATATAGTCATCGACGCCATGAAAGTCGATGACAAAAAGGTTTCCGCCGAGGAGTTCAACATGCTCTTTGAGAAGAAGTGAAACCTTAAAGGCGATAATTTCGTATATTTGGAATTCAACCAATAAAGATAATCATGTCAGATACCAGAGATTTTAAAAAATATGCCGCTGACCGTTTCGGTATCAGCAGTCTTACCATGCAGCGCTACATTTCGGCAAGCAACGGTTACATCTCCCCCACCATCATCGAGGAACGCCAGCTGAATGTGGCGTCAATGGACGTGTTCTCACGTCTGATGATGGACCGGATAATATTCCTCGGTCTGCCAATAGATGATTATGTTGCAAATATCATCCAGGCTCAGCTGCTGTACCTTGATTCGGCAGATCCGGGCAAGGATATCCAGATTTATCTCAACACCCCCGGCGGAGCAGTCCATGCAGGTATGGGAATCTATGACACAATGCAGTACATCTCGGCCGATGTTGCAACCATCTGCACCGGTATGGCTGCATCGATGGGCGCAGTCCTTCTTACGGCCGGCACCAATGGCAAAAGGTCGGCACTGAAGCACTCACGCATCATGATCCACCAGCCTATGGGCGGCGCGGAGGGACAGGCCTCGGATATAGAGATAGTCGTGAGGGAGATCCTGAAGATCAAGAAGGAACTGTACGAGGTCATTGCCATGCATACCGGCCAGCCGCTCGAAAAAGTTGAGAAGGATGCTGACCGCGACCATTGGATGACCGCACTCGAGGCGAAGGAGTACGGCATGATTGACGAGGTGCTCACCAAAAACAAGAAATAGACGGCACTGATGGATAAATGCTCATTCTGCGGACGGACAAAGAAAGAGGCAAACCTGCTTATTGCAGGTCTTGAAGGCCATATCTGCGACCACTGCATTGAGCAGGCCCACAATATCATGACCGAGGAGCTGGGCAGCAAGTCATCGTTCAGCCTCGACAGCATCAGCCTGCGCAAGCCCGAGGAGATCAAGAAGTTTCTCGATCAGTATGTAATAGGACAGGACAAAGCCAAGAAGATTCTTTCAGTGGCTGTCTACAACCATTACAAGAGGCTGATGCAAAAAGCCGACAGTGATGAGGTTGAAATCGAAAAATCCAATATCGTTTTTGTCGGTGAGACCGGTACCGGCAAGACGCTCCTGGCGCGCACCATAGCCCGGATGCTCCATGTACCCTTTACCATTGTTGATGCCACTGTTCTTACGGAGGCGGGCTACGTCGGGGAGGATATAGAGAGCCTTCTGACGCGACTGCTGCAGAATGCCGATTATGACGTTAAGGCAGCAGAAAAGGGCATTGTCTTCATCGATGAGCTTGACAAGATAGCCCGCAAGGGCGATAATCCTTCAATAACCCGTGACGTATCGGGTGAAGGTGTGCAGCAGGGGCTTCTCAAGCTATTGGAGGGTTCTATTGTCAACGTGCCACCGCAGGGTGGCCGCAAACACCCTGAGCAGAAGATGATCCCGGTTGACACCAAGAACATACTGTTCATATGCGGGGGCGCATTCGAGGGCATTGAGAAGAAGATTGCACACAGGCTGAATACAACGGTTGTGGGCTATACTGCCAGCCGTTCACGCGACCATTATGATAAGGACGATCTTCTGAAATACATCGCACCGCAGGATCTGCGCGCATATGGTCTCATACCCGAGATCATCGGGCGGCTGCCGGTGCTGACACACCTCTCGCCGCTTGATGCGAAAGCACTCAGAGCCATTCTCACAGATCCAAAGAATGCTATCACCAAACAGTATATCAAGCTGTTTGCCATGGATGGCATTGAACTCACATTCACTCCTGAGTCACTTGATTACATAGTTGACAAGTCAGTTGAATTCAAACTCGGTGCCAGGGGCCTCCGGGCCATATGCGAGGCCATCATGATGGACGCCATGTTCGAGCTGCCGTCAGGTGACACTAAAGAATTCACGGTGACCCCCGAATATGCCGCCCACAAATTGGAGCGGGTCGACATGAAAGTCCTCAAGGCATCATAAAAAAGAAATCCCGTTCATCTGACTGCGAACGGGATCTTTTCTTTCAGCTGACCGTGAGCCTCTGTCAGCCCGCCGTGCTAAAGGTATTTCGGGTGCCTGTACCGAAGGGTGATGGCGCGTGTCTCATCTCCCCTTGAGAGAGTTGCATCAGCATCACACTCCCCGGAACCGTAATCGAGTTCAAACGGTTCAATCCCTTCAATATCAAATCCGATTGTGCCGCGCACCAGGAACCTGCATGCAGCCTGACACTCGAGTGCATTTATGACGGTCTGGGTGTAGGTCAGACCCTCCAGTGTGGTTCCTGCGGCCATGCCCGTGATAAGGCACTTGTCATCCCACGGACTCCAGGTTGCATACCCTTCGATGTACTCCCTCTGCCGGGTAAACTCACTGTTTATGGTCTTCCCGTCGGGGAAAGTGATCTTACCCCCGGCAAGGCTGACGGCAAAAACAACATTCTGGTTGCTGTTCAGTCCGTTGTTCTCAACGGTGAGGATCCCTTCAACTTTAGCTCCGTTGACATGGTAATCCTGGAAGCTGAGTGAACGGACCGAACCTTCTGTCCGACGCGGACCCGATAGAGTGATTATTATCTTGCCGCTCCTGACAACATCATAAAAACCGGTGCATCCTGTGCCGTAATCGATCACAATGTTGCGGGGCCAGAACTCCTGGTCTGAAGAGGTGACAGTAACGAGCGGACAGGTGTCGGCAGTAGAGGCAGACTTGAGTCCGGCCTCAGCAGAGACTGTGGCTATCTCGAGTGAGCTAAAAGCATCATCATAGAGCGCCTCGGAAAGTGCAGCATCATCGGCTGCCTCAAGACTCGATTTTTCAAGCGTTTCAGACTTCTGGCAAGATGTGACTGCAAAGGCAGCCAGAAGCGCGATAAGGATCATTGACTTTGTTTTCATATCAGAGTTTGTTTAAGCGTTTTGTGTGTGTTTGTATCTATGAGACGACAGGAAACACTCAGGGTTTAACGCTGAAATGAAAAAAAAGTTACTTCCGGCGAAGATAAGTTTTATATGTAAAGCTGATTGTACCGGGGTCTCCGGCCAGGTATTTCTCCTTTTCGGAGACATACCATTCATCAGGATCAATCTCCGGGAAGAATGTATCCGCCGGGAACTCCCCGTCTATATGTGTCACCATCAGCCTGTCGGCAAGGGGCATGAACTGCCTGTAGACCGATCCTCCCCCGATGATGAAGATCTCTCTTCCGGGTTCACAGAGTGCCAGAGCCTCGTCTATTGACCTGGCCGTTGCGGCACAATCAAAACAGTCGGGCAAATTGTCAGTAAGCACTATGTTCTGCCTGCCGGCCAGGGGCCTGACGGGCAATGACTCCCATGTCTTCTTTCCCATAATAAGGCAATGCCCCATTGTGATCTTCTTAAACCGCTGCAGATCACCCGGCAGGTGTGCAAGGAGATTGTTCCTATAACCTATGCCGTTGTTACGGTCAGTTGCTGCTATTATGGTTATCATCTCAGACTGATATATCGCCTTTTATGGCAGGATGAGGGTCATAGCCCGTAAGAGAGAAATCCTCGTATTTGAATGAAAGTATGTCCTTTACCTCACCGTTCAGCTTCATTGCAGGCAGGGGACGGGGTTCACGGCTGAGCTGCAGCTTTACCTGTTCAATATGGTTAAGGTATATATGTGCATCTCCGAGGGTATGGATGAACTCTCCGGGCTTATAGCCTGTGACCTGCGCCATCATGAGAGTCAGCAGGGAATAGGATGCAATGTTGAAAGGCACGCCGAGGAAGATGTCAGCACTGCGCTGGTAGAGCTGACAGGAGAGCCTTCCTGCGGCTACATAGAACTGGAAGAGGATATGACAGGGAGGAAGCGCCATCTTTTCTATCTCACCCACATTCCAAGCCGAAACTATATGCCTGCGGGAGTCCGGGTTTTTTTTCAGTGATTCTGTCACCGACCTTATCTGATCAATGGCCCTGCCATCTGCTGCCGGCCATGACCGCCACTGGTATCCGTACACCGGTCCGAGGTTTCCGTCGGCATCGGCCCACTCGTTCCATATCCTGACACCGTTATCCTGCAGGTATTTTATGTTAGTGCTTCCGCCCAGGAACCAGAGGAGTTCGTGTATGATCGACTTGAGATGCAGCTTCTTGGTTGTCATCAAAGGGAAATTCCCGGAAAGGTCAAACCGCATCTGGTAGCCGAATGTGCTTATGGTTCCGGTTCCGGTCCGGTCTCTCTTCTCCATGCCATGTTCCATCACATGGTTCAGCAGTTCAAGGTATTGCTTCATAACTGTTATAACGAACTAGTTGACGGCTGGTTCAATGCTGGCCACCCGCCCTCCGCCGGGTGCCTTTCCATTCTCCATTATTTTACTGATTACCTATGACTTCCCCTTTCTCCTGGCCAGCTCATCACGGATGGCTGCTGCCTGTTCATAGTCTTCACGGCCGATGGCATCTGAGAGCATATCCCTGAGCTCATCATGGGTGAACTCACCGTATTCGCTTGTTACGGGGGTTTTCTTTTCACCCGGTGCTTCGCCCTGTTTCTTCTGTTCCTCTTCCGGCGTGGCGCTCATGACAATGCCTGCCTCATTCAGTATCTGGGGTTCGATGAAAATCGGGCATTCAAACCTCAGGGCCAGGGCAACCGCATCAGAAGTACGTGAATCGATATGAAAACGTCTCTCACCGTCAGTGCAGACTATCTCGGAATAGAAGATTCCCTCACGCAGCTTGTTGATGAGAACCTGCTCGACGGTGACGCCGCAGGCATCGGCAAAACTCCTGAACAGGTCATGGGTCAGGGGCCTCGGCGGCTCGAGGTTTTCAAGCTTGATGACAATGGCCTGAGCCTCAAATCCACCTATAATGATCGGTATCCGCCGCTCACCGTTCTCTTCCGCCAAAATGAGGGCATAGGCTCCGGACTGAGTCTGGCTGTAAGAAATACCTATGACCTTCAGACGAATAAGCTTATTCTGCATAGTTAACAAGATTTTCAACCTGACAGGCCGATAAGACAAATATAAAGAATAAGAATCTTTATCATCCCGGCATTTGAATTTTTTATCCACAGGATGTTGGTGATAAATTAATCGCAGCGATTTGTAAATTAGTTAATTTTTATATCTTTGCAGTCCGAAAAACAGAGATCCGGCGGGGCCCGCGGAAGTGTCATGCACGGTGAGCATGTCCGCCTCACGGAGTAATATAAGAGAGATTGAAAATGTACGCAATCGTAGAAATTGCCGGTCAGCAGTTCAAGGTGGAAGAGGGAAAGAAGATCTTCGTTCACCGCCTCGACGCAGAAGAAGGCGATAATGTAGAGTTTGAAAAGGTGCTCCTTCTCGATAATGACGGAACAGTCACGGTAGGTGAACCGGTCGTTGAGAACACCGTGGTCGAAGGCCAGGTACTGACCCACGCAAGAGGTGACAAAGTGATCATCTTCAAGAAGAAGAGAAGAAAAGGGTATCAGAAGAGGAGCGGACACCGTCAGGACTTCACTCAGGTGGAGATACTTAGCATCGGCCCCAGGGGGGCAGAGAAGAAGAAGGCTGCCCCGAAAGCTGAGAAGAAGGCAGTCGTTGCACCTGTCGCCGAAGAGGTGAAGGAAGAGGCAAAGAAGGCTCCGGCAAAGAAAGCCGCGGTCAGAAAAGAGCCGGCAGAAAAGAGGGAAGCCGTTAAAAAGGCGCCTGCAAAGAGCGCCGGGAAAAAGGCAAAGGAATAACCGATAAACAGTAAAAATTACAGGATATGGCACACAAGAAAGGTGTAGGCAGTTCACGCAACGGCCGCGATTCCGAAAGCAAAAGGCTTGGTGTCAAGCTCTTCGGAGGACAGACAGTAAAAGCAGGCAGTATCATCGTTCGCCAGCGCGGAACCACACACAACCCCGGTGAAAATGTCGGAATAGGTAAAGACCACACTCTCTTTGCCCTCATCGACGGGAAGATTGTATTCAGGAAGAAACGTGACAACAAATCATACGTCTCGGTACTGCCCGCGGCCGAATAAGTAACGTTCACAGGAATATACCGGCTCCTGAAAATATACGCGTAAGCGCATCTTTTCAGGAGTTTTTGTTTTAATTTTACGCTCCTTACAAGACCTTAATCCATCTGAAATGTTAACCATAAACCTAATCCGGGAACAGTCCTCGACTGTCATTGAGAGGCTCAGGATCAAGAATTTCGATGCCGCTGGCATAGTCGGGAAAGTGCTCGACCTCGACCGCCGCCGACGTGAGCTGCAGACCGAAAGTGATGCGGTGCAGGCTTCGCTTAACAACCTCTCCCGCGAGATAGGGTCAATGATGAAAGAGGAAAGGAAGACTGAGGCTGAGACAGCCAAGGCGAGTATCGGCACCCTTAAGGAGAGGCAGAAACAGCTCACCGAGACCCTCGATGAGGTAAGCCGGGAGATGCAGTCAGAGCTCATTAAGTTGCCCAACCTGCCTCACCCGATGGTTGCAGCGGGAAAGAGCGCAGAAGACAATGTCATCGTTCGCAGCGGAGGAACCGTTAAGGAGCTGCATGCCGGGGCAGTTCCGCACTGGGACCTCATAAAGAAATATGACATCATTGACTTCGACCTGGGGATAAAGATCACCGGCGCAGGTTTCCCTGTATATAAAGGCATGGGTGCGAGGCTGCAGAGGGCGCTGATAAACTTTTTCCTCGACGAGGGGGGAAAAGCCGGGTACCGGGAGATAGAGCCGCCGATACTTGTCAATGAGGATTCGGGATTCGGCACCGGACAGCTTCCCGACAAGGAAGGACAGATGTACCATGTGGGCATTGACAACCTCTACATGATACCCACCGCCGAAGTGCCGATAACAAATATATACCGTGATGTTATACTCGATGCCGCCGACCTCCCGGTAAAAAACATGGGTTACACCCCCTGTTTCCGGCGTGAAGCCGGATCGTGGGGTGCACATGTAAGGGGACTGAACAGGCTGCACCAGTTTGATAAGGTGGAGATAGTTCAGATAGCCCACCCCGATAAATCATATGACGCTCTTGAGGAGATGGTTAATCATGTCGAGAGCCTGCTCCAGAAGCTGGAACTGCCTTATCGCATCGTAAGGCTCTGCGGGGGAGACATCTCATTCACCTCTGCCATGACATATGACTTCGAGGTATGGTCCGCGGCACAGCAGCGCTGGCTCGAGGTTAGTTCCACATCGAACTTTGAAGCCTTCCAGGCCAACAGGCTGAAGTGCCGGTTCAGGGAAAAGGGCGCCAAACAGACGACACTCTGCCACACGCTAAACGGAAGCGCCCTGGCATTGCCGCGCATCGTGGCAGCACTGCTTGAGAACAACCAGACCCCTGATGGCATAAGAATTCCCGCAGTGCTTGTACCATACACGGGGTTCGAGATGATAAGCTGAATTTGATGAAGAAGAGCTCCCGGGCATACCTCTATGCCGCTCTTGCCATCTTTCTCTGGGGCACCATACCCACAGCCTTCAAGATAGCCCTCTCGGAGTTAAGCATCGTGACAATGCTCGGCATCACGACGCTGGTCTCCACTGCTGTGCTTCTGCTGATCGTTGCCGCCGAAGGCAAGCTGAGGCTCCTGGCTGTGATGACACGCCGTGATATCATGTGGTCAGCCCTTCTCGGACTGATCAACCCGGTAGGCTATTACCTGCTACTACTGACGGCATACAGCATGCTTCCGGGGCAGGTGGCGCAGCCGATAAACATGATATGGCCTATTATCCTCGTCTTCTTTTCAATACCGCTGTTGCACCAGCGTATCCCCGCCCGAAGCTTCATTGCACTGTTCATAAGCCTTGCCGGGGTATATATAATCGCTTCACAGGGGGCTCCCCTTCATCCCGGCAGGTCTGACACCGCAGGTGTCCTGCTTGCACTTGTAAGCGGTGTTCTCTGGGCGCTCTATTTCGTGCTGAACGTGCGTGACCCAAGGGATGAATCGGTCAAGCTCTTCACCAACTTCCTGTTCGGATCTCTCTATATTGTTGCCATAATGATTGCCGGTGGCTCCTTCACGGAGACAGTAAGCCTGAAAGGAGCAGCAGCATCCGTGTACTGTGGCATCTTCGAGATGGGCATCACCTTCTGGCTCTGGCTGAGAGCCCTGCAGCTTGCTGAGACAACAGACAAGGTAAGCAACCTGGTATATTTCGCCCCATTCATCTCTTTAATCCTGCTTCATTTTATTATCGGCGAACCCGTCTGGTACACAACTCCGCTGGGACTGCTTTTCATCATCGGGAGCGTACTGTTCCAGAACCGGGTCAGGAAAGCCTGAACGAAACGGCATATTTTTTGCTACTTTTGTACAATAATCTCACTGGAAATGAAAAGACTTATAATATTATCCTTACTGGTAATTCCTGTCCTCGCCGGCTGTAAAAAGGATCCTCCACCGGAACCGGTTGATGAATACACATTTGAAGAGAGAGCGCGTGACGGTCTGTATGATCTCATGAAATATGCATACCTATGGAACAGTTCAATGCCCACTGTCAAGCTGTCTGATTACAACAGCCCTGAAGACATACTTGAGGCGGTCAGGTACAAACCCAGGGACAAGTGGAGCTTTGTGACAGACTACGAGAGCTTTATGGCATCCATGCAGGGTACTTTTGTTGGCCACGGGATAAGAATGAGCCTCGACAATTCAAACAATGTCAGGATCGCAAGTCTTTACGAAGGTTCAGACCTGTGGCCTCAGGGCGTCAGGAGGGGATGGATCGTCAGGGAGGTAAATGACACACCTATTGCACCGATTTTCATTTCGGGAACCAATGAAGCATATAATACCCTCATGGGACCGTCAACCGCAGGTATTACAAATAAATTCCTGTTCCAGAAACCTGACGGCACTACTGTGACTTTCACCTCCACCAAGGCAACCTTCACAATAAACTCGGTTACGGCGGCAAAGGTTCTTGATCTCACCAGCGGCAAGACCGGGTATCTCTGCTTCGAGACCTTCATTGAGCCGTCCGAGCAGGAACTCAATGAGGCATTTGCCGTTTTCAAGGCCAGCAATGTCACCGATCTGATCATTGACCTGAGGTACAATACAGGAGGTTACATGGACATCGCACAGCAGTTGTCGAGCCTTGTGATGAAGCCTGAGGACACAACCAAAATATGTTACAAGCTGAGGTACAACTCACTTGTCGGACCCGAATGGAATGAGAGCTACAAGTTTGTCAGAACAGCAAGTCCCCTGGGACTTAACCGTGTTGTCTTCATCACCACGCGCAGCTCGGCTTCTGCGAGCGAGGTTGTAATAAACAGCCTGAAACCGTATGTGAATGTCACAATCGTGGGTGACACCACTCACGGTAAGCCGGCCGGGATGAACATATGGGGTTACCCCTTCCCTTCCAACAGCGATCCGAATCCTGACTATCAGTACGTCTTCGCTCCAATCACCTTTGAATACGTTAACTCCTCTGACGAAGGCCAGTTTTACAGCGGCATGCTTCCTGACGTGAAGGCTGCCGATGACATCACTCACGACTTCGGTGATCCGCAGGAGGCTTCGCTTGCTGCTGCCATTGCCGTTCTTCAGGGGACAAAGGCCAAGAGCAGTATCCCTGTAAGGCGAAACAGGATCTACTCAGAAGGTGATCAGCTGCCATCCAACCTCTTCCTGGGACCGCCGCAACCGTTTAAAAAGTGAAGAGCCGGGAAGGTGAAAAGATTATCCTGGGAATAGACCCCGGTACAACTGTCACCGGCTACGGCCTGATCAGTGTGACCGGTATAACACCGACCGTCATTGCCCTGGGGATAATCGACCTGCGTAAGAAGGAGGATCATTTCAAAAAGATACGTACCATCTTCGGGCAGACACTTGAACTGATAGACCAGTACCACCCTGACGAGTTTGCAATTGAGGCCCAGTTCTTCGGCAAGAACGTGCAGAGCATGCTCAAGCTGGGCAGG
This sequence comes from Bacteroidales bacterium, assembly GCA_049294275.1. Classification (GTDB taxonomy): domain Bacteria; phylum Bacteroidota; class Bacteroidia; order Bacteroidales; family VadinHA17; genus SR-FBR-E99. The sequence goes on from JBAQCQ010000048.1 coordinate 16,497, forward strand.
GCTCAGGGAGCCGCCATCTCGGCGGCACTCTACCGTGACCTGCCGGTCTTCGAGTATGCACCGAGGATGATAAAGATGTCAATCACCGGCCGGGGACAGGCCAGCAAGGAGCAGGTGGCAACCATGCTGAGGACCATCCTCGCCTTCCGTGGTGAAAAGATGCTCCTTGATGCCACCGACGCCCTCGGGGCGGCACTCTGCCACTTCTACCAGAGCGCCAAACCTTCTTCCACGGGGAGTTCAGGGAGCTGGGAAGCCTTTGTCAGGAATAACAGCGACAGGGTCAGACGGTAAGCTTCTGTGCCGCCGCCATGGCCACAACGCTCACCTTCACCTCACCTGACCGGTGCAGGGCATTGACGCATGCCTCCATCGTTGAACCGGTTGTGATGACGTCATCAGCCACCAGGATATGTTTGCCGTGAACCAGAGAGGGGTGCCGCACTGTGAAGAGACCCTCCACGTTTTCCCATCGCTCGTACCTGCCCCGCCTTGTCTGGGATTCGGACCTTCCGGTGCGCTTCAGGATGTCCGTTCTCGCAGGCACACGGCCCGAGGCTGACAGCCCGCGGGCAAAATACTCGCTCTGGTTATAACCCCTCTTCCTCTGTCTTTCAGCGCTCAGGGGCACGGGAACGATAATATCAATGCCATCCATGAATCCCGATTCCTTAAGTATTGTGCCGTAAAGCTCCCCCAGCATCATTCCGATCTCCTTTCTGCCGTCATACTTAAGTGAGTGGATCAGTTTCCTGATGCGGCTTCCCCGGTTGTAGACAGAGAAGGCTGCAGCCCGTTCAACGGGGCACCGGCCCCAGAATGCCTGTTCAAGCATGTTGTCTCGCCTGAGGTGGAAGTCGGTTCTTGCCATCGAGATAAGGCATTCAGTGCAGAGGACCTCCTCCCCGCGTACCAGATGAGCCCTGCATGCCAGGCACAGGCGTGGCAGGAACAGACTCAGAAAGTCGTCGCCAATATCTTTAATATGAGACACTTCACAGCGAGAAGCCGTCATAAAGTTATAATAAATATGATAAATAGCAGGAGACTTGCAAAAATTTTTCTATATTGCACACGTTTATTAATAAACCAATTTACACAAGTATGAAGAAATGGATGATTGGCAGCCTTATTCTCATCTCAATGATGGTTGCGGCTGCAGGGGTATATGCTCAGGCTACTGACAAGGATAAGAAGAATGCCAGGAGCGAATGCACCTTTGTAGACAAGGACAAGGATGGCAAGTGTGACACATGCGGCATGACCGCAGATGCATGCAAGAAAGCCTGCACCACCACAGCCACCGCCGGCAAAGACTGCTCAAAGTGCCCTTCAGCTGCTGCATGCGGCGAAACCAAGGGTGAAGTTGTGCCCGCCAGGGAAGGCACAGCCGCTGTTAAGCCATGTTGCGCAGGCAAGAAGTAAAATCTTTTGATAAAAGAATAGGCTGTCTCACAAGGGACAGCCTTTCTTTTTTTACCCTGTCGGGTGACAGCGGTTATGTTCCTGAGCCGGATCAGAGCCGGACATGATCACCGATTGACCTGGCCAGTTGTTCATTCTCTTCAGGTGAAAGTGCCACGCGCGGGTTGGTGAAGAGCATATCGGTCTCCCTGGTCAGGGGGATAAGGTGAATGTGTGCATGAGGAACTTCAAGTCCTGCCACTGCAACACCGATTCTCCTGCACTCAATGACCTCCTTCATTGCCTTTGCGATTTTCTTTGCGAAGAGCATCATATCAGCAAGAGTCCTGTCATCAAGATCAAAAAAATAGTCTGTCTCTGCCCTGGGTACGACAAGTGTATGTCCGGGCCTGATAGGCCTGACATCAAGAAAGGCTATGAAGCGGTCATCCTCGGCAACCCTGTAGCAGGGTATCTCGCCGTTGATGATCCGTGTGAATATTGATGCCATCGTATCAGTTTTTCAGATTGAAATCTCAATAATCTCAAAGGGTATGACGCCTGCAGGTACTTTGACCTCCACCACGTCTCCCACTCCCTTTCCCATGATTCCCTGAGCTATTGGCGACGTTGCGGCTATCTTGCCCTCCTTGAGGTTTGCCTCGGTTTCGGGAACAAGCTGATACTCCATGATCACGCCGCTGGTCTTGTTGCGGATCCTGACCCTGTTAAGGATCTGCACCGATTTGGTATTGATCCTTGATCCGTCAATGATGCGTGCCCGTGCTACCTGATCTTCAAGGCGGGCTATCTTCATCTCAAGCATGCCCTGCGCATCCTTGGCGGCAGAATACTCGGCATTCTCGGTAAGATCGCCCTTATCGCGTGCCTCTGCAATCATTCGCGCAATAGCCGGCCTTTCATTACGGAGCAGATCAAGTTCCTCCTTCATCTTATGGAGGCCCTCTTCTGTTACATAGATAAATTCCGACATAATTCTTCAGTAATAGGTTAAAAAATAAGAAGAATCCCGGCTTACCGGAACTCTTCAAAGAACAAATATAATAAATTTCTATTTAAAAAACAAATACCGCCTCTTTTGTAATTATCAGGTTATCAGACAAAGTACTCTTTTCTGTTTAGCACTGCAGAATAAATAAGTGCCTTTTTCACGTCGAATCCCTCATCGAGAATGTCACTGCCCGGCCTTGAGTTGTAGTCATATTCCGGGGCATCACCTATCTCACTGTCAGAGATCTCGGTATGTATAAAATCTCCGGTCTGGAAGTCCCGGAATGATGAGCTGCCCTCTGACGCAAACGCGGCTGCCATTGAGCTCTCAATTGAACCCTCGTCGGCGAAAGCCCCGGCCATTGTATCAATTACCGATCCCTCACCGATGAAGGCTTCGGCCATGGTTTCACCTATCGAACCCTCACCGCTGAAGGCTTCGGCCATGGTTTCACCTATCGAACCCTCTCCGCTGAATGATCCGGCCAACGGTTCCTCATATCTTCCCTCCATGGATGGATCAACAGGCATATACTGCGGCCTGCGCTGGGCCGTAACCGGCCGGGTTTGCGCCGGGCGTACCGGCGTTGCTGCCGGGTATGCCTGAGTCGTACGGGCCGCCGTGGTCCTGGTGACAGTATCTGCCTGTCGCTGAACCGGCTTCTTCGGCAATGTCTTCGTCTTCTTGTTCTTGCCCTGGAATGACCCGGCCAGGGCTATAATCCCCAGAATGATATAAAAAATCAGACTCCCTAATCCTCCATCTTCCATTACCGTCGGTATTTTTTTATTTTGTGCTGCTTAAGTTTAGGCTGCTTCCCGGGATCCTTCATCTTTGACTTTGCCTTGCTCTTCTGTTGTTTAAGCTCCGGCTGCTCCTTCGGATCCTTTGTCTTCGTCTTTGCCTTTTGTTTCTCCGGCTTCGGCTGCTCTGGCTTCTTCAGTTCCGGTTTTGTCTGCTCCTTACGCTGCTTCTGCCTCTTGACCCTGTAACCTTCCTCGGTGTTCCGGTTGTTGTTCTCCATGCGCAGTTTTGTCTCCTCGCTCTGCCTCTCATAATGTTGCTTCCTCAGCTCATTCAGCATCTTCTCATCCTCCTTCTTCCGCATGGCCTCCTTCCTCTCCTGCTCCTTCATTGCCTTTCCGGCAGCTCCCTTAGGTCTGCCCTCCTTAATGGGCTTGCTCTTTCCGGTCTTTCCAAACAGCTCCCTCTCGGCCTTTTTGGTTGCATTCCGCTGCGCACTGCATTCGAATTGAGGTGCTGCAAATAGCAACAATGCAGCTATGACAAGAATTCTGATCAATACTATCCGGTACTTCATTTCGTTTGTCAGGTGTGACCCTTCGGATATAAATGGTTACTTTTGCAGAAACTCAGTTATACACATGTCAGGTTCAAATGTAAAGATTTTTTTGATCATCACAGCGGTTCTTCTGCTGACATTGTCATGCAGCCGGGAGAAAAACGAGGTTATCCCTGACATTACAATAGACTTCGTCATCAGCTTCTCTGACCCGGAATTCTTTGATCTTTATTACTCACCCGGTACAAGTGCGCTGATCGGCTCCGCTCACAGGCACCTCGGCCCTGGAACCGGAGGATTTGACAACAACGGCATCATTATTTATAATACGGGACTTCAGGGCTTTGAATACTATGCCTATGATCGTACCTGCCCGCACTGTTATGTGACCGACGGATCAGGCGTGGCTGTCAACATTGACGGAGTGTACGCCGTTTGCCCCAAATGCAGCACCAACTATGCGCTGGGGGCATCAGGCCTACCCCAGACCGGTCCGGGACAGTACTACCTTAAGAATTACCATACCGGTTATACCGGGTACAGCGTAAGGGTCTGGAACAGGAAATAAACTGTTAATACCTGTAATGCTCAGGCTTGTAGGGACCCTCCGGAGGCACGCCAATATAGTCGGCCTGCTCCTTTGTCAGCCTCGTGAGATTGACTCCCAGCTGTGCCAGGTGAAGCCTTGCGACCTCCTCATCGAGATGTTTCGGCAGGCGGTAGACACCGGTCTTATACTCTTTGGTCCACAGGTCGATCTGTGCCAGTGTCTGGTTGCTGAACGAGTTGCTCATTACAAATGATGGGTGCCCGGTAGCGCATCCAAGATTGACCAGCCGGCCCTCAGCCAGCAGAAAAATGGCATGGCCGTCGGGGAAGAGGTATTTATCGACCTGCGGTTTGATATTGATCTTCTTTATTCCCGCAGAGCCATTCAGGGCGTCTACCTGTATTTCGTTGTCGAAGTGGCCGATGTTGCAGACTATCGACTGATCCTTCATCTTTTTCATGTGCTCAAGGGTAATAATACCGCGGTTCCCCGTTGCAGTGACATAGATGTTCCCCTCGGGAAGTGTCTCTTCAATTGTCTTCACCTCGAAGCCCTCCATGGCTGCCTGCAGGGCACAGATCGGGTCAATTTCGGTTACGATGACCCTGGCTCCGTATGCACGCATCGAACGGGCTGATCCTTTGCCCACATCACCGTATCCACAGACCACAACCACCTTGCCGGCAATCATCACATCGGTGGCTCTCTTTATGCCGTCGGCCAGTGATTCGCGACAGCCGTAGAGATTGTCAAACTTGCTTTTCGTGACCGAGTCATTGACGTTGATTGCCGGCACCAGCAGCTCACCTGCCTCCATCATCTGGTAGAGCCTGTGCACGCCGGTGGTGGTCTCTTCCGAGATGCCCTTCATCTCCCTGACCGTTCTGCTCCATTTCTCCGGGTCTTCAGACAGGATTGTCCTAAGGGTGTCAATTATAATGGCCTCTTCCCTGGTGACCGGTCTGGCGTCAAGCACAGCCTGATTCTTCTCAGCCTTGAACCCCATGTGAACCAGCAGTGAGGCATCACCGCCGTCGTCAACGATGAGGTTGGGGCCTTTGCCGCCGGGGAAGCTGAGCGCCTGCGCGGTGCACCACCAGTACTCCTCAAGGGTCTCACCCTTCCAGGCAAAAACGGGTATGCCTGCCTCTGCTATTGCAGCAGCGGCATGGTCCTGGGTCGAAAAAATATTGCAGCTTGCCCATCTGAGGTCAGCGCCAAGATCGCGCAGAGTCTCGATGAGAACTGCAGTCTGGATCGTCATGTGCAGCGAGCCGGTTATCCTTGCGCCCCTGAGAGGTTTCGATGCTGAGTATTTCTTCCTGATTGAAAGCAGGCCAGGCATCTCCTTCTCTGCGATTTCAATCTCCTTCCGGCCAAACTCAGCCAGTGCAATATCTTTTACCTTATAGGGCAGCTCGTTGTCTATAAATGACATGATCTTGTTTTTTTGGTTTGCAAAGATAACTAAAAAGCTTCATTATTGTTCAGCGGCGCAACAGGGCGATGGTCCTTTCACGGTCTCTGGCCAGCTGTGCCGAAAGTGCATCAGTGCCTGAGAATTTCATCTCGTCACGGAGCCGTTCGTAAAACCGGACTGTGACAATCTTTCCGTACAGGTCTGAATCAAAGTCGATTATGTGAGCTTCAATGGTGCTTCTTCCGTCATTCCCCGGGATTGTCGGCCTCAGTCCTATGTTGAGCATTGCCGCATGCCACAGGGGTTCTCCTTCGATCATGATTTCAACGGCATAAACCCCTGACCGGGGGATCAGCTTATATGCAAAATGGGGGGCAATATTCGCAGTGGGGAAGCCCAGTCCGCGTCCTATCCTTTTGCCGGAGACCACCCTCCCCCTCAGAAAGTAATCATAGCCCAGCATGGCCGAGGCTTTTCTCACCTCTCCTCCTTCCAGGAGCTTTCTTATTGAGGAGGAGCTAACCACCTCACCTCCGATCATGAATGCCTCTTCCCTGGTGACCCTGAAATCCATCCCTGAGGAGCACCCGGCAATTGTATTGCTGTCGCCCTCGTGACGTCTTCCGAAGTGATGATTAAACCCTGCAATGAGATGCCTTACGCCCAGCTGGCGGCACAGGATCTGGTCGACAAACTCCGTGGCTGTCATCCTGCTCAGCTCCTGCGTGAAGGGAATTATTACAAGATGGCCTATCCCTGTCTGGCCCAGCAGTTCCTTCCGCTCTTCAATATCAGTCAGAAAACGCAGATGTGACGGATCTCCCGTCAGGACGATTCTCGGGTGAGGATCAAAGGTGACAGCCACAGCGTCTGATCCGCTCGTTTCCGCCTCCCTCACCACACGGCCCAGAAGCGTCCGGTGGCCCAGGTGAACGCCGTCGAAAACACCCATCGTAATCACTGGATGTTTGAAATGAATGTCGTGATATCCCTGGTAGATGATCATAGTCCGGTTAACAGACTACAAATTTATTCTTAATATTGTATTTCTCAACATCTGATAAAATGGGAGCGACTGTATCTGTCCGGGACATAATGATCCTGATGCCAGCCATTTTTATGGGCTTAATACTGCAGGTTTCAGCTTCCTCCTTTGGACATGACAGAGGTAATCAGCAGGATTCGGCGTACCTGAAGCAACAACTTCATAATGGCAGGGTCTGGGAGAATAAGTACGATAAAGTCACAGGCCATGAGTTCTTTCTGACCGAAGCCCTTTCAGCGGCATCAGTCACAGTCGGAGACCGCACCTTTAATGATCAGCTTGCCTGGTATGACTTATACAATGACCGCATCGTGCTGATGGTCCGTCCGGGTTACTTCATTGAGCTCAGCGGCGAAACTGCAGAACGGTTCACATTCAGGTACCTCAATGAGAACTACTTCTTCCGGTACTTCGGAGAGAAGGGATACTGTCAGTTGTTTCATGAAGGCCGGGTTTTACTGGTTAGGAAGTATGTTAAGGTGATAAAAAAGAATGCAGTTAACGGCAGTTATGATGCATTTGAAGAAGAGGCGACCGACTACCTGGTTAAAGACGGCAGTTTCACCAGGCTCCGTGCAGGGAAGGATCTCTTCAGTGTCCTGGCTGACAGGGAGGCTGAGGTCCGGCATTTCATTCGCGAACATGGGATCCGGGTGAGCCCGAAGAAACCCGGGTCGATCATACCTGTCCTGCAATTCTACGATTCATTGTAACAGGTATTGATGAAAAGAATTCTCATTTTGATCATTTTAATTACGGTGCCAGTTCTTGCATCAGCCCAGTTGCAGGAGATGAGGGTTACATGGGACTATCCTGGCAGTTCCTTTGAGGAATTTGTTTCGGAGGCAGAATCTCACCACCAGGTAATGTTTTATTTTAAGGATGAATGGACGAAAGGCCTGCTAATGCCGGATCTCGGAACCGGTCCGCTCATGGTTGATCTGCTTACCAGGCTGTTTGCTGACAAAGCCATTTTCTTTGTCATTGATGAAGGAGGGAATATAATTCTTACCAGGGACTTTGCAGTCAGGACCTTTGCCTCCTCCGCCATGCCATCTGACAACTGGATGCCGCGCAGTGACCGTACCGATGATAAGGAGCGTACTGCCGTAAGTGAATACCTGGTGTACGAGATCGGCAATCCTGCGGAAAAGGGGAGGCAGGGCAACATAAGCCTCACCGGTTACGTAAGAGACAAGATCAGCGGTGAACCTCTCCGTGGCGTGACTGTTTTCGTGAGTGACCTGGCAAAGGGAACCGCCACTGATGCCAGCGGCTTTTACCTGGTAAACCTGCCGCGCGGATCATACAACATCAGGTTTTCCCATCTCGGCATGAAGGAGGCGGGTGTCAACACGCGGGTGTACGGCAGCGGATCACTTGACATAGAGATGGTTGAGGAATACATATCCATTGATGGGGCAGTGGTTACGGCAAGAAAGAGTGACGCTCTGCGCAGGATGGAGACTGGCCTTGAAAAGGTCAACATGGCTACTTTTCGCCTGATGCCATCCTCCCTCGGAGAGACGGATATCCTGAAAAACATACTTCTGCTGCCCGGAGTCAAAACAGTGGGCGAAGCCTCCCAGGGCTTCAATGTAAGAGGCGGGGCGTCGGATCAGAACCTGATCCTGCTTTACGGAATCCCGCTCTTCAACCCGTCACACTTCTTCGGCTTCTTTACATCTGTCAACTCTGACATCATCAGGGACCTTCATCTTTATAAGGGAGGAATACCTGCACGGTACGGAGGAAGGCTCTCCTCCGTGATAGATATCCTGCCACGTGACGGGAGCAATAAGGAGTTCAGCGGTAATGCAGGCATCAGCCCTGTTGCAACCCACCTTCTGCTCGATATCCCGGTTGTAAAGGAGAAGTTGTCCGCCCTCGTCGCTGTCCGCAGCACCTATTCAAACTTTGTGATGGATATTGTTGATTATCCGCTGCTTAATAACAGCCGGGCCTCGTTCTACGATCTCAACTCAAGACTTGTCTGGTCTCCTGATGAAAAGAACAGCGTCGAGCTCTCGGGATACCTCAGCAATGATGCCTTCAGACTGAACAGTGACACCACATACAGCTACACCAACAGGGTCCTCTCGATGAAATGGAACCGGTCACTCCCCGGTGATGCAGTCATGTCCGTAATGGCTGCAAACAGCGACTACCGGTACGGTGTGAGCAGCCTGACAGATGCAGCGAAGGCCTTTAATCTCAGTTATAAAATCAATTTTACGAGCGTAAGAAGTGAACTCAGCCTCCCTGCCGGGAAAATCCATGACCTGAACACGGGAATCGAATTCGGCCGTTATGCAGTCATGCCCGGAGACCGTCAGCCAGCGTCCGCATCATCTCTGATCAGGCCTATGACCATCAGGAGTGAAACCGCCCTGGAAAATGCACTCTGGCTTGAAGACCGGATGAAGCTTTCAGAGCAGGCTTCTCTAAGCATCGGCCTGAGATATTCACTATTCTCCGCCTTCGGGCCAAGAACGGTAATGTTGTATATTCCCGGGCTACCCAGGAGCAGCTCTGCAATAATCGATTCCCTTTCCTTCCCGGCAGGGAAGCCCTTCAAAAACTTTTCAGGACCTGAGTTCAGGGTGTCATTCAATTATATGATCTCAAACTCAAGTTCGGTGAAGCTGAACTACAACCATACGAGACAATACCTGCATCTTCTCACAAATTCAGTGTCTATCTCTCCCACTGATACATGGAAGCTGTCTGATTATTACCTGAGACCGCAGGTCGCCGACCAGTACTCGGCCGGGTATTATCTTACCATACCGTGGAACAACCTTGAGCTCTCGGCAGAGATCTACTTCAAGCCGATCAGGAACATGACAGAATTCAAGGGAGGCACTGTGCTGACAATGAATGAAACCATCGAAAAAGACATAATTAATGTTGATGGACGCGCGTACGGAGCCGAGCTCATGTTCAGGAAGTCAGTCGGTAAAATTACCTGGCACCTGAGCTACACATATTCGAGGATACTGCTGCGGAGCATAAGTGAATTTGAGAGTGAAGCCATCAATGCAGGTAATTGGTTTCCCGCATCACATGATAAGCCACATGATCTATCAATGAGCATCAATTACACGGTGACCCGCAGGCTGAATTTCTCCCTCGGATATGTTTACAATACCGGTCGGCCGATAACTTATCCCGTCGGTGTATACCAGAGCGGCACCACCTGGCTCATTCACTATTCTGACAGAAATAAATACAGGGTTCCTGATTACTTGAGGCTCGATTTCTCAGCCCGGCTGAATGGGAACCTCAAATCGAAAAAACTGATGAATCCCATTTGGACCTTTTCTTGTTACAACCTCCTCGGGCGTGCAAATGTCTACTCAGAATATTTCATGATGAGCGGGCATAACGTCAGTGCCTACAGGCTCTCGGTGTTTGCCAGGCCGATTCCGACACTCACATACAGTTTTGATTTCTGATAACGTCTGATGAAGAGATTAACTGAAATACTGTTGATACTGTTAACTGCCGGGACGGGCTGCGTTACACAATTCTATCCCGATATAGGGGAAGAAGATCAGTCCATTGTGATAGAGGCAAGGATAACAGACCGCACCGGGCCTTACGAGGTAAGGATCTCATGGTCGCAGCCCCTTTTTTCAGACAGTTTCACTCCGGCACCTTCAGACGGATACCGGGTTTCAGTCATTGATGATGCAGGCGGTGAATACGTCTTCACCAATCTCGGCGGCGGCCGTTACCTGTCAGATGCAAATGAATTCATCGCCACTGCAGGAAGAAAATATAAATTACATGTCGAAGGAGCTGATCACATCTACGAATCTGACTTTGTGGAAATGAAACCCGTACCGGCAATTGATTCCGTATATTCCGGTCCGGAGTACAATGAGTTCTACAAGCCCGGAGAGTCGACTTACGGTTACCAGGTTTACGTTGATTCACATGATCCGACAGGTGAATGCAGGTACTTCATGTGGACTTTCGAAGAGACCTGGGAAATCCGCACTCCCTTTAATTACCATACAATAATTAACAGGATCTGCTGGAAATCAGCAACTTCGACAGACATAAATATACTTACCACTTCGGCCCTGTCGGAAAGCCGTGTTACCAGGCATCCGGTTACCTTCATTTCGCGGGAGAGCGACCGTCTGATTGTAAAGTACAGCATACTTGTAAGCCAGTACTCAATTAGTGAAGAAGAGTTCACCTACCAGGATAACCTCAAAAAGACCGTTTTTGAAACCGGCGGACTGTATGATGCCATCCCGGGAGCCATCAGGGGAAACATAAGATGTACCGACAGCCCCGCAACAAATGTACTGGGATTCTTCGGCGTCTCTGCAGTAACCGATGAGAGACTCTTTATCGAGAATGTGTATACGAAGTTTCCGGACTTTTATGCTTACTGTCCGATTGACTCGATTCGTGCATCAGACTATGATCCGAAAATCTACGGGCCGGGTGTATACATTCTTGGAGAGTGGTTTGAGCCTCCACAGCCAGTCTATTACATACTTACGATTCACAGGGAGTGCATTGACTGTTCAATGACAGGATCACCTGTCAGGCCTTACTACTGGGACGCTCCCGGGCAGAAGAAAACGTATCATTCGCTTTTCGATGAAGATAAACGGTAAAATAAAGCTCATTCTGTTTTCAGCCTGCCTGCCGGTGCTGATCTTTGGGCAGGATGCATCAACCGCTGCCCGGTCATTGTCTTCAAAACTTGAGAGCTATCGTGCCGCCAATCCCTTTGAGGAACTCTGGCTGCATACCGACAGGGAAACCTACGTGGCAGGTGAGACCGTCAGGGTTAAAGCTTATCTCCTCTCCTGTCCTGACCTCACGGTATCGAAAAAGAACAGTTACGCATACGTTGAGTTGCTGGACTGGTACAACAATCCCGTAGCCCGGATAACCCTGCAACTCGTTCAGGGAACCGGAGAATCGGATTTCCTGCTGCCTGACAGCCTGGTGACCGGTTCCTACCTCCTCCGGGCATATACTAACCTCATGAAGAACTATATGCCTCACGGCTGCTTCATGAAAAAGATCACAGTGGCCAATCCTTTCCGGGAGGAGTACCTCGATTTTTACACCTCACTGAAATTCAGTCATGACCCGCCCGTGAAAGTCTTCTTCTTCCCTGAAGGAGGAAAGCTGATAAGCGGACTGCCGACAACCGTGGGAGTGACAGTGCTCAATCAGTACGGATACCCGGCAGGATGCACGGCATCTGTGACAAACGGGGATGGTGAGATTATTGCAGAAGTAACGGTTGACACCACAGGCATCGGATCATTTGACTTTATAGCGGATCAGGGTGAGAATTATTTTTTCATCATCTCCGGAACCGGGCAGCGGTTCTCTATTCCGCCTGCATCCGTCAGCGGCTTTAACATGAGGGTGTCATTGTCCGGAAGCAAAACAGTCACCATCCTCCTGAGGGAGAAAGGCCGGGAAGAGGGGAAACCTAATGCAGGAGGCTTCATACTCATCCAGTCCCGTGGAAAAATCTTATTCACCGCGGAACTGCCCCCATGGAGCACCGGGTATGAGATACAGGTTCCTGCAGACCGCATGGCTGATGGAACAAACAATATTGCCATCTTCGATCAGGAAGGTAATTTTCTGGCTGAAAGATTCTTCTTCATGCCTGCAACCGAAACAGAAAACCTTCATCTCAGTTACAGCAACCATGCCGGCCGGAGGTCGGAGATAACAATCGGGGTGCAGGACCCACAGAACCGCATCAGTAATGATGATGAGCCTGCCGGCAGCATCGCAGTTGCTTCATTCGTGACCACTGAGAGGTTTTTGTCGGCATCAGATTACCTGCTTCTGGGATCTGAATTCAGTTATATCCCGGAAGCACCGCGCCTGAAAGACATTTTCCCCTTTCTCGCTCCGGAGGCCAGGAACATTTTCCTGCTGGGAATAAAAAGTGTATGGCTCGACTGGGAGAAAATCACTTCCGGCCGGTGGGATCCTCCGCTTTTCCCCGAAGAGGTGAACGGAAGCTACCTGTGTGTATCACTTGCCGGTCCCCAGAAAAGGGATGCTGACACGAGGCTGACTGCATTCCTGGTTGGATGGGGCCGGAGGCAGTCATTCCAGTATGCGGAAAACGACACTGCAGGCAGATTCCTGTTTTTCCTTGAAGATATAAATGAAACTGACGAGATCATTATCCGGACAGACGACAGGGAAAACTACCATCCTCTCAGAATGGAAAGCAGATTTTCCGACAAATACCCGGCTAAGGTCTTCAGGCCTGACACGACAGCTCTGCCTGCAATCATGAGTGAACTGGATAAACTTGCCACCAGGTTCCAGGTAAGGAAAATATACGGCATACCCGATTCCCGTGAAAGTGACACCACAAAAAATGACCGGGAGCAGGGCTGGCGGTTTTACGGGGTGCCGGATCAGGAGATACGACTCGATGATTATATAAGCCTGTCATCAATGAAGGAGATATTCTTTGAGCTGGTCAGAAGACTTGCGGTCAGGTCAGACAGGAAGGACGGTGCTGCCGTTATCTGGGACCCGGTATTGAAAAGATCACCGGCCCTCTTCGTTGACCTGGTCCCGGTGGATGATCCTGAAGCGATACTGAGCCTTGACCCGTCGCACGTCAGACAGATTGATATTATTTCCGGAGATTACCTGTTCGGTGACCTGGTCTTTCCCGGTATCCTTAACGTTATGACCAGGAAGGGCAATTTCACTGAAAGCAGGCTGCCTCCAAATACCCTCAGATCTCCTTTCCGGATGGCTGACAAGCCCTCTCGCTTCCTCTCCCCTGATCATGTGTCAGGAGAAAACAACCGCATACCTGATCTCAGGAACACTCTCTTCTGGAACGGCGACTTTAAGGGAGGCGGTGACGGCGATCTGTCAGCCGGATTCCGGAGTTCCGACGACTCACAATTATGCGTGATAACGGTGAACCTTATTGACAGGGAGGGTAATATCATCTCTGCCAGGGAAAAGATTCTCCTGACCGGGAATTAAAAACCCTGGCATCAATAAAGGTCATTATCGCTTGCTTTTCGTATCTTGTAACAAGATTCTTATCTTGAAAAACAGATACTATAATATCGATCCCTGGCTTGACTCTTTCAGGAGCGTCATTGAGGCCCGTCTCACCTATCTCAATGACCGGGAGGCATTTATTGCCAGGGGTACTCCGCTCCCTGATTTTGCCAACGGGCATCACTGGTACGGATTGCATCATACTGACAAGGGGTGGGTTTTCAGGGAGCATGCCCCCAATGCCACCTCCATTACTCTCACCGGGACCTTCAGCAACTGGAAGGAGGATATCCGTTACAGGCTTCACAGGACTGATGCAGGAGACTGGATCGGAGAGTTTGCCGAAGAGATGCTGTCTCACGGCGACCTTTACAAGATGAATGTCAGGTGGAAGGGCGGCGGCGGCGAGCGCATACCGGCATATGCAACACGCACCGTTCAGGATGAGACGACAAAGATCTTCACCGCTCAGGTATGGCACCCGGAGAATGGTTATGTCATGAAACACCCCTCCCCGCCGCCGCCGCCGTCGCTGCTTGTATACGAAGCACACGTTGGCATGGCTACCGAGGAGGAGCGGACTGGCACCTACCGGGAGTTTACCAGGGACGTGCTGCCCAGGGTCAAAAAGCTCGGCTACAACACCATCCAGCTGATGGCCATACAGGAACACCCCTACTACGGGTCATTCGGATACCACGTCTCAAGTCTCTTTGCAGCCTCTTCACGGTTCGGCACTCCTGACGAACTCATGGAGCTTATTGACACGGCACACGGAATGGGTATCAGGGTCATAATGGATCTCATTCATTCCCATGCGGTGGCAAATACACTGGAAGGGCTTGGACTGCTCGACGGCGACCCCGGGCTCTATTTCCACACCGGTGCCAGGAGAAAGCATGTTGCATGGGACTCTTTGTGCTACGACTACGGCAAGCCGGACGTAACCCATTTCCTGCTCTCCAACTGCAAATACTGGCTTGAGGAATACCGTTTTGACGGCTTCAGGTTCGACGGCATCACAAGTATGCTCTATTATGACCACGGCCTGGGATCCGACTTTGTATCGTACAAACAGTATTTCGACGGTAACCAGGATACGGACGCCATCGTTTACCTTACCCTGGCCAACAGGCTGATCCATGAATTCAACCCCGGGGCCACGACAATAGCAGAGGAGATGAGCGGCATGCCAGGCATCGCCGCTCCGGTAAGTTCGGGAGGGATAGGGTTTGACTACAGGCTGGCAATGGGAGTGCCGGATATCTGGATCAAGATGGTCAAGGAGATTCCAGACGAGGACTGGGACCTTGGGTACCTGCTTCACGAGCTGACGCAGCACCGTGCCGAGGAGCGGGTGGTCTCGTACTGTGAATCGCATGACCAGGCGCTTGTGGGAGACAAAACCATTATATTCAGGCTGGCCGACAAGGAGATGTATTTCTCAATGAGCCTGCTCACACCAAGCCTGATCATTGACAGAGCAGTTGCCCTGCATAAGATGATAAGGCTCTTTACATTCATTGCCGCCGGCGGGGGTTATCTCACCTTTATGGGGAACGAGTTCGGCCACCCGGAATGGATTGACTTCCCCAGGGAGGGAAATGGCTGGAGTTACAAATACGCCCGCCGCCAGTGGAGCCTGGCTGAAGATGAGCTTCTCAGGTACCGCTTCCTGGATGAGTTTGACAGGGCTATGATCGAGACAGGTAAAAAGCACGGACTGCCCCAACTTCAGATGACCGAGAGCCTGACGGTAAACAACTCCGACAAGATCATTGCCTTCAGGCGGGGAGAACTGATCACCGTAATGAATTTCAACCCTTCGGTCTCTTTTACCGATTACGGGATACCTGTGAAAGGCAAGTTCAGAATAATCCTCAGCACCGACGATCCGCTCTTCGGAGGCCAGGGAAGAATTGACACAAGCCAGGACTACTTCTCAGTACCGGATCACGGAAGATTCGGTGTGACAGCACCACACCACCTTAAACTCTACCTTCCTGCCAGAACAGCAATAGTGCTGTTGCAGGAACGCATCAAGACTATTCGCGACCTTTAGCTCAGTCCACCCACCTGAGCAGGCAGAAGTCCTGCCTGTGCGGCAGCTCAGCATGCTTTGCATAGATACGTATACCGTAGAAGTAAGTGCCTGCTGACTCGGGCTGAAAATCGATACTGTAGATCACCCGGCTTTTCTTCCTGTTAACATACTTGAACTCCTTGCTTGTAACGAAAGCATGCTCGCCGTTCTTTAGCAGGCGCGTCACCACCATCTCAATGCCGACATTCTCCAGGGGGATATTCTTTATATCAAGTATTATCTCCGTTGTATAGGTGTGGCCTGAGCGGTACACATGCCTTGCGGCATCCTTGAGATCGTATTTGACGATCTGAATGTCGTCCCATTCTCTCGTTATGTTTATCTTCCATGCAGCCAGCTCCCGTGCAATGGCATAATTGTCTGCCGTGAGCCTCCTGCTCCTTTCCCAGAGCTTTTTATAATACTTGTTGATATAGTCATTCTGCATGCGGCGGGTGGTAAACTCCGGCGCCACCTTCACCATAGTGTTCTTGATGTAGCTTATCCATTCACGCGGGATACCGGACTCATCCTTCGAGTAGTAGGCAGGTATGATCTCAAATTCAAGCATGTTGTAAATCGTCTCGGCGTCAATGTCATCCTGCAGCTCCTGGTTGGCGTAGGTGCGCTTTTTGGGCAGAGCCCAGCCGGCGAAGGCATGATATCCTTCCACCCACCATCCGTCAAGCACGCTGAAGTGAATTGTCCCGTTCATGACTGCCTTTTCACCGCTTGTCCCCGATGCCTCCAGGGGCCGTGTCGGTGTATTCAGCCAGATATCCACGCCACGCACCAGGTATCGTGCCAGTTCCATGTCATAATTCTCGAGGAAGAGTATCTTGCCCGCGAACTGTGGCATCTGTGAGACTTCATTTATCCGGCGTATCAGATCCTGTCCGCCACCGTCGTGGGGATGGGCTTTTCCCGCAAAAATGAACTGTACCGGTCTCTCAGGGTTATTGACCAGCTTTGAAAGCCGGTCAAGGTCACGGAAGAGGAGGCTGGCTCTCTTGTAGGTGGCAAAACGGCGTGCAAAGCCGATTGTCAGGGCCTTTTCATTGAGGTGAGAGCTTATGTTCATCAGTGTACGCGGACTGACGTGCCTTTCCATCATGTCAGACTGGAGCCGTTTACGGATATTGTCAAAGAGCCGCTTTTTCAGCTTCATCTTGATCTCATATACCTTCTCATCTTCAACCTGGTATATCTTCGCCCACTGTTCGCGGTCACTCTGATCGAAGTGCCGCTCTCCGGTAATCTTTTCATAAACCTGCTCCCACTCCGGGGCTACCCATGTGGCATGGTGCACACCATTGGTTACATGTCCGATGTAGAGTTCATCACGCAGATAACCCGGCCACAGTTTTGAGAAGAGCCCGCGGGAGACGTGACCGTGCAGCTGGCTCACCCCGTTCATCTCCTGGGAGAAGCGGGTTGCAAGATAACTCATGTTGAACTTGCGGTCATAGTCATCCTGGCAGCGACCCAGGGCCATCAACTGATCCCAGGTAATATTGAGCCTGGTATGATAATGCGATATATATTTCCTCAGCAGATCCTCTTCAAAGGCGTCATGCCCTGCCGGCACCGGTGTATGTGTAGTGAAGAGTGTCGAAGCCCTGATAATCTCTATTGACTCCTCGAAGGTGAGGTGTTCCTCTTCAATGAGATGCCGCATTCTTTCAAAGCCGATGAAGGCTGAATGGCCCTCATTGCTGTGGTATATATCAGGTTTTATTCCCAGGGCGAGGAGAGCGCGCATTCCCCCTATGCCAAGGATCAGCTCCTGCTTCAGCCTGTTCTCGGAGTCACCCCCGTAGAGATGATGCGTTATGGCCCTGTCTTCAGGAGTATTCTCATCAAAGTCGGTGTCAAGGAGATACAGTTTAACCTTTCCTACGGAAGCCAGCCAGATCCGGGCTTTCACGGTACGCCCGGGCCATGTGAGCTGTATGGCGAGCTGACTGCCCTTGCTGTCCGTCACCATGGCAACAGGAAGCTGTGAGAAATCCTCCGCTTCATAGATGGCCTGCTGTTCACCCTTAGGGCCAAGTTTCTGTCTGAAATAGCCGTACCTGTAGAGAAGCCCCAGGCCTGTGATGTTTACATTTGAGTCACTTGCCTCCTTCAGATAGTCGCCGGCCAGCACACCAAGACCGCCGGAATAGATTTTCAGGCTGGGATGCAGTCCGAACTCCATGCTGAAGTATGCCACGGAGGGGAGATCGTGGTTATCAGGCCTGGATATGTAATCGGTAAACTCCTTGTAAATCCTGTCAGAGTCGTCAAGAAAGACCTCATCATCGGCAAGAACCAGCAGACGCTTGTAGTCAATGGCCTCGAGAAGCCTCTTGGGATTATGCTGGACCTCTTCCCACAGTGTAGGGTCCATGCGCCTGAAGAGGAACTCGGCGTCACTGTTCCATGACCACCAGAGGTTGCCTGCGAGCTCCTTTAGATAGCTTATTCGTTCCGGAAGTTCAGACTGCACATAGATGTCTTTCCATACCGGCACCTGGAAGGGCTTTCTGACCTGCACTTCCGTTGCCTCCAGTATGCGTGCATACTCCCTGGGCTGATCACGCCTGCCCTCGCTTTTCTCAAGTGCGAAGCTGTAAGCTTCCATGTAATAACGGAACAGGGTGTTCCAATTGGCAATGCGTGAGATCTCCCAGGCCTTTTCCCTGGCAGCCTCCACGTCCCCTGAACTCATCTGCATGAACCTGCGGATGAACTCCTCCATTCCTGCGATCACCTCCTTCTCATTGTCATCGGTGCGGTTAAGCACAAGGCAACCGTTCCCGGGATTGTCAAAGTAGGAGTCGACCCACATACCGAATCCCGCGAGATTCGTTGTAACGGTCGGTACCCTGAACATGAGGCTTTCCAGTGGCGTGTAACCCCAGGGTTCATAGTATGACGGATAGAGAGTCAGGTCGAATCCGATCAGAAGATCATAGTATGGCATGTTGAAGATGCCGTCATTGCCGTTGAGATATGCCGGTACGAATATTACCTTGACTTTCTCATTTTCAGTGTTGTGCATCTCTTCGCGCCCCAGCTGGTTTATCACCGGGTCATCATTGACATAATGCAGTCCGTGGGTAAGGTACCTGCCGCCTTCTGTTATCGGGGTTCCGCTGTTCATGGCCGCAATAAGGTCCTGTCTTGGTCCCTTGTGATAGGCAGGCACAAGTATGAAGGCGACACAAGGCCGCAGGGTGTCGGCTTTTCTGTCTATGGCCCCGAGTGAGGAAAGGAACAGGTCGATGCCCTTATTCCTGTATTCATATCTTCCGCTGGTGGAGACCAGCAGGGTATCGGCCGGCAAAGCGTATCCAAGCAGTGATGAGGCTACTGACATAAGTTTATCGCGTGCCGCCTTTCGTGCTGACTCATAAAGCTCGGGAGCGGGCACAAATGTGTCCTCGAAACCGTTCGGTGTTATCACATCGGGCTTCTTGCCAAGGAAAGCCTCACACTCACGGCCGGTTATCTCACTCACGGTGGTGAATACATCGGCTTCAGCGGCACTGATCTTTTCAAGCGACTGTTTGGAGGTGACATTAAACTCGTGTGCCGTCTGCACCGGGTTGAACTCCTTCATCCTGCTGTAGAGATGCCTGTTGTTGCCTGCAATGCTGCGTCCGAGAACCGTGGCGTGGGTGGTGAAGGAGGTGGTGATCCAGGGTGCATTCTTCTCCAGGTACAGGACACCAATGCCTGTCATCCACTCATGAAACTGTGCAATGACTCTCGGGTACTCCCTGTAATAATTTGTAAAGCTCTCAATCACCTTCCCGGCGGCATACCCGAAGAGGGCAGGCTCAATATAATCCCACTGGCCCGAGATGCTGTCGAGTTTATAAGTCTCCCAGAAACTGGCGAATATCTCATTCTGCTGCCCGAAATAGGGTGTGAAGTCGATGAGCAACACCCGCGGATTACCCTTAATGTTCCAGCGACCTGTCCGTATATTCAGCCCCTCCTGTGCCGCCACAGCCTTCCATGAAAGGAACATCGTGTCGTCAGGAGTGAACTCCGGGTTCAACTGGTCGTCGCGCCACACATCGGGCCCGATAAGAACATAATTGTCGCCGAACTCATGAGATACATTCAGCGCCTTGGTCGAAATGACCGTATATATACCTCCAACCTTATTGCAAACTTCCCAGCTTGTCTCAAATAAAAAATCAGCTCTTATTTCCATACAGTTAATAACGAATTAATACGCCAAAGCGTATACCAATTTAACATAACCCAAAACCGCTTCACCTATTTGCTGCGCGCTTTCTTCCTCACCGCAGTTCCTGCAGAGGCAGCCTTCACTTTTGCTGCTTTTCCCGTTGATTCTTTTGCAGTTGCAGCTTTTTTCGGGGATTGCTTTGCAGTTGCAGCCTTTTTCGGGGATTTTTTGGCAGTTGTTGTCTTTTTCGCGGACTGTTTTGGAGTTAACGCTTTTTTAATGGCTGCTGCAGATGCTATCGCCTTTTTGGGTGTAGCACTTTCCCGCACTTTGACACCAGCTTTTTTCTCAAGTTTCACAAGCTTCTCCTGCAGGTCCTTTATGAGAAGGTCCTTGTTCGAGATTGATTCCGAAAGTCTGTTGACCTCCTCATCATGAACATCGACAGGGCAGAGCGCATTCAGTCTTATCTCAAAATCACTCAGAACGTTCATGTAGTTCATGAAGGCCTGGTAAGGATTCTCATAAGGATTGAAGTATGCATGCACGGCACCGTCAGAGAAGAATTTGGTGGACATGTAATAAAAGTGGTCACTCGACTGCAGGTACGCCCAGTCGAGAGACAGCTGATCAGAATTGCACCGGATAACCCTGTCGGCCATGCTGTAGAGTTTAGTGACTGCGGCCGTCTGGAGCTCATTGCCCATCCATGCTGTAAGATCCCTCTCCTCGTCTGCCCATGATATTGGTGAGGGAACATGCAGCAGAGAGACAGGCTGATAGTTGTCAGCTGCCTCCGAGACGGTCATAAAGGTAAACGGTGTCTTCCTGATTATTGCTTCCGGAAGGTGCTTCAGGAAGTCAAATATGCCTGTCTCTTTCTTCTGGTGCTCGCCGAAGGTCTCATAATCCATGAAAATGTTCACTATCTCTGATGCCGGTGCCAGCCCCTTGATCCATGAAGCATATTTGTCAGCCGTGAGCGGATAGCTTGACCAGCTCCTGTTGGAGAACCTGAATGCGATGTCATCGCTCAGGGTATAGTTGCGAAGCAGGACCTTGAGCCTCGGGTTGATGGCATTGCAGTACATGAAGTTTGGAGATTTCCATCCCAGTATGTGCTTTGCCCCCTCCGTGACAGTTGACTTGTATCCCATCTCGGCCATCCAGCTCCCGATCTCATCCGAGTATATAAGCTCGGTGTTCCTTATTGAGGTGGGTTCATAACCTATAAACTCCATCATCTTGTCACGGTGGATCCTTACCTGGTGCTCGAACCTGTCGCGCTTCATCAGTGAAGCAAGCGAGTGAGAGTTGGTCTCCGCAAGAAATTCCACACATCCTGTTTCGGCAAGTTCCCTGAAAGAAGCCAGCACCTCGGGGGCATAGAGTCTGAACTGGTCAATGACAATACCGGTCAGTGAAAATGTCACCCTGAACTTACCCTTGTGCTTGCGGATCAGATCAAGAAGCAGCCTGTTGGCAGGCAGATAACAGTTTGATGCGATCTTGCGAAGTATCGACTCATTCATGAAATCGTCATAATAATAATGCTCATGGCCCATCTCAAAAAAGCGGTAGCGTCTGAGCCTGAAGGGCTGATGGACCTGAAAATAAAGGCAGATGGCCTTTTTCTGTGGTGTGCTCATATCTTTTAACTTGTCTGTTTCAAAACACCTGTGTAAATACTCTTGACGTGACTGGCTGCCTTCTCCCACTTCAGCTTGTCAACCTCCTCCTTGCCGTTCATTATGAACATCCTCGACAGTGCCGGATAGGTAAGGATGCCGTAGATGGCATCAGCCATTGCCTCAATATCCCAGAAATCGACCTTTACGGCATGGGTCAGAAGCTCGGCCACTCCGCTCTGTTTGCTGATAATCACCGGCACATTTGACTGCATAGCCTCCAGTGGCGATATGCCGAACGGTTCCGACACTGACGGCATCACGTACACATCACTCATGCGAAGCATTGAGAAGACATCGTTCCCTCTCAGGAAACCGGTGAAGTGAAACCTGTCCGTAATCCTCAGGTAAGCAGCATGACGAATCATGCGTTCCATCATGTCGCCTGAGCCCGCCATAACGAACCTGACGTTGGGCATGCGGGCCAGTACCATCCTTGCTGCTTCGATAAAGTATTCGGGCCCCTTCTGCATTGTAATGCGTCCCAGGAAGGTGACGATCTTGTCATCATATGCCCGTTCGGGGATGTCAAGTTCCGAATGATGGAGCGGTTCAACCGCGTTATAGACGGTTTCAACCTTAGCGGGATCAATATTATACCTGCTTATAACGATTTCACGGGTAAGGTTGCTCACCGTAATGATCTTGTCGGCTGCATCCATTCCTTCCTTCTCCATGTTATAGACAACAGGGTTGACATTGCCTCCGCTCCGGTCGAAATCGGTGGCGTGCACATGTATAACCAGCGGTTTCCCCGAAACTGCTTTTGCGGCTATCCCGGCAGGATAGGAGAGCCAGTCATGGGCATGGATGATGTCGAATTCCAGTTCCGAGGCTATAACCTGTGCCACAACAGAATATTTGTGTATCTCATCCATCAGGGTGGCTCCGTAGCTTCCGGTGAAATCGACCTTCCCCTGTTCGTTTGTCTTGACCAGTACGTCGGTCTCGGCAATCTCTCCGCGGGTCATCTTCCAGAACTCTTCAGGGTCAGTGTACGGGACCAGCTTCGAGAAGACCTCGATTTTATCCACAGGCTTAAGGAAGTAGTTGTACTTTACCTTCCTGAAGGCGACCGGGATGGTGTTTGCGCCAACCAGTCTCACAATGCTCTGGTCTTCATCACCGTAAGCTTTGGGCACAACGAAGGTCACCTCAACATCCCTCTGCGCTGCAAGCCCGCGGGTGAGCCCGTAACTGGCAGTACCCAGTCCACCGGCAATATGTGGGGGGAACTCCCACCCGAACATCAGGACACGCATATCATAATCTGTTTTCTTTGTATTTCGTTTCAAGAAGCGTGTAAATACGCAGCACCTCGCCCACACTCCAGGCCTGAGATATTGCTCCCCTGGCTGTGTGAGGGGGGTCGCCGTCATAGATCTCGGAGATGGTTGATATGCCTGCTTCCGTAAGCGTCTCCTCGAATCCCATAATCAGTTTTCTGACCCGTGACACACCGCCCTCGCCGTAGACTCTCAGCCAGCCTTCACAGAACGGACCAACGAGCCATGGCCAGGCAGTGCCCTGGTGATATGCCCTGTCTCGTGTTTCCTGGTCTCCGCAATAGATGCCGCTGTAGCCCTCCTCTGAAGGCGAGAGTGTGCGGAGGCCGCGCGGAGTGACAAGTATCCGGTTGGCAATATCAAGGATGCTCTTCATCTGATCCTTGGTGAGCATCGAATAAGGCAGCGATGTGGCTATGACCATGTTGGGCCTGACCTGCATGTTCCTGGTCTCAGGGTCAGTGACATAATCGGCAAGGAATCCCAGCTCCTCATCCCAGAAGGTCTCAAGGAACGATTTGCTTATCTGTTCCGGAAGGTCCTCCCACTCCTTCACGAAAGCCTTGTCACGTGCCTCCCGGGCACAGTCGAGTGCAAAGCAGATGGCATTGTACCAGAGTGCATTTATCTCGACGGCGTAACCGTTGCGGGGAGTGACCGGAACACCATTTACCACGGCATCCATCCATGTGAGTGCCTTGCCCGGCGCATCAGCATAGATCAGCCCGTTCTCCCTCATATGGATTCCGAACGATGTGCCCTGACGGTAGGCATTGAGCACATCCTTCATGGCTGGGCCGTAGCGTTTCCATGAATCTTTAGCCTCCAGCCCGTAACTGAATACTGCCTGGATGAACCACAGGGGTGCGTCTACACTGTTGAAGGCAGGATTGTCATTGTCTCCCATGTTGGGGAAGAGGCCTCCCCTCATCCGGCGGACCTGCGTGTCAAGCACGGCTGCATAGAGGTCCTCCGAGGTCCGGGCCAGCGCCAGCCCCGGAAGGGAAATAAAGGTGTCTCGTCCCCATGCTCCAAACCATGGATAGCCTGCTATGATATTGGTGTCCTCACCCCGCTTCTCTATAAACTGCTGGGCGGCATTGCGCAGACTGTTGCCAAAATCGCTGCGCGGTATCTTTGTCTTCACTGTGCGAGTGAACTTCGTCTTGAACCCCGAAGGTGTCTCCACCTTTGTCGAGGCAGAGAAGACTATGACATCACCCTTGGCGGCATTGACCTCGAAGAAGCCAGGTACAAAGAGGTCCTCTGAATAATCATATCCCCGCTTCTGTTCCTCTGTATATTCAACTCCCTGGTACCAGTCGGGACCGGGAATAAATTCAGCCTTGCCTGAAAGCTGCATGTTCAGCCACGGGAAACCGTCGTACATTTTTATCCTGATGCCGTTCGGCACAGGCTCGACCCGTGTGTTCGCCCACATGTTGGCATGCGTAAGCTGGTGGATGTTCCTGAAAGCAAGGAAGGGCCTGAACTGAAGTTTGACAGGCTCATCGGCTTCAACGATAGTGAACCTGATCATCAGCTGCTCTTCATAGTGCACGAGTAACCGCTCCTGCCTGAACAGGACATTCCCAACCCTGAATGTCATGCCCGGAATATCCTGAATATCAAAATCCTCAACGTATTTGTGACCTTTCGGGCTGTAATAATCCCCGTGATATTTCCTGATCCCTGTATTAAAGCTCTGGCCGTTGCTTACGACAATCGTGTCGAGGCTGGAAAGAAGTACATGCCTTTCACCACCCAGCTCGTCGACCGGACAAACCAGCAATCCGTGGTACTTGCGTGTGTTGCATCCCACGATGGTGGTGGCAGAATAACTGCCCGCCCTGTTGGTACGCAGGATCTCACGGCTTAGTGAATACTCAAGGTTCACCACATGAGCCTTATCAAACTTAATGTATCCCATAGTTCAGGAGTTTCCGTTTACAGCTGAAATGAAAACAGCTAATAAAGTCTATTAAATTAGTAATAAATCAATTCAAGTGCAAAGTAAATCAAAAAAATCAGATTTATTGTCAGGCAAATGAGAGCATCATCATCCCTGAAGGCTCTGAAAAAAAGATATCTTTGCGGTGCACTGAGAGAACCAGTAAGCGTTTAAAATGTTCAGCCCATATGAAAGATTTCATGTCAGTATTTTCTAAGAAAATGTTTTATGCTGCAATTAGCGTGAAAAGGGTGACAATGGCCTTTCTGATGTTTGCTTCCGTTCTGCTTCTTCCCGGATGCAAGGGAGACGGTTTCAGGGTCAGCGGCACGGTCGGGGATGCGAAACCGGGAGAGTACCTTGTTCTCCGGGAAGTGAAGCCGGGGTTTCTCAAGCCGGTGGATTCGGTGATACCTGAAAATGACGGGAAATTCATTTTCAGAGCGTCAGCAGAATGGCCGGCATTCTATATGCTCAGCATAGGCAGCGACAATTTCCTGACCCTCCTTGTCAACCCGGGAGAAAAGATAGAGGTTACGGCTAAACGAACCGCATTGGCCTCACCGGAATCAGTTAAAGGATCCGAAGGAACAAATGTTATTCTCGGTTTCCGTGAGAAACACCAGCAGGTCATAGATGAGCTTCAGCATCTGACGGATGTGTACAACGACAGCCTTATGAGTCCGGAGTTGCCTCTGCTGATGGACAGCCTCGACAGGAGAGCCTCCGAAATAGTGGCCGGCTTCAGGGAGATGGCCCGGAAGATGCTTGACGAAAACAAATCATCAATGGTTTCAGTGTACCTGCTGAACCAGCATGTCGTGCCCGGACTGCAGCTTTTTGACCCGGCAAAGGAACCTGAGGTATTCTTCAGGGTTGACTCTGCACTCTATGCCCTCTGGCCCGAATCAGACCTCGTGATTGACCTCCATACCTTTGTGGCAGGGTTAAGGAACTCCGTCTCCGTGAAGACCGGCAGCACCGCTTCCGGTACGCGGCCTGAAGTGGGATCCATTCTTCCGGAGATCGCCCTTCCCGGCCCCGGTGGAGACACACTTAAACTCTCTTCCATGAGAGGAAAAGTGGTACTCGTCGATTTCTGGGCTGCCTGGTGCCCCCCCTGTCGTGAGGAAAACCCCAATCTGGTAAAGATGTACGACATGTATCACTGGCGTGGTTTCGATATTTACCAGGTCTCACTCGACCTGAGGAAGGAAGAGTGGACTGAGGCAATCAGAAAAGACAGGCTGGGAAGATGGAAACATGTAAGCGACCTGAAATACCGAGACTCTGAGGTGGTGAAGCAGTTCGGGCTAACAGAGATACCTGCAAGCTTTCTCATAGACAGTGAGGGAAGGGTTTTGGCCCTCAACCTGAGGGGTGATGACCTCCTTAAGAAACTGGAGGAACTGTTGGGCGGTCAGTAGGCTATCCCTATTTTTGCTTTATTTGCAACAGAAATCAACATCCGGAATGAAGAAATACGCATTGATATTTATAACAGCGGCTGTAATAGAAGGCTGCAGCAGTGAACATAACGTTACAATAAAGGGGACCTTCCGGGAAGGCGGCGAGGGTATCGTCTATCTCGACAAGTCGGAGATTGACCGCAGCAGTGTTGCAGATTCGGCCGAGATCAGGAGAGGACGGTTCAAATTCACCGCGGATATTACCGGGCCGGAGTTTTACCAGGTCCGCCTTGGCAACGGTGAGTTCGTCGGGCTCCTGGCGATGCCCGGTGAGAACATAAGCATCAATCTCGGGAAGTCGCCCCTGGCTTTAAATTATGAGGTCACCGGTTCTCCCGGCTCTGACCAGATCAAAGTACTTGACCAGAGGTTGCTTTCAACAAAAGTGAAGCTCGATTCGATCAGGAAGATCTACGAGGGCCTGAGCGGAGGCGACCTCGAAGCACGGGGACCAGAGCTGGAGAAAGCCTTCGTTGATGCCGTTGACGAACAGCGCAAATTCAACATTAAGTTCATAATCGAGAACATCAGCTCGATGGCAGCAATGCAGGCCCTCTACCAGAGGATCGATGAGAACACATATGTACTCTACCAGCCGCGTGATCTCCAGTACCTGAAGATCGTCTCGGACTCGCTCTCAGTCAAATATCCTGTTTCAAGGCATGTACGTGCCCTTAAGGAGAATGTCACCTCCGAGCTTAACCGCATGTACATCAACCGCATGGCCAGCCTGGCCTCGCAGCTCCCTGAGACCAAAACCAATCCAGCTCTTCCCGATACACAGGGGAAAATGGTCAGCCTCTCCTCCCTGAGAGGTAAGTATGTGCTAGTCTCATTCTGGAGCACAGCATCGCAGGAGTGCCTCAACGAACTGCCGCTGATGAGATCTCTCTATGCTGCCTACCGCAGCAAAGGTCTCGAGATCTATCACGTCAGCCTGGATACCGATGAGGAGAGATGGAAAAATGTTGTACGGTTTGAAGAGCTGCCATGGATCAGCGTCAGGGAACAGGATCCTTCGAGGCCTGCCTTTGCCCGACTGATGAACATAAACAAGGTGCCTTCAAACCTGTTATATGACCCGGAAGGAAACATCGTCAACACCAACCTCTTCGGACGCAACCTGCAGATCAGAATGGATCAGCTATTCAATAAATAACCGGGGTGCAGGAGGGCAGGAAAACATATTTCGCTTCTGACTTTCACCTTGGCCTGGCCGCAGACACAGACCCCAGGGAGCGGGAGCAGCGAGTGGTAAACTGGCTCGTGCAGGCGTCACGCGACGCTCAGTCAATCTATCTCCTGGGAGATATCTTTGATTTCTGGTGGGAATACAAGACAGTCATCCCTCGGGGTTTTTCGCGGTTCCTGGGAACGCTTTCTTCGCTGACCGACAGCGGCATTGACGTTCATATCTTTACCGGGAATCATGATATGTGGATGAAGGAATACCTTGCCGGTGAATGCGGGGTCACCGTCCATTTTGAACCGTTCCTGACCACTATTGGCGGTGAGCTTTTTTACCTTGCCCACGGTGAGGGGCTGGGAAGCCGCAACAGGGCAACGAAGTTGCTCTTTTCCCTCTTCCGCAACAGGGTGGCCAGGATGCTTTTTTCAGCCGTTCACCCCCGCTGGGGAATGGCATTCGGACATTCATGGTCTAAGAGCAGCAGGCTGGCAAAGCATGTGTCGCTTCCATTCATGGGTGAAGAGAAGGAGGATCTGATACGTCATACACGGGAGGTCGCTGCCGGCGGATGCCGGGCTCGCTATTATATCTACGGACACCGTCATCTGCCCATGACCTTTGACGAGGGGGAGAGGAGAATGATAATACTGGGCGACTGGATCAGCTGCCGTACAAGTTACGCGGTATATGAAGGAAGGGAGCTTACGCTTGTCAGTGAGACTTTAATCCCTTAGCCCTGACCCTGACTGTTATGGTATAATAGGAATACTCCTGGTTTACCTCATCAAATTTGTAGGTGAGCCTGCCGCCTGACCGGCGTGCCATCTCAAGGAGGCCCATATAACCGGTCGAAACCTTCGACATATCCTGACCCATGAGGGCAACCTTGAGAAGCTTTTTCAGTCCCTCCTCGTCATACCTGTTGACCATGTCAAGTTTCTGGACAAGAAGATCGGCCTCACTGTTTTTAATAAGGTTCCCGGAGGTAATGATGAAGGATGCCGGTGTCCTTCTTATCATAGCCAGCGGGATGCCGTACTTCTGCTCGGCCTCGAAGCCCGGGCTGTGCTGTGCCACGTTCTGCAGGAGTTCGATCAGCGTGGCGAAAACGCGTTTGTGGAGGTTCTGTTCCAGCTCGGCCTCACGCATGGTGGTCTCACTGAAGTTAAGCAGCTCCTTGCTGATGGCGTGTGTCAGGGGTCCGGCCCAGATGAAGAAGATGCTGTTCGCCTTCATCATGCGTTCCAGCTGGGCTACCTTTTTTGTGTCAAAAGCCCCGGGCAATCCGCCGGGTTCAGTGACCCCCCTTCCTCCGGCATCAACCGTTTTGCTCAGGATGAAATATGAATATTTATCGTCTATCGGAAGAAAATCGTAGTCCAGCCTGTTGCCCGTTTTGCGGGCCATCTCCATCAGACCCAGTCCTGCTCCTCCCCTCCTGCCTATCTTTGTGTCCTGGAGCATAGCCCGGTAGACATCCCTGATCTTGTCGGGATCGAGGCTGTTGATCTTATCAAGATTGCTCCTCAGTCCTCTTACCTCACTCTTTTTCAAGGCATTACCTGTGCTCACAGTGTAGCCGTCAGCCGTTTTGTTATATACGACAAGTGATGTTATCTCCTCACTGTTTGTTACGCCGTGTCTCGTTATGTTCTGCAGGTTCTCGAGCACGAACATGAAGAGTCGCTTGCGGCCGAGGTGGCTGAAATCCGAGAATTCCATCTCTCTCTCAAGAAGTGTCAGGAGGCTGACTGAGTTATCACCCGTGACTTCACCACGGTAAGCGAACATCAAATGCTCATCTGAAAGCTTCTGTCTTAATTTGTTTATAAGTTCCATTTTCCCGACCGGATGTGAAGTAATACCTTTCCCCGGTCACAAATTAAGCAAAAAGATATCTGTTAAAAAACATTAATATGATTTTTATACCATCCGGCTCATGATCCGGCCGATATTCAGCCACTCATCCGGCCCAGCCCTCCCTGTCAAGATTGCGGTAGTTGATGGCTTCTGAGAGATGATCGGGTCTGATGATCTCCGAGCTGTCGAGGTCGGCAATGGTTCTTGACACTTTCAGAATCCTGTCATATGCGCGGGCGGAAAGCCCGCGCATCTCCATTGCGGCTCTCAGCAGCCTGCCGCCGGCGTCATCAAGATGGCAATGACGCCGAATCATGGCAGAAGTCATCTGGGCATTGCACCAGATGCTGTCGTGGCCTGCAAATCTTGTGGCCTGTATCTCCCGGGCCCTGACGACGCGCTCCCTGACTGCCGAAGAGGGTTCTGCAGAGGTTGCAGCGGAAAGCTTTTCATAGTTTACCGGCACCACCTCGATATGGATGTCGATACGGTCAAGAAGCGGCCCCGAGATGCGGCTGAGATATCTCTGCACCATTCCCGGTGCACAGGTACATGTTTTTTCCGGGTGGTTATGGAAGCCGCATGGGCACGGGTTCATTGATGCGATCAGCATAAACGAGGCGGGGAAATCGCAGCTCAGTCGTGCTCGTGAGATGGTAATCACCCTGTCCTCCAGGGGCTGACGCAGCACCTCCAGGACACTTCGTCTGAACTCCGGCAGTTCATCAAGGAAGAGCACTCCGTTATGTGCAAGGCTGATCTCCCCGGGCTGGGGCACGCTGCCTCCTCCCACCATGGCGATATCTGAGCTGGTGTGGTGCGGACTGCGGAAGGGACGGTGGGTCATAAGCGAGGCATGGCTGTCCGTCTTGCCTGCCACAGAGTGAATCTTGGTTGTCTCCAGCGCTTCGCCTAGGGTCAGCGGAGGAAGAATTGAAGGGAGGCGGCGGGCAAGCATGGTCTTGCCTGAACCCGGTGGACCGATCATAACCATATTATAGTCAATTTATCTCCTTATATATCAATCTATTAAGATTTTCATTATAGTCTGCCTTACGATCATTCTTCTATTGAGTTATGATTGGTGACCTTTGTTCCGTACTATTTAAAACAAAGGTAAATATGGAAACAAATGAAACCAATGATTATGTGCCTGTAAAAGATCGGGCTAAGATTGCGGCAATTGTTACAAGTGTTGAATCACATTTATTATCGGTCAAACGGAATGTCTTTGAAATCGGAAAATGTTTATCCAAAGCAAAACACATTCTGCCCCATGGGACTTTCCAAAGATTCATAACTGACCACTTCAATAAGGAACTGCCGTATAGTACTGCAAATCTATATATGAAAATTTATGACAAGTTTATGTACAAACCAAGGGCAGTCCAATACCTGCCTATCACATTTCTACTCAAACTAACAGATAATAGTTTCCCTGAAGAAGTATTAAACATAATTACGGAGAATGCAAGTAGTGATAGTATTGACGTTCAGATAATTAACGATGCATTCGCCAAGTTCAAGAACAAAGAAATCAATCTGTCTCAGTTTGAAGCTGTTGCAAAGAATCAAATTGACTTAGCAACAGAAATGGAATGGGGCAGAACTGAAAAACGAAATAGTAAGGCCATGGCAGATACGACACATAATAGTTTCAGAGAATTTACAAAAGCGGTAAATAAAATTGACACCATGACGAATAATATGATCTACTTCCTTTATCCTGAGCAGAAGCAGGTCATTGTTAAGGATATTGATGAAGCTATCCGGCTGTTGGAGAAACTTAAGTTGAACTTAGATAACAAATCCTACTGTCAACCACTCTTTGTTGTACAGGCAAATGATATGACAGGAAGGAGAGAACTTGTTGCAAATAATTTTGGTGAAAGCTCTAATAATTAGAGATTTCAAGCTTTCTCAATAAAGCTTATTGTTCTTTGACATGCTAGTAAAATAAATTTGCAATTCTCAAATCATCTTCTGAACTTTGATAACGCAGGGTCGCAAAGTGCAGCGACTTACTTCAGCGAGACAATTGAGCCCCGGATGTACAGACAGGTCCGGGGCTTCTTCTTAATTGGTCAAAATCAGATTATTTGATAGTACTTAGCAAAGTAATTTATTCTATCAACAATCATTGAGTGACTTACTTGTCACAGGTAGCACTTCTGTTTGCTGAGACAAAGTATATTTCTGACACATCATACTCTTTATCCTCACCTAGTGCATTATGTGAATAACAGATTGGTATGATGTAATGGTTGTTATCAGTTGATCTCACTTTCTTAACATGACCACCTTCTCTTGCAGCTTCAGTACATCCAATAGCTGTACAATACTTTGGCCATTCCATGATACTATTCTTAATCCAGTGCTGTTTCCAAGATCCACATCTACAATCTTTAGGACCTGTACCTCCAAGATTTTTGACTTTTACCATAAGACATAAGATTTAAGGGTTAATGATTATTGAAAAAAATGCTCTTGAAGAATGACTATTCAAATTTCCGATGATCATCTGAAATTCACAAATTAAGTTATGCACAACTTTGTAAAAAATGTTCAGAAAACAAAATTATGAGGTATCATAGTCTGTGGTATTATAGTAAGCATACGGGTAACTTTGTTTGAGTGAAAAAGAATCAATATCTGATAGCCTTAGGTGAAGAGATTAGAAGGATTCGTAAAATCAGGGGTCTTTCTCAAGAACAACTTGCATTCCAATCAGAAGTTGACCGGTCGTATATTGGTGGAGTAGAGCGAGGTGAAAGGAATGTAAGCTTTTTAACCCTTGTCAGGATTGCGAAAAGCCTTGGCTGTGATATTGCTGAACTTACAAAAGGAAATCCGATAAACGATTAATATCATGCCACTACAGGAAGATATTATAAATTATTGCAGGAAGTTTAATATTCCAATGCAGTATCTTTTTGAAATCCTTGAGGATCAAAAAGTAACTCCCATGATACGCGGGAAGGCAATGGAATTTAATGCTTTTCTTTTATTGGAAGATACACTTCCAAGGAGCGAATGGAGCGTTCAAAAATCGCTATGTAACTTTGTTTCTGTAAAATTAGAATAGGGATG
>JBAQCQ010000049.1:0-1705 GCA_049294275.1 Bacteroidales bacterium
GCGCTGCTAGGGGCGGCCTGCGCGGCCTGCGACATGTGAGCCGGTTCTTTAACGCGATCCTGCTTGGACCGCGTCCAGGGCCACTTGAACCGGGAAGACAATGTCAAACCTCGTTGCTGGGGCAGAGAGCTGCTTTAGCGCACGGAAATTGTGGCGATATAAAGCTTACCATTCCGTGGCCGTCGAAGACGTGTCGGCTACCGACGCAGATGTGCTCCGGTCGTCAGAAGGTCCTTGATGGCGATATTGGCGCAGCCTGCTCGCGTTCCATACGTTCTTGTTTCCGCAGTCGGTAGACCAAAGCCGATATCATGCCTAGTTCCATGAACGGGATCGAGTGCAGATCGGCCTGACCGTGAACCCATTTGACGACCAGGAATGCGGAGAGGGCGATGGCCAGCGGGCCTAGCAAAGTCGCCTCTCGGCGCATGCTGAACTCACGCGAGAGGCAGTAACGGAGGGCGCTCAGGATCCCGACGATGAACGCGCCGTACCAGAACACGATGCCGGGCACGCCGAGATCGAGACTGACCGTGATGAAGAAGTTGTCCACGGTCCGGAACTGGCCCTCGGAGAAGCCCATCGCCTCGCCGGATTGGCCGGGTCCATACCCGAGCGGTCGCTTGACGAGCGCCTGCAGCGCCATGGCGAGCTGGGTCGACCTGGCCGCGGTACTCCCGGCCTGGGCGCCGCCTCCGAACACCATGATGCTGAGCCTGGTGCTGGCGAGGATCAGGCCCACGGCGATGCAGAACGTCGCTGGATAGGCGAACAGGATGGCCGCGGAAAGCAGGTTGCGCGGCTGGCGCCGCCAGCGGATGAAACTCCAGAAACAGCCGAACAGCAGGATCGAGATCAGCATGCCCACCAGGCCGAGCCGGGAGTCCGTCAACCGGATGACGAGGAACAGCAGTGGGATCATCGACAGGGCGGCCACCCGAACGACGAGCCGCCTCTGGGAAAAGCCGAAGTGAAGCAGGAAGGGCGTGAGAAGCGAGAGGTACTCCGCCAGCACCAGGGACGTTCGGAACGTCCCCTTCGCCCGGTAGAGGTTGATGCCCGGCCGGAACTCAGGGATCAGGATCTTGGTGACCGTCTCGTCCGGAACCCGCAGGAACGACGGGATGTTCGTCATCCACAGAAGGTGCTGTTGCCGCGCCTCCAGGATCACGAGCGCTGACAAGGGCAGGGCCAGGCAACACAGCAGCGCCCAATATCGCTCGATGTAGTCGATGCGCCGGAAAAGGGTCGCGCTGACGACGAAGATGCTGAAGTTCAGCACGACGAACAGGATCACGATCTGCACCGAAGACACCGGCGTGGGCGAGAATGCCACGGTGTAGACCTGGACGACCAGCAACCCGCAGATGAAGTACCAAAGGGGCTTGATCGCCATCACGCTCTTCGCGACGGCGGTGCGGAATTCCTTCGAGACCGAAAGGCAGATCAGGAACACGCCGAGCATCGGAAACGCGGTCACGCGGAGCGACGTGATCCAGGGCATTCCGGGGAAGTGGAGGGCCAGGTAGTCCGGCCAGAGTATCAACGAAATGAAGTACGCCGCGAAGAGGATCTCCACGCCGTAGGTCGGCGCGCTTCGCTGGTTCGGCAGCGCCCAGATCACCAGCAGGGCCAGCAGCGCGATCGGCGCCAGGAACTGCATGATGAGATATGGGGCGGTCAGCGCGAAGAAGAACCCGTACAC
>JBAQCQ010000050.1:0-83627 GCA_049294275.1 Bacteroidales bacterium
AACAGGCTAAGTTACGGTGCGGTGGCGAGAGTGTTCGAAGCGGGAGGAACTGTTGGCCCCCCAATAATCATTATGATTTGAGCACTTAACTCTTTGATAATTATGATAGCCGCTATTGTTACTAACGTTCGGCGGTATGTGGCGTTGGCGCAGAGTCGCGGTGGCGCGCGTTTTTGCACTCGTGGTGCGAAGTAGGATTGTGATGGTATTACTTTATTCTCGCGTTGGCAAAAACCGTGACACCAGGAGGGGGTCCCCGGCGGGAGCCGGGGCGGACCGCACCGCTGGCCACTTAGCGGTCCTCTTTAGCCAGAAAGTTCTCGCGGTGCGGAAAGCCAATGACATATACCGACCTGTTAGGTGCAGTATATTATTCAAAATCAATTATTTCATTGCTTGGTATTTCGTTAAGCTTATATTCAGGATTCCTATACAGGAGAATAGGCTGATCCAATTTCTTGTGAGCTTTACCTAATGCAAAGCCCATTTTAAACCCAATATTGTCCTTTGTGGTTAAATATACATTATCATATTCTTTATCCGAATCAGGAATAAAAAGCATTACCTGTTTATTAGCTATTTCATCTGTCATCCAGATATCCTGAGATTTGGTTGTACACCACGCCACTATATCTGGTTTGTATTCTTTAAGATTGATATCAATTGGATATTTCATGTAATTGACGAAGTAACAAAACCGTTCAAAATCGATGTCGTATGGGAATGTGACTATGTAAATATCATTAAGAATAGTAAGCCTAGGTAATGCGATAAAGCTTTCTTGATTATAACTGTTACAGAAAGACTTGATAGCTTGTTTTAATAAATCTAGCTTAACAGTTTTCACAATGATCAATTTATCATTATTGATCTGAGTAGTGGGTTTAGATATTTTTTCTGGCTTAGTTTTAGTCAGAGGAGACTCCCCTTTTTTATTTCGTGATGTAAGTAACAGAAATGCTGCAATCAGCACGATAGCAATGATAATAATTGTTTTAGTCATTTTGTTTACGGGTTTTATATTGCACCTAACGTTCGGCGGTATGTGGCGTTGGCGCAGAGTCGCGGTGGCGCGTGTTTTTGCACTCGTGGTGCGCAGCAGGGTTAGGCGGTTATTACTTTATTCTCGCGTTGGCAAAAACCGTGACACCAGGAGGGGGTCCCCGGTGGGAGCCGGGGCAGGCCGCACCGCCGACCACTAAGCGGTCCTCTTTAGCCAGAAAGTTCTCGCGGTGCGGAGCGCCAATGACATATACCGACCTGTTAGCACACGTATTGTTCTAACCACCGTACCTATAGTGACCTATGATCTTAAATTTGAATAGGCAATCTTCAACTACCTGACCTGCACCAATATTGTGAACGATTTTATATCTGTTTGAGTTGGGGTCTTTGATATTTACCACGAAACCGATGTGTGTTATTCCACCACCAAGATCCCAACATACAATTTCACCCGGAAGAAAGTCTTCTGGCTTTTGGGAAATGGGCAGTTTAATACCTTTTCTTGAGAAGAAAACCATAAGATTTGGCACCCTTCTATGATCAATATTGGTGTCTGTGTTTGTTAACCCCCAATTCTTTGGATAGACTGAAAAGTTAACCTTCATGTCTTCATGAACCTCATTTTGAAGGTCTATGCCTAGTTTTCTATATGCCCTGATAATTACATCAGTACAAACACCTTTGTCGCTTGGTACATCACCATTGGGGTAGGGGATTGAAAAGTATCTGGAATCATAGGTCACTTGTTGTTTTGTTAACTCTAGAGCAGCACTACTTAATCTGGAGTAGAAGTCGTTCTGTGCTCCACAAAATTGGGTAAGGATTAAAAACCATACTGTTAAGACGAATCTCATAATATGTGTGCTAACGTTCAGCGGTATGTGGCGTTGCCGTCCGCCACGCGGTGGCATGAGTTTTTGCTATAGGGTAAGAGTAACGAATTCTTCATCTTAACTGGTTATGCAGCCTGGCGCGGCGAGCAGGATCAAACATCCGATAGGTTGAATATTTTGAGCGACTGGCGGATAAGAGAGGATGCAAAAACCATGACACCTGAAGGGGACCACGGCGTTTAGCCGTGGGCGGCCCGGCCCGACCAGTTTACGAGTTAATGCTTACTTGACTTTCGAAGGCCGGAGGCAATGCCATATACCGACTTGTTAGGTACTGTAGCGGCTTTTATGTTGTTTTGGAACAGAAAAGATCTCACTAAGGTACGGTTCAACAGGCTCCATAATCTACTCGCCAAGCCGCTACACATCCCTTGAAGCGGAGGAGTGCAGCTGAGTTGGGGTGATTCGCGAGTCGTGCTAGACTGGTTCTTAATGTTTTCTTAGTAGCTAACAAGCTAGGTTACGGCGGGTTGGCGAGTCTCTTCGCAGCGAGAGGGAATGCTGGCCCCCCAATTTAGTCATTAGAGCACCCAACCCCTTAAATATCATATTGCCGCTATTGTACCTAACTTGTTTATATGTTCACTAAAGGTATGCATATTTGGGTAAAAATGGAGTTATTGTAGAGGGTGGGGTGATTGATATTTCCAGGTATTTGCTTTGGATTATGATAACCTGATCATCAAATCTTGCCGGTTCACAAAAGATGCCTGACCAGGAACCCCCATTGTACTAAATAAACTAACTCTCTTAAAAGTTCACCGGTTTACAGTAACTCAAGTACTGCAAGATAAGCACAGTGATCCGATGCAACAGAATCCTGAATGACCTCCCCGATGATGACCCGCCACCTGCCTGGCGGCCTAAACATCACATAATCAATCTTTTTAACGGGATTATCTGATGGGTAAGTAGGAGCAGGAGCATCCCTGTCACAGGCATTACCCCATAACTCCTCAAGGATCCCGATGGCAACACTCCCGGGAACGGCATTCAGATCGCCAGCCAGAATGGACGGATACTGACTGTGAGCAAAGACTGCATTAATCATCTTTGCCTGCAGTGTCCTGTCTGTATCATCAGCAACATGATCAAGATGAGTACCTGTAAATGCAATAGTGTCACCCGATGGCAAAACCGTGACAACCTCTGCCGCCGTCCGGGGCTCCCGGCCGCCTGTAAACGGAAGGAGAACATTCCTGGCGGTCACGAAACTATACTTCGAGAGAATCGCCACGCCATACTCGCCACCATCATAATCCATCGCCCTGGCAAAAAGAGAAACCATCTTTAACCGCCACCCTAACTCAGTGGCTAAATCGTAACCCTTTGCCCTCCTGGTGAGAAAATCAACCTCCTGGAGCGCAACCAGATCAGGATCAGCATCACGAATAACATTGGCAATGTAATCGAGATCAAAATCACCATTCATTGTTGCTCCGTGATAAATGTTAAAAGTGAGCACCCTCACTACCCTTGAACTGTCAGTAACTTCCTGAGACCAGCCCGAATAACTGATCAGGAAGAAAACCAGAAGAATCTTTAACTTAAGTTTCACTATAGTAATTTATTATGTTAACATTCCATGTAATCTGTTGATGCTTGAAATTTATCCAATTGGTCGGGACAGGTGAAGATCTTCAAAACCTACAGGGAATTATTATCATATGATAAGGTGTAAAATAGACTTTGTATCGTATTAATCAGATAATGTATGCATTGCCCCCACAATATATGACCGCATCACACACCTGGCAGACCGTCTTTCAGTAACTGTATTAAGATCTGCCTGCAACCCGTTATTATAAATCATCAAAGGGGCTGCGTATCTTCTGAATGCTCTTTTCCGTGACATGGGTGTAAATCTCAGTGGTCTTGCTGCTCTTGTGCCCCAGCAACTCCTGGATGTACCTTAAATCCGTTCCGGCCTCCAGGAGATGCGTGGCATAGGAGTGACGCAACCCGTGCAGAGTGATACTCTTCTTAATCCCAGCCTTCTTACATGCCATCCTGAAAACCTTCTCCACACTCGTGGCACTGTAGCTGTCACCCTGCCTCTGCCCTTCAAAAAGATAAATAACCGGACGATACCTCTTAATATATGCATCAATCATCTCAACCAGCTTCCGTGAGACTGGCACAATCCTGTCTTTGAATCCCTTCGACTGCCTGACAGTCAGTAGCATGCGGTCACGGTCAATATCCTCCGGCTCGAGCATGAGCACCTCGCTGCGTCTCAGGCCGCAACCGTAAATGAGACTCAGCATAACCCTGTGCTTCTCGTACATCGGCGCTTCCAGGATCCTTTTTACCTCCTCCTTGCTCAGTACGTTGGGCAACCTGTGCTGCGTCCGGGGACGGGTGAAAGTGCCAGGGTCAATCTTCGAGCGGCAAATCTCCCTGTAGAATTTTTTGACGGCACTTATAAGCTGATTCTGATAGGAATAACTCAACCGACGGGGGAGAATATAATCATTTACCATCCTGACCAGATCACCGGACTCACATTCAGAGGCTTCCTTCGGTGCAACAAATTTCAGGAAAGCCTCCATCATCGAGATGTAGGTCCTGACTGTCGTGGGAGGATACCTGTGCGACTCGAGCCATTCACGATACCTTATCAGGTCATATTCCGACTGCTTACTGAGTCCGGGCATCCCGTCTGCTGACGAATTGCGGAGACCTCCGACTATTCTGACAATACCTCCGGTATTTATGCCCTTATAAGTCCGGGCCCGGGATTCTCCGGTAACACTGCCCTGATGATCCCGGGCCGGGACTCCTCCGGTACCACTGCCCTGATGATCCCGGGCCCGGGATTCTCCGGTACCACTGCCCTGATGATCCCGGGCCGGGACTCCTCCGCTACTACTGCCCTGATGATCCCGGGCCGGGAATTTCCCTGTAGCTGCCGGACCAGCTTTCGGGGCATTTGCCGGAGGAGAATCACCTCTTCCTGAAGGATTTGATCTCACGATTTCCATCATGTCTGTCCCCGGTACATCCCCCGGGGCTAAGGTCTGGCTGGTGACAGATGCAGATCCGGAGTCCGTCTTCATGCCAGTCAGAGTGAGAGCATCCTGTGACACTCCCGGCACCTGTCCCGTGCCTGAAACCCGATGTGTTCCGGGGAATATGTCCTGCCTTGCTGATGCGTTGTTTTCTGATGCTGCCCCCGATGTTGCTGCCGGAATTTCTGCAGGGGATTTTCCGCGGTGCCCGTCTGCTGTCTCCATGCTTCCGGAGGTCAAAATCTCCGTATCAGTAAAATAGGATGATGGTATTGACTGACTCTTTATTATCCTCCTCCGACCGGTTTGATTCCGGACCTCCCTGATCTTATCAGCGAGATCCTTCCTCCGAAGGGCAGAATAGTCAACAAATGCATGCGGGCTGAGCTTCTCAAGAAGAATTGCTTCGATGTTTTCAACCTCCGCCATATGCCAGCATTGCAACCGCTTACTCCACCTGACGCCAGGCAGGCTCCTGATAACTTCAACAAGATCCCGGTCATAAGGGAACCTGAGGGCAACACGAATTCCACCGTCGTGTACAACCCTTTCGACAATAACTGTGATCATGATTTGCAGCGAGTTTTTTGTTGTTATCTGATATTAGATACATAATTTTACAGGAAAGGGTGACAGTCAGTGCATTACACTGACGGTAACAGTATTTGAAAGGTGTTTATGGATCACCTACCGACGCATTGAGTCAGAGTCTGCCTCCCGCATATCTTCTGAAGAACTTTCCCTAAGCGAACCGACACTGCCTTCGCGAAGTGCCTCTGAACTGCCATCACGCATGTTCTCAGAGGCGCTCTCACGCATGGCTCCGGAATCACTCTCACGCTGTGTCTCCGAGGAACCGTCACGGAGACTGCCGGAATCGGACTCACGCATCGAGCCGGAATCGCTCTCTCTCAGTGATTCTGAATCAGCAGCATTTTTCATGGTAACATGTACGCAATTAATAACCTGATCAGATCAATGATGCCCTCCTGCAGTAGCTGCTATAACAGCCGCAGTTACACTGGCCATAATAGCTGCCTGCACTTCCCTTATGGTTTGCCCAACAGCTTCGGAAACCGGGCTTTCCTTTACAATCTTCTTCAACTGAGTTCTTATCGTCTTTAACTCGTCACGGTCAGATGACATTATCCTCTGCATCCTGCATGCCTCAATAAGGCACGCAATGGCCACACCCGAAGGGGAGGATTCACTTGTATATGACAGGATGTCGCTCTTAAGCTGACGGATGAGGTTGCTGCGGGTGTAACTCTCAACCAGGAAACTCTT
The DNA here is from genome assembly GCA_049294275.1 of Bacteroidales bacterium. Lineage (GTDB taxonomy): Bacteria > Bacteroidota > Bacteroidia > Bacteroidales > VadinHA17 > SR-FBR-E99. Next base: position 6,197 of record JBAQCQ010000050.1, read on the forward strand.
CCGGTAAGGGATTAACCCGAGGAACTTTCTTTTCTCTGTTCTTACCAGCCTTTTCTTCTCCATCTCATTCAATACCCGTACCAGGTATCGGTTGTAACGCCGTGCCAGCTTCCTGACCCAGAACCCGGTTTTCATTGGTTTCTCAGAGGCCGACATAAGTGCTGCCACGTCATCACGCACGCTTTTGTCATCAACCCGGCCCGGCCACAGCAGGAGCTTCCTGTCTTTCATCTCAAGACTGCCATCAAGGGTCATGTCAAGCAAAATGGCTCCTGTAACGCCATACTGAATGAACATGCCTGATACCATGAACCGCCCTCTCTCAGGATGATGTGCAATCATAAGGAATTTTTCCGCTGTGCTGAGGGTCTTGTCTGCCATCTTTTCCTCCTTTTATTGCTCTGACATAAAGGATATTAAAGTTTTTTGAATTCCTTACCGGAACAGATCTATTCAATCAGTGAAGAAATCGCTTCCTCAACCGAGGAAAGAAAATTAACCGATTTGCCACGGTTGCTTTCCCGTATGAAATCACGCCAGCTTTTACTTTTAAGGTTCCAGAAGTCACCCACAATGACAAGCCGCATCCTGTAATTCGAGAATTTCTGAAGAACCTCGCCGGCAAGACCGGTACTGAGATCGAAGAAATCAGGACTGAGGTCGCCGGAATTAATAATAAGCCTCTAATAACCCTGATAACCGATATCGCACATTATATCCAGTATATCGCCTGGTGAACTGACCGTTAAGGTACCCCTTATTCAATTCTGTAATGGTCGTGGGGGATCCGGTTTTGTGATATGTTATCATGGTAATATTATGACGCTGAGTTTGACCCGGCATTACCTGAACAGATGAAACAGGGATAGCAGACTGATTAAAAAGAGTTTATTAAACTGAGAATTCAACTTGATTCAAGAGCTTGCCTGTATTTGCAGATTTTGGTCATAGCATGTCAAGTACTCCCTGACTCCATTGCAGTTACTGCTGTAACCATGCCTGGCTGGTATCCGGCCGTTATCTGCCCGCCGTTATTGTATGGTCCTCATCCCGGGTTACTTCTTTAACCCGGGATAATTCTTTATCCCAGGTTAATTCTTTATCCCGGGTTAATTCCTGATCACTATGAATTCCTGCCCTGGCTATCCGCCTATCACACTGCTTTTGCTATCGCTCTCAATTTCAACCTTGCGGTTGAGCTTCCTGACACTCTTTCCTTTATTAAACCTGTAGGAATACTGGAACTGCACAAATCCTGCAAAATCAATCCCGGTGAAATCAGTGGCTGTATAATAGGGTGTCTCGGTCTCAGTACGGCTGAAGTTCACCGTTTTTGAGAACGGGAGAAGCCAGAATATTCCGAAGTTATGGTCCTTCACCTTCTGCGAGCCGCCGATACCCCAGATAGGCATGCTGTAGGTCTTTGACTGGGCGTTGATATTCACTCCGTTATAACTCATAAAGACGAACAGAGTAGTATTCTTCTTCTTGTCGAGGTTCGCAAATGCATAACTGGTTATCGCATAGGAAAAATAGTCCCTTCCGGGTATGGTGAAACCGGGTTCCGTATACTCTGAATAATGACCCCTGAATACCCTGGCGTTGATATTCACATACCATAACATGGCATTGATCCCGCCGCCGGTCTCATAACCGTTAATCAGGTTGAAAGGCTTTGAGATAGTTGTCAGGGACCCGTCAATGGGTGAACTGATCAGGCTGTAACGGTTGCCAACCTTATCCGAAAAGAACTCATTGTATACATAGGGCGAGAAGTAGTTGCTGCCAAAATTCCATGTGTAAGTAAACTGCAGACGGTCACGGTAATCAGGCCTCAGATCAGGATTACCCTGCGTTACGGAATAATTCTGCCCTATCTTCCAGTAAGGATTCATATTATAGATTCCCGGTCGGTTGATCCTCCTGTTGTAGGTGAATTTCAGGTTATGCGATGCCGAGAACTTATATTGGATATTGGCTGAGGGCAGGAAACAGGTATAATCGGGCCTGGTGACCGAATCTGCCATGATATGACTGTTTTCAACCCTTAACATGGTCTGGAAGCCGAACTTCTTCATGTTGAAGGTGACCCCGGCGTAACCCGAGTTCCTCAACTCGGCATACTCAAACAGGTTGCTTTCTTCCTGGTCATCAATCCTGAAATCATAACCAAGCTGCTGATAGTAAAACTGATGCCCGGCTTCAATCTTTGCATTCAGCCCGATGGGATATACAAAATCAAGCTTTGTCGAAAGATAATTCCTTTGATTCAGGTCATCTTCCATTCGTGAATAGGTGCTGAGTACTTCATCACTGTTATAAGGATGCGTGCTGTTTGTAAAATCACTCTCCTCGGCAGAGTTGAAGAGGTAATAGCTTACCTCAGCCGTGAGCTCCTCCACAGGCTTCTTGAAAGTCCTTTTATAAAAGAGGGAAAATGTGGTCTCATCACTGTGCAGGTTGCTGTTAATCAGTGATGTGACTGTGTTCAGAGGACTGCCGGTCTTGTAGAGTGTTGTATTGCCCGAAAGATCCACAGCCTGGCTGACTGGTTTGTAACTGAAGTTGAAACTCAGGTTGTTCTTATCATCTATATAATAATCAAACCCGCTGTTGACAGAAGGCACGGATACTTTAATCGCTCCTGGCCCCTGCATGCTGGTGGTTGAATCAATCGCCGGGAAACGGCTTTCATTCGAAGAAGTGATATTGAGCCCCTGGTAGATGGAGAGAGCAGTGACATAAAATGTAATCTTCCCCATCGAATAATCCAGGCTTCCCGAAGCCACACTGGTAACCTTATGGAACGGCTTTAGACTGAGAGCAATATTGCCGCTCATTCCATACCTGGCTTCCTTCTTAAGGATGATGCTTATTACCCCGTCAATATTACCTTCATATTTGCCGGAAGGGTTACTGATGATCTCAATACTCTGAATATCAGATGGCAGAATCCTTGCCAGGAACTCACTGTCACGCTGCCTTCCATCTACCTGGATAATGAAGTTGCTGCTTCCGTTAAGCGTGATATTATTCTGAAAATCGACATTCACCTGCGGTATTTTCTTCAGGATGTCATACCCGTTGCTCGAGGATTTCGAGACAACCTCGGGAATGGCATAAACAGTCCTGTCTACCATCTCCTTGCCCTTCAGACGCTCACCCACCACAGTCACTTCGCCCATGACGGTAGTTGTTTCGGACAGGAAAATTGTATCCACCGCAACCTCATCCGCACCTTCAGTGACAGTGACAGGCCTCCCGTCAGGTGTGTACCCGACGAAGCTTACTCTTACAAAATAATTACCAGGTCTGACCTTTTCGAGCAGGTAGCCTCCGTCAGTTAAAGTTATAACGCCTGTCAACAGGGCTGAATCCGGTAACGCCAGCAATGCCACAGTTGCAAACTGTACAGGTGTTTTGTCGGCTTCGAAGCAGACCTTTCCCCTTATATTCTGAGCCTGTGCTGCAATTGATACTGTCAACAGCAGCACTATAACAATCTTTCTCATTTAATTTCAAATCGAGCTACTTAATTGTCCTGACTTTTGATTCGCCGTTTATATCCAGGGGTATCTGCATGCTGAATCCCGGAGCACTTACATCAAGGTTGCCTGAAATGCGTGTTTTCACGTTGTCTTCAGATATAAGACCGGTACGGATATCGATAACCATATTCGATTTGCCCAATCCCTTCAGATTGCCATAGGTCACAGTGGCGCCTCCCGACTGTATAGGGGCGGCATTCTCAGATGCCTTGAACTGCAATTCGGAACTGATCTTTGCAAAATCACCCTCAATTCCGTCCAGTCTATAGGTGGTCACAATATTGAGGTTCATCCCTCCTGCACTCATATCCTGGGTCACGGCCCAATTCTCCCCAATTGAAATCTGCCTGCCGGGAAGACACCATGTGAATGTCCCGATCATCGTTTTCAGGCTTTCGGCGCTGACAGACCCGGCTATCTGTGTCTTCAATGCAGCTGCCACGGGGCCGGTCAGGGTAATTAAACCGGTATCTTTCAGGACCATGTCCGACACCATCTTCGAATTGACTATTTCAACCGGACGGCCGGCATAATCCATCTTGACAAACAGGGCAGCTTTGCTCAGCCTGTTCATGAAATATGACATAATATCAGCTGTTTCCGGTGATTTAACATCACCATCCACGGTTGAATTGATATCGATCATCTTACCCATGGAATTTGTCTTTGTAATCAGGGTGTCAAATCGTATCTCAAGGACCATAAGTTCAGGTGTCACATCAATCATTTTCAGAGACATGATGTATTCCACCTTCGTCTCCACGTTCTGCGTGTTGCCGTTAACCGTCTGTGAAACAGTCTGCTCTGAAACAGACCTCAAGCGGTAGACTTTGTTTTTTTCGGGGTTCAGCTTCAGGGTGGCACTGTTTTGTGCCATTAACGTAACACCTGTCAGTATTACGGCTGTTATTAACAGAATTCTTTTCATTGGCTTTTTGTTGAAATTTTATGCAATTCTACCGATTGTGGGTGCTCACTCAAAGATTTAATCGGTGAACAGAGAAAATTTGCCGGTAAAGTGTAATTAATGGGAAGTATGCGGAGGTTTGAATATACGGGGTCAGGAGAACAGAAGGTCTGATGTCTGAAGTCAGAAGGTCAGGAGGAGTGGCGGCAGGCGACTGATGACTGGCGACTGATGACTGGAGACTGATGACTGACCTGAAGGTCACGAACATGAAGACAATAGATAAACCTCCGGTTGGTCAGTCACATTGAAAACGTCCTGTACTGTTTATTTATAACGACTTTCACGGACTGACAGAGGGTGTAACAGATGCAAACACGGAAAATTAAAAAAAAATCCAGATTAATACAAGGAAAAACGCTCCAAAATGCTACGGAGCATAAAAAACCGCCGAGGGTCACTTCGGCGGTTTGAGGCTCTACATTGCCGAAGCAGCGCGGCGGCGGCTTTGATTTTTAATGTTCAGTCGGGATTAAACAAGCCCGGCAAATCCCATGAATGCCAGCGACAGGATACCGGCAGTTACAAGCGCTATCGGCGCTCCTTTCATACCGTTTGGTACATCTGCCAGCTCAAGCTGCTCACGGATACCGGCCAGGATAACCAGGGCCAGTCCGAAACCTATCGCAGTGGCTGCGCCATAGACAACTCCCTCCACCAGACTGTAGTCCTTCTTAATCACAAGAATGGCGACACCAAGCACGGCACAGTTCGTGGTGATAAGAGGCAGAAAAATCCCAAGTGCCTGGTATAGGGGCTGGCTGATCTTTTTCAGGATGATCTCAACCATCTGAACGAGAGCGGCAATCACCAGGATGAACGTTATTGTCTGCATAAAAGCTATACCCAAAGGTACAAGGACATAGGTGTGAATCAGGTAGGTAACCATGGTCGCCAGGACTATGACAAAAACCACTGCCCCTGACATTCCCATTGCAGTACTTACTTTATTTGAAACACCCAGAAAAGGACAAACTCCCAGATACTGGGCCAATACTACGTTATTGACCAGTATAGCACTAATTATCAGTAAAATATATTCCATATCGTTTCCTCCCTAAGCTTTCTTGTTGACACGGTTTACTATGGCTATCATATATCCAAGCGCTAAAAAGGCCCCTGGCGCAAGGATAAATACCAGGATACCGTCTCCCTCGATGAACTTGAAACCGGCAATGGCGCCGCTGCCAAGTATCTCCCTGATAGCGCCAAGCACCCCCAGCGCCGCGGTGAAACCAAGCCCCATGCCGGCACCGTCAACAACGGATGACCAGACAGTGTTCTTGCTGGCAAACGCTTCGGCACGGCCAAGAACAATACAGTTGACAACTATCAGGGGGATGAAAATACCCAGTGTCTCGTACAGCGAAGGAACATAGGCCTGCATCACCAGGTCAACTATCGTGACAAAGGTGGCTATCACCACTATGAAAGCCGGTATACGTACCTTGTCCGGTATCACGTTCTTCATCATCGAGATCACTGTGTTCGAGCCAAGCAGCACAAACATGGTTGCCAACCCCATGCCTATCCCGTTGACCATTGACGATGTGGTCGCCAGGGTCGGACACGTACCCAGAATCATCACCAGTATGGGATTCTCCTTTAAAAAGCCTTTGGTGAAATTTTGCAGCTGGTTCATTTCAAACCTCCTTTCTCAAATGTGTTGTATGCCCTCTGAATGCCGTCACAAAACGCCCTTGAACTGATGGTGGCAGCCGTGATGGCATCAACCGGACCACCGTCCTTTTTTACCTTAAGAGGAAATTCTGCAGGATTCTTTCCCCTGAACTGATCCTTGAACTCGGGCTTCTCCGGCGTGCCGTCAGGAACCATCTTCGTTCCAAGTCCCGGTGTCTCCTTATGCTCCAGGATATTAATGTTATAGATAGCCCCGTCAGGGGTGAATCCCACCATAAATCCTATGTAACCGCTGAAGCCGTTGTTGGTGTATGACCTGATGGCATACCCTACAGTATCCTCCCCATTCTTTGCAGGGTAAACCTCAAGTGAATCGCCTTCACCTGTGGGCAGCATGAACATCTCATCGTTAGGATTGTTCGTGAATTCCGGTACTACCCGCTTGATGGCATCCAGCTTCTTGTTAAGCATCGATATCTCTATCGGCGTCTTCGTCATCTCATAAACAATACCAAGCGCTGCCGAGGCCCCAAGGGAGATCATAGTCAGCGAAAGAACCATGTTCTTCAGTGATGATTGCATCTTAGCCATGCTTCACCTCCTTTCCGAACCTTGCAGGTTTTATGTACATGTTCAGCAGCGGCACAAAAGCATTCATAATCAGAATGGCAAACGATACACCCTCGGGATAGGCCCCCCAGTTTCGAATAAGCACTGTGATAACCCCTATGCCAATGCCGTAAATGATCATCCCTTTATGCGTCATTGGCGATGTCACATAATCAGTCGCCATGAAAATCGCACCCAGCATAATACCGCCGGTCAGAAGATGGAATCCGGGGTCAGCATATTTTGCCGGGTCAGCCAGCCAGAGGATCCCTGTGAAAACAGCCACGGTAAGAAGCACCGAGACCGGAATATGCCAGGAGATAATTTTCCTCCATATCATGTAAATTCCGCCGATTATCAGAGCCACAGCTGCTATCTCACCCATCGAGCCACCCATATACCCGTAAAAGAGCTGCATATGCGTCGGGACCTTCTCCATCAAAGCCGACACCGTCTCACCGTTCCTGATTCCTTCACTCATGATACCCAGTGGCGTGGCACCGGTGACAGCATCAAAATAACCTGTACTGAAACCGGAAGGAACAGGCCAGCTGGTCATCTGCACAGGGAACGATATCAACAGGAACACTCTTCCCACCAGCGCCGGGTTGAAGGGGTTGCTGCCCAGCCCCCCGAAAGTCATCTTGGCAACGCCGATAGAGATGACCGCCCCGATGATGATAATATATACCGGCAGGTTGGAGGGCACATTGAATGCAAGCAGCAGCCCTGTGACTACCGCAGAACCGTCTGTCACAGATGGCTTTGTCTTCAGGATAAACTTCTGCGTCAGGTACTCAACCGCGACACATGAGAGCACCGAGGTGAGAGTCACGATTATTGCCCCAACCCCGAAAAAGTATATCGAGGCTGCCAGCGCAGGCGCCAGGGCGATCACCACGCCGTACATCAGCCTGCGGGTCGTTTCCGGGCTCTGCTGGTGCGGTGATGGGGAGACATTGAGGATGTTATTCATATCGCTTCTGTGCTATTTCGTGTTACGTTCGCGTGCCATGCGGATCACTGTCGATTTGCCCAGCCTGATATAATCAAGCAGAGGCCTCTTCGCCGGGCAGGTGTAGGAACATGCCCCGCACTCCATGCAGTCAGTGATCTTCTCCTTCTCAGCCCTTTCCCACATGGCCTTTTCCGACAGGGCGGAGATAAGCCAGGGCTCAAGCCCCATGGCACATGCCGATGAGCACTTGCCGCACCTGATACACGGCAGAACATCCGCACGCCGCGAGACATCAGAGGGGAATAGGATGATACCCGATGTGCCCTTGGTAACAGGCACATCAGTCATCGCCAGCGCCTTGCCCATCATCGGACCGCCGTTGACCACCTTGCCGGTGTCGTCAGGCATGCCGCCGGCAGCCTCTATCAGGGCCGTCACCGGGGTGCCTATACGCACCCGGAAATTGCCGGGATCCTTTACTGATATGCCGGTCACAGTCACCACTCTCTCTATAAGCGGCTTGTTCTTCTGCACAGCCTCATAGACCGCAAAGGCGGTGCCCACATTCTGTACTACGACACCAACATCCACAGGCAGACCCCCCGATGGAACCTCCCTGCCAGCGCAGGCCCTGATCAGCTGCTTCTCACCTCCCTGCGGATACTTGACTTTAAGAGGCTGAATGGTTATCCCACTGAATTCCTTTGCCAGCTCCGTCAGCTGACTGATGGCATCAGGCTTGTTTGCCTCAATGCCAACCACGGCCTGGTCAACACCCAGCGCCTTCATGATTATGGCCGCACCGGTAAGTAACTCGGCTCCGTTCTCAAGCATCAGCCTGTGGTCCGACGTGAGATAGGGCTCGCACTCCACACCGTTGATTATGAGCAGGTCACATTTTTTCCCTGAAGGTACAGTCAGCTTGATGTGTGTGGGGAAGGTGGCGCCACCAAGCCCCACAAGCCCGCACTGCTGACACCGTTCTATGATCTGCTCGCGCGTCATGGTAATCCTCCTGACCAGCGCCGGACTCCTGTCAATGGTTTCAACCCACTCATCACCGTCAACATCAATGACCACCGCCGTCTGCTTGTATCCAGTGGTGTCAACCACGGTGTCAATCTTGCTGACTTTACCCGAGACAGGTGAGTGGATGTTGGCAGAGACAAATCCTTTCGCCTGCGCAATTACCTGTCCGGCCTTCACGACAGTGCCCTTCTCAACCGTGGGCGTAGCCGGCGCTCCTATATGCTGTGAGACGGGAACCGTCACCTGTGGAGGTACCGGAAGGACAACTATCGGCTTGTCGGCCGTCAGCTTGTTCTCAGGCGGATGAATGCCGCCCTTCGGGAATGTCTTGAACACGTTTATGGAATTTATCTGGTTATTCAATTATCAGTTCGTTGCTGCTTTTCTCAGTTTGTCTCAGCCTCTGCCAGTTTTTTGCTGCTATCAGTTTATTCTTGTCATTATCAGTTCGTTGATGCTTCTGCCGGCTCGGCAGGCTTCTCCTGCTTCACCGGGAAGCCTATCTCCGGGATGGCCCCTGTAGGGCACTCCGGGGCACACTTGCGGCAGAGCTTGCATTTATATGAGTCGATGAGGGCCAGGTTGTCAACCATGGTGATGGCATCATACGGACAAACCTTGACACATTTGCCGCAACCTATGCACGCCACCTTGCATGCCTTGCGGGCAGGCCCGCCCTTGTCCTTGTTGACACACGATACAAATATCTTGCGGTCTTTCTTGTTACGCTTGCGGAGCTCTATAATATTGCGCGGACAGGCCTTCACACAGGTGCCACAGGCTACGCACTTGTCGTCAAGTATTACCGGCAGCTCTGTGACTGGATCCAGAAACATGGCATCGAACTTGCATGTCACAACACAGTCGCCGCACCCGAGACACCCGTAATGACAACCGGTTGTCCCTCCGTAAAGCGAATGGGCCACCCGACAGCTGACGGCCCCGTCATAATAAGAGGTGCGCTTGGCGTTGTCAGGCGTGCCGTTGCAGCGTACCACAGCTACCTTCGGGTCAACAGCCACAGCCTGACGGTCGAGGATGAGAGCTACCTTACTCATCGTGTCAGCACCACCGACCGGGCAGTTGAGACCTTCAAACGAGGTCGATTTCACCAACGTCTCGGCAAAGGCGCGACAGCCGGTGTATCCGCATCCGCCACAGTTGGCACCGGGAAGGGCTTCATTAACCAGATCGATGCGCGGATCTTCTACAACCTTGAACTTCTGCGCTATAAAATAGAGTATCACCGCGGCAAGCAGCCCCAGTGCACCCAGCATCGCTATCGTCAACAAAACAGTGGAACTCATCTGTCAGACCTTTATTTTGAATTCAAACTTTTTCCCGATTATGCCTCTCAGCAGCCATATGGACAGGTAGTACAGGCCCACCGCTGCAAACGACAACATCGCCGACACCACTTCCCCGGCCCCGGTAACAGTTGTGATGACAAACACTGCTATAAGCACAATGAAGGGAATGATGTATCCTATTGCCAAAGCACGGAAGCCCTGTGACACCTGCATCACAACCATGACATGATCACCAGCCTTGATGGCGGCGCTGTTTTTTACGGTTATGATCCTGGTGTCAGCCTTGCCGGGAGAGCATACCGATTTGGCAAGGCATCCCGAGCAGGCCTCAGCAGTGATTATCTCCACCTCGGCTGTGCCGTCACCCGGCACCCTTAAAACCGTCCCTTCATGTGTGATTGTCTCTTCCTGCGGCATCAAAAAAATATTGCAGCCGCAATTTTAAGGAATTACGGGGAATTAATAAAGAACAACAGTCATAATTTTGGGAAGTCCGAAAGTCCTTAAAGTCGAAAGCCGGGAGGTCTGTCGCTTTTTGCTCCGTCATGCAGCCCTGCTGCCACGCAGTCTAAATGCATTAATTTCAGTTCGTACTCCTTAATTCTTCTCTATTGCCGACTGCCGACTGCCGATTACCGACTGCCGATTGCCGACTGCCGACTGCCGATTGCGGATTGCGGACTGCCGAATAGGATTTGAGATTGACAGTGGTATAACATCTTTCAAAACCGCAAACCGCAAACCGCAAACCGCAAACCGCAAATTCTGCTACCTGAATTCAGCTGATATCACTCCACGAATACTTCTTCCCGAAAAGTCTCCGGAGCGTGGCCCTGAGCACCTGGTTATCCGGGTGCGACAGCTCAGGGTCATCACCCAGGATCTCCTCTGCCCGCGACCGGGCGAGGTTGAGTATCTGCCCATCCTTGCCGAGATCAGCAATCTTAAGGTCGAAGGCCATTCCGCTCTGCTGCGTCCCCTCGAGGTCACCCGGCCCGCGCATGCGGAGATCGGCCTCTGCTATCTCGAAGCCGTCGTTTGTCGCTATCATCGTGTTGATGCGCTCAGAAGCCTCTGCAGAGCGCTTGTGCGATGTCATCAGTATGCAGTACGACTGGTCGGCGCCACGGCCCACCCGCCCCCTCAGCTGGTGCAGCTGAGACAGGCCGAAGCGCTCGGCGCTCTCTATCACCATCACACTTGCATTGGGAATGTCAACCCCTACCTCTATGACGGTTGTTGCAACCATTATCTGGGCCTGGCCGCGGCGGAACAGGTTCATCGAAATCTCCTTGTCCTTCGAAGTCATCCGGCCATGCACCACGCTGATACAATACTGAGGCGGAGGGAATGCCCGGGCCATGCTTTCCAAACCATCCTCAAGATCTTTGTAATCAAGCGATTCGGACTCACTTATCAACGGGTAAACAACGTATACCTGCCTGCCGTCCTCTATCTGCCTCCGCATGAAGCCGAACACCTTCTCGCGCTCTGCGTCCGTGAAACTCATCGTCTTTACCGGCTTGCGCCCGGGAGGCATCTCATCAATAACCGAGACATCAAGGTCTCCGTAGAGGGTCATCGCCAGGGTACGGGGAATAGGAGTGGCCGTCATAACAAGCACATGAGGCGGGCATTCGCTCTTCTGCCACAGCCTGGCCCTCTGCGCCACACCAAAGCGGTGCTGCTCGTCAATTATCACCAGCCCGAGGTTCTTATACTTCACGGTCTCCTCAATAAGCGCATGCGTCCCTACCAGAATAGATATGCTCCCGTCAAGCAACCCGTTCTCTATCCGCACCCGCTCACTGCGCTTCGTCGAGCCGGTGAGCAGAGCCGCTTCGGCGTTAATCCCGCTTATAAACCGGCTGATAGAATTGAAATGCTGTATGGCAAGCACTTCAGTAGGAGCCATCAGGCAGCTCTGGAAGCCGTTGTCGGCCCCGATAAGCATGCTCATAAGCGCAACCATCGTCTTGCCGCTTCCCACATCGCCCTGCAGAAGCCTGTTCATCTGTCGGCCGCTGCCGAGATCCGCCCTGATCTCCCGTATAACTCTTTTCTGAGCCTCAGTCAGTGCAAAAGGCAGGTTGTTGGCGTAAAACGAATTTAGCCTCTCGCCAACCACCGAGAAGAGAAACCCGCGTGTGTTCTTCGCCCGGCTGCCCTTGTATCTCAGGAGATTGAGCTGTATATAGAAAAGCTCCTCGAACTTCAGCCTGAAACGGGCTTTGTCTATGTCGAGGTTGGAGTCAGGAAAATGAATGCGGAAGAGGGCATCGGAGAGACTCATCAGCTTCATCTGCCCTGTAATGGAGTCAGGCAGTGTCTCCGCTAAGCGAAGCGAGGGCTGCGAGAAGGCGGTCGCCATCAGCTTAGCGATGGCTTTCGAATGCAGAAAATGATCCTTCATCTTCTCGGTTGTGCTGTACTGAGCCTCGAATGCAGAGGAGACCCTCGTTTCCCGCTTATCAGCCTCTTCCACCTCCGGATGGACTATGTTGAAGGCACCGCTGAAGAGAGAAGGTTTACCATATATAATATACTCTTTTTCAATTTTATAGGCGTTGAGAACCCATTTATGGCCCTTGAACCATACCAATCTGACCATACCTGTCTCGTCATAGAAATCAGCGGTGAGCCTCGTGCCCCTGCCGCCACCCTCAGTTGAAAAACGGCGAATCTTACCCCTGACCTGTACGTACTGCATGTCGGTGTCAAGCTCACTGACCTTGTAAAAACGGGTCTTGTCAATATACTTGTAGGGAAAATAGTAGATGAGGTCCCTGAATGTATGTATGTCAGCCTCCGCCTCAAGCAGTTCAGCCCGCTTCGGACCAACACCGGGAAGGAATTTTATCTCACTGTCAAGCAGTTCAGACATCTGGTAAGGTAAAAATGATACTCACCGAAAATAGTTAAATTTGCCCGGCTTTCAAATTGGCTGACTGAGTTAATGAACCTTTATCCTGTGATGGCCTTTGTCAGACACCTGTTAACTGCCAGGAGCACGGCAGGACACGGGGTGCACAGTCCGTTCGTCTTTGATTTTCTGACAAATGTGGTCCGGGGAAAGGGTGACCCGAAAATTTCCGTCGAGGTTGAGAGTCTTCGTCGGGAGATGCGCTCTGACCGGCGAACAGTAATGGTAACCGACCTCGGAGCAGGCTCAGCCACTCGGAAAGGAGAGGAGCGAAGGATTTCAGAAATTGCAGGCACGGCCGCGATGCCTCCCAGGCAGGCAGGATTGCTGGCAAGGATAGCACAGAGTGAAGTGTTCAGGACTCAGGGTGAAGGGCTCAGAGCGAAGGGCTCAGAGCTCAGGACTCAGGGTGAAGAGCTCAGAGCTAAGAGCATTCAGGGAGCGAATAAGCACAGTTCCGCGAAAACGGGCGGGCTCAGGGAACGTACCTCGGAGAGAGTGTCAGACGATTCAATTATACTGGAACTTGGAACATCACTCGGGATAAGCACACTGGCGCTGGCGCTTGCGGCTCCGGAGAGACAGGTGGTGACCGTTGAGGGTTGCCCGGCGCTTGCGGAAATTGCCCGGCAAAACCTCCTCAGACACGGCGCCGTAAACGTCACGGTGATTAACATGGAGTTCAGCAAGGCACTCGAAATGCTCAGGACCCACGGAACAACCGTCTCCCTGGCCTTCATAGATGGCAACCACAGGGGCACGGCCCTGAAACAGTACACTGAAATCATACTGTCAATGGGGAATGAAATGATCATCGTGGCCGACGACATTCATCTCACCCGCGAAATGTACGGAGCATGGCGCTCACTGGCATCATCGGACATTGCCGCTGCAACCATGGAAACATTCCGGTTCGGAATCCTCTTCTGTCACCGCAACCTTACACCGGGAGACTACCGCATCAGACATTAACAAAAAATAACAACATCATAACATATTTATAGAGGATTTTGAACTAATTTCGGGACTTTAACAAAAAAGGCATGGATAAGGTCATAGAGATACATGAGATAATAAAGAATTACCAGGTTGGCTCAGTGATTGTCAGAGCACTCCGGTCGGTATCACTTGAGATAAAGAGAAACGAGTACGTGGCCATCATGGGCCCTTCAGGGTCAGGCAAATCGACCCTGATGAATATACTGGGCTGCCTCGACACTCCTACAAAAGGACAGTACATCCTTAACGGTACCGACGTCAGCAAGATGGAAGATGACAGGCTCGCCGAGATACGCAACAAGGAGATCGGTTTCGTCTTCCAGACATTTAACCTCCTGCCCAGATACACAGCACTCGAGAATGTGACCCTGCCGCTGATTTATGCCGGTGTTCCCCGACATGAAAGGGATGATCATGCCAAAAGGGTACTTGACCTTGTGGGACTGACCGACAGGATGACCCACAAACCAAATGAACTGTCAGGCGGTCAGCGCCAGAGAGTCGCAATTGCCAGGGCCATGGTAAACGACCCCTCTATAATACTTGCCGACGAGCCTACAGGTAACCTCGACAGTAAAACTTCATATGACATCATGGGCCTTCTTGACAAAATCCACGATAACGGCAATACTGTCATCGTCGTGACCCACGAGGAGGATATCGCACGCCACGCACACCGTATCATTAAACTGATGGACGGTGAAGTGTCGGCCGATTACATGAATGAATACCGCATTGAGGTAAGAACGAAATAGAGTTTCTTCACTCCCCGCAATGAAGATCTATACCAAAACAGGTGACAGGGGAGAGACATCCGTTATCGGGGGCATAAGACTCCCGAAACATCATCCCCGCATTGAAGCCTACGGCACTGTCGATGAACTCATTGCCTGGATCGGATTGCTGAGGGCAGCCGAACAGTCATGCGTATCAAAAGATGAACTTATCACAATTCAGTCCGTTCTGATGTCATGCTGTTCTGTCATCGCAACACACCCAACAGCCAGAGTACCGGAGGGAATAAGCATAGATGACACATCGGAGCTTGAAAAGTCAATAGACAGAATGGAGACCGGCCTGCCGAAACTGACCTCTTTTGTGCTACCAGGAGGCCATCCGGCAGCAGCACAATGTAATATCGCACGCACCGTCTGCCGGAGGGCCGAACGCGCGCTCCTGCGCCTCAACGAATCCGAAAAAATCGATCCCCATGTGGTCAAATACCTCAACCGCCTCTCCGATTATCTATTCGTGCTGACCAGGTGCCTGTCATATGAATCAGGAACAGAGGAAGTTAGGTGGATCCCATATAAAAAGGTGAAATAATCTCCACAAAAAATTCCCTTACTCTTTTTTTATTCTAAATAATTTTATATTTGCGGACTTTAAGAAGGGTAATAATATAACTTTCTCAGATATGTATTGGACACTTGAATTAGCATCGAAACTCGAGGATGCCCCCTGGCCAGCAACCAAGGACGAACTCATTGATTTTGCCATACGGTCAGGTGCCCCTATGGAAGTCATCGAAAACCTGCAGGAAATTGAAGATGAAGGTGATATTTACGAAAGTATAGAAGATATCTGGCCCGACTATCCATCAAAAGACGATTTTTTCTTCAACGAAGACGAATATTAATCACCAAGCTTGGCATTTTACTAAATATTAGAATATCAGATAGTTCCTGATATTCTACTCCATTTCGCCAAGGTCCTTTTTCACCTCATAACCTCTTAAAGGACGCAGTTCCGGGTGCCACCTGAAACCGTCAAGCCTTCTTTCAGACTCAGGTTTTATCAAAGGCGGATCCATGACCCCGTCAGGACTCTGGTTCTGGTATATCTCCGCAATCTTTCCCTCTTCAATGAAAATCTCAATGGAGGCGCTTCTTGCCCTGTTCACCCCAACAAGCTCATTCCCGTCGACCACATAGTAAATTGCCTCGCCGTTGCCGATGACCTTGATCCGGCGCAGCTTGTTGTCAATAAAATAGCCTGACAGGTTTTTCCCGCTTATCTGGTCAAACCGTGCCGTGTCGACCTCACTGACCACGAAAGCATTGTTGTACAGCTCCATATGGTCAGCCTTGCTGTTTACGGTGTAGAGTACAATTGAATCCGCCGTGAGTTGGTTCTCCCGTGACCAGACTATGGGGCCCTGGTAGAGCCTGATTACTGAATCACGGAAGGAGTAAGCCAGCGAGTCGCATCGTCCCTGCATCTCGTGGCTGAACATGGTACATCCGTAATAGGCCTTGAGAAGCCTGTGGCTGACACCTGCAGTGTCGGCAACAGGTATTGCCCTGAGAGTGTCTGCCCTGAGAGTCAGAGTGTCATCATCGGAGAAAATCGTGAACCACGGAGTACCAGTAAGCAGAATCTTCTCAGGCCGCTTGAAGTACTTTGCATAATCCCCGCCACCGGTAATGTTGTCGGTGGTATCAGTGATGGTCACATGGCCGAATCCTTCACCCTCGCCTTTCTTCTCATCATACCACAGGGTGTCGCCGGTGATCCGCTGCTCACGGTTATCAAGCACGGCGTTCTTCATCAGTTCCGAGATGTCATTGCGTGTATCGCTCCACCCGTTCTCGCAGTAGAGATAGATGCTGTCGCCCAGGACCTCTGTAGGTCCTGCAAACCAGGCGATTTCATTGTTGGTGTCATAACGCATGGTGTCAGCGCGCATGACATAGTCGGGGTTTACAATTTTAACACTGTCACGGAAGTGCAGCATTTTCTGGCTCGAATAGTAGATCCCCACCCTGCTTGTCAGCGTATTGTCACCGCTGAGGATACGCCCACCGGTGTCATAATTGGCCACCTGCGTGTTGACATCGTAGTCGACCTTTTCGGTGAACAACCGCATCTCATTGTCTGCCAGCACAACGCTGTCGGTCATTACGGCCTTGCCGGAGTCACCGGAGTATGTCAGGTACTGTCCCCATATATGGATGGTGTCACCCTGCCATATGTGGATTCTGCTGAAGGCGAAGACCTGGTTGGTATCGTCATAATACCAGGCGCTGTCACAATCCATGAAGAGGTCATTGTGCTTAAGGCTTACATTACCGTTCAGCCTGTTGCTTGAGCGACCCATGGTCCGGTCAAACCGCATCGAGTCTGAATGCAGGATCTCAACCCTGCGGCGGCCTGCCGGCTGCTGACCTGATGTCTGCTGTCCCGACGCTTCGGCAGGCAACAAAAAAAGGGCTGCCGGCAGCAACAAATAAACCGGGATGAAGAAAAAGAGACGCAGCAGCGCTATCTTATCTATTCGAACCATCCGGAATAGTGGAACTTGCAGTCCCGGAAATCCTCGCTGACACGAATGTATGTCCTTTTGATCTTATCTTTGATCCACTCCTCGTATTTCCTGCCCTGCTTGTCCCTGAGCGCCGCCTCGGCGAGGTAGCTGTAATCATCCTTCATGTTCACACTGTGCGGTGCGATCTCATCGTCGAGCCTGATGATGCAATAGATGCTGTTGCCTTTTGCATCGGTGGTCCGGAAAGGTTCGGAGATCTCTCCCAGTTTCATGTTACGGACAACCAGGTTAACCTCCTTGGACAACTCATCCAGGGTCAGCCATTCGACGCGGTCAGACGGGTTTGAACTGACCATCTTTCCTCCGTTTGCCCTTGTTGTCCTGTCTGATGAATACCTCATTGCCGCCTGCTTGAACGTGAGGCTGTCACTGCGTATCAGCGCTGCGATGCTGTCAAGCTTGAGGATTGCCCATTCGGTTTGGTTTGCTGACAGTTTCGGCTTCATGAGTATATGGCGCGAGTTCACCATATCACCCTTCCTGTCGACCAGCTGGATAATGTGAAAGCCGAACTCGGTCTCTACGATTTTGGAAACAACATCCTTCTTCAGGCTCCATGCTGCCTCTGCGTAAGGCTTGGCAAGCTCACCCCTGAGAGTATAGCCGGTCTCGCCTCCTTTTGGCGCAGTACCCGGATCCTCGGAATAGAGGATGGCCAGGGTGCTGAAACTCTCGCCGTTGATTATCCGGCTGCGAAGGTCAAGCAGCTTCTGGCGTACCTCAGCCTTGCTGGCCTCCATGTCAGGCGGTTCAACCGAGATTATGCTCAGCTGTACCTTTCGTGGCACCAGTGGCAGGGAATCCTTCGGAATGCTGTTGAAATACTTCTTTATCTCATCCGGGGTGACAGTGATGTTCTGGGCAATCGTTCCCTGGGTCTCCTGTACAATGTACTGGTTGGTGAGCATCTCCCGCAGATCCTGCCTGATCTCAGCCATGCTCTTGTTGAAGTATGATTCAAGCGCCTGCTCTGAACCGGCGCGTCTGATATATTCCGTCAGCCGGCTGGTCAGGTCTGCCTCCACTGACTCGGGTGACACCTCTATGGAGTCTATGCGTGCCTGGTCGAGGAAAAGCTTCTGAATGAGCATATCCTCAAACACCCGGCACCGCAGCAGATCAACAGGAGTCGGGTCCCGCTCCGCTTTAAGCTGCACCACCTGTCCCTCAACCTCCGAGAGGTAAATGACCTCATTTCCCACGACGCCAACTATCGATTCAACTATCTGTTGTCCGGCCGCACCGTACCCCGCAAACATCAGCAGCACCGGTAAAATCAATATCCTTTTGTTCATTCTTTCCTTTTTGTTCTAGTAGACTTTCAGGGTGTTGCTCCTGACTGCCTCGTTGTAAATACCGTCTTCAAGTTTCTGCAGGAATTCGTTCCTGCGGTTATTCATTATGATTGTCTTCACCTGCCCCCTGATATATTCGAAAGGAGCCACGCTGTTTCTGAGCTTGTATTCCCTTATGGCAATGAAATAGACATACTGGTCATCCTTAAGCTCCACCGCGCTGTTCCTTGCAAGCCACTCTTCCTGACTTGATGACTCGAGCGGCACCTCCATCAGGAGCTGAGTGAATGGTATCCACTCTTCATTGTAGTCGTCATACCTGACTGCATACTGGAAGCAGAGATCCTCAAGGGCATTCAGGTCAGCCGGTTCTGATGACCTGTAGAGCTTCCTTATCCTGTCGAGATCAGGCGTCGTTGCCGGCACCTTGACGAAAAGCGCCCTGACAAGGTTTGATGTAAGGGTAAAGGTGCTGAGATTGCCAACATAGTAATCCTGCAACTCATTGTCAGTGACTGCGGTATCAAGCCTCTGAATGATCATCTGCTGCTGGTACTGGTATATCAGCAGGTTGTTTCTCATCTCGTTCAGCTGCCTGTTCACCTCAGCCTTGTATTCGGGTGTCAGGTTTTCCTCAGCCCTTATGGCCAGAAGCTCCTTGCGTGCCCACTGACGGATGTAACTCTGCACGGCAGAGATGCTGTCAGTCTCGCTCATACCGCTCAACACCAGCCCAGTCGGAATCTGGTCAAGATAAAGCACCCTGTCACCGGCACGGGCCACCGCAACACGCTCAGTCTCTTTCACTGCCTGATTGCATGCAACGGTGAGCAACAGGATTATCGGTAGGGCAAGCCGCATCATGATCAGTATTCGTTTACCTTCCTGCTGTAGTTAGGTGCCTCACGGGTTATGGTCACATCATGCGGATGGCTCTCGATGACGCCGGCGCTTGTGACCCTGACAAAACGCCCGTCCCTCTTCAGTGTGGGTATGTCGCGCGCTCCGCAGTAACCCATGCCTGAGCGGAGTCCGCCAAGGAACTGGTATATTACCTCATTCAGTGTTCCTTTGTACGGAACGCGTGCCGTAATTCCTTCGGGAACAAGCTTATGGATGTCATCCTCCATGTCCTGGAAGTACCGGTCCTTGGAGCCCATCTGCATCGCTTCGACTGAACCCATGCCGCGGTATGTCTTGAATTTCCTGCCGTTATAGATTATTGTTTCGCCGGGCGACTCCTCAACGCCGGCAAAGAGCGACCCCGCCATCACGCAGTCAGCTCCTGCCGCCAGCGCCTTGACTATATCACCCGAATAGCGGATCCCACCGTCAGCTATTACCGGAACACCGCTTCCGTCAATGGCTCTCGCCACGTTGTATATGGCGGAGAGCTGAGGTACTCCGACACCTGCGACAACCCTGGTCGTGCATATCGATCCGGGCCCGATGCCCACCTTGACTGCATCTGCTCCCTCGTCAACCAGCCTTTTCGCGGCATCAGCCGTACCTATATTGCCGACAACAATCTCCGTTCCGGGAAAAATCTTCTTTATCTCATTCAGAATCTCAATCACACTTTTGGTATGGCCGTGAGCGGTGTCAATGGCTATAGCGTCAACTCCGGCGCCGACAAGCGCCTCGACCCTCGAGAGTGTGTTGGGCGCGATGCCAACCGCGGCGGCAACCCTCAGGCGCCCCTTGTCATCCTTGCACGCATTGGGTCTGTCCTTTGCCTTCGTGATATCCTTGTAGGTCACCAGCCCTTTCAGCCTTCCCTTTTCATCGACAATCGGAAGCTTTTCGATCTTGTGTATCTGCAGGATCTCTGCCGCCGCTGCCAGGTCAGTCTGGTGACTGAGTGTGATCAGCTTCGACTGCGGAGTCATGATCTCGCTTATCCGGTGAGAATAGTCCGTCTCAAAACGCAGGTCCCTGTTCGTTACAATGCCAACCAGCGCACCGTCGTCATTGACAACAGGTATGCCGCCTATCTTGAACTCCTTCATCAGCGCAAGGGCATCAGCCACGGTGGCGTTGTCATTGATTGTCACCGGGTCAAAGATCATCACGCTCTCGGCACGCTTGACCTTCCTTACCTGGGCAGCCTGCTGCCCGATAGACATGTTCTTGTGGATAACGCCTATGCCTCCCTCACGGGCAATGGCTATTGCCAGCTCCGCATCGGTCACCGTATCCATCGCCGCCGAGACAATCGGGGTGTTGATACCTACGTTGCGGGTGAACTTCGATCTCAGATCAACGTCGCGGGGCAGGACTTCCGAATAGGCCGGAAGAAGCAGCACGTCATCGAAGGTCAGACCTTCGAAAAGCAGTTTATCTTCACTGAATGACATCGGGCAAGGTTTATTTGGGGCGAAAATTACAAAAAATTGCCATGCACCGGCATATCTAAAATGTCAATAAAAGGTTAAAAATGAGATTGAGTTATTAAATTTGTATTAATCAGGCTGCATGACGATGTCACCGGACATATACAGGGAAACGCTTGCGCGTTACTGGGGCTTCACTTCATTCAGGCCACTGCAGGAGGATATCATTGATGCGGTAGTCTCGGGGAATGATGTGATTGGCCTTCTCCCTACCGGTGGCGGGAAATCGGTCACATACCAGGTGCCGCCGGTGGCAACCGAAGGCCTTTGCCTTGTCATTACCCCGCTCATAGCCCTCATGAAGGACCAGGTCACACGCCTGAAGTCGATGAATATCAAGGCGATGGCCATTCACAGCGGGCTTACCCGCGAGGAGGTTGAGATATCTCTCGACAATTGCCTCTATGGTGAATACCGCCTCCTCTATGTCAGCCCGGAGCGGTTGCAGACACCCCTCTTCAGGGCACGCCTGCCAAGATTCAACTTCACAATGGTTGCAGTGGATGAGGCCCACTGCATATCACAGTGGGGGTATGACTTCAGGCCGTCATACCTGCATATTGCAGAGATAAGGGAGATTCTCGGAGACAAGGTGCCCTTCCTCGCACTGACCGCAACGGCCACACCCCGGGTGATAAAGGACATAGCTTTACGGCTTAAGCTGAAGAACCCCAGAATTCTGCAGACCAGCTTCCGGAGGACCAACATTACATATGTAGTCAGGGAGGTCGAAGACAAAAGCGCCTACGTCCTTCGCAGCCTGAACAGGGAGCAGGGCAGCGGGATCATCTATGTCAACAGCAGGAAGAGATCTAAGGAGGTGGCTGAAATACTCGTAGCAAATGATATACACGCCGATTTCTATCATGCCGGACTGCCCCAGGAGATGCGCGACAGGAAACAGAATGCCTGGAGTTCCGGCGAGGTGCGGGTCATAGTTGCCACTAATGCCTTCGGTATGGGGATTGACAAGGCAGACGTGAGGTTCGTCATCCACTGGGACTGCCCTGACTCGATCGAGGCCTATTACCAGGAGTCAGGCAGGGCCGGACGCGACGGCCAGCCGGCATTTGCCGTGCTGCTCTGGTCACAGGATGAGAAGAGGAGGCTGACCGATTCGGTGAGGATCAAGTTTCCTCCTGTAGAGAAGATAAAGGACGTTTATGAAGCTATCGGGAACTTCTACCAGTTACCGGTCGGATCAGGAAAGAACAGTGTCCACGATTTCGACCTCTGGAAATTTGTAACGGCGTTCCGGTTCTCGGTTACTGAGACATATAACAGCCTCAACTTCCTGCAGAAAGAGGGTTACCTCGAATTCACAGACGAGATCAACAACCCGTCACGGGTCCATTTCGTGGTGAGCCGCGATGACCTTTACAAATTCCAGGTGGCCAATGAGGAGTATGACAGGTTCATCAAGCTGCTGCTCCGTACCTACAGCGGCATGTTCTCGGAATTTGTTCCCATCAATGAGGAAAACCTCGCAAACAGGTCAGGTATGACCCGCGAAGCAATCTATCAGTACCTCCTGAGACTGACATCCCAGGGGATCATCCACTTCATCCCCGGGAAAAAGAGCCCCCTGGTCATCTTCACCGAGGAGAGGCTTGACCGCAGCCACCTCGTGATATCCCCGGAGCTCTACCTGAAGGTGAAGGAGAACTATATTGAAAGAGTGGCTAAAATCATTGAGTATGCCGAAAACAAAACCCGTTGCAGGTCAGCTTTCCTTACAGGCTACTTCGGAGACGAAAACGGCCGCTGCGGACTGTGCGACACATGTCAGGAGAGAAATGAACTGGAACTGAGCAAATATGAATTCGACCTCATAATTGATAAAATAAAGGAGCTCCTGGGTGCAAGCCCGATGAGACCGGAGGAGCTTGCCCTCGCAATGGAGATACCGGCGGAAAAAAGTGCCAGGGTGATCCGGTGGCTCCTCGACCACGAAAAGCTGCTTTATGACGATGACCACAGGCTTGTGTGGAAAAAGTGACATCAATCCTTTTATCAACATTGCCCGATTATTTGCCCCGGAATCAGTACTTTTGCCGATGATTTCAGACTGATGGAAAAAGAGGAAAAGAAAATATATTCTCGCCCGGTTATAGAATTTGCTGCTTCAGCAAACGAATACTGCAAATACCTTGAGGCGACAGGTGAAATAAATGGTATCGAGGTACTGAAAGTGATGCAGCGACTCCTCCCGTTTATCTATCTAAGGGCATCGCTGCTCCCTATGCCCGAGCCTCTCCTGGAAGAGGGAATAGAAAAGAATGTGACTGAATTCGACTGGACCAGGATGCATGACAACCTGCTTGCCAAAATGGGGAACAATGATCCCTATCCGGTCATTGTTTCAGCCGGCGACCCCTCCGACGGGCTTTATACAGGCAGCATTGCTGAGAGCCTTACCGACGTGTACCAGGATCTCAAGGATTTCATCGTGAGCTACAAGAGCGGAAATGAGGAGGTCATGAATGACGCCGTCTGGGAAGTGCTTATGAATTTCGAGGAGTTCTGGGGAAAGAAACTTCTGAATGTCCTCACCGCCATTCATACAGTGCTCTATTCTGAGGCAGACGCTGAGGAGAAAGACCAAAACGGACAACCGGAAGATGACAAAACAGTATAGTGAAAGTGTCACTGATGATGATCTTAGAAGCCTGCCACTCATTCAGTTTGAGGGAAAGGTGATCCTTGTTGACAATATGCAGCAGTTCCGCCAGGTGATCAGCGAGATGGGCCGGCCTGCAATCCTTGGCTTTGATACCGAAACCAAGCCATCATTCAAAAAGGGGCGAAGACATGCAGTCTCCCTGCTGCAGCTGGCTGATGACCGAAGGGCCTGGCTCTTCAGGCTGAATATGATCGGACTGCCTCCGGAGCTGGTTTCATTACTGGCTGATGAAAGTATAATCAAGGCAGGAGTGGCCATCCACGATGATATCAAGGCTCTCAGATCACTGGTTGCTTTTGAACCGGGAGGATTCGTTGACCTGCAGACAGTGGTTGCAGCTCACGGGATCAAGCAGCTGGGACTGAAAAAGCTCTCTGCAATAATTCTCGGGTATTCAATCTCCAAATCGCAGCAGACATCAAATTGGGAGGCGCCCGCCCTGACCGAGCCCCAGCAACGCTATGCAGCCACCGACGCATGGATCTGCAGGCGGATTTATATTGCACTTAACGGCAAGATCAGCCACCACCAGCCCTAAAGAAATGCCAGCACGGATAATCCTGAAAAAAGGAAAAGACCAGTCGGTGAGACGATACCATCCGTGGATATTCTCCGGCGCAATAGCAACCATTAAGGATTCACCTTCTGAAGGCGACACTGTGGAGGTATACGCCTCTGATGAGACATACCTGGCAACGGGTCACTGGTCGCCCGGCTCGATAGCTGTGAGGATCTTCTCTTTCACACCCTGCGAACCTGACCGCGAATTCTTCAGAAAGAGGCTCTCAGACGCAATGCAGTACCGAATTAATACAGGCATCGCCGGAAGCGGGGAAACGGATGTATGGAGGCTCGTGCACGGTGAGGGAGACGGCCTCCCGGGACTCATCATTGACATCTACGGAAGCGTGGCGGTGATGCAGGCACACACGGCCGGATTCTGGCATATCCGTGAAATGATCGCCGGACTCCTTCCTGAGATCACCGGAGGCAGAGTTCAGTCTGTGTATAACAAAAGCGAGGGAACGGTTCCCTTCATGGCTAAACCCGGGCCTGTCAACGGTTACCTGGCCGGCCCTGACGCTGGAAGCGGCGCCATTGTCAGGGAAAACGGCTTCAAATTCAGGGTTGACTGGGAGAAGGGACAGAAAACGGGTTTCTTCATCGACCAGCGCGACAGCCGGAGCCTGCTCCGACAGTACAGCAAGGGAAGGAATGTCCTGAATATGTTCGGTTACACAGGGGGCTTCTCTGTCTATGCGATGAGCAACGCAGCCCTGGTGCATACCGTTGACAGCTCTGCCGCTGCCACAGCCCTGGCGGATGAGAACGTCAGCCTTAACTTCGGGAAAGACCCGCGGCACACCTCCTTTGCAACGGATGCCTTCAGATTCCTGGCTGAAATGAAGAGTGAATATGACCTGATCGTGCTTGACCCTCCTGCCTTCGCCAAACACCAGACAGCCCTAGACCAGGCACTGCAGGGCTACAGGAGACTTAACGCCATCGCAATCCAGAAGATTAAGCCGGGAGGAATACTCTTTACATTCTCCTGTTCACAGGTGGTCAGCCGTGACGACTTCCGACGCTCAGTCTTTGTCGCCGCTGCCAACACCGGACGCAATGTCAGAATCCTGCATCAGACAGGCCAGCCGCCTGACCACCCGGTGAATATCTATCACCCCGAGAGCGAGTATCTGAAAGGATTTGTTCTTTACGTTGAGTAACCGTTATGGATCCTTCAGCACATATTAAGACCATAGCACAGAAGCTTCACCTGCACGACTGGCAGGTTGAGAACACGCTGCGTCTTCTTGACGACGGAGCTACCATACCGTTTATAAGCCGCTACCGCAAGGAGGTGACAGGCAGTCTGGATGAGGTTCAGCTCGCCGGTATACGTGACGAATACGAGAGGCTCCGGGAGCTGGAAAAACGGAGGGAGGCCATAATCAAATCTATAGAGGAACAGGAGAAAATGACCACTGAGTTGCTGGCGAAAATCAATGCTGCCATGACGCTGTCGCAACTCGAGGATCTCTATCTTCCCTTCAGGCCGAAACGCAAGACACGTGCATCGGTGGCGCGGTCAAAAGGGCTTGAGCCATTAGCTTTGTGGCTGCTTGAGCAGAGGCCGGGTGACCCTGAGAGCGAAGCCGCGAAATACACAGGTGATGAGGTTGAAACCGCTGATGAAGCCCTGGCCGGGGCACGCGATATCATAGCGGAGATTGTAAGCGAGAACGAACAGGTGCGTGGCTCGCTTCGGAAGCTCTATGAACGCGATGCCGTCATCACATCCAGAGGTGTGAAGGGTAAGGAGGAGGAGGGAAACAAGTTCAGCGACTATTTTGAATGGTCCGAACCGCTGCGCCGCTGCCCGTCACACAGGTTCCTGGCTATGCTCCGCGGCGAGGAGGAGGAATTCCTGAGAATCACGATCATGCCGGCAGAGGATATGGCTGTGGAAACGGTGGAGAAGCTGTTTGTCAAATCAAACAACAACGCTTCACGCCAGGTGAAGGAGGCTGTCTCCGACAGCTGGAGCCGCCTGCTGGCGCCCTCCATGGAGACTGAGTTCAGGAAAACGGCCAAGGAAAAGGCTGACGAGGAGGCTATCCGCGTTTTTGCCGATAACCTGCGCCAGCTGCTGCTGGCACCGCCACTGGGCGAGAAGAGCGTCCTGGCCCTCGATCCGGGCTTCCGGACGGGATGCAAGGTAGTCTGCCTCAACAGGCAGGGGGCCCTGCTCCATCATGACGTGATCTACCCGCACCCCCCGCAGAACGAGACCGCCCGGAGTGTCAGCAAACTCCTCTCGCTGGTCGACAGCTATGGCATTGAGGCAATAGCGATTGGAAACGGAACGGCAAGCAGGGAGACGGAGGAGTTTATAAAGCAGTACCTACCGTCGGAGTCGGGAATAAAGATATTTGTGGTGAACGAAGCGGGCGCATCAATATACTCGGCTTCAAAGATTGCCCGCGATGAGTTCCCGGAACAGGACGTCACAGTGCGCGGCGCGGTCTCAATCGGCCGCCGCCTGATGGACCCGCTGGCGGAGCTGGTGAAGATTGACCCCAAATCGATCGGTGTCGGTCAGTACCAGCATGACGTGGATCAGGTACGACTGCAGACCGGTCTCGATGAGGTTGTAATGTCATGCGTCAATGCGGTGGGAGTGGAGGTGAACACCGCCAGCCCGCACCTGCTTACTTACGTCTCTGGCCTTGGCCCTAAGCTGGCACAGAATATTGTCGATTACCGGACTGAAAAGGGACCCTTCCGTTCGCGTGCCGAACTGATGAACGTTAAAAGGATGGGCGACAAGGCCTACGAACAGGCCGCCGGGTTCCTCAGGATAAGAAACGCCGCCAACCCGCTCGACGCTTCTGCCGTGCACCCCGAGAGCTATCATATAGTGGAGAGGATGGCAAAGGATGCAGGATGCACCGTGGCTGACCTGATCCGTGATGAGGCCAGGAGAAAGTCAATAAATATTGAAAGATATATCACACCTGAGGCCGGACTGCCTACACTCAAGGATATAATGGCCGAGCTGGCGAAGCCGGGGCGCGACCCGAGGTCATCAATACAGGAGTTCAGCTTCGCGGATATTCACACCCTGGAGGATGTGAAGGAGGGGATGGTGGTGCCCGGAATCGTAACAAACATCACGAAGTTCGGAGCCTTCGTTGATATCGGGGTCAAGCAGGACGGGCTTGTGCATGTCTCCCAGATGGCAGACCGCTACGTCAACGACCCGTCAAAGGTGGTCAAACTCCACCAGCACCTGATGGTACGCGTTGTCAGCGTAGATCTTGCCCGAAAGCGGATTCAGCTTTCGCTGAAGGGATTAGGCAGTAGGCAGTAGTGTCAATTATTGCCCGTAGGGCATATAGTATTGTAGTTAAATGACATATATTATTAGATACATTCCCCGTAGAGCCTGCCCCGATAGCCGTCTGACGTATCTGGGGGGTAAAGTATTGTAGGACAACGTATTAACTATAAATATTTTCTATGAAAAAGACCATTCTATTCCTCTCCGCCGCCACCATGCTGCTCGTAATAGCTTCCTGCGGCACAAAACCCCAGCCCCCCGTGGCTGAAAAAATCCCCTTCGTGGTTGCCAGCAACGGCAACGAACGCATTGACAACTACTTCTGGATGCGCCTCAGCGATGAACAAAAGAATGCTGAGACGCCAGACTCACAGACAGTAAAGGTGCTGGCTTACCTCAATGCCGAGAATGACTACGCCGACGCTGTGATGAAGCATACCGAAGCTTTTCAGCAGAAGCTCTTTGAAGAGATAAAGGGACGCATCAAGGAAGACGATGAGACCGTCCCTTACCTTGACAACGGCTACTGGTATCATTCCAAATACTTCGAGGGCAAGGAGTACCCTGTCATGTACAGGAGAAAAGACGGCGTCGAAACACCCGAGGTTATGCTCGATGTAAACCTGCTTGCTGAAGGCCATGAATTCACAAGTGTTGGCGGCGGGTCCGTCTCACCTGATAACAACCTCATGGCATACGGCGTTGACCATGTCAGCCGCAGGCAGTACACGATTTTTGTGAAGGATCTCAAAACAGGCCAGCTGCTTCCTGATGAGATAGTCAACACCACAAGCCAGAGCGTCTGGGCCGCCGACAACAAAACCCTCTTCTACGTGAAAAAAGATCCGGAAACTCTCAGGGCAGCCTCAATAATGAAGCATGTGCTGGGTACCCCGGTATCTGAGGACAAGGCAGTGTTCGATGAAACCGATGAGACATTCTCGGTCTATCTTGGCAAGACAAAAAGCAAGAAATACATTACTATCACCTCAAGCCAGACACTGACGACGGAGGTTCGCCTCATTGAAGCCGACAAGCCCAATGGCGAGGTTACTCTCTTTGAGCCCCGGGCAACTGACCGTCTTTACTCGGTTGAACATCTGAACGGACAGTTTTACATTCTGACCAATGCAGACGGTGCAAAGAACTTCAAGCTTATGAAATGTGCTGAAAACAAGCCTGGTAAGCACAACTGGACAGAGGTCATTCCTCACAGGGCTGACGTCCTTCTTGAAAACTTCGAGATTTTTGATAATTACCTCGTTGCAGATGAGAGAATAAAAGGGCTCACCAACCTCCGCATCATTGGGCTCGCTGATGGTTCTGAGCATTTTCTTGATTTCGGAGAGGAGACATATACCGCCGGCATAAGTGTCAATCCAAATGCTTCCACAACCCTGCTCAGATACAGTTACTCCTCACTGACAACCCCGAACTCCGTCTACGACTATGACATGGCAGCCAGGTTGAAGACACTGCTGAAACAGGACAGCGTCCTCGGAGGATTCGATAAAAACAATTATGAGTCGCAACGCCTCTGGGCCACCGCCGGCGATGGCACCCGGGTGCCTGTCTCTCTGGTTTACCGCAAGGGATTCGTCAAGGTTGGCACCGCACCGATGCTGCTCTATTCCTACGGTTCTTACGGCAGCTCGACAGATCCCTCATTCCGCTCATCAGTAATCAGCCTTCTCGACAGGGGATTCGTCTACGCTCTTGCCCATATCAGGGGTGGCAGTGAAATGGGACGCCAGTGGTATGAAGACGGCAAGCTGCTAAAAAAGATAAACACATTCACCGACTTCAATGACTGTGCACGCTTTTTGATAAATGAGAAATACACTTCGCCGGAGCATCTCTATGCAATGGGCGGCAGCGCCGGCGGCCTCCTGATGGGCGCCATCGTGAACATGGAGCCGCAGCTCTATAACGGAGTCATCGCCGCTGTACCATTCGTTGACGTAGTGAGCACCATGCTTGACGCCACCATCCCCCTGACGACCTTCGAATGGGATGAGTGGGGTGATCCGCGCAAGCAGGAGTACTATGACTATATGCTTTCCTACTCGCCCTATGACCAGGTTAAAGCCCGGGCCTATCCCAACCTGCTTGTGACAACCGGTTACTGGGATTCACAGGTACAGTACTGGGAACCGGCAAAATGGGTGGCAAAACTGCGTGACATGAAGACCGATGACAACATTCTCATCATGGATGTCAACATGACTGCCGGCCACGGAGGCGCCTCCGGCCGTTTTGAGCGCCTGAAGACCACCGCTCTTGAGTATGCTTTCATTCTTGATCTGGAGGGGATTAAAGAATAAGATGCCGGTGCATAATACGCCACGGAGCCCGTCCATCAGCATAATTGAAATGAAAGAGGCTGACCTGATTACCGGTCAGCCTCTGCTGTAATAAACAGAACTGAAAAACTTATACTCTTTCCAAGGTCGCAGCAGGACTAAAAACCGTAAGGCGGCCTCTGCTGCGTTGACTGCATCTGTGGTTTGCGGGGTATTAGATTATCTTCCATTGCCGCATTCCATGCCATCCATGCGGTAATAATCGCATTATGCCTCAGGTCGGGAAGGAGAAGACGCTCCCATGTGTCTGCCAGAGTGTGGTAGCCGCGGCCGTATTCGATCTCATCCTGGATGAACTGGAAGCCCGGGAGGCCGACGCCGTCAAAGCTCTGATGATCAGTCCCGCCGGTATTGCGCACCGCAATGGTGGTGAAGCCCATATCCCTCATCGGTTCCATCCACTCTTCGAAAAGGGGACGCACCAGGTTGTTCTCCTGCAGGTATATCCCCCGGTACCGACCCGTGCCGTTGTCCATATTGAAATAAACCGAGAATTTTTCGAACCCCGGTTTCTTCTCGTTCTTCTCCCTGTCAAAAAGGTAGGCCGAGACGTAACCCCGCGATCCGAGTAACCCCTGCTCTTCACCTCCCCAGAGTGCTATTCGAATCGTCCGCCTGGGTTTTGCATCGAGAGCCTTCAGTATCCTGATAGTCTCCATCATCACTATGCAACCCGAAGCATCGTCTGCTGCGCCTGTACCCCCGTGCCATGAGTCGATATGACCTCCCAGCAGCACCACCTGGTCCTTCAGTTTCGGATCAGTGCCGGGAATCTCTGCAATTACATTGTAAACACTTTTGCCAGGAATGAATTCTGCCTTTACCTCAGCTTCAATCTCAACCTTTTCTCCTTTTTTAAGCATACGCTCCATACGGCCGTAGGGCTCCATGGGTATGCTTATCTCCGTAACCTGGGGCTGCCCCTTGCCGTCAAACGATGCGCCTGACGAACGCGGAACATTGAAGGCATTGCCCTGGCTGATTATCATCGCCACATCCTCGCTGCGCAAAAACTCAGTGATTTTGTTGCGCAGTTCACGCATGGCCATCCAGTCTCCCGCTATTCTGCGCGACGGCGCACCGCCGGCAGGAACCAATGAAAGATTTTTAAGATCCTCTTCCGTGAGCCTGCTGGCAAGCGGCTCCCAGTTAACCTCATACTGTGAGGTGGCAGGTGACATAATAATCTTTCCCTTCAGTTTCCCGCGGTATTTTTCAATATCGTTTAAAGTCTTAATGTCTACGAGGATCACTTCTCCCTTAATCAGCCCGTTGGTGCCTGATGTCCAGGCTACAGGGGTGACCGAAAAATTGCTGTAATAGGGAGAGGTCATCGCAGCATAGGCCTTTGAATAGTCCCATCCGCCGCGGGAAAAATCACCGGCCACCTCAATGCGGACATTCGACAGGCCATATTCCGCCAGTTTGGCCCTGGCGATCTCGTTGGCGCGGTCAATCCCCGGTGACCCTGTCAGACGTGGACCCGCCAGATCTGTCATGATGTATGCAAGTGTCTCAATGTCAGAATTTCTCAGACCCTCCTGCCTTATCTTGTAAACCATCGAAAGGTCGACTGCCACCTCCTGCGATGAGACTGGCATGACCGTAACAAACAGGATAGCCGTGATTATCGCAATCCTTGCGTAATTGAAAAGGTTTTTCATTTTTTTTGTGGATTAAGCGGAATAAATATACTTTCATAAATTTTACGCGCTGAAGCATTAACATTAATTAACTTTACTTTTGCGCTGAGAGGAGCATTAAATGATATATCCCGACACATACGAGCTGAAGATCGGATTCGACCGGATAAGAGAGCACCTGAACTCTGCCTGCCTCAGTCCGGCCGGAATAAGGAGGGTGGAGGCCATGCAGGTCTCATTCTCGGTTGATGAGGTAAAAAAACGCCTCTCGGTGACCTCGGAGTTTCAACAGATCCTCTCATACAGCGACCAATTTCCGTCAGACAACTTCAATGACCCCCAGGCAATGCTGGCGAAGCTTCGCATTGAGGGCACCTTCCCCGAACCGGAGGAGGTGGTGGCGCTCAGGGGTGCCCTTGACACAATCAGGCGCATCATAGGATTCTTTAAGAACAGGAAGGATGGCCGCTATCCCTTGCTGACTGAAATGGCCATGGAGGTGGTTTATTATCCGTTTGTTACGGAAGCCATTGACCGGATCATTGATAAGGAGGGGAAAGTGCGCGATAGCGCCTCCCCGGCACTCAAGACCATTCGTTCCGACCTTGCATCAAAGAGCCTGGCGGCCGTGAGAAAGCTCCATTCAGTGCTGAGACAGGCCCAGGCTGACGGCATTGTCGACCGCGACGTCACCGTGGCGGTGCGCAACGGCAGGGGAGTGATCCCGGTAACCGCCCCGAACAAGCGCGGTATAAAAGGCTTCGTGCATGACGAATCAGCCACCGGAAAGACAGTCTTCATAGAGCCCGCGGAGGTGGTGGAACTGAACAATGAAATCACAGAGCTTGAACACCAGGAGAAACGTGAGATAGTACGGATACTGACAGCACTGGCTGATACGATAAGACCCTATATTGACGGCCTGGAAACCAACCTGGCATTCCTGGCTGAGATCGATTTCATCAGGGCCAAGGCGCAGTTCGGACTTAGACTGCACAGCATAATGCCGGCTGTTACCGGCAGTCCGCACATCCGCTGGATCAATGCACGACATCCGCTGCTGACACTCTCATTCGCCCGTACCACCGGAAGAGAAGTGGTGCCGCTGACAATAACAATTGACAGCAGGGACCGCATCCTGGTCATCTCCGGACCCAACGCCGGGGGCAAATCGGTCTGCCTTAAAACAGTGGCACTGATACAGTATATGCTTCAGTGCGGCATGACCATCCCCGTTGCTGAAGGCACGGAGACAGGCATCTTCGGCAAATTCTTCATAGATATTGGCGACGAGCAGAGCATAGAGAATGACCTCAGCACCTACAGCTCGCACCTGATCAGCATGAAATGGATGCTGAAACATGCCGACCACAGTTCCCTTGTGATGATTGATGAGTTCGGCACAGGGACGGAGCCTGTATTGGGAGGGGCGCTGGCCGAAGCTATCCTTGCCGAACTGAACAATCGCGGGGCATACGGGGTGATAACCACACACTATACCAACCTGAAGCACTTTGCAACCTCGCAGGAGGGCATCAGCAACGGAGCCATGGCTTTCGACAACCAGCTGTTGCAGCCTCTCTTCAGGCTCGACCAGGGTAAACCGGGAAGTTCGTTCGCCTTTGAAATAGCAAAGAAGATAGGCCTGCCCAATGAGATACTTGCCGATGCTGCAGCCAGGGCAGGAGAGGGTAATGTTGATTTTGACCGCAATTTAAGGGAGATAGCACGTGACAAACGCTACTGGGAAAAGAAGAGGGAGACGGTACGGCGCCATGAGAAGAGGCTTGAGGAACTGATAACCACTTACGAAGCACAGCTGGGTGATATTAAGACACAGAAGAAGGAGATCATCGGACAGGCAAGGAACATGGCGGAAGAGATGCTGCGTGACACCAACCGGATGATCGAAAATACAATACGAACCATCAGGGAGGCACAGGCGGAGAAAGAGACGACCAAAGAAGTGCGTGAGGAGCTTGACAGCTTCCGCGAACAACTGGCCAGGGAGGAGAAGCCTCAGGAGTTACCTGTGGTCGCACCGCCGCTGAAGGATACACCCGCCGCAAGCATCGTCAAACGCATTGCCCGGAAAAAGGAACCGGAACCGGTGGTGAAGAAGAAACCGGGCAGGCTGGCCCCCGGCGACTATGTAAGAATAACCGGAACAGACACAGTGGGTGAGGTGACGGAAATAAGAGGCAGGAAGCTCCGGATAGTCTCGGGCAGTCTTAAAATGAGTATTGACATCTCTAAAACTGAGCCGGTGGATACTGCCGGATACCGGAAGGAGCTTTCAGCGAACCGCCCGCAACCAAAGATCGACTGGTCGCTCAACACGAAACGGAACCAGTTCAATCCTGAGATTGACGTGAGAGGCATGCGCACCGAAGAGGCACTGCGCATTGTGCAGGAGTTCATCGATACGGCCCTGATGATACAGTTCAGGAGCCTGCGCATCCTTCACGGCAAGGGTAACGGAATATTAAGGCAGATGATAAGACAGTACCTCGCCTCCACCGGGGCGGTGCGCAGCGTCGCCGACGAGCATGTCGACCGTGGCGGCGCCGGCATAACCCTCGTGGAGCTGGATCTGTGACACCATACCGGTAAGGAGTGGTAATTTTCATCCCTTCCCGGGAAAATATAGCCTATACTTGCAAAAATATACAGAAGATGATGAAAAGAATTACACTTTCACTGTTACTTATGGCCGCCATCATTCCGGCTGGCTCACAGACAAATGATTTCTACGATGACGCGCCCACAGCAAAACTTAAGGGCAGTACGAAAATTCTTGTCACCGGCGAGGTGCAGAATGAGATGACCGTCGACATCACCCGGCTGCCGAAACACAGCATCACCGTCAAGGAGACAACCCTCACTGACGGAAAGGTGCGCTTCACCGGTGCATACCGCTACGACGGTTACTCGGTCTATGATATTCTTGACAGGGTAGTTCTGAAGAAAAAGAACGAGGCTGAATTTCCCCCGATTATTGACCTCTGTGTGGAAATCACCAATGACAGGGGTGAGAGTGTCACCTTCTCGTGGGGAGAGATTTACTACCCGGTCAACCGTCACCGGTTACTGATCGCCACCTCGGTGGCACGCATTGTGCCGTCGAAGGCCAAAGACCTATGGCCATTGCCGCTGGAGACAAAAATTATCGCGGGCAATGACCTGGTCACGGCCAGGAATATAAGTAACCCGGTGAAGATCACCGTAAAATCGCTTGACAGCAAATACACCATCAATAAGAATATCACTCCGTTGTTCTCAGAGACAATGAAGATATGCGTCAACGGGAAGCAGCGGAGCGTAATGACACAGCTGCCGGAGAGCGTGGTCAATGAAACATTCCGTACGGTGTTCTACGGCAGGGGTATGGGTATCCATGGAACAACGCCTTTTACAGGAGGCAGGCTCTCTGATCTGCTGACGGATTACTACCGGTCAACTGCTGACGCACTGCGCAACGGGATTGTTGTCATTGCCGGTGTTGACGGTTACCGTGCGGCTTTCACACTCAGTGAGATAGCGAACCGCAATGACCAGCAGGAGGTATTGATCATCGACAGTGATAATTACGAGGGAGCAGGCCGCTTCTCGCTCTTCCCTGCAGGCGACTTCTTCTCTGACCGGGCCATCAAGGCGATTATGGAGATTGATCTGCTTCTGCCAAAGACCGGATCGCAATGGGCGATCGTCGTCCACGGCGGCGCCGGTACAATCACCCGTGCCCGCATGACGCCTGAAGTAGAAGCAGAGTACCGTAACATGATGAAGGCGGTGATTGATACCGGCGCAGCCATCCTGGCTTCCGGCGGCTCGGCCCTAGACGCCATCGAACGTACCATCAGGCTCATGGAGGACTCCCCGCTCTTCAACGCCGGGAAAGGCGCCGTCTTCACCCATGAAGGCCGCAATGAGCTTGACGCCTCCATCATGGACGGCAGTGACCTCGCTGCCGGCGCCGTGGCCGGCGTGACCGACATACGCAACCCCATCACCGCCGCACGCACGGTAATGGAGAAATCGCCGCACGTGATGCTGACCGGCAGGGGAGCCTCGGAGTTCGCGGCAGAGAAGGGACTCGAGATAGTCGACCCCTCATATTTCCGCGATGAGAGAAGATACAATGAACTGCAGAGGGCACTGAACAATGAAAAGCACGGCACGGTGGGCTGCGTGGCGCTCGACATGAACGGCGACCTGGCCGCAGGAACCTCCACCGGAGGGATGACCAATAAACGCTACAATAGGGTGGGCGACGCCCCGGTGATAGGCGCCGGCACCTATGCCAACAACGCCACATGCGCCGTTTCTGCCACAGGCCACGGAGAATATTTTATCAGGTATACCGTAGCCCATGACATCTCGGCGCTGATGGAATACAGGGGATTATCCCTGGATGAAGCTGCCAGGGAGGTCATCATGGAAAAACTGGTCACGGCAGGCGGTACAGGTGGCGTCATAGCCCTTGACAGGAAGGGTAATGTAAGTATGCCATTCAACACCGAGGGGATGTACCGGGGGTTTAAAACCTCAGGGGGCGGGAGCGGAGTATATATATTCTCGGATGAGCCGGATAAACTGACTCCGTAACTGACAGCCATTAATTCACTCTGATGCCGCCGGGTGCTGAACTGCACAAAAAACGCGGCGCCCTGTCCCTGGCGCCGCGTCAATTGAGTAAAGAAACACAAGTCGTTTAATTGAGTCTTACTGACCCGTATGAAGCAGTAACTTTTACCATAGATGTCGGATTGCTGCATTTGCCCACCTTGCCTGCCATCTCCGATGAGGTGTTGCCCACAATCCGCTTGTCAGGCGAGAAGCTGGTATCATCCACCTTTAGACTTCCGTATGAAGTTGTTGCCTCAAGCATGTAGCAGGCAGCAGGATCAATACCCAGCCTCACCGCGCAGTAACCGGCCTTGACAGTGATCTTTTCAAACCCGGCAGGGACCCTCTCAACCGCAAGATTCCCGTATTTGGTCTCAACCTCGAGCTTCCTGTTCACTTTCTTGAAGTTGAGATCAGTGTATCCCCCCATCAGGACTATGTTATTGGCATTTGTAACGATGTATCCGTCATATTTGCTGTCGGCTACCAGCGAGCTGACCTCTTCAACCGAGATCTTCGAGTACCTGCTGTCTACCAGCAGGGCTGTAGCTCTCCGGACGCTGAACATGCCGCAGTAGCGGGCGTTGATCTCCGCCCAGCCAAGCTCATCGACGGTTGCCTTGCCGTATGCAACTGCCAGGCTGTTGATAGGCTTGACATTACCTCTCGAGAGCTTGCCAACAGTCAGGTCGCCATACTTCACCTCGAGGTGGGTAAGGCCTGAGACCTCATCCACCACAGTGTTGCCGTACCTGTTGGAGATGTCAAGGTTGACCCGGGCGGGCATTTTGATATTGTAATTAATGCTGAAACTGTGGTTCGATCCCTTCCAGCTTATCGACGAGAAATCGGAACTGAATACTGTCTCGGCTGTCAGGTTTCCTCCCTCTTCGGTGAATTTCACCGTAATCATATCAAGGAGTTTCCTGGCCCTGTCGGCTGAAGGATGCTCGACCTTTACCGTAACGTTGACAACAATTCTGTTCTGGTCCCATGTCTCTGTTACCACGGCGCCAAACTTATTGATAACCTTGAGCGTCGAGTTGTCGGTTGGTACCATCTCTCTCTGAAAATCCTTCTTAACCTCTTCGGCAGAGGCTGTGAGGGTGACTGCGCACAACAATGCTGCGAACAGTGCCACCCTGCGGTTAGATAACGACTTTTTCATGGCTGACTGGGTTTTCGGTTTCTGCTTTTATCTGTCTGAGCTGGTCAAGTATGTAGGTCATTACTTCCAGCTTGGTCTGGTAATGCTTTATCATAGCGTCGATGATACGCTGGTCATTGGGGTTGGCTTTGAGTTCCTTCTGCAGTTCCACATAGACCGAATCCATTGACGCCATCTCACTCATTAGGGCTTCCTTCTGCCCGGGGTTCGAGAGGTCGAGAGATGTAAACTCATTTTCCATGAAACTTACCTGGGTCACGTAGTAATTTTCCACCTCGCGGTATTCAGGTGAAACTTCACTGAGTGTCATCGTCTTTCTCAGGTTCGGCCTCACAAAGTGGTCAAAGGTCCACAGTGATGAGAGGGTCACCAGCAGGGTCACCACAGCTGCCTTGAGCAGGTATGGAAGGATACTCCGCTTGGCTTTGCCGGCATGCAGCCTGGTGGCAAGCTTGAAGCTGAATCTCTCGAAATGCCCTTCAACCGGCTCCCTGTCGTCAAATTCGCCTCTTTCTCTTTTGATTAGTTCTTCAAGTGTATTCATTATTCGTATTTTTTCCTGTTTTTAAGTTCACCCGCCAGCTTCTGCTTTGCCCTCGACAGTTGTGACCGCGAGGTGCTGCTTGAGATGTGGAGCATCTCTGCTATCTCGTCATGGTCATAACCCTCGATGAGATAGAGAGAGAGTATCACGCGGTATCCTTCCGGAAGCCTTTCAATGGCAGCTTTCACCTCTTCAACCTTTTCCTCCAGTTCCTCCTTATAGGCAGCGTCATCGTTGCTGTCGTCGGGGATCCCGGCGTGATTGTCAATGTCTTCAAAGATCGCCTTCCTTTTTCCCAGGGCGTCGAGTGATCTGTTGACCACTATTTTCTTCAGCCATGCACCGAAGCTGACGGTACCCGAGTAGGTGTTTATCTTTTCGAAAGCCGAGAGGAACGCTTCCTGCATCACATCTTCAGCTTCCATGTCATCGTTCACGATACGCAGGCTTGTGTTGAACATCGCCTTGTAATAGAGCTTATAAACCTGGAACTGCGCCTTCTGGTCTCCTTCACGACACCCGTCGATCAGGTTCTGATGGATGTTCCTGAATGCTGCTTCAACATTTTCCATCTTTAATACAAGATCTGGTTTAAGTATGTTTGACGCTGCACCCACGTATCTGAACTCTTCAATTCAATGACGGGGACTGCATGCAAATGCTGCATCCAAGGTAAAGAAAAGCTGTAAGAGGATAAAAAATATTTTTCAGCCCTGTGTAACCGCCCCGGTGGCATAGTCAAGTTCCGACCCGAAGAGGCTGTGGGGAATGGAATAAACCAGCAGCAGGATGATGGCTGCAGCTATGGTATAACCGGGACTCGGGCGCTTTCTGTTCATTACCACTGCCACTATCCATGCTATAACGGCAATAAGCGTTTTGTTGTCGGTAAGATCCCATCCGAAGGGAATGCCGGTCCATAATTCCCCGAAGGCAAATTTCTGAACCAGGGGGCCGAGAATCATACCTCCGGCAAGCAGCAGCCAGAGAGCCCACTGGCCGTAACTCTTCTGTTCGGTGCGGCCGGCAGCCGCCGTGATACCCGCAAGGTTCGAAAGAAGCATGGCAAAAAACATTATCAGGATATGGGGAATCATTATCACGGCGGGAACATTGCCCTTGAACCTGATTACAACCGGCTGTTCGCGCGCTATCACAACCTGGCTGCCCGTGGGTGTCGAAAGTACTATGTAATATTCCAGTTTGCCGGCAGCAGGCTGGGAGGGAAGCTCACCGGCGAGAACGGTCCCGTCATGCTTCATGGAGACTGCTGTCCACTCTTCATTGACCCTGAACTTTTTGAAGAACAGGTCACCCCTGACATCAGCAGGCAACTCAAGTTTGATCATGCAGGGGCGGGTGTTGGTCTGGCTTCTGCTGAGTCTGAGTGGGTATTCGGTGCCGTCAATCACGGCGTCAACCCGCTTTGGGTATGTCGGACCTGTTGTTCTCTGGTACATTGCGGCCGCAATTGTAATGAGAACGGCTATGGTCCAGAAGAGAAATTTTTTCATATCGGCTGAATTTTCTTTTTACAACTTAATTAGCAGCAACTCTGATTTCCCGTCGCGGATGACCTCCACCGTGACTGTCTGGCCCGGTTTAAGCTGGCTGAGCCTGAACATGTAGTCCTCAATATTATTCACAGGCTTTTCCTCTATGGCCGCGATTATATCACCCTTCACCATTCCGCCCAGTGCTGCGGGTTTGCCAGGGGTTACAAAATCGGCCCTGAGGCCGTTCTTTACATTTCCTGCGAAGTCAGGCATGATCCCGAGTGTCACTCCGCGCCTGCGGCTCATCGACTGCACGGGCCCCTTCGGTCCGGCTTGCGTGAAGGCCAGCCTCTCCGTCTCGCCGGCAGCGCTGCTCATTATATCGTACAGCAGGTCACCTATCCTTACCATCCCCTCATAATTGAGCTTGTCCCATGTGTCTGCGGGAGTGTGATAGTCGAGATGGGCACCGGTGGTGAAGACAAGCACCGGTATATCCTTCGCGTAGAACGAGGAGTGGTCAGATGGTCCGTAACCTTCGTCGGTAAAACTGAGACTGAGGAGCGTGGAGTCATTAAAGGATGCAACCTTATCACGCAATCCTGATGCGGTGCCCACACCACCTACCTGCAGCCCGTTACCCTCCTTTAGCCGGCCGACCATGTCCAGATTTACCATCAGGTTGACTGCCGCGGGATCAATGCCCATATTATCAACAAAGTATTTGGAGCCAAGCAGTCCCATCTCCTCACCTGAGAAGGCAACAAAGAGCATATTGCGGACAGGTCCCTCTTTCACTGCAGCAAGTCTTTCGGCCAGTTCAATCATCAGGGCTACTCCTGATGCATTGTCATCGGCTCCGTAATGAACGGCAACCGTATCCGGATTCCTGCTTCCCGAACCGGGCCCCCCCGTTCCAAGATGATCATAATGCGC
This sequence comes from Bacteroidales bacterium, assembly GCA_049294275.1. Classification (GTDB taxonomy): domain Bacteria; phylum Bacteroidota; class Bacteroidia; order Bacteroidales; family VadinHA17; genus SR-FBR-E99. The sequence continues at coordinate 46,503 of JBAQCQ010000050.1, forward strand.
TCCTATGATGACGTATTCAGAAGATGGTTGTTCTGCATCAATCTTCATGACCACGTTGGCAGTGGCGGCCTTCCTTGCAATCACTTCAGCCTCAGCTTCAGCAACGGAACCGGTAATGAAACTGCCTGTCATGGTCATCGCCTCAGCTCTGTTTTCCATTTCAGCCAGAGAGAAGCCTGAAGGTTTCAGTATTGAATCAGCTACGCTTCGCCTGATCTGAAGCACAGGAATACCCGCGCTTCCCTCGTTGCGGGAGGGCCTCTCAAGATTATCCGCCGGATCCCACTTCTCTCCCGAAACAAGAAGTACACCTGTAGCACCGTTTTCCCTGGCGTTGAGCACCTTAATCCGGTCAGAGCTTATTTCGGCATATGCCTTTGCAGCCGGATTTGATTCGGGGTAACCCCTGAGCATCAGAACCCATTTGCCCCTGATGTCAATGCCCTTGAAATCATTCCATTTAAGTGAGTCGGCCTGCGACATGAAACCGTATCCGCAAAATGCAACCGGGGCATTCAGGGCACTGTTTGAGGTGAGAGCCAGCGGTGCAAAGTCAGTCTGAGGCAGATATTTTCTGTCGTTTACCACCAGCATGTTCCGTTCACCGGTTTCAACTTTGGTATTGACGGTAAACGACTGCAGTCCGGTACCATTGAACGGAACCAGTCCAGCTTTGATGAGTTCATCCCTGATGAAAATTGCTGCAAGGGAATCCCCGCCTGTTCCGGTTCCCCTGCCGGCAAACCCTTCTGAGGCAAGCCGCTCTGTGATTGATGTCAGTTCATCCGGTGTAACATAAGCGAGTCGCCTGGTGCCTGCGCATGCATTCAGGACAATAACGGCACATATTATCACAAGTAATCTCATAATCCAGTTTAAGTGCCGGCAAAAATAGCAATCTTTTACAACCGGAACAGTATCATATATACAATACTCCGTCACGGGGAGGGTGACCCTATTCGAACTGCAGGATAGCCTTTGTGATCAGGGCTATGGCATCGCGGAGTTGCTCCTCAGTTATGACCAGGGGAGGGGCGAACCGTATGATATGTCCATGTGTTGGTTTTGCAAGAACTCCAAGCTCAGCCATTGTGAGGCACACATCCCATGCCTCCTTGCCGTTCTTCGGCCTGATAACGATAGCGTTGAGCAGCCCTTTTCCCCTAACCAGTTCAATCATGTCAGATTTCACGGCTCTCATCTCATCACGGAAGATCTTCCCGAGTTTCTCTGCCTTTTCAGCCAGTTTCTCCTCTCTGACAACCTCGAGGGCGGCAATCGCCACCTTTCCGGCAAGCGGATTTCCCCCGAAGGTGGAGCCGTGTTCACCCGGCTTGATGGTAAGCATAATCTCATCATCGGCAAGCACTGCCGAGATTGGAATGACCCCCCCTGAAAGCGCTTTGCCAAGAATTAAAATGTCAGGCCTGACTCCCTCATGCTCGCATGCCAGCAGCTTACCTGTCCGGGCAATGCCCGTCTGCACTTCGTCGGCAATGAAGAGGACATTCTTCTGCCTGCACATATCATAAGCCTTTCTTATATATCCTTCATCGGGTACGAAGACACCGGCCTCACCCTGGATGGGCTCCACGAGGAAGCCTGCCACATCGGGGTCGGCTAGCGCTTTCCCGAGCGCGGGCAAATCGTTGTAGGGAATGGTGATAAAGCCCGGAGTGAAAGGACCGTAGTCCTTGCGGGCATCCGGATCGGTCGACATGGAGACGATCGTGATCGTGCGGCCGTGAAAGTTGCCTTCACACACGATGATCTTCGCCTGGTTCTGACTTATTCCCTTTTTAAGGTATGCCCATTTGCGGCAGAGCTTAAGGGCAGTCTCATCGGCCTCAGCTCCCGTATTCATGGGAAGAATCTTGTCATAACCAAAATACTTCGTTATATACTCCTCATATTCGCCAAGAACGGAGTTGAAAAAAGCCCTGGATGTAAGAGTCAGCTTTTGCGCCTGTTCCACAAGTGCCGCAGTTATCTTCGGATGGCAATGTCCCTGGTTGACGGCTGAATAGGCAGAGAGAAAATCATAGTACCGTTTTCCCTCCACATCCCAGACAAACGGTCCCTGTCCCCGGTCAAGCACCACGGGCAGGGGATGATAGTTATGTGCTCCGTATTTCTCTTCTCTTTCAATATAATCATGAAGTTGCATAGCTCTTATGTTTTATTTTGTTCTCAGCGGGAGGCAATGTTACAAACCTTTTTCGACAAAAAGAAAGGAATGAATCATGATTCTTCACCGAGAAGATCCGGTCTTTTTTCCCGGGTCAGGCGAACCGACTGCTCGAAGCGCCATTTTTCAATTTCCGGTGTATTGCCGCCGGTCAGGATGTCCGGTACCTTCCATCCCATGAATTCGGCCGGCCTGGTATAAACCGGCGGTGCCAGGAGGTTATCCTGGAAGGAGTCGGAGAGGGCTGATTCAACATCGGAGATGGCCCCGGGCATCAGTCTTACAATGGCATCGGTTATCACTGCAGCCGGGAGCTCTCCCCCGGAAAGCACATAGTCTCCGATGGATATTTCGCGGGTGATCAGATGGTCCCTGATACGCTGGTCTATCCCTTTATAGTGACCTGCAAGAATGATCAGATTCTCCTTCATCGACAGTTCGTTTGCCAGTTGCTGGCTGAAACGCGTTCCGTCAGGAGAGGTATAGATGATTTCATCATAGGGCCTCTGCGAGGTGAGGTGTTTGATGCAGTTATAAACAGGCTCAATCATCATCACCATGCCGGCACCGCCTCCGAAGGGATAATCGTCGGTACTCCTGTGTTTGTCAGTAGAATATTCGCGCAGGTTGATAATGTTGATTTCGACAATGCCACGGGCCCTGGCTCTTTTGATAATCGACTCATCAAAGGGACTCCTGAGCAGTTCAGGCAGTACTGTTATTATGTCAATTCTCATAAAATTCCTGTTTGGTAAATCTAATACAGTTTTCTTGTATATTTGAAAACGACATGTCGAAATTAACCTATAAAGAAATTTAGAAAAATGGGAAAATTTGTTATCACGAAGAGGAAAAACGGTGAGTTTCAGTTCAATCTTCTTGCCGGCAATGGCCAGGTGATCCTTGCAAGCGAGGGTTATGCCTCAAAACCCTCATGCATGAACGGAGTAAAATCTGTCATGAAGAATGCCGCCGATGCAAAGAGGTTTGAGTCAAAGGTAGCCAGGAACGGCAAGGTCCACTTCAACCTGAAGGCAACCAACGGACAGGTCATTGGCAAGAGCGAGATGTATGACACAACAGCCAGCTGTGAAAACGGAATTGTATCTGTGAAGAAGAATGCACCTGGTGCAACAATTGAAGACAAGACAAAGTAGGTTGTCCTATTTATCTCTTTCGCAGACGATCTTTCCGTCTGTGATAGTATAATCAGCTTTCACTGACATAATCATCCCCTCGGTGATATTGAAAATATCTTCTGAGAGAATGGTTATGTCTGCTAAATAGCCCTCCTTCAGCATCCCTTTCCTCTCGTCTGTGAACTGGGCGTATGAAGCCCCAAGTGTATAGTACTCAATGGCTTTTTCCATGGATATCTTTTCCATCGGGAACCAGCCTTCGCCCTCTTCTCCCTTTCGGTCTTTACGCGTCACGGCCGCATACAAACCCTCCATGGGGTTCAGAGGCTCGACGGAGTAGTCTGTGCCAAAGGCCAGTCTTGCCCCGCTGTCGGCAAGGCTCTTCCAGGCATAGGCCAGGCGACTGCGTTCAGAGCCGATACGTTTTTCGGCAAAACGCTTGTCGGTGATGCAGTGGACAGGCTGCATGGATGCAATGACACCAAGTCCTGCAAAACGCGGGATATCCTCCTCAATAAGTATCTGTGCATGTTCGGAGCGGTGCCGGCTGTCGCGGGAACCATTGACATCACGCGCCTTTTCAAATGCGTTGAGAATCCAGTTGTTGGCTTTCGGACCGATGGCATGAATCCCGATCTGAAACCCCCGGCTGTCGGCAGCCACGACTCTCTTTTCAAGCTCTTCATAGCTCATCTGGGGCAGTCCGGTCTTGTCTGGCTCGTCATTGAACGGTTCGAACATCATTGCAGTGGCCGATCCCAGTGTGCCGTCCATGAAATCCTTCAGGTAACCGAACCTAATCCAGTCGCCTGAGGAGGGATACTTCTTCCTCAATTGCTCATACCTTTCAAGTTTATCAGAGTCGGCTGTCAACTCGCCTCCAATATCAATGCGGCAGGTGAGCATCCCCGCAGTCCTGATCGAATCATACATGTCAAAATTGGCGCTTCCGGGGATCTGAATGCTTGTAATACCATACTCCGCAGCCTGGCGCAGGGCAGTAATATATCCGCGCCACTCTTTCTCCCTGGCCTCTTCAGGACTCATCTCCGTTTTAACCGCCCCTGTCTTTATGAGCTCCATGGCGCTCTCCTTGAGAATACCCGTCGGTTCACCCGAGACGGGGTCTTTCATTATCTCACCGCCAAACGGGTCTGGCGTGTTTCGAGTGATGCCAGAGTTGTCCAGCACAAAACTGTTGACCAGGACACTGTGGCCGTCCGTGCGGCGGAGCACCACGGGATTGTCCGGGGAGACGGCATCGATAAGCTCTTTGGCTGGCCAGTCACGGGTGGTGAACATCTCATGCTCCCAGTGTCCTCCGTAGATGAGCTGACCCTTTTTCGACCTGGCCACCTGCTCCCTGACCCGCTCTGTAATTACAGACGGGTCAGTCACGTACCGCAGCTCAATATAGTCAGGGTCAACCGGTCCGAAATGCGCATGGGCATCATTGAAGCCCGGGATTACAGTACGGCCGCCGGCTTCTATCACCCTGGTGGCCGAGGGGTCTGTTAGCCTCCTGATCTGGTTGTCACTCCCTACGGCAATGATCTTATTGTCCTTTACAGCTACAGCTTCGGCATAAGGTCTCTGGGAATCTTCGGTGATAACCTTGCCGCCGGTGATCACAAGGTCAGCCTTTTCCGTTGCTGAACAACCCGTGGCAACCAGTATTGAAAGTGACATAATTGAAATAATTCCTGTTTTCATGAGAATGATTTATCATAACCTGTGCAAGATATAGAAATTGACATTATTTTAGTTGCCCGGTTACCTGTGTTTTAAACTCCAATATCTGAAACTATGAAAAACAAGACTATCCCTCCGGGGTATCTCTTCACAAAGAGCTATTCGAATTATGTGTTCATCCTTCTGTTCCTGCTGTACCTGTTCGATTATGCTGACAGGATGGTCGTCAGTTCAATGTTCTCATATATCCAGGCAGACCTGGGAATCAACGATTTTCAGTCGGGCTGGCTGGTCTCGGTGATCTATCTCACGATAGGCCTGATAACCTTTCCCGTCTCACTTGTAATAGACAGGTGGAGCAGGACTAAAACGGTGGGCATCATGGCGATAGTCTGGAGCCTTGCAACACTTCTCTGCGCCTTCACAGGGAATTATGTCCAGCTTTTCCTTGCACGAGTGCTGATAGGCTTTGGCGAAGCCGGATATGCCCCCGGCGGCAGCGCCCTCATTTCCGGGATGTACCCGATGGAAAAACGTTCGAAGATGATGGGCCTGTGGAATGCCTCCATACCGATTGGTTCTGCCATTGGTGTGACCATGGGCGGTATCATTGCAAGCACATGGGGCTGGAAACATGCCTTCGGGCTGGTTGCCATTCCCGGCCTGTTTATTGCAATACTGTTCCTCTTCGTAAAGGATTATAAAACCGTTGCTCTGTCAAAAGTCGATGAATCCAACCAGAAGATTAAGATGGAGAGGAAGGATATCGCAAAAGAGTTTCTGAGGAAGCCTTCAGTGATATTCACCTATTTTGCAATGACCGCAATAGTATTTGTCACAACTGCCCTGATGGTCTGGTTGCCGAAGTATTTCCAGGTTACCAACGGCATGGATCCTAAAAAAGCCGGAAGCCTTGCAGGTGCCGTGATGATGCTTGCACTGGTGGGCGCTCCTCTCGGCGGATACATTATTGACCGCTGGAGAAAAACAATGCCTACCGCGCGGATGATCTATCCTGCCATTTCGACCTTTATATCGGCACTGCTACTCTTCCTGGCACTTTATATATTCAAGGGTACATTGCAGCTGGTTACCCTGTTCATATTCGGGATCTTCATAATGCAGTTCATAAGCGGAGCTGCAGCAGTAACACAGGATGTGATTCATCCCGGACTGCGTGCAACCTCGTATGCAATAGCTGTCCTGGTGCAGAATCTTCTCGGATCCTTCACGGCCCCAATAGCACTGGGGCGCATCTCAGACCTGACCAATATCAAAACTGCCGTAAGCATCCTTCCTTTTTCGCTGCTTCTTGGCGCCCTGCTGTTCCTGATAGGAGCAAGTTATTATATCAAGGATCTGAAAAAGGTTGCACCCATAAAACTTGAGGCACAATAAATAAGTGCTGCCCTGCGCGGGTACTGCTTCATCTGCTTTGGTATTGAAGAGGCCGGCCCTGCAGTTGAACCGGGTCATCATGCCCAATTCCTGCCTCCGGATTCATCGGGGCAGTTAGAGACATTATGGCAATGGCTGACGTTTTGAATTAATTATAGTAGATTTGCAGCGAAAATTCCGGAAAGATGAAAGAGTTATTGCATAACAAATTCTTTAAATTTGGCGTAGCTGCCGTGCTTTTCATATTGTGGGTCCTATGGATAGGCAACTTCTGGCTGCTCCTTGGCCTGCCAGTAGTGTTTGACATCTATATAAGCAAGAAGGTCAACTGGGCTTTCTGGAAGAAGCGTCACGGAAAGAACAGCACTGTGATCGAATGGCTTGATGCCCTGATCTTCGCAGTGATAGCCGTAACCCTCATCAATATCTTCCTTTTCCAGAACTACCGTATCCCCACGCCCTCAATGGAGAAGACCCTCCTCGTGGGTGATCATCTTGCGGTTAGCAAGGTTGCCTATGGCCCGCGCATGCCGAACACCCCCGTTGCCTTCCCCTTTACACAGCATACAATGCCCTTTACTGGCGGCAAGGGAAAGTCATGGTCAGACCTGGTCCACTGGAAATACAAGAGACTCAAGGGATTCGGACATGTGAAAAATGATGATATAGTGGTATTCAACTTCCCGGCAGGTGATACCGTCTGTCTCGAACAGCAGGCAATCAGTTACTATGAGATACTCAGGGAACAGACCGAGATGTTCACCGCAGAGGATATCAGGGCGGGAAGAGCGCCCAGGAGCAAGGAGGAGTACTATGCCAGGGCAAGGCAGATGGTCTGGAATGAGTACACGGTCATCTACAGACCCGTTGACCGCCGCGATAATTACGTTAAGAGATGTATTGGCATACCCGGCGATACGATAAGGATCAGCGGAGGAAAACTCTTTGTGAATAACACTGAGGCGAAGGTGCATGATACCCAGCAGACCTCATACTATGTACGTACCAACGGCACCCGCATTAACCCAAAGGCCTTCGAGAGAATGGGTGTTTCGAAGTCTGACCAGTCTCTAATGCTGTCGGGCACAGTTTACAGGCTTCCCCTGACGGCGGAAAATGCTCAGACCATCTCCGGCTTTGCCAATGTAACGGGCATCGAGGCCGACTACAACAGGCCGGGTGAATATACCCCGGCAGTCTTCCCCCATGATCCGCAGTACAGATGGAACCAGGATAACTTCGGCCCTCTCTGGATACCGAAAAAAGGAACCACTGTGATGATTGACATGACCAATATCAGTCTATATACATCTATAATAGATATCTACGAGGAGAACGACCTTGAGATCCGTGACAGCCTGATCCTGATAAACGGCAAGCCTGCTGAATCCTACACCTTTAAAATGGATTACTACTGGATGATGGGCGACAACCGGCATGGCTCATCCGATTCGCGGTACTGGGGCTTCGTCCCTGAGGATCACATCGTCGGCAGACCAGTTCTGGTCTGGCTCTCGATCGACAAGGAGGCCGATGGCTTCAGGAAGATAAGGTTCAACAGGTTTTTCAAGGGAGCCAAAAGGTAATTTGCGATTGTCGATTGGCCGATTAAATCGAAAATCGAAAATCGATAATAAAAAAGCGGGTCTCGCCCGCTTTTTTCTATTCTTTCACTTTATCCACTATCGCCTTGAAGGCTTCAGGGTGATTCATCGCCAGGTCGGCGAGAGTCTTGCGGTTGAGGGCGATGCCCTTCTTCTCAAGCCCGCCGATGAACTGCGAGTAACTCATTCCGTGAACGCGTACTCCTGCGTTGATCCTCTGGATCCACAATGCGCGGAACTGTCCCTTCTTGTCTTTGCGGTCACGGTATGCATAGCCGAGACCCTCTCAAGCACGTTCTTGGCAGCGGTGTAAACGTTGGAGTTGCTGCCGAAGTACCCTTTTGTCTGCTTGAAGATCTTCTTTCTTCTTGCCTTTGATGCTGGTGCGTTTGTTGCTCTTGGCATTTTCTTTTACTCATTTTCGGATGTAAGCGCCCATCAGGGTCTTTTAAGCTTCACATCCAGGTTAATAATTCAATTGATTATCACGCTGACAGGTCGTATCTGTTACTTCAGACCGAGCATAAGCTTCACATTCTTTTCATCAGTCTTGTCCACGAGGCCGCCGTATGTAAGATTCCTCTTACGCTTGGTCGACTTCTTGGTAAGGATGTGGCTCTTGAATGCATGCTTGCGCTTGATCTTACCTGTACCGGTCAGAGAAAACCTCTTCTTTGCTCCCGGATTTACTTTCATTTTTGGCATGTTATATATATGTGTATAAAAAATTTCTACTTTTTTTTCTTCGGTGAGAGGATGATGATCATTCTCTTTCCCTCCAGCCTCGGCGTCTGGTCAACCTTGCCGTACTCATCCAGGTCGGCAACAAAACGTGCCAGCAGCTTTTCTCCCTGGTCCTTGAAGAGTATCGACCTTCCCTTGAAGAATACGTAAGCCCTTACCTTGGCGCCCTCCTCGAGGAAATTGATTGCATGCTTCAGCTTGAAGTTGTAATCGTGGTCGTCAGTGTTGGGTCCGAAACGTATCTCCTTCACAACAATTTTGGCTGCATTTGCCTTGATCTCCTTCTGTTTCTTCTTCTGCTGGTACAGAAACTTCTGGTAATCAACGATCTTGCAGACAGGTGGTTCAGCATTGGGAGATATCTCAACAAGATCAAGCTCCATCTCATCTGCCAGACTGAGGGCATCCCTGATGTCCATTACCTTCGGCTCGATGTTTTCACCCACAACCCTTACTGTTCTGGCTGTAATCCTGTTGTTAATCCGGTGTTCCGGTTCGGGTTTTCTTCCCGGCCTGGGCCTGGAAAAGATCGGTCCTGCTATTGTATTGTCCTCCAGTTAAATTAATACTATGTTTAAAATCAATCACTTAATTTCCAATTTCCTTCAAAATCTCCTCCTTCACAAGGCTGAGGAAATCTTCCGGTTTCATAACCCCCTTATCGCCTTCACCCTGCCTTCTGACAGAAACTGTTCCGGCTTCAACCTCTTTTTCTCCTATCACAAGAAGGTAGGGGATCCTCTTTAACTCATTATCCCTTATCTTCTTACCTATCTTTTCGCTCCTGTCGTCAATCAGGGTGCGAATATCGGAATTATTAAGGAGATTTGAAATAGTTTTTGAATAATCATTGAATTTTTCGCTGATGGGTAGTACCACAGCCTGATCAGGTGTTAGCCAGAGCGGAAATTTCCCTGCGGTGTTTTCAATAAGAACAGCCATAAACCGCTCCATGGATCCGAAGATGGCCCTGTGTATCATGACCGGCTGGTGCTTCTGGTTGTCACTTCCGTTATATGTCAGTTCGAACCGCTCCGGCAGGTTATAATCGACCTGTATCGTCCCCAGCTGCCACTTGCGGCCGATCGCATCCCTGACCATGAAGTCGAGCTTGGGTCCGTAGAATGCAGCCTCACCAATGGCAATGGTGGTGATGAGGTTCTTCTCGCCGGCTGCTTCGATAATGGCCTTTTCCGCCTTCTCCCAGTTCTCGTCGGTGCCGATATACTTTTCCTTTTTTTCCGGATCGCGCAGCGATATCTGCGCGGTGAACTCGTTGAAACCGGCGATTTTGAAAATATACTGAACCAGGTCAATAATGCTCTTGAATTCCTCCTTCAACTGGTCGGGACGGCAGAAGTGGTGCGCATCGTCCTGTGTGAAGCTGCGTACCCTTGTCAGTCCGTGCAGCTCACCGCTCTGTTCATAACGGTAAACGGTACCGAACTCGGCCATTCTTATCGGGAGCTCCCTGTAGGAGTGGGGTGTGGCGTTGAAGATCTCGCAGTGGTGCGGACAGTTCATCGGCTTGAGCATGAAGACTTCACCCTCCTGTGGAGTGGTTATCGGCCTGAAGGAGTCAGCTCCGTACTTCTCGAAGTGGCCCGAGGTCTTGTAGAGCTCAACATTCCCAATGTGCGGTGTAGAAACCATTACGTAGCCTCTCTCTTTCAGAACCCTGGTCATGAAATCGATAAGCCTCTGCTTCATGTCAGCCCCTTTGGGCAGCCAGAGAGGCAGTCCCATTCCTACCCTTGGTGAAAATGCGAAGAGCTCAAGCTCCTTTCCAATGCGGCGGTGGTCACGCTTGCGGGCCTCCTCGAGCATTACCATGTATTCATCAAGCATTTTCTGCTTCGGAAAGGTGATGCCGTAAATGCGCGTCATCATCTTCCGCTTTTCATCTCCCCGCCAGTAGGCACCGGCAAGACTGAGAACCTTGATTGCTTTTATTGATGAGGTATCAGGCAGGTGCGGTCCGCGGCACAGATCGGTGAAGTTACCCTGACGGTACAGGGTGATTGTGCCGTCTTCGAGCTCCGATATGAGTTCTGTCTTGTATTCATCACCCTTTGCAGTGAAGAGATCCTTTGCCTCTTTCTTGCTGACTTCCATACGTATAATGGGACTGTTCCTTGCAGCCAGTTCCTTCATCTTTTCCTCAACGAGGGGCAGGTCGGCGTCAGTGATCACTTTTCCTTCACCCGGATCGACATCATAGTAAAACCCGTTTTCAACAGCCGGCCCGATGCCGAACTTAATACCCGGCCAGAGCACCTCGAGCGCCTCCGCCATCAGATGAGCTGACGAGTGCCAGAAGGCATGCTTCGCCTCCGCATCGTCCCACTTGTGCAGACGAAGGGTGGCATCTGTCATGATGGGGCGCGAGAGATCCCACAACTCACCGTTGACCGTAGCTGAATAGACCTCCGCGGCAAGTCCCTTGCTGATCGACTTCGCAATTTCGTAGCTGCTTACCCCCTTGCTGAACTCTCTGAATGAGCCGTCGGGAAAGGTGATCCTGATCATTTTTCAAATTTTAAATAGTTTGCAAAGATAATGATTTTTAAAGGATCTTAAACAGCTCCTCCATGCATGGTAAAACCCATCCGTTTGTGGAAATTATTAATTGGCACAGATTTTGGATTTAACAAAACAGCACTAATAACGGCAGTCATGAAAAGAATTTTAATCTCAACGGTAGCAGCAGCAGTAATGCTCAGCTCATGTGACGTACAGCCCGATGCTTACTTCTTCACAGACAAGATCAAGGCTGAGATAGGAGAGGAGATCTTCTTCTTCAACGGGTCACACAATGCAACTGAATTTGAGTGGGATTTTGGCGACGGCACCTGGTCGGACGCTTATGAGCCCGCTCACTCTTATTCAGCCTCAGGGGTCTTCACGGTTATCCTGAGCGCCTACTCAAAGTCAGGTAATGCCGACAGGTCATATCTTGACATCGAAGTGATGTCACCTACAATGCTCGAGGTCGAGGTTCTTGAATGGTATGACGAGTATCCGGTGTCGGGAGCCAGCGTGATACTGTACCCCACGGAGCTCGACTGGGACAATGAGACCAATGCCATCGTTGAGGGTTTCACCAATGCTTCCGGCAAGGTGATATTTACTAATCTGCAACCCCGTGTGTATTATGTTGATGTGTGGCATGAAACCCACAACAACTATACCCTCAGGAATGAGCCAGACGGTGTGCAATGGATCAGGACCGACCCGCTGCTAAAAAACGAGCTTAACCAGTTTATTGCCTGGGTTGATTACACCGGCACCAAGGGTGCGGTCACCCGCGACAGAAAGCAGCTGCTTCCGCTCAAGGCAAGGTCATTTAAGACTCCTGTAAAAAAGTAAATCCGGTTCAGACAAAAATATCGGGCGCAGATATCCATTTGATAAATTTTATTAAGTTTGTGAGTTCACTAACCTAATCGAGATAATCAAATGGATACAAAATTCGCGCTTGGTGGGATAGACTATCTGATAATGATAGTCTATTTTGCTTTTGTACTGGGTATAGGGTGGGCCCTGAAAAAATACATGAAGAATGCCTCTGCCTTCCTTGAAGCGGGAAGATCCATCCCGGCATGGGTGGCAGGACTGGCATTCATCTCTACCAACCTCGGGGCTCTTGAGGTAATGGGAATGACAGGCTCCGGCCTCAAGTACGGTATGCTCACCACCCATTTCTACTGGATAGGCGCTATTCCCGCCATGGTCTTCCTGGCCCTCTTCATGATGCGTTTTTATTATGGCTCCAAAGCCCGTTCAGTGCCTGAATACCTGAAGCTGCGCTTCAATGAAAAGACACGCGGACTCAACGCAATACTCTTTGCGGTTATGACCGTGCTGGCATCGGGTATTTCGATGTATGCCCTGGCCATCCTTCTCGAAAACGTACTCGGGTGGAACTTCAACGTATCGCTCCTGGCTTCTGCAGCTATTGTACTGGCCTACACCTATCTCGGAGGACTCTCCTCTGCCATTTACAACGAAGTGCTTCAGTTCTTCATAATCATCATCGGGCTTCTGCCCATGGCCATCCTCGTTATGAAAGACGTGGGAGGCTGGAGCGGCATGCAGGCAAGCCTTGCACCTATAGTGGAGGCTAAGGGATTTGCGGCCGACACATGGACCACCACATGGAAATATACTGCAACTGAATCCGGGAACCCTCTCGGGGTGGCATGGTACGGAATCTTGGCCGGACTGGGATTTGTGCTTTCGTTCGGATACTGGTGCACGAACTTCCTGATAGTCCAGCGCGCAATGGCGGCCGAATCAATGACTGCGGCACGCAAGGTGCCCCTGATAGGCGCCATACCCAAGATGTTCATACCGTTCCTTATCATTGTTCCCGGTATTGCCGCCCTCGTTCTGCTGAATGATCCGCTGAAAGGATTTGCACTGCCGCTGAATGATGCGGGACAACCAATATATGACTACACGATCATCATGCTGCTCAAGCAGTACCTGCCGGCAGGCGTTCTGGGTCTCGGAGTAACAGCCCTGCTCGCCTCGTTCATGTCAGGGATGGCCGGAAACGTATCAGCCTTTAATACGGTATGGACCTATGACATCTACCAGAGCTATATCCGCCCCTCAACAGGGAACAGGGAGAGCGATGACAAACATTACCTTAAGGTTGGTAAAATGGCTACCATCTTTGGCGTAATTGTCAGCATTGCGGCAGCATACATAGCAAGCAAGTTCGGCAATATCATGGACTTCCTGCAGACGATTTTCTCAATGATTAACGCCCCGCTCTTCGCGGTGATCTTCCTGGGAATGTTCTGGAAACGGTCAACAGGCAACGCTGCATTCACCGGACTGCTTGTCGGTTTCCTTGTTGCACTCATGCACCATGGACTCACACAGCCAGAGGGCGCAACCACCCTCGTCAAGGGTGGCTGGCTAGGGGTAATCCATACCTACCCGGTCGAGATGGCACAGAACTTCTGGACCGCCATAATCGCATTCACAACCGCAACTCTTCTTACAGTGGTGATATCCCTGCTGATGAAACGCGAAAAGAGCGATGCGGAGCTCGACGGTTTGGTCTACTCCATGACTCAGAGACTCGACGACAGTCACGTAAAATGGTACAGCAGACCATGGTTCCTCGCACTGATTGTGGGAATCATTATGATTGTGCTCTCGATTTTGTTCTGGTAACCTCAAAAAACAAAGATCATGTTAGATATAAGATTTCCGATTGGACTGATGTTCTCGACCTTCGGGCTGATCATTACAGTGTACGGCCTGGCAACCATGGGCAATGATGCAATGTATGTGCGTTCACTCAATGTGAATGTCAACCTGATCTCCGGCCTGTGCACACTGGCCTTCGGCCTGGTAATGCTCTTCCTCTCAGATCCGGTAAAGAAAATACTCCGGAAAAAGTAACGGGTGACTACAAAAAAAGCTGCGAGAGCGGCTTTTTTTGTCAATTTAAATCCATTTACAAATCATCGGAAAATACCGATGGCGGGAGGGAGCGCATATTGTACCGCATTGCCATCACCTCGCCGTAAGCCCCTGCCGAACGTATAGCTATAAGGTCTCCGCGCCGGGTCTCCGGCAGTGAAATGAATTTTCCGAAGGTGTCAGTGGTTTCGCAGACAGGTCCGGCAACCGTATACTTTTTTGGGGGCAGCACCGAAGTGAGATTCTCAATACGGTGCAGGGCATGGTATAGCGCAGGCCTCAGCAGTTCTGTCATCCCTGCATCAAGGATTAGAAAGGTCTCCCCGGTACCAGGCTTCACGAACAGCACCTTAGAGATCAGCGAACCGCAACCGGCAGTGAGCGATCTGCCCAGCTCAAAGGAGATGGTGCTTCGTATGTTCCTGTCAAGATGCTTCCTGAAAATTTCGAAGTAATCGGCAAACGCGGGAAACCGGTCAGGTTCCTCGTAGCTTATGCCGAGACCTCCCCCAACATTGATATCGAAGGGCTCCATATCCCTGTCAGAGAGCCACTGCCATATCTCATTCACCCTGGTGCAGAGATTCCGGTAGACATTGAGATCGGTGATCTGTGATCCTATGTGTAAGTGAATTCCCCTGAAGTCAACGTTCTTTAGTCCGGCCAGAAGGGAGATGACCTTTTCAAGTTCAGCAATCCTTATACCGAATTTGTTTTCATCGGTACCGGTGGTGATGTTCCTGAGTGTGTGGGCCTCCACATTCGGATTGATCCTCAGTGCAACAGCCGCCCGATGCCCTGTTCTGCCTGCAATCTCCTCTATGACCTCCAGCTCACCGGCAGACTCGGCATTGAAACATTTAATCCCGAGTCTCAGTGCTGTTTCAATCTCCCTGTCGCTTTTACCAACACCTGCGAACACCGTTTCTCCGGCAGAAAAGCCGCAGCTCACGGCATGTTCAATCTCGTTTCCGCTCACACAATCAGCCCCTAACCCGTACCCTGAAATGATTTTCATTATTACCGGGTTGAAGTTGGCCTTGACGGCATAGTGCAGTCTGAAACCCCTGTTGACGGCCTCTCCCGAAGCCACCGACAGTGTTTCGCGCAACCGGTCGAGATCATAGTAGTAGAAGGGAGTCTCGTGTCTCTTCAGTTTCTCTGTCAATTCATTCGTGAACATCATTCCTGCGTAAAAAGTTTGGCGCTGAGCGATCTGAGGGCTGTTAACTTGTCGCTCGTATTTATAAGTATTGATACACTGTTTTCACTGCCTCCGTATGATATCATCTTGACTGGTATGACATTCAGCGCCTCGAATATTTCCGGGGCGGACCCTACCCTGTCAGGCCTGAAGTCCCCGACGACACAGATTATCGTCTGATCCTTTTCAACTTCAACGGCCCCAATCGAACTCAGGGTTCTGACTATCTCGCTGAGGTGGGTAGGGTCTTCAATCGTAAGCGAAACCGAGACCTCGGATGTTGTGATCATGTCTATCGGCGTCTTGAAAGCTTCGAAGGCTTCGAAAATCCTCCTCATGAAACCGTATGCCATCAGCATCCTGTCGGATTGGATTCTGAGCGCGGTGATCCCATCTTTTGCAGCAACGGCCTTATAATCCTCCCGTGGTGATTCAGAAGTGATCAGCGTTCCTTCATCGGAGGGCTCCATTGTGTTCTTCAGCCTGACGGGGATATTCTTCAAACGGGCAGGGTTGATGCTGGAGGGATGGAGTATTTTCGCTCCGAAGTAGGCAAGCTCTGCCGCTTCACCATAGGAAAGGCTCCTTATCACCCGCGTGCCCTCTACATACCTCGGGTCATTGTTATGCAGCCCGCTGATATCCGTCCATATCTGAACTTCCTCAGCTCCGATGGCCGTCCCGGTGATGGTGGCGCTGTAGTCACTCCCTCCGCGGTGGAGGTTGTCAGTCTCTCCGTAAGCATTACGGCAGATGAATCCCTGGGTAATAATGATCTTTTCGTCCTTCACAGATGCCATCTCACGCTTCAGGTTCTCCCTTATATAGAAATAGTCGGGTTCGCCATCCTTGTCTATCCTCATGTAATTAAGGGCCGGCAGCAGGAAGGAAGGGATTCCCGTCTCCGAAAGCAGAAAATGTAGCAGAGCCGTTGAGATCAGTTCGCCGCGGGCAACAATGCGCTTCTCATTGTGACGGCTGTACTCACGCGTGAAGAGGTTGACGATATAATCGAAATGTTCATCGATCAGGTCATGCGCCCCCTCAGCCCAGGTTGATGAGGCGAAAAGCTCACCTGCAACAGTGTGATATCTGGCACGAAGCACACCTGTCTTTTTGCCTGCATCGTTTTTATTTCCTGTTGCAAACAGTTCCGAAATCTCTACAAGGGCATTTGTGGTACCAGCCATTGCCGACAGAACGACAATCTTCAACTCACCGTCGTTTATAAGAGGGATCAGCGCCCTGAACCGCTCAGGACTTCCCACAGAGGTGCCCCCGAATTTATAGACCTTCATCTTCCTTCTCTGTACCAGATGCTGCCTCTGCGGCATCCATTCCATTGTTTGGGGATCAAATATAGGCAAAAGTGAAATCTGTAATTAAAAATTACGCTCTTTTCAGCAAAGAGGCACGTTGATTAAAAAAAATCTTTATTTTTGCACCCGCGTTAAAGGACAAAGGGTAAAGGCGCAAGACAAATGAGTTCATTTTCAACATTTGACTTTCGACTTTTGATTTTCGACTTTTAATTGCCCAGATGGCGAAATTGGTAGACGCGCTAGTTTCAGGGACTAGTGTCAGCAATGATGTGCAGGTTCGAGTCCTGTTCTGGGCACAGAAAGCAGCACAGAGCGCAGTGCAAGGAGCACAGAGCAGTAACACGCTGCCCTGAGCCCAGAGCCCTGGGCCCTGAGCCAAAACCGCCCAGGTGGTGAAATTGGTAGACACGCCAGCTTGAGGGGCTGGTGCTCGTAAGGGTGTGCAAGTTCGAGTCTTGTCCTGGGCACACGAAAAAAGCCGTGAAGAACGGCTTTTTTATTTTCGATTTTTTATCTTCGATTTGGGACCGTTAAAAATCGTCAATCGCAAATCACAAATTATTGAATTATCGCATCATATGTTGCCTGCAGTATCTTCCCTCGGATCGAGAGTTCAGAGAGAAGGTTGTTGTTGCGGGTGGGGTAGACCCTGTTGCTGAGGAAGACATATGATATCTCTGCCTCCGGGTCAACCCATATGAACGTTCCTGTAAAACCCGAGTGGCCAAAGCTTGACTTTGAGGCGGAACGGCACGGGTAAGCCTCACCGGGAGGAATGGTGTCGTTCTCAAGCATGGGCTTGTCAAAGCCAAGTGCCCTGCGGTTATGGTTCTCAGGGAACTGAACCCGGGTATACTCATTCAATACCTCCCGGCTCAGCACCCTGACCCCGCCGTACTCACCGCCGCGCCGGTACATCTCAACCAGCTTCATGAGATCATTTCCGGTGGCAAACAAGCCTGCATGGCCTGACACACCGCCAAGCATAGCAGTACCCTCATCATGAACCGTCCCCCGTAGCAGCTGCCTGCGGAACAGCGAATCATATTCCGTTGGCACTATCCGTTCCAGGGGATACTTTTCAAATGGGTTGTAGGTGATGTTGAAAGCCCCTATCGGACGGTAGATGTTCTCCGGTGCGAACTTATCTATGGTCATGTCCGTCAGGCTCTCAATAATCTCAGCCGCCAGTATGAATGTCAGGTCGGAATAGACATATTTTTTGGGGCCTGTCGGGCTGTCACGGATCTCCCTGAACATATCCTTCAGATAGTGTCTGTTCATATATACAGAGTCAGTAACCCTGAGTGCAAACCGCCTGTTTCTGACATCACTGAAGATGCCTCTCCTGAATGTGCTGTCGTTCTCGAGCGTGTTACGCCAGAAGGGTATCCATGACCTCAGGCCGGCCTGGTGGGCCAGCATTTCTCGCAGAACCATGTCACCCTTGTCTGAGAACCTGAACCATGGCAGGTACTCCCCCAGGGTCTTGTCGGGGTCGAAAAGCCCGCGGTCATTTAGCAGCATCAGCGACGGTGTCGCAGCTGATACCTTTGTCACCGAGGCCAGATCCCACATGTCGTGCTCCGATACCGCCTCGGTGCTGTCATACAGGTGAAAGCCGTAGCATTTGTTGAGAACCACGATCCCCTTGCGGGCAATCAGCACCTGGCATCCTGGGAAGGCGAGGGTATCGAGCCCCTTCTGAACGATTGAGTCAATCTTGCTGACCAGTCTTTCCGATGAGATACCTGCATTCTCGGGGAATCCGAACTGGAGCCTGATGCCTCCGGGCGTTTTAATGCCAAAACCTTCGGGATAAGCGGCGTTGACAGTGACAGGAAGTCGTCCGCTGGCACCCAGCCCCCCGAAGAGTACCTGCACCGCTGTCTGATGTGCATAGCTGTTATCCTGGTAGCCAACAAGCAGAGCAGTCGGCCTGACACTCATGTCGAGCTTCGCAATACCGTATGGGTTTCCGAACCAGATGACTGCCGAACGGGTAAGTCCCGCTATCTGCCTGAAGACGGAATTCAGCTGCGGAGTCACTCCGTATCCTCCTGCAGGTTTCTGCTCAAGCGCGCAAATACCGGCGATGACCACATCATAATCCTTCAGCTTCGAGAGAACAAACCGGGCACCCTGTTCATTATCCGGATCAATGTAATAATGGTCAGCGTTTGTATACCTGTCGGTCATCTTCTGGAACTCTGTCATCGCCAGACGATTGACAGCTACGGTGGCAATCCTGATCTTGTCAAGTCGCCCCAGTGGCACAAGGTTCTCATTGTTTTCGATCAGCGTCATGGCGCCGGCGTAGAGCTCTCTTATCATGGCAGGGTGGGCTGATACGGGAATGGCATCTTTTCCCTCCGTACCGGAAAACCCGGTCTCCCCGCTCTCAAGCCACAGCTTGGCAGCCAGCAGCCTGCGGCACCTCGATGTGATCTCATCCACGGTTATCTCTCCCTTTTCAACCCTTTTGGCAATCTCATCAATGGCACGCAACGGATCGGTGGAGTATTCAATGATGTCATTGCCTGCCTTAAGGGCCTCTGCATCCGCAATTCCTGACGGATATGTCAGGGTGGCACCTGCCATGTTCATGGCATCGGTGAGTATAAGGCCCCGGAAACCGGTGTCCTCCCTGAGTATTCCGGTTATCACTTTTCGTGAGAATGTGGCGGGAAGACGTGGCGTGGCCTCGAGTCCTGGAACACTTATGTGTGCTGTCATTATTGAACCCACACCCTCATTAATCAGACGCCTGAATGGCACCAGCTCGACTGCGTCAAACCGTTTCCTGTCACCCCTTATGACAGGAAGGCCGGTATGTGAGTCGATATCCGTATCACCGTGACCGGGGAAATGTTTTGCACAGGCCATAATACCATGATCCTGAAGGCCTTTCATGTACATGACCGCCTTAGACGCCACCTTTTCCGGATCCTCACCGAAAGACCTGTAATTGATAACCGGGTTGAACGGGTTGTTGTTTACATCTGCTACCGGAGCCAGGTTGACGTTTACGCCAATGTCATGACATTGCCGTGCCACGGCTGTGCCCATCCTGTAGATGAGGGAATCATCCTGAAGGGCACCCATGGTCATCTGGTACGGGAAATCCTCGATCTCCATGAGCCTCATGCCCGTTCCCCATTCCGCATCCTGGGCAATAATGAGAGGGATCTTCGTTATCCTTTTGATTTGCTCCGTGTAATCTATCTGCCTGTCACGCGAGCCTTCAAAGAAAATAACTCCTCCGATGCCGTGCTTTGCCACAAGCTCCTCCACCTGCCTGAAGTTGTCACCCTTCTCCGAAGCCCATGCCGGCACCCAGAAAAGCTGCGCAATCATCTCTCTTACAGTCAGAGTTCGGAGAAGACTGTCAACCCTGGTATCGTTTAAATATTTTTGCCAAGGCAGATTGTTCCCGGTGGCCTGAGCCATCACAGGTGAGAAAATAGCGGGAGCCAGTGACAGAAGAACGGGAAACAATATGTTTTTCATCGGATGCATGAATTTGGAATGAATCAAAAATAGTACTTTTCTTTATTTATTATTCCTCATTTTGATTAGTTCCAATTTGTTATTTTTACGAAGTTAAAAAACTAAAATGGCAGCATCAAAGAGTCCCGGCAAGAGCGCCGGCAGCAAGTCAGCGCGTCTTATGTCACTCGACGTATTCAGGGGCATGACGGTGGTTTTCATGATCATTGTCAACACTCCCGGTACCTGGAGTCATGTGTTCCCCCCCCTCAGGCATGCCGCATGGCATGGCTGCACTCCTACAGACCTTGTCTTTCCCTCGTTTCTCTTTATCTCGGGGGTGGCAATGTGGTACTCCCTGCGAAAGTTCAATTTTGAGTTTTCCGGACCTTCCCTTGTGAGGATACTGAGGAGAGTGGCCCTGATATTCGCCGTGGGTCTGTTCCTTAATATCTTCCCACGGTTTGTCCGCGACTATGACACCCTGCGGATAATGGGAGTGCTTCAGAGGATAGCCCTTGCATGGGGACTCGGAGCAGTGCTGGTGATGCTGATAAAAAGGAATTATATCTGGATAGCAACCGCAGTTATTCTTTTCGGTTACTGGGCCCTGATGTACTTTTTTGGCGGGAGCGATCCCTATTCACTTGAAGGCAATTTCGCACGGACCGTTGACCTGGCTGTAATCGGTGAGAACCATCTCTACAAGGGCTTCGGGGTACCTTTCGATCCGGAGGGACTGCTCAGCACCCTGCCTGCGACAGCGACGGTGCTGCTTGGCTTTATGGTTGGCCACCTCATAAGTAAGACGGGCACCACATGGAAAACCGTCGGCCTGATGGCGCTGATCGGAGCGCTGCTCATCGGAGCAGGCCTGATCTGGGGCGAGTTCTTCCCGATCAACAAACCCATATGGACGAGCTCATATGTTCTCTATGCAGGAGGAATCGGGATGGTGATACTGGCGCTGCTCTTCATGATTGTGGATATATGGAATCTCCGGGGATGGACCGGCTTCTTCAACACTTTCGGCATCAATGCTCTTTTCACATACGTTCTGGCCAGCATGCTGACCAAAACTCTCCTGGTAATAAAGATCGGTGAACAGTCACTCTACAGCTGGATCTTCACCCATGTCTGCAGCCCGCTGTTCGAAAACCAGAAGCTGGCAAGCCTCATGTTCCCCATAATGCTGGTGATTGTAATCTGGGCCCTGGGTTATATCCTGTATCGCAAAAAAATCATCATCCGGCTCTGAAATGGATATAAGGACAACGGTGGAAAAGGCCTTCCTGAGATGGAAAGGCTCACCTCCCGAAATAATTACCCGGCTGCCGCAGTCTGGCTCTGACAGGGTCTACTTCAGACTCTTCTATGCCGAGGGACAGGTCATCGGGGCCTTCAACCCGAGCCGTGAAGAGAACGACGCATTTGTCGGTTTCTCGAACCACTTCAGGTCGAAACAGCTGCCTGTTCCCGAGATCTATATTTATTTTCCCGAAGACAAGGTCTACTTCCTGGAAGACCTGGGCGACATTAACCTATTCACATGGCTTGCCCGGCGCTCCGACGATGAGAGATTCAACGAGGAGACTGAAGCTCTTTTCCTTACAATCGCGGCGGATCTTGTCAGGATACAGACCGAAGGCATCGAGGGGCTTGACCTGTCACTCTGCTATCCCCACCGTAGTTTTGACCGCCAGAGCATAGTGTGGGACATGAACTATTACAAGTATATGTTCCTGAAGCTGATGGCCGCCCCTTTCAATGAAATAAGGCTTGAGCGCGATTTTGAGACGCTGACCCGCTTCCTGCTTGATGCAGGGCAGGATTATTTTCTCTACCGCGATTTCCAGACGGCCAATATCATGCTTCGCGACGGCAAGCCCTGGTACATTGACTACCAGGGAGGCAGGCTTGGAGCTCCTCATTACGACATAGCCTCACTTGTCTTTGATGCCAAAGCCTATATACCGGCCGGCATAAGGGAGAAAACCCTGAACCGCCATCTTGACCTTTTCGCTGCTGCCACAGGTAAGACGAAGGAGTCTCTTCAAAGACACTCCGGGGCATTCACCCTGATAAGGCTCATGCAGGCCCTCGGAGCATTCGGATTCAGGGGACTGCATGAGAACAAGCCTACTTTTACGGAGAGCATCGTGCCGGCAGTGGAGCTGATGAATGAGCTTCTTGCAGGTGACACCCTGCAGATCGATCTCCCCGAACTCAGGAAAGCTTCGGAATCTGTCCCTTTGCAGAGGAAATACCGTATCCTCGAGCATTATAAGGACCTTGTGAAGATCCACATCGAGAGCTTCTCCTATGTTAAGGGAAAGGTGATCACTTACGACAACGGCAGCGGATTTGTCTTCGACTGCCGTGGCCTGCGCAATCCCGCTACAGTGACGGAGCTTAACGATCTGACCGGGCTGGACCCCGAAGTGGTTGAGTTCTTTGGCAATGATGACGAGGCTGTGGCTTTCGTTGGTGACTGTACGAACATCATCCGGAACTCATTGCCAATGATGCGCAGGAAGGGAATCCTTGATATCAATGCCTCCTTCGGTTGCGTGGGCGGGCGCCACCGCTCGGTCTGGTGCGCCGAGAGAGTGGCATCAATGCTCTCTGCAATGCCCGGAGCGACAGTGACAATAACCCATACGGCCATCGATCCATGAAGGCTATGATCTTTGCCGCCGGCCTGGGGACAAGGCTAGGGGAACTGAGCAGGGAAAGACCAAAGGCCCTTGTCGATGTAAACGGTAAGACAGCACTGCGTCTGGCTGCGGAGAAACTTGCCGTAGCAGGGTTTAACGACCTGATAGTCAACATCCATCACCACCCTGTCCTGATGAAGGAGGAGATTGAGAGGCTTCGCGGCGATGGATTCCGGATAACAATATCCGATGAGACCACAGAGCTGCTTGACACCGGTGGCGGTCTGCTGAATGCGCGCGGTTTCTTTGACAGGGAACCATTCCTTTGTTATAATGTTGATATATTTACAGACCTGGATATCAGGACCTTGTATCAGACCCACCTCAGTTCCGGAGCGCTGGCTACCCTGGCAGTGAGACACCGGCCGGGAAACAGGTTCTTCCTGGTGGACCGGACCGGGAGAATAAGAGGATGGAGAAACATAGCATCAAAGGAAGAGATAATCACTGTCAGCAGCAGCAAGGGGCTTGAAGAGATAGCTTTTTCAGGCATTCATGTGCTCTCCCCGGAGATCCTTGATATGATGCCGGAGGGCATCTATACAATGACATCGCTCTATCTCATGCTGGCCGGCAAAAACCGGATAATGGCACACCTTCACGATGAGGGTTACTGGTTCGATTGCGGCACGCCGCAAAACCTTGAAAAGATAAGGCAGCACCTGGCAAAACTGGAGTAAGGTTCCCGTGCGGCTGTTACATCCACTTCATCCTCCTTAGAAGGAGAACCCCAAGGAATGAAAGAATTAGTGACCCTCCCAGTATCAGCCAGAAGGCCATCTTATTGTCTTCAAGCATGTTCGGGACATTCATGCCGTAAAAACTCGCAACCAGGGTCGGTACCATCAGAACAATCGTCACTATCGTCAGCGACTTCATCACTATGCTCAGGTTGTTGGAAATGACCGATGCAAAGGCATCCATCATACCGCTCTGAATATCGCTGTAAATCTTTGCCATCTCAATGGCCTGCCGGTTCTCTATCGTTGCCTCTTCCAGCAGGTCGGATGAAAACTCATAATCGCGGATCCACTTCGAGTTCTTCAGTTTCAGCATCATCATCTCGTTTGAACGGAGCGAGGTGGTGAAATAGACCAGGCACTTCTCCATCTTCAGAAGCCGGTGGAGCTCCTGATTGCGTGTCGACTTTTCCAGATCCTGCTCTATCATTGCAGTCTGGTTGTTGATCTGCTTCAGGTACCTGTGGTAGAACATCGTAGTGCGAAGGAACAGATGCAGAATCAGGTCGATCTTGGTCTCGATGGTGATCCCCTTGCCGCTGCGGCTGAAGAAATCGTCGAGAACCTCATTGTTGTTGTGACAGATGATTACAAGACTGTCCTTATTCAGTACGAGCCCGAGAGGGATGGTTGTGAAGGGGAAACCGTTTGACTGATTCTGGTAGGGGATACGGTAAATCATAAGCAGCATATCATCCTCGACCTCCATCCTGGAGCGCTCGTCGACGTCAAGAATGTCGGCAAGAAAATCATCAGGCACCTTGAGGGTGGTCTTTAAAATTCCGATTTCCGAAGTGGTGGGATCGGTGACGTTGACAATGCAGCCTTTCTCATAAGAATTCAACGGAAGGAGACCGTTGGGGATCATCTGCCAGTAAGTAATCATTATAGTACCTCCTCTTTTAATTTCCACAGAGGTACCTGTCGCCAGTTTACCTCAGCAGAACGAAATTTATAAAACGGCTCGCGTGATAATCGTCCATAAAAGACAATTGTGTTGATACGAGTGCAAAAATATAACTTTTCCTCTAAACGCATCAGAGGCCGGAAAAAATGTCTAAAAAAATTACCTTTGCAAATAACCAGAATATAACGTAATGGGAAAGGTACTTGTTGTTGGCGCCGGTGGCGTCGGTACGGTTACGGTGACCAAAATGGCTCAGCTGCCCAAAGTGTTTGATGAGATCATGCTTGCCAGCCGGACAAAATCGAAATGCGATGCCATTGCAGAACGGACAGGCGGCAATAGGGTGCAGACGGCGAAAGTGGACGCCGACAACGTGCGGGAAATGGTTCAGCTGATCAGATCCTTCGGTCCTGACCTCGTGGTCAACCTGGCACTTCCCTACCAGGATCTTCACATAATGGATGCCTGCCTCGAAACCGGTGTGGCTTATCTCGATACTGCCAACTATGAACCGCCTGAAGAGGCTAAATATGAGTATTCCTGGCAGTGGGCCTACCATGACCGGTATCGCGGTGCGGGATTGACAGCAATCCTTGGCTGCGGCTTTGACCCGGGAGTGACCGGGGTGTTTACCGCCCACGCTGCAAAACACCACTTCAGTGAAATACATTCCCTTGACATAGTCGACTGCAATGCAGGAGATCACGGAAAGGCATTCGCTACCAACTTCAATCCCGAAATCAACATCAGGGAGGTTACCCAGAAGGGAAAGTACTGGGAGAACGGAAAATGGATACTCACCGAGCCTCATGAGATCCACAAACCGCTTACCTATCCCGGGATCGGACCAAGGGAGTCTTACCTTATCTACCATGAAGAGCTTGAATCACTCGTTAAAAACTTTCCCGCAATCAGGCGCGCCCGCTTCTGGATGACATTCGGGCAGGAGTACCTGACGCATCTAAGGGTGATACAGAACATCGGCATGGCTAGGATTGATCCCGTCATGTATAAAGGTATGGAGATCATTCCCATACAGTTTCTGAAGGAGGTGCTGCCCAACCCGGGTGACCTGGGAGAGAACTACAAGGGATGGACATCGATAGGATGCCGGATCAGGGGCCCCGGCAAGGCCGGGAAGGAGCGTACATACTATATATGGAACAACTGCAGCCATGAGGAGGCCTTCCGGGAGACGGGAACCCAGGCTGTGAGCTTTACCACCGGCGTGCCTGCAGCCACAGGAGCCATGATGTATATGAAAGGCCTATGGAAAAAACCGGGCGTCTGGAACGTGGAACAGTTCGATCCGGACCCCTTCCTGAAAGAACTGGCTCTCCTCGGCCTTCCGTGGCATGAGAGGTTTGACATCGACCTGGAGCTTTGAGATGATTGACTACCAGAAAATCCCCTCGCCCTGCTATGTGATCGACGAAGAGCGGCTGAGACGTAATCTTGAAATCATCAGCCATGTCGCTCAGGCTTCGGGCGCTGAAATAATCCTTGCTTTCAAGGGATTTGCGATGTGGTCGGTCTTCCCGATAGTCCGCGAATATGTCTCAGGCGCCGCAGCCAGCTCAATCCATGAAGCCCGTCTCTGCTTTGAGGAGATGGGCGCACCCGCACATACATACGCCCCTGTGTTCCGTCGTGAGGAGTTTGGAATGATACTGCGCTACAGCTCGCACATTACCTTCAACTCCCTGGCGCAGTATTCAAAGTTTGCCCCCGTGCTGAAAGGCGAGGGCCGGCATATCTCGCCCGGCCTGCGCATCAATCCCGAGTATTCGGAGATAGCTCACGGGATCTATGATCCATGCTCCCCGGGTTCAAGGCTTGGTGTGACGGCCGCGGAACTGGCTGACGGACTGCCGGAAGGGGTGGAGGGACTCCATTTCCATGTGCTTTTCGAGTCTGACTCATATACACTTGAGAAGGTGCTTACAGTGGTGGAGGAGAAGTTCGGGCACCTGTTTCCCGGACTGAAGTGGATCAATATGGGAGGCGGGCACCTGATAACACGCCGTGGTTATGATACCGGTCATCTGATCGGCCTGCTGAAGCGTTTCAGCGAAAAACACAACATTCATCTTATTCTTGAACCGGGAAGCGCATTTGCCTGGGAGACGGGTGAGCTGGTTTCAACCGTCGAGGATATTGTTGTCCGTGACGGTATAAAAACGGCTATGCTCGATGTCTCCTTCACTGCCCACATGCCCGACTGCCTGGAGATGCCCTACAAACCGGCCATAATGGGGGCTTTTGACCCGGTCGGGGGAAAACCCGCATACCGCATGGGAGGCAACTCATGCCTCTCGGGCGACTTCATGGGCGACTGGTCGTTTCACCGTGAGCTGAAACCTGGTGACCGCATTGTCTTCTGGGACATGATCCACTACACGATGGTTAAGACAACCACCTTCAACGGAGTGCCACACCCCCACATTGGCATCTGGACAAAGGATCAGGAATTCCGGCTGGTCAGGGAGTTCGGTTACGAGGATTACCGTAACAGGCTGTCGTAGGCAGGCAATAAGAATTTTCGATTTTCGATTTATGGAGTCCGGTTGCAAGTTTAATCGTCAATCGCAAATCGTCAATTGCAAATCCTTCGGGTTTCTAACGCAGAATTGCCCCCGACCCCAGCAGCTCCTCCCCGTCATACCACGCGGCAAACTGCCCCGGGGTGATGCCCCGCTGCTCTCTTTCGAAGATAATGTAGTAACCCTCATCACGGGCAAACAAACGTCCCTTCTGCAAGGGCTGGCGGTAACGAATTCTTACATCATAATCACGTGATTCGCCCGGAGCCATAGCAAGATCAGGCCTGATCCAGTGCACCTCCTGCGCCCTGATGAACAGTCCTTTGCGGTAAAGGCCCTTATGCATCTGACCCTCACCCACATACACTAAATTGTCAAGGGTATCTGTTGCTATTACAAAGAGCGGCTCCCTGTAACCGCCGAGGTTGAGTCCCTTGCGTTGCCCTATGGTGTAAAAGTGGGCTCCGTTATGGACACCGGCAGTCAATCCGTCACCGGGTCCCATTGTATGAGGTTCAGCCATCAGGGCCAGATCACCGTTGGCGGTGTCGCCATCGGGCAGCCCGTCTGGCCATGTCCGGAAAACATGATCCTGCGGCACGTTGATGATCCTTCCCTTTTTGGTGTCGAGTTTCTGCTGAAGAAACACCGGGAGGTCAACCTTGCCCACAAAGCAGATGCCCTGCGAATCCCTCCTGTCAGCGGTGGCCAGTCCAAGCTCCGTCGCGATCCTGCGCACCTCGGGCTTGGTGAGGCTGCCGACAGGGAAAAGCACGTTGTCAAGCTGCCTCTGGCTCACCTGGCACAGGAAATAGCTCTGGTCCTTGTTGCGGTCGACTCCCGAAAGCAGCCTGTTCATCCGTCCTGCAGCCGTTTCAGTCGTCTCCGCGCGGCAGTAGTGGCCGGTGGCAATGTAATCAGCGCCCTCCTTAAGGGCTTCACGGACAAATGAATCGAACTTTATCTCGCGGTTGCACAAAACATCAGGATTGGGCGTGCGTCCGAGGGCATACTCGCTGAACATATAGTCAACGACCCTGGCACGGTATTCCGTGCTGAGGTCAATGACACGAAGCCTGATCTTCAGCTTCCGGGCCACCATCTCAGCAAAAGTGACATCCTCGTCATATGGACAGTCGCCCTTCAGCAGCCCCCTGCTGTCATGCCAGTTGATCATGAAGACACCTTCCACCTCATAACCCTGTTCCTTCAGGAGCCATGCGGCAACACTGGAGTCAACACCTCCCGACAAACCGACAACAACCTTCTTTTTCACGCCGCAAAGGTAGCTCTTTACTGAATATGTTGAAAACTACTTAACACATGCCTCCCTTCATGCCTCTTTTTTTGCTATTTTTCAATCGATGAACTCTCAAGGTAAGTTATTGAAATACAGTGCTTCGGCAGGTTCCGGCAAGACCCACGCCCTGACCGGCTTCTACCTGTCACGTGTCCTGCATGACCCTGGGGCATACCGGAGGATTCTCGCTGTGACCTTTACCAACAGCGCCGCGGCCGAGATGAAGAGCCGCATTCTCAGACGTCTTCACACCCTCGGCCGCGATGATGCCGCGGGTGAAACCGAACGCACGGAATTCGCATCTTACCTCTGTAAATTTTTCCCCGACCTCTGGCCAGACAGCAGCATCGCAAAGCTGACGGTCAGGAAGCATGCCCCGCTGGCGCTTAACAATATCCTTCAGGACTACTCCAGGTTCACCGTCGGAACCATCGATTCATTCTTCCAGAGGGTGATACGGGCGTTTGCACGCGAGATAGACATACCTGCCGGGTATGAGATAGAGTTAGAACACGAATCCCTCCTGTCAGATGCCGTCGACAGCCTGCTGTCCGCTGTTGCGACCGACGGGAGACTGCTCGGCTGGATTTCGTCGTATGTGGGCTCGCGCCTCGATGACAACAAGGGATGGGACATCCGCAAGGAGATAATGGATGTTGCCGCACTGATCTTCAGGGAGAACTTCAGGCAGCTGAGCCCTGATGACAGGAAAAAAATAGGTGATTATGAAATGCTCGGACATTATACCGGCAAGATATTCACAATTATAAGGGATTTCGAATCTGATCTTCGGAACCTTGCTTCCCGCGGTGTTGAAATATACCTCAGCTGCGGACTTACTGCGGCAGATTTCCACTCAAAGAGCAGGGGAGGAGTCGGAGAGAGCCTCAGGAGATATGCACTGCGTGAGACCAGGCCCCCTAATGCTACATGGACAAAGGCCCTGGCAGAGGGCAGATACTATGCGGGTGGAGCCACCCCTGCCGTTGTCAAAGCCTTTGAAGCTGCCGCCGGAATGGGATTGAATGACGTTGTGAGGGCGATAACGGAACTGTTTGAAAAACGGTACCGGACCTATGTCTCAGCACTTGTGCAGGTAAGAACCATTCACGTCATCGGCATCCTCGGGGCCTTAAGCGAGAGGGTGCGCGAACAGGCACATGAGCAGAACCTGTTCCTGCTCTCCGACTCAGGTGAGCTCATAAACAAGCTCATAGCCGATGATGACACGCCGTTTATCTATGAGAAGATCGGGGCTGTATACGACCACTACATCATTGATGAGTTCCAGGATACATCACGCATACAGTGGAACAACTTCAGGCCGCTGATCGCG
Organism: Bacteroidales bacterium; assembly: GCA_049294275.1. Lineage (GTDB taxonomy): Bacteria > Bacteroidota > Bacteroidia > Bacteroidales > VadinHA17 > SR-FBR-E99. The sequence goes on from JBAQCQ010000050.1 coordinate 76,268, forward strand.
GAGACGCTATCCAGGGGCAGCGACAACCTTGTCGTGGGCGATGTAAAACAGTCTATCTACCGGTGGCGTAACAGCGACTGGAGGATAATCCATTCCGAGGCTGCGGAGGCATTCGGCCACGAGACAGTCAGGACCATCCCCCTGAATGTCAACTTCCGAAGCCGCATCAACATAATCCGTTTTAACAACCATATGTTCGGACCGGGAGCCATCCCGGCCCTCTGTGATGCGAAGCTTGGATTTGACGGCCTTAGAATAAGGGAAGTTTATGAAGGATCAGTGCAGCAAGGCACTCAGGGAAAGCAGGGAGGTTATGTCCGCGTGAGTCTCTGCAGCAAGGATGAGGATGATGGATGGAAGGAGAGGGTCCTGAATGATCTGCCTTCCGTGATTGAGAATTTTCAGGAACACGGTTACAGGGCTGACGACATCCTCTTTCTCTGTCGCACCAATGAGGAGGGCAAGAGCATAATAAGCCGCATCCTCGAGTACAGCGCTGCGTGCACTCCTGAACAGCGCGCCAGGTACAATTATGAGATCACATCCGGCGAATCGCTCTTCCTTGAACGTAATCCGGCCGTCACCCTTATTATCTCATGTCTGAGGTACCTGGCCGACCCCGGCAGTCGCATTAACCGCAGCCTGATGGTCAGGTCATACGTGCTGGCTACGGGCGGAGCAGACGACCTTGTTAATGCTGCAGACAAAGAAAACGACGGGCCCGATCCCCTTCCCAAAGGCTGGGAGAAGGAGCTGGTTTCATTCAGGAATTCCTCCCTCTTCAGTGCCACGGAAAACATGATCAGGTACTTCAGCCTTGGAAGCTACCGGGAGAATACAGCCTATTTAAGTTCGTTCCAGGATGTTGTCCTGTCCTACTCGGGACGCTACAGCTCCGATATATCCTCCTTTGTCGGTTGGTGGGAGAATGAAGGATTCAGGAGCACACTAAGCCAGTCTGACCGGCAGGAGGCAATGCGCGTGATGACGATTCACAAGGCCAAGGGACTGCAGAGCAAGGTTGTAATTGTGCCCTTTGCCGCATGGGATTTCTCAAAACCCGGTTTCAGCAGGCCACTGTTATGGGTGACAGAGGTGCCTGAACCGTTTGCCCCCATGCCTGTGGTATTGCCTGAGTTCAGCAGCCGTCTTGATGAGTCCCTCTTTGCAGGGCAGGCAAGGATGGAGAAGGCATCGGACTGGCTTGACGGTGTTAATCTGCTCTATGTCGCTTTCACCAGGGCAATTGACGCCCTCTGTATAATGGCACCTGAAATGCCGGTGCCCTCCGGCAGCGGAGCCAACGCGGGCAGCCTCATCAACGAGGCTCTGAAGAGTCTGCCCGATGACTTCATCCGGACAGATGCAGGAGGCCTGAGAATAATTGAATGCGGTGAGCTGCCTCCTGTTGAGAGAAAAGAGCAGGGTGAACAGATTAAGCTGGACAATTATATTGTTACGGAACCGCGCGGTGCCCTGAGGCTGAGAACGGGCGGCGCCCTCCCCCACGATGACCTGAAACTTGCTGAACCCGGCGGACGAGCCTACGGCATCATGATGCACGAGCTTCTCAGCAGGATAAATACAACCGCTGACATTGAGCCGGCCGTGGACCATGCCTGCGGCAGCGGCCTCCTTCACCTGCAGGGGCGTGAGATGATCGCATCACGTCTGCATGCCATGCTCACCTCCGAAAAAGTCAGGGATTGGTTTGACGGCACCTGCAGGGTGATGACGGAGGCCACCATAATAATGCCCACTGGCGCCACCCGACGCCCCGACAGGGTCATGATACGTGACGGCACCGTGACGGTGGTCGATTATAAGTTCGGGGAGCCCTTACCGGGGCACAGGAGGCAGGCGGCGGCTTACCGCGAACTGCTCAGGCAAATGGGCTATAACGACGTAAAATCGTGGCTCTGGTACGTGGAAAAGGATATCGTGGAGGAGGCATGAAGAAAGAGACGACACACTTACCGGTGACCGACCGCAGGTACAATTCGTATGCCGACTGGTTTACCAGACTCTTTGGCAAAAGAGTCCAGAAAGTGAGCATAAATGCCGGCTTCACATGCCCCAACCGCGACGGAAGCCTTGGCTACGGGGGATGCACCTACTGCCTCAACGAAGCATTTATCCCGGCCTACTGCACACCTGAGAAGAGCATTACAGAACAGATTGAACAGGGCATCTCTTTCCACCGCCGCAGGTACCGGCGTGCCGATGCTTTCCTTGCATATTTCCAGGCATATACAAATACATATTCAGATACCGCAAAGCTGATGGCTCAGTACGACCAGGCACTCCGCCATCCGGCCGTGGCAGGCATTGTAATCGGCACGCGCCCCGACTGTGTCAGCGGAGAACTTCTCGATCGGCTTGCCGTCATTGCACGTGAGCGGTTTGTTATGGTCGAGTATGGCATCGAATCAGTCAGCGATGAAACGCTGAAACGGATTAACAGGGGCCATGACTTTGCTGCCTCTGTCAGAGCCGTGGTGGAGACGGCTGCCAGGGGACTGAACACCGGGGCACATCTTATCTTCGGACTCCCCGGCGAAAGCCGCAGCCAGATAACAGACAGTGCAGAGGAGATCTCTTCACTGCCCCTGAAATCACTGAAAATAAGGCAGCTGCAACTGATCAGAGGAACACAGATGGCCGATGAATATAAAAAAGATCCCTCCGCATTTGATCTTTATACACTTGAGGAGTACCTCGACCTGGTTATCACGTTCTGTGAAAGACTTAACCCCTCGGTGATGATCGACCGCATAAGCGGTGAGGCCCCTCCGCGCCTGCTTGATGATCCCCGCGACTGGCACATGCGCAGCGATGAAATATTCCGGCTCTTTGAACAGCGCCTCGGTGAGCGGGGCACCTGGCAGGGCAGGCTTTACAAAAGAGAAGACAATGGACTTTCTTGAGAAGGTGGCATATATGCTCCGTGAACAGCACGGTGAAACGATGGAGAGCCAGGTTGTGGTCCTTCCCAGCCGCAGGGCCGGTCTCTACCTGGCCCGCGCCCTCTCACGGCTCAGCGCCAGGCCTCAGTGGTCACCGCAGATGTTAACCGTCAGCGAACTGTTCCGCTCCTTCACTGAACTGACGCCGGCAGAGACTGAAACGCTGATTTTCGAGCTCTATGGGGTCTATAAAAAACGTTACGGTGAAGAGATGGCCTTTGACGACTTCTGGTCGTGGGGCGAGGTCATCATCAGCGATTTCAACGACATCGACCTCTACCTTGCAGATGCTGAGAAGCTCTACGGGAATATAACCGACCTGAAGGAGATAGATGCGAAATTCGGCGGGCTGACAGAAGAGCAGACTGAGATCATTCGCGGCTTCTGGAAGTCATTCAATCCAGGCGCTTCAGGCAGTGAGGCCCGGTCGAAGTTCCAGTCGGTCTGGCAGAAGCTGGCGCCGCTTTACAATGATTTCAGGACTGTTATGCGAGAGCGGCGCCAGGCGGGCGACGGCATGCTCTGCCGAGACGTCGCGGAACGGGCTGTCGCCGGAACACTGAAGGTGCCGGAAGGAAAGACATGGCATATAGTGGGGCTTAACGCCCTTAACAACTGCGAGAAAACCCTCTTCGGGTACCTGCAAAACCTCGGTCAGGCAAAGTTCTACTGGGATGACGCCCACTTCTTCATGCACGACGCTGATCATAAGGCGGCAGTCTTCATGAAGGAGAACGGAAGGATTTTCAGGAACGAGCTCCGTCCCGCTGAAGCCTGTGAAACCGGTAAGCCCCGCGGCGAATGGCAGATAATTGACACGCCGTCTGACACGGCACAGGCCAGGATGGTATCAAAGATCCTTGAGGGCCATAGCATCGAGGGCGACGATGACCTGACAGACACTGCCATAATCCTTGCAGACGAAAAGCTGCTGATGCCTGTGCTTTCTTCACTACCGCCTTCGGTTGAAGATGTCAACGTCACCATGGGCCACCCCTTCAGGTTCACATCGCTCTATTCGTTCCTCAAACAGCTGCTGGCTCTCATACGGTCAGCCAGGGTGACCGAAACCGGTACTTCCTTCAGGAGCGATGAGGTGATCGCCCTGCTGGGGCACCAGTATTTCAGGCTGCTTGCAGGAGACAGGGGGGAAAAGGTCATCTCAGCCATAGTATCCGGCAATATGATCAGGGTGAGTGAAGGGATGCTTACATCTGCCCTGCCTCTGAAGAGCCTCTTCAGAATTCCTGCAGCCGGACCGGAAATCCCTGAACACCTTACCGGTGTTATGGAGATGCTTGAGGCAGCCACGTTCGAAGCCGAAGGAGAGGGCATGACACTGAGCACAGACCGTGAATACCTGCGCATGGCAATGAGCAACACGGTCAGGCTGGCCAACCTGATCAGAACCTATAATCTTGAGCTGAAGACCGAGACATGCATCAGACTGCTTGACCGGATCTTCAGGAAACTGATAGTCCCCTTCTCGGGCGAGCCGTTGAAGGGAATCCAGATTATGGGCGTGCTTGAGACCCGAGCCCTGGAATTCAAAAACATCATCTTCCTTTCGCTTAATGAGGGGATCTTTCCGGGCATCTCGTATGACAACACCTATATTCCCTACAATATCCGCAGGGCATTCGGGCTGCCTACATTAAATGAACATGAATCAATTTACTCATACTATTTTTTCAGACTTCTCCGCAAGCCCTCCAACGGATGGTTCATGTACAACTCCGCGGCGCAGGGACTTACAACAGGGGAGATGAGCCGGTACCTTGTCAGGATGAGTTACAGCCCGCTCTTCAGCCCGCAACACCATACGGTAAATATAAGCGTGGGACGAAGCCGCATTATCTCAGATACAATTGCTAAAAAACCAGAACACAACGGAGCCCTGGTCAATCTCTACGGAACCGGCAGTGATGGTATCAAGTACCTGTCGCCCAGCGCTGTGAATACATGGGTCAACTGCAGGATGCGATTCTATTACAGGTATGTATGCGGCATGCCGGAGGAGGAGACTCTCGAAAAGGATATCGATCAGCGAAGGTTCGGAAATATAATGCATGACGCCCTGCAAATGATCTATGAGCCGCTGAAGGGAAAGCCTGACGCAGCTGCAGTAATAGGCAGGATGGCAAAGGACCGGAAGCTCATAAGGGACACTATAATCTCTGCCGCAACCGCTGAGATGAAATGGGACAGTGAAACACTTATGGCTGGCAAGGGTGTCATAATTATTGATGTGCTTGAGAGATATGTCAGGGAACTGCTGGAGTATGATTCCAAAGAGAAGAGCCTTACCCTGCTACATCTCGAGGAGGACTTCTCAGCCATACGTACTGTCAGCACCGACGGGGGCGAGAAACAGATAAGGATCGGCGGGAGAGCTGACAGGGTTGACAAGGCAGGAGAGGTGATCAGGGTCGTTGATTACAAGACAGGCGCCCCAAAAAAGGAGGCAGTGACTCCGGAAGATCTCTTCGATGAGGAGAAGGAGAGAAGAAATGACGCATTCCTCCAGGCATTGCTCTATTGCACCCTTATACGTGACAATCATCGCGACAGCCTGGTGCTGCCGGCGATTTTCTGGGTGCAACAGCTCTCATCGCACGATTTCACTCCCTACGCCACTGTTACCGGGCTGGATGGCCCGGGAGCCGACAGACAGGAATGGGACCGGTTCCTGACAGCCTTCTCAGAGCAGCTTGACCTGACCCTGAACCGTATTTTTTCTGAAAATGAGGATTATGTCATGACCCGCTTCGAAAGGCGATGCACCTGGTGTCCGTACAGGATGCTCTGCAGGAGATAGAAGCCTGCCGACTGCCGACTGCCGACTGCCGACTGCCGACTGCCGACTTAAAAAGCACCGCTACTTTTCCATCAGCCGCTGCAGGGCAGCCATCTTTATGGCTGTTACAGCTGCCTCGTCACCTTTGTTGCCGTGAATGCCCCCGGCCCTTTCAATGGCCTGCTGCAGTGTCAGGGTTGTAAGCACCCCAAAGATGAACGGTATATTGTATTCGATATTAAGCTGGGTGATGCCCTGCGTCACTCCCTGGCAGATATAGGTGAAATGGGGTGTTTCGCCCTGGATGACACAACCCAGGCAGATGACACCGTCAAGGTCGTCATACTCGGCCAGCCACTGTGCTCCGAGAGTGATCTCGAAAGTTCCGGGGACATGCCTTACAACTATATCATTATCGGTGACTCCGTGGCGCATCAGGGTTGAGACGGCGCCCTTGAGCAGCGTATGCGTGACCTCACTGTTCCAGTCGGCTACGACAATGCCGAACCTCATTCCTGAAGCATCGGGAACACGTGAGGGATCATAGTCCGAAAGATCGCGGGTAGCCACCTGTCAGTCGATGTGCAGTTTTACACGTGCAATGTATTTGTCGATGCTCCTGCCTTCGTTACTCTCGGCATACTTGTCACGGATCATCTCATATACCTTGAGCGCTTCTGCGTGATTTCCTTCTGTTTCATGAAGCATTCCGGCCTTCATCAGGTATATCGGGGTGTGGAAGGAGTTATCAGCCATTGTGGCAGCTTCCATGTAATATTTTATCGCTTCGGCGGTCTCGCCGAGTTCGGCTTTCGCATCGCCTATGAGACCCTTGGCCTGCGGGGCCAAAACCTCGTCATCAAGTGAGTACTTGTTCAGATAGCTGACTGCCTCTTCAAACTGTCCCAGGTGCATCATGCCGGCGCCGGTGTAAAAGTTGGCTAGCTTGCCTGATTTCGTCCATTTGTATTCGTCTGCAATATCAATGAAGCCCAGATTGTTGCCGTCACCGTAAAGAGCCAGTTTCAGAGAATCCTCCCCAAAATACTGTTCAGCCATGTACATCTGGCTGAGCGCCTCATTGTTCTGCTTCGTGGTGTAAAGTCTCAGAAGCCAGAAAATGCCAACCAGTACAACGGCAGCTACAAGTACATAGAATAGCGGTTTGTAATTCTGCTCAAGGAACTGTTCGGTCTTTGTCAGTGTCTGCTCAACATTCTCGATCCCTTTGGCGGTCTCCTTTTTCTTGCTCATATCAATGTTCTCTGTTACAGGTCAAAAAATAACTCCGCAAAAGTAGTATTTCTGCACTTATTTAAAAATAAATGGATTAAAAAAAACAACACGCCTCCCGACAGGCCATCAGTAGCAGGTGCAGAGTTGCCCCGGCCGTTTCTTTTCTTAACTTTGATGCCTCATACAGCAGCAAGCATTTATTATGCATCTTGCCAGGATCGAACTGACCAATTTCAAGAACTATGAGGAGGTGGCCCTCGATTTTTCACCGGGGTTCAACTGCTTCGTGGGGAATAACGGTGTGGGGAAGACCAACATCCTCGACGCGGTTCATTACCTGTCGCTTACAAAGAGCTTCTTC
>JBAQCQ010000051.1:0-74996 GCA_049294275.1 Bacteroidales bacterium
GTCATCAGGTGCGCCCGGATCTACTGCTTCTGATGGACATGAGACCGTCGAGGATTCATTATCCGGAGCTGTCAACCCACCACTGTAATCTATCGTATAGGTGACTATGCAAGTTTGGCTATTGCCATTACCATCTGAGATGGTATAAGTGACTGTAACAATTCCTTCGCAATCAGGCACTGTACTTACAGCCCTTTCAAGATATAAAGTTTCACAGAAATCAGTAATTATGAAACCTAAGCCTAGTAATTCTTCCTCTGTTGTTGTTCTTTTTGTAATCGCTTCAGGAATATTAGCGTGACATGCAACAGTGGCTGTGGATGTCGGGCAGGTTATGTTAAGCGAACAGGTGGATACATGAATATTGAATGTACAAGAAGCAGAGCAGTTAGTTCCTGTATGGGTATCTGTTACAGTATAAGTGATTAAAAAATCACCACCTCCATAAGTCTCAGGATCAAATTCGGTAATAGGTGTATTATTATAGGTAAAGACTCCACCTGACGGTGATATACCTGTAAGGTTGGCTAAAGTTATCGGGTCATCCTCAAAGTTGACATTTTGATCAGCAGGACATGTTACCGTGGGGGTTTGATATACGACTATATTAAAATAACAAACATCCGTGCATCCTCCATAACTGTATTCATATTTAAGCGAATGAGTCCCCACACCAGCTAACGAAGGTACAAATTGAGTGATTTCTCCAGCAGAATAATATGTGCCGCCACTAATGTAATAATACACACCAGTACCACCATCTGGAGTAGCTGTGGCATACCATTGAATAGGATTTGTATCATCCGAGCAAGCATAGTACGGTCCCGGACATTCAGTAATGTGTGGCAGGTGTAAAACTACAGTTACCAATCCATATGCAGAAGGATCCAATGCGTCAGCAACTTTTAGAGTTACTGTGAAATCACCGGTAGTTGTCGTATTGAACATGTATGACGGAGTATCACCGGTACCATCATCAAAAAAGCCGTCATTATCAAAATCCCACTCATAAGTATACATTGTCGATCCGCCAGTAGCTGAACCAGTGAAGTTTACCGTGATATAGTCAGCATCAAACGAACCACAACTATAATCAAATGAGGGAATTATAAGAACGTAACCGGTTGAACCTGTATTGCTGCTGCATTTTGCAGGCGAATATTGTTCGCAACTGTAAATTTCAGCCAATGTTGAACTAACTGTTTCCCATGCTACCCATACATTCTTAATTTCATAAGTATGTTCACAATCAAGCGTAACAGCACCACCTGGCGTTAATAATATCTCATGTGTTCCCGGCGTAATAATCTCAGCTGTGGGGATATTATATTCCTGAACAAACCCATTCTCATCGAAGACTTCATAGTAAGTACGTATGGCATATCGTGTGGCGTTGGCTTCAAAAGTTGCCCATAAGTATAATTCTGCAGAACCGGGGTCTGGGCAAAAAGGAGTGATAGGGTCTCCATTTATATCTCCAACATACACTCTGGTTATTATCACATCTCCTGCCTGGCACGGGTTACCTGAGAAAGTACAATTGTCTGTTAAATAACATTCGGGTGACCAAGGATCCAATTTTTCATTATCAGCTAGTGGAACACAAGTTGATGTTTGTGAAAAAGCAGGATAGGCTTTTAAAAAAAACATCAAAGCTATAAATCCCAACAGCCTGGCAACTGTTGCTAATTTGTACCGATAAACAGGGGCGGACGTTTCCATGACCTTAATTATTTGTTCTTATACTTTTATCTCTTAGTGATAGTCAGATCTGATAAAATTATCACATGTGGCTTTTACTGAAATGCATCGAACTGCTCCCGTCTGCCTGACCTTAAACTGGATAGAAGCTGGATCAGGGCTTAAGAATGAAAAAGACAGAAATTGCATCTTCATGCTATCCGTGAAGAGCAATTGGTCAGTCTTTACAAATCGTGAGGAGTAGAGATGCATCATAGGCAGGGCCGGTTATTGTTAATTTTTCATCTTTAACTTACTAACTATCTGAAGCTTCCCCGCCTTCAGACCAAAAACATCTTTCAAACTGTACATGGAAAATCGTGCTATTCTTCGACTTACCTTTCCGCAATTTGGAAGTCTAAAACTAATTAGAATATGTCTGATTCACCTAATAAAATGGGACGAGTTTGATTAAGGAGTAAGTAGTTTTGACTAAACTCACCTTTTTAGTGACAAAGGAGAAATGGGCAACATAAGTTGAAACGAAGACCTTATGAAAGATTGGGCAACGACTACCTATAAACCTGATATTAAACGTATTATAAAATAAAACAATAACTGATGCCTGTTTCATCTCAAAAGCTGAATAACACATGAGGGGTTACAATAGGTAACCAATTTCTGGTTTAGGTACCACTGTTAATAAAAAAACACCAGCATATCTTTAATTTTAGGCGGAAGCGTCGCCCCCTGACCTCATAACCCCTACAGCCTCACCGTCTGCCCCGGCAGGTTCACCCCCTCAAGATGAAGCAGCAGTGGGGTATTCCGGTCACTCTCCTTAAGCAAGGTTACATCAACCAGAATGCTCTTTCTCTCCCCTGGCAGCAGCACGATGTAATTATCGTCAAGGAAGACGGGGGTAACCATCTCACCGTCAGAGGCGCGCATCACCTTCATGCGGACAAAAAAGGCCGCCACATCTCCGCTGTTGGCGAGGTCAACTGTATACTTGCCATTGTTGCTCTTCATCATCTGCCCGACCACCTTAGCGGGGTCAAGACCCATTAGCTGGGTTCCATCACCGTTAAAGGGGATCCAATAGGTATTATCATCGATGGGAAGTCCGGTTGAGACGTACGTGATGCGGAGCTTCAGGAACTGCACTTTTGCAGGTGCACCGCGAAGGTCAAGGCTCCAGATACGCGTTACACTGTTGGGCTCCAGCAAAGATTCCTGCGATTTCTTCCAGATCTCCCTGCCGGCTTCATCGGTCAGCACTGCATCAAGCCTCAGCCCCTTGCGCTCCTTGGGTGTGGCATTGACTGCATAGATGGAGGAGTCGGCCGGATTGAACTGAAGATGTACCGGGGCGGCACCGTGCTTAAACCCGTAGAATCCTGCATTCTGATCAAGATACCAGTCGTAGAACTGCCCCTTGAGCGCCGGCCAGGGATTCTGACTCTTCCAGACCAGGAAACCTGAATACCAGTCCCACATATGTGAGTAATGCCCCTCAGCCATCGAACGGTACTGATCATAATTGACAAGCTGCGCCTTCATCACAAAGTCCTTCAGATCGCGCACCTCTCCCATCCTTTCAATCTGACCGCCGTAACCCAGATACTTGTGGTACTTCCACACCTCATTGACCTCTTTCCCCTGAGGCACGACAAGGTCCTTTTCATCCATCATCTTTTTAAGCGACTCGATATTCGGCAAACCCACCGATCCGATCTCGGGATTGAAAGGATGCCATTTGGCAGTAAAGAACCAAAGCGGTTCCCTGGCATTATACGGACCGTCAGGCGTACCGCCGATGAAGTTAGTAAGGATCTCCGGAGATGTAGATTCGCTGAAGTATAAGCTCGTCCCGTCAAGTGCCTCCACTGTTTTCCTGACAAGGGTATCGAGATCCGGTTCCGGAGGAAACTCATTCCCGCCGCAGATCAGGTATAGCGACGGATGGTTGCGGAGCATCTTCACCTGGTCAGCGACTGACCTGAGAAAAAGGGAGTCGTCGTCAGGATACATCCTCCGTACCTCCTGTGAATCGGCTTTCCTGATCGTATCAAACCACCTGCCGTTGCAGTCGCCTGTGATCCACAGGTCCTGCCAGACAAGGATACCATGCCTGTCACAGGCCTCGTAGAACTCCGGCCTTTCGGTAATTGATCCTCCCCAGACCCTGATCATGTTCATGTTCATCCCGGCATGCATTCTCACTTCAGCATCATATCTTTCCGGGTTGATTTGCAGCATGCCGTCGGAAGCTATCCAGTTTGCTCCCCTGATGAAAAGTTTCTGGCCGTTGATGGTGAAAACACGGGCACCGAGGCTGTCGTCAAAGAAGCTGTCTGCCTCCCTGAAGCCGAACATCAGGTCCTCACGGTCAAGGGTGTTTCCTTTTTTATCATGGAATGTAATAACTGCCTGGTATAGAGACTGCTGTCCGATGCCGTTGGGCCACCAGATCCTGGGGTCAGTCTGTTTTTTCTCTGAAAAAGTCACATTTAGGGTGGAACGTGGCTCGATCTTTATCCTCTTCTTGTCAGTCGAGCCCATGTATGCAAGGGCAACCTCGCCCTCGACCAGCCGGTCTGTGGGATTCTCCAGCTCGGCGGAGAAGGTAACGAATGCCGGATCCTGCAGTTCACCCGGAAGCCTCTCACCGGGCACTCGTGTCTTGGCAAATCCGTTCCTGAGATCTATATCCCCGGTGACTTCTATTGTAACCTCATCCCAGATGCCTGTGTTGCGGTCCCTGACCGGCTGTATCCAGTCCCATCCTGCCGTGAACTGCATCGTTACATCACGGCCTATCGTTCCGTCGCCCCCCTGTCCGCCGTTGGGATTGCCCGGGTTAAGGGGCGGTTCAACCCTGACTGCCAACCGGTTATAGCCATCTCGCCGAAGTAACCGGGTGATATTGTATTTCTGACGGAGGAACATGCCCTCATGGGTGGCCTCGTTGATGCGTTCGCCATTGAGGTATATCTCAGCCCTGTAGTTGATACCCCTGAAGTTAAGCCACACCTGTTTTGTCGAGTCTATGGTCCCGGCCGAGAACCTCGTGAAGAACCACCAGGTATAGAAATCGCGACCCTCATTCCAGATATCGGGGATCTGCTCATTGTTCATCCCATACCAGGGATCGGGCATAAGCCCGTTCTTCACGAGCGTTGTCAGTACAGTTCCCGGAACATTGGCATTCAGCCAGCCGCTTAGATCAGGATCATTCATTGTCAGCTGGTGACCGTCAATATCGACTTCTGCAGCCCTCTTTGCTTTCCATCCGGATGAGAGTGGAGTCACCTGCGCTGAAACCATGACTGTTAACCATGACAATAAACTGATTGCAAGTACCCTGTTCATCATATTCTCCGGTTGATCTTAAATGTATAATGCAGTCCGCCTCTGTATGAAGTTTTCTCATGTGTGCTCATGTATTCATGACATGCGGATTTCATATCTGTCTGCGGTCCGATTCAAGAACGGAAAGATATTAAAATTTTCGTTACCTGTAGCCATGCTGCAGGGCTTTACGCGAGCCGGTTCAGGCGACGCCTGTTGTCTGGCCTGAATAATTTCCAGAAAATGCTTTGATTTTAACTGTGGAATTTCAATATTGCAGATTCATTTGTTCCATCAATGCAGCCCCCTCTAAACAGAGAGCGTGAAAGGCTCTTTGCACTTATACTGACCCAACACAGGCGATGGGGATCAGTGCTGATGCCATGCATCCTGGAGAGATTGCCCGGCCGTGAATATTACACCATGGCTGAGTCATTGTCACCGTTTCCCGACTCAGTTACCCTCTCAGGACTGGATAACGAGGAGAGAGAGGTTGTAAGACTGCTTAATGAATACTCTGACAGGCACCTGCATAAGCTCTTCTCGAAGAAACGAACTGTAAGGGAATTCATCGACAGTGTCACTGACCGCGAGTTTGAAAAGCTCATCAAGCCGTATATCGAATCGAGGATCCGTCACAGCCTGCACATTGCACACAACGAGGAAATACCGCTCTACCTTCAGAAGAAGATCACCACAATCCATCCTGAAGACAGGCTGTCAATAGAACTGTCGGAGGCAAAACCGGTGTTCAGGTTCGACAGGAGTGCGGCGGGAACAAGCTACAGCCTGCTTGTCGAATCAGCCGGCAAGCCTCTCGATCTTCGCAAACCGGTCATCGAGATACTGTCAAACAAACCTTGCGTCATCAGGACAGGCTACACCATCCATTTCATCAGTGACATCGAGGGCGCGAAGTTGAAGCCCTTCCTTACACGTGAAAAAATAAGCATTCCACGGGAGACTGAAGAGAAATACTTCAGCACTTTCGTCCTTTCAGTTGTTAACAGCCACAAAGTCACGGGAACTGGATTCACGCTGCGACAGTCCGAACCTGCCAGGCATGCCTTCCTCACAATTGAGAAAAACATTTCCGGCATCCCGGCGGCAATACTGAAATTCCGGTATGATGACAAAGACATCTTCTATCCGGATGATCTCAGCCACTTCACCTCATTCAGCAGTATAAGGGGAGAATTCGTCTTCACAAGGAAGGAGCGTGATCAGACATGGGAAAAGGACTGCATCAGTGCCCTTGATGAAGCCGGCCTCTTCACTGAGGACGGCATCACTTTCATGACTCCGGGCGCAAGGGACGAGAACGGCGGGGCTATGTATGACCTTATCGAGGCCATTGCATATAACCGGACCCGGCTCGAAAAGGCAGGTTTCATAATACGCCCCGGCAGCCTCGACCAGCCGTACAGCCTGGTTCCGGTGGAGATACGACTCAGTCACCAGCTGATAAACGATTGGTTTGACCTTAAGGCTGTAGTTCAGATAGGCCAGTTCAGCATACCCTTTACCAGGTTCAGACGAAATATCCTGGCTGGCAACCGCGAGTATATCCTCCCAGACGGAGGAGTTGCCGTGCTGCCGGAAGAGTGGTTTGCCCGTTACCGGGACCTATTTGAAATGGGAAAGGACAATGATGACAGCCTTTTGCTTCACAAGCAGCACTTTGGGATCTTAAGTGAAGTTGTAACAGGTGACGATTGCGATATATGCCAGACACTGGGAAAACTCACAATGCCCCGTGAACTGCCCCGCGCGCCCGCCCCGGAAGGTCTTAAGGCTGAGCTACGCCCATACCAGCTTGAAGGATTGAACTGGCTCTGGTACCTGCAGTCAAACAACCTGGGTGGATGTCTGGCTGATGACATGGGCCTGGGCAAGACGCTGCAGACACTGGCACTGCTGCTGCTGAACAAGGAACAGGGATACGGTAACCGCGAAAGTGTACCAGGCGCACAGGCTACTCTTTTCAGTGACGTGGGCGGCAGGGCTACATCACTGATAATCGTGCCCGCTTCCCTTTGCCATAACTGGTACAACGAGATCCGTAAATTCTGCCCTCCGATGAAGACACTGATACATCACGGCGCCGGCAGGCACAGGGCAGCATCATATTTCGCGGCCTATGATATCATCATCTCAAGTTACCATACGGTACGGCAGGATATTGAATTCTTTATTGCAATGAATTTCTTCTATGTCGTCCTCGATGAGAGCCAGCATATAAAGAATCCGTCATCCAATATCTACAGGGCCGTGACACGGCTCAGGTCCGATCACCGGCTTGTACTTTCCGGGACGCCGGTCGAGAACTCCCTTACTGACCTGTGGACTCAGCTGAGTTTCGTAAATCCGGGTTTGCTTGGTTCACTCACCTTTTTCAGGCGAGAGTTCGCCAGGCCGATTGAAAAGAATTCCGAAGAAGGAAAGGAGAACAGGCTGCGGAAGATAATACAGCCCTTCATAATGAGGCGCACCAAGGAGATGGTTGTCAGCGAGCTGCCCCCTGTAACCGAGCAGGTTATACACTGCGACATGTCAGAAGAACAGGCTGTCGTTTATGAGCGCGAGAAGTCGGCCGTACGGAACAGCATCCTTGAGAACATAGAAGCCGTGGGCATTGAAAAGTCTGCCATTATGGTTTTGCAGGGACTGATGCGTCTCAGACAGCTGGCAAACCATCCCGTACTGACGGACGAGGCATACAGCGGAGGGTCAGGCAAGTTTGATGCTGTGACCTACAATATTGAGAGCGTTATTTCCGAAGGACACAAGATACTGATCTTCTCATCGTTCGTGAAGCACCTTGATCTCTTCCCAGGCTGGCTCGAAAGAAACGGCATCGGTTACGCCATGCTCACGGGCTCGACCCGGGACCGTGAGAGGGTGATCGACAGTTTCAGAAACAATGACAACATCAAAGTCTTCCTTATCTCACTGAAGGCGGGAGGTGTCGGGCTCAATCTTACCGAGGCTGATTACGTTTTTATAATTGACCCGTGGTGGAACCCGGCATCTGAGATACAGGCCCTGAGCAGGGCTCACCGTATCGGACAGGAAAAGAGAGTATTTGTCCATCGCTATATCTCGGGTGACACCATTGAGGAAAAGATACAACGGCTGCAGGAGAGAAAATCAAGGCTGGCCGGATCATTCATCGACTCGAACAATCCTTTCGGAGAACTTGACGTAAAGGAGATGCTCGAAATCCTGAACTGAATTTTTACTAGCTTTGCGATGTCTCAAGTCAATATAATCCAAAACAACGTTGCAATGAATCATTATCAAAATCATCCGCTGGCAGGCGCTACAGACCTTGACAGTGCCATGGCCAAACTCTGGTCATTCTATAAAAAGCACTTCATCGGAATGTACGTTATATCTGTGGCCCTGGCACTTATCTCATCAATCATCACCGCAGGCCTCGACCTTTCTGCGATGCAGGCGACAACTGATCCGTCGGAGATGCTTGAGTTGATGAAAGGCATGGCCGGACCCTATGCCCTTTTGCTGCTCGTATCACTTGTGTTCTCAGTGCTGTTGCATGTCTGGGTGCTGGAGAAGCCAATGACCGGATCGGATTTTTTACCCGTACTGCTAAAGCAGAGCCTGATTGCGTTGGTACCCTACCTCGCAGTGATGATAATTTTCACATTAATTGCTGTTGTACTGATTGCAATAGGACTTATCCTGCTGGTGTTGCCGGCTTTCTTTGCAATGTTCTATATAGCCACGGTGATGCTCTTCGCCCTGCCGCTGACACTCACTGAGAGCCGTAACCCGGGAAGAGTCGTGGAACGGTCGTTCAGGCTTGCGCACAGTCACCTCTGGCCCAATATGGGATGGGTCATAGTCATAATTCTTATTGTGCTCGTTGCAGCTCTCGTCATCGGAGCAATAACTATACTGCCGTTTACCGGTTCATTCATCAAATCAATTTCCAATCCTGAGGAAGCCGGCGCCGTTCTGGAAATGAGCCGTAACCCTCTCTATATAGGATTAAGCTCACTTCTGACATCACTGGTAACCCCGGTCATGCCGATTCTGGCATTCCTGCTCTATTTCAGGAACCGGGGTGATGAGGTGCTGGCTGAGATCACGACGGAGGCCGAACCTGCGGTCAGGGTTGAAGATCTCTACCCGCCCATGCCTCCCAGGGAGTGATTATCCGTACAGTTCCCGGAAACCGGAATATTCCGGTAAACCGTACTATTCACGGATTCCGGAATCTAAAGGCCGAACCTCTTCGACATCTTACCAGAGATCTTCTCCTCGGGATACTGTTTTGAGAAGGTCTGCCAGTAATCCTTCACGTTCTGCTTCACCTCTTTCCTGAGTATAAGTATACCCAGCAGGTTGGGTACTGCCATCAGTACAATGGCCACGTATGAGAGCGACCAGATTATTGTAGTGTCGGTGAATGAGGCAATGAAGAAGGCAGCCACAAACACAAGCCTGTAGTAAATTACGTATTTCGGTCCGAACAGGTAGGTTGTAGCCCTGTCTCCGTAATATGACCATGAAATCGCAGTTGAAAAAGCGAACAGCAGCAGGGAGAAAGTCACCACATAAGGTCCGAAGCCTTTCAGGATGCTTCGGCTGAAAGCAAATGTGGTCAGCGGTGCACTGTGTATCAGCGATTCTCCCCTGACTGTCATTGAAGACATATTTTGCAGCTTTCCTGCCGTGACCACAAGTTCTCCGGAATAGGGTGCCTTGCCTGACATGAACCTGATATTCTCCGCCAGCGATCTTGCGTGGATTACCGAAATATCCGGGGTGGTGATCTGTCCGTTCTCAATGGTCAGCTTGCCGTTATAGAGCCCCAGGAACTCATCTCCCCTGAGGTGCTTACTCAGCTTTTCCACGTCTGCGCTGTTGCCTTCATCATAAATACCGGCGAGAACCTGCATGTCAGTGGCCTGGAACTGGTTGTCAGTCTTGGTATTCCATGCGCCAGAGGCAAGTACAACGAGCCCTGTCAGTGTACAGATGCAGATTGTGTCAATGAAGGGTTCGAGGAGAGCCACCATCCCCTCGGAGACGGGTTCCGGTGCACGGGCGGCGGAGTGGGCAATGGGCGCAGAACCCTGTCCTGACTCATTCGAGAAGAGTCCCCTGTTTACTCCCCTGTTCATTGCAAAGGCAAACGAGGCTCCGAGAAACCCGCCTGCCGCAGCCGACCCGGTGAAGGCATCTGCAAATATTGAAACAAACGACGGTATGATGTTGCCCGGATGGGAGAAGATAACCAGGAGCGCTCCGATAAGATAGAGCAGAGCCATGAAGGGAACCAGGACAGAGGTAACTTTTGCGATTCGCTTGATACCGCCAATTATAACCAGTCCAAGCAAAACCGCCAGTATGCCACCGGTGATGATATGCCTGATACCGAAGGTCGCAAATACGGAATTCGAGATACTGTTGATCTGGGGCAGACTGCCCGTGCCAAATGAGCTGAGTATGGTGGCACCGGCGAAGAAGGCTCCCATTATGACGCCTGTCTTTATCACCCTTCCGCCCGGGGTTTTGATGTTCAGCTTCTTTTTCATGTAATACATCGGACCTCCCGATACCGACCCGTCCGGAAGAATGTCCCTGTACTTATGTGATAATGAAACTTCCACCATCTTTGTACACATTCCGATGGCAGCCGTAATCAGCATCCAGAAGAGAGCCGCCGGACCGCCCAGGTGAATAGCCAGGGCAACCCCAGCGATATTTCCTGTACCGACCGTGCCTGAAAGGGCGGTGGCAAGCGACTGGAAGTGAGAGGTGTCGCCTACATCATGTGAGTGATCATACTTGCCACGGGTTATCCTGAGGGCGTGACGGAAATACCTGATCTGCGGGAACCCGAGGTAAATCGTAAAGAACAGGCCTGTCCCGATAAGTAACACCATGAACCAGGGGTGGCCTCCCAGGTAACCGTCAAGTTTCACAAGAAAATTGTTCAAACCGTGCATACCGAGGGTCTTTGAATTTAAAATTTAAGCAAACCCAGTCCATTCAGGAACACAAGTGCAATGGCCAGGGGAGCCAGGAACCTGATGACGAACCTGTATAGACTGTAATACCTCAGGCGCAGGGTGCCCCCGTTAGAGAGCTCGTCTTTTGATTCGCGTCCCGCGAAGAACCATCCGAGGAAAGCTACTATCAGCAGGCCTCCCAGCGGCAGGAGGATATTGGCTGTAGTAAAATTAAAGAGGTCAAAGATATTGAGGCCGAAGAGTTTTACATTGCTCATCAGACCCCACGATAAAGAGGCTGATATGCCAAGAATGAACATCGAAGCAGTGGCGATAATGATGGCAGTGCGCCTTCTCAGGTTGAGCTGTTCTGAAAAATATGCAACTATCACCTCGAGTACTGAAATAGTCGAAGTGAGTGCAGCTATCGCCAGAAGGACGAAGAAAGCAAATGAAAAGATCATTCCGCCGGTCATCTGCTGGAATATGCCGGGCAGGACAATGAAAGTAAGCGATTCTCCTGAAGCTGGAGAGATCCCGAATGCAAAAACAGCCGGGAAAATGGCTACGCCCGCCAGTACCGCAACCAGCAGGTCAATCATGGAGACCTGTACCGCTGTGCTCCCCAGCTTGTTATCCTTCGGGATATAGGAACCGTATGTGATCAGCGTTCCCATTCCGATGCTGAGCGAGAAGAATGCCTGCCCGAGAGCCATCAGCACGGTATTCCCGGTGATCTTTGAAAAATCAGGCCGGAAAAGGAACTCCACCCCTTTGCCGGCTCCGGGAAGGGTCAGGGCTTTGATACACATCACTATAAGAAGGACAAACAGAAGTGGCATCATTATCTTGGTTGATTTTTCTATGCCCTTGCGTACGCCTCCCAGTACAATGGCGGAGGTGGCCAGCATGAAAACTGAAAACCAGAGGGCCGGCCTGAGTGATTCGCTTCTGAAGGAGTCAAACATCACTGACAGCTCAGCTGAACTCTTTCCGACAAATCCTCCGATCAAAGTCTGGTATATATATTCAAGAGTCCAGCCTGCAACTGCCGTATAAAAGGCCAGAATCATGAATGCCGACACGATGCCCATCATACCCACCAGGTACCACGGTGTCCGCGGAGCCAGTGCCTTGAATGCCCCTACCGGGTTGCGCTGCGATCTCCGACCGATGACAAGTTCGGACATCATCACGGGAATGCCTATTGAGAAAACGATGACAAGGTAAATTATCAGGAAGGCCCCTCCTCCGTTCTCACCGAGGATATAGGGAAACCTCCAGATATTTCCAAGTCCCACGGCAGATCCTGCTGCTGCCATGATAACTCCCAGCCTGGAGCCAAAGGAATCCCTTTTGGTAAAATCAAATCCGCTCATCTTTAAATAAAATTTGCCTGAAATATTTTCAAGAGGTTAAAGGTGGTAAAAAACTTAAAAGGTGCAATATAATCCTGTTAAAAAACAGAAAAAAGCAGAGACGCCCTGATTTGAGCGTCTCTGCATTAGTGAAAACGTGTCTGTTTATCAGTATGACTCCCTGCGGATGTAATGTGTGTGCAGGAGTTCATGGGACTTATGTCCGTTCGGCTCCACGAGGAACTCCTCATAGATTGCCTTTACTTCGGGATTGTCATGAGATTTCCTCAGATCCATATGCATATCTTCCGAGTAGATGGCTTCCATACGCTTGTTCCTGATTGCAGCATTGGTTGGTATGGGCTGGCCGCCGCCGCCAAGGCATCCGCCCGGGCAGGCCATGATCTCAATGAAGTGATATGAAGCCTTTCCCGTGCTGACGGCCTTTGCGATCTTGTTCGCATTGACGAGTCCGTGAGCGATGGCTACCTTGAGCTCGGCACCCTCGAGGAATCTCCAGGCTTCGACAGTACCTTCTATCTTTATCGTAGCCTCCTTGACGCCTTCCATACCGCGGACAGGGGTAATGTTGAGGTTTTTAAAAGGTACCGGCCTTCCGGTCACGATCTCGTAGGCAGTACGCAAGGCTGCCTCCATGACACCACCGGTGGCCCCGAAGATCACTCCGGCACCCGTGGAGCTGCCCATGATCGAGTCATAATGACCATCTTCCAGTTTGAGGAAGTCAATGCCTGCCTGTTTGATCATCACCGCCAGCTCTCGTGTGGTAAGGACATAGTCAATGTCCTTGTATCCGCTCGATCTCATCTCAGGTCTGTCAGCCTCGAACTTCTTGGCGGTGCACGGCATTATTGAGACGGATACGATCTTTGAAGGGTCAATCTTACGCTTCTCAGCGTAGAAGGTCTTGGCCAGTGCTCCGAACATCTGCTGCGGCGATTTGCATGTCGAGAGGTTGGGGAGCATGTCCGGGTATTTGTGCTCAATGAACTTGATCCATCCCGGTGAGCATGATGTGAACATCGGAAGCGCGAGTTTCTTGTCGCCTTCAACCAATACCTTCTTTAGCCGTGTAAGCAGCTCCGTTCCCTCTTCAATAATCGTGAGGTCGGCAGTGAAGTCGGTGTCAAGCACGGAGTCAAACCCAAGCTGACGCAGAGCGGTAACCATTTTGCCTGTCACCCTCTCGCCCGGATCAAATCCCAGGTCTTCACCCAGTGCCACCCTTACTGCAGGTGCGGTCTGAACGACAACATGCTTGTTGGGATCATATATTGCATCCCATACCTGGTCAATGTAAGTCTTTTCGGTCAGGGCACCCGTCGGGCAGCGGTTGACGCACTGGCCGCAGTTGGTGCAGACGACATGGCTCATTGGCCTGTCATGGAATGAAGAGATCTTCATGTGCGATCCCTTGTTTGCAACGGCAATAGCAGATACATGCTGAAGCTGGGCGCAGGTGCGCACACACCTCTGACACCTGATGCATTTGCTGTCGTCCTTGAGGAATGAGGGTGATGACCTGTCAATATTGTATGAATGGCCTTCAACCAGGTCAAGGAAGATATGTTCACCAAATGAATACTCATTTGCAAGTTTCTGCAGCTCGCACTTCTGATTCTTGTAGCACTTGGTACAGTCCGCACGGTGTTCGGAGAGCAGCAGTTCAACGATATGCTTGCGGGCATTCC
The DNA here is from genome assembly GCA_049294275.1 of Bacteroidales bacterium. Lineage (GTDB taxonomy): Bacteria > Bacteroidota > Bacteroidia > Bacteroidales > VadinHA17 > SR-FBR-E99. The sequence continues at coordinate 14,089 of JBAQCQ010000051.1, forward strand.
TGACCCTGAGCGAGTTGGTCTGGATCTCCATCCCCTCAGATACCGGCATGGCACAAGCCGCAACCAGGGTGCGGGCACCCTTCTGCTCAACGACGCATACACGGCAGTTGCCCGCCACGCAAAGGTCCTGGTGATTACAGAGTGTGGGTATGTTTATGCTCAGTTTCTTGGCAGCATCGAGAACAGTGGTCCCCTCCTCTACCTTAATCTCGTGATCATTTATCTTTAGAGTTACCATAGTATTCTGTTCTAATATTAATATATAATCTCTTCCTTGAAATTCTCCACAATTGATTTGAATGCATTGCCCACCGACTGGCCGAGGCCGCATTTTGAAGCCACTTTCATGGTGTCGGCGAGCTTGACGAGTTCATTAAGATAAGTCGATTTGGAGTCTCCCTTCTTGACCTTCTCGATTCCCTTTAGAAGCTGCTGGCATCCGACGCGGCAGGGTGTACATTGTCCGCATGACTCCTCTGTGAAGAATTCAAGATAGTTGTGAAGAACGTTGTACATCGAACGTGAACTGTTGAATAGTTTCATAGAGCCTCCCGTAGGCACACCCTCAAAACCGATGATCGTCTCACCGAATTTCTTTCGCGGAACACAGAAGCCCGAGGCACCACCCACCTGTACTGCCTTTGTATCGCCGTCGCCGAATTCATTTACGAACTCCTGAACGGTCATTCCCAGTTCCAGCTCAAAAATACCCGGGATGGGTGTGTCACCTGATATTGAGAACACCTTTGACCCGCGCGAGTCCTTCGTACCCAGCTTGACATACTCCTGGGGCCCCTTTTCGATGATCATCACTGCAGTGACGAGGGTCTCAACATTGTTTATGGATGTGGGTTTTGAGAACAGCCCGCTTACAGTCGGATAGGGCGGTTTGTTGCGGGGTTCACCGCGGAAGCCCTCTATCGATTCGAACAGGGCGCTCTCTTCACCGCAGATGTAGGCGCCGCTGCCCATACGGTATTCAATGCTGAAATCATATCCTATCTCATTGATAAGCTTATGGAATTTGTGAAGTTCCACAAAAAGCTGCGGAAGCAGGAATCTGTATTCGCCGCGAAGGTAGATAAAGCCTTTTCTGGCGCCCATGGCCTTCCCTGCTATCGCCATGCCGGCATAAACCTTCGAAGCGACCCTGTCAAGTATCTCCCGGTCTTTGAAAGTGCCGGGTTCTCCCTCATCTGCATTGCATACAATGTATTTTTCCGGATCCTTCTCGGCCGCTGTGTACTTCCACTTCAGCCCTGTCGGGAAACCGGCTCCGCCACGCCCCTTCAGGCCTGATTCGAGTATCTGCTGTATTATCTCGTCACTTGTCATCTCGAAGGCTTTCTTCATAACCTTCGTGACATCTATGCTTTCGAATATAAGGTCAACCTTAGTCAGTCCTTTGTTTTTCATTTCAGTGCCTCCCTCTCTTTAGCGCATGTAACCTTTAACCACATCAATAACTGTCTCCGGCGTCAGATCAGTGTACGGCATGTCATTGATCAGAATAGCGGGAGCCTTGTGACACCAGCCAATACAGTTGGTCTCAAGCAGTGTGAACATCTTGTCGGGAGTGGTCCCTCCAACCTTTATCTTAAGTATATCCTCCAGTGCACCAATAATGTCATTCTTCCCCTTCATTGAACAGGTGATTGTCTTACAGACCCGGATTACATTCTTTCCCCGCTCTTCCGTGTCAAGGAATGTATAAAACGATGCCGTCCCGTACACCTCCGCTGCGGAGATATCGAGCTCAGTGGCTACGGCCACCATCGCGTCATCAGTAAGATAGTTGTGCTTCCTGACAATTTCCTGAAGGATGGGCATCAGGCTCTCTCTCTTGCGGCCGTGTTTTTCTGCCAGCTCCTTCACCATGTTACCAGTGTGATACATTTCTGTTGATTTTAAATATTTGGTTGTTTACAATTAAACTTCTTCATGATTTTTCGGCTGTGAAATTAATAACAATACACATTCGAAAACCTTACTTATATCATGTTTATGACTAATTAAGGCAGGATTGAAGACTGCAGCGGAAGTGACGGAAATGGCCCCGTTTCAGGTGGCTGAGAAACCGGCGAGCTGCATCCTGAGCCACCCTAACCACTCCTCCAGTCCCTCTCCCTTCGTGGCAGAGAGCCTGATGATTCTGATCCCCGGGTTTATCGCTGCCATGTCTGCCATAAACGAGCCGATGCTGAAATTAGTATAAGGGATCAGGTCTGTTTTATTCAGGATGACAGCTCTTGCTTCACTGAAAAGCATCGGGTATTTGGCTGGCTTGTCATCACCCTCGGTGGTGCTGACAACCGCCAGTTTGAAGGTCTCTCCCAGGTCAAACTGGGAAGGGCATATAAGGTTGCCTACATTCTCCACAAACAGCAGGTCAATGTCTTCAAGATCAAAATGTTCAATGGCTTTCGAGATGCTGTGCGAATCGAGATGACATCCCCCTTCGGTGTTGATGGCAACAATCGGGATGTTATACTTTTTCAGTCGTTGTGCATCGCGGTCAGTCGTGACATCACCCTCAATCACCCCGATCCTGACCTCCCCTGCCATCGCTTCGCAGGTACGTTCAAGCAGTGTTGTCTTTCCGGCTCCAGGGGAACTTATTATATTCACCATCATCACCTTCCTGGAGTTAAGCAGGCTGCGCACCTCCCCGGCCTTGTTCTGGTTCCTGTCCAGGATGTTTTTCATAATTTTGATTTCCATGATTATCCTCCTTCTATACTTTTCACAAACAACTCCTTTCCGTGAATAACAGCAATCTCTTCAGAGCCGCAGGCGCTGCAGGCGTGAAGATAACCAGCCGGACGGTATTCTGTGCCGCAGATTGCGCACCTCATCTCTGCCGCGATGATCTCAATATAGAGTTCAGCGCCAGCTGCCACGGTATCTTTCGCTGCTTCACTGAAGGCTGCCTCGAACAGTTCAGGAACGATCTGAATATACTGTCCGAAACTGACATTGACCTTTTTGACCTTTGTAAGCCCGGCTCCGGCCGCATATCCTGAAACCATTGCAGCCAGATCTTCTGCTATTCTCAGCTCGTGCATTGCAAATTGTTCAGCATATCCTCGGAAGCAGTTGTCCTGAAGGCATCTCAAGGAACCTCCTGCCTCCCGTTGCACCGTTCAGTATGACCCTCCCCTCTCTTCCGGCAGTGATCTCTCCTATGATCGAAGCGCCCCTGCCCAGAGGGTCTGATAGCATCCTTCCAACTATCGCTTCTGCTTCTTCAGCGGCGGCGACAATCAGCACCCTGCCCTCACTGGCAAGGGTCAGCGGATCAAACCCAAGAATTTCACACAGGCCCCTGACAGCTTCTTCAACCGGCACGGAGGCTTCATCAACGGCTATTACGAACTTTGTCATCCCGGCAAGCTCGTTCAGCACGGCTGCAAGGCCTCCCCTGGTCAGGTCTCTCATGAAATGAACCGCACCCGGCCTCTGAACCACTCCTTTTATCAGGTGGTTCAGAGATGCACAGTCTGAAGCCATTGGCACATCAAAAGAGAGGTTGCTGCGCGAAGCAAGTATCGTCACCGCATGATCACCCGGCGGACCGTTTATGATCAGCCTGTCGCCCTCCCTGACTGATGACCCGCTGCTGATATGCTTAAGCTCTTCGCTCAGCACCCCGACTCCCGCCGTGTTGATGAAAATGCCGTCGCATTGCCCCTTCTCCACCACCTTGGTATCACCTGTGACGATTCTTACTCCAGCACTCTCCGCCTCATCAGCCATCGAGGAAACTATCAGGTCAAGCTGATCAATATCAAATCCCTCCTCAATTATAAATGCGGCTGAGAGATATTTTGGTTCTGCCCCTGAGACTGCAAGGTCATTCACTGTACCGCATACAGCCAGTTTTCCTATGTTCCCGCCGGGGAAAAAGATCGGATTAACCACAAAGGAATCGGTGGTGAAGGCTATCATCCCGTGCGGTACGGAGAGCAGAGCGGAGTCGGTCATTGGCCCTTTCATACCAAAGCGTTTTGCAAAATGGTCTCGTATGAGTGCCTGTGTCTGCCTGCCGCCGCTGCCGTGGCTCAGTGTAATCTTTTCAGTCATGGAAATGGTATTTGTACCAGGTATTGCATGACCCCTCATCCGAGACCATACATGCTCCTTCCGGATGATCTGGGGTGCATGCCGTCGCAAAGAGGCGACAGTCAGACGGTATGCTTTTGCCCCTGAGAATATCTCCGCAGATACACCGGTTTGTCTCCCTGACTACAGGCAACTGAACCGGAAAGGCATCGGCTGCCTCAAAACGCCGGTAACGGTCACGCAACCTGAGCCCGCTCAGAGGTATGACACCCAGGCCGCGCCATTCAACATCGGCAGGCTCAAATACTTCGTTCATATAACCCTGTGCCCTTGTATTCCCTTCTGATGACACTGCCCTGCTGTACTGTATCTCCACAGAGGGCTTGCGGTCGTTCACCTGCCTGACAAGCATCAGCACCGATGAAAGTATATCCGTCGGTTCGAACCCTGTGACGACGCATGCCAGGCCGTAATTCCGGGGAATGAAATCAAATGCCTGTGACCCGGTAATGACAGCCACGTGACCCGGACAGATGAAACCGTCTATGTGTGTACCCTCTCCCAGTATCGCCTCCATTGCCGGAGGCATTACCTTGTGGGCGGTCAGTACAAAGAAATTCTCAATATCTTCCCTGTCAGCCTGCAAAACGGTCACAGCCGTACCGGGAGCTGTTGTTTCAAATCCTATTGCTGAAAAAACTACTTTTCTTTCCGGATTTGACCGGGCTGTCTCCAGGGCCTCATGTGCTGACAGCACAACCCTTACATCAGCGCCGGCAGCCCTTGCCCCCGCCGGAGTGCCAAGAGTGCCCGGCACCCTCATCAGGTCACCGAAGAGGGCAATTGTTATGCTTTCATCCCTGGCAAGGAGAGTCAGGTTGTCGATGTACCCGGCCGGCGTGACACAGACAGGACAGCCGGGTCCGGAGATCAGCCTGATCTGCGGGGGCAGCAGTGAGGGTATGCCAAACCGGTGAATGGCTGCCGTATGGCCACCACAGACCTCCATGAAGGTGTAGTCACGCGATGCCTCCTTTTCAATCAGGTCTGACAACCCGGCAATATGCCCCCTGTCTCTGAATTCGTCGACGTATTTCATCTCCGGGTCATTCGCTCATGGTGTCATCCATCTCCTTCAGCATACGGATGGTCTCGAGTGCATCCTCCTCCTTCAGCTTCTCAATGGCGAAGCCGGCGTGCAGCAGAACATAATCACCGATGGTGACATTTTCCACCATCTGCAGTCCTGCCCTGAACACAGCTCCTCCAACGGAGACCTCTGCCATGTCACCATCAACAGATATAACCCTGGCGGGAAGACTCAGACACATGGACGCCTCCTTTCCGCTGCAGCAAGCAGCTGCCCGAGAGATATGCCGCCGTCGTTCGACGGGACAAGGTGATTGGTATATGCAGTGAAATTGTTCATGGATAAAAGATACAAAGATTTCTCAAGCAGGTACCTGTTCTGGAAAACTCCTCCCGAAAGGACAACCTCCCTCAGGCCTGTATCCTTCCTGATCTTAAGGCACACTGCAAGGATTATCTGCGCAATTGTATTGTGAAACCTGGCTGCTATCAGCGATACATCGGATCTGTCAGTATCCCTGATTATCTCATGGAAGGTCTCTCTCAGGCAGACAGTGTCGCTGAGGGAAAAGGGATAATAATCATCCGTGGTGCCGGTTATGGCCGATTCGAGCCTCATGGGAGCCTCGGAATCAAAGGTGGACCTTGCGCAGAGCATCAGCAACGCCGACACCGCATCAAAAACACGCCCCGCACCGCATGTCATAGGCGTATTGATGCCGTGAACGAGCATCTCACTGACAACGTCAAGTCTCCTTTCATCGATTGTCCGGAAAAGCTTCAGCGCCCTGAAGTCAAAGTCGCTGCCAAAATAACTCATCAGAATTGAAATGGCCATTCTCCATGGCTCGTCAACAGCGGCATCGCCTCCCGGCATCATGAAATAGTCGAAGTGAGTGTATCTTTCAAAATCCCGGGCAGTTACAATCATGAATTCGCTTCCCCATATATTGCCGTCAGTGCCGTAACCCGTTCCATCCATTACCACACCGATGACCTTTCCGGTAAGGCCGTGTTCAGCAATCACCGATACAGCGTGTGCATGGTGATGCTGAACCCTCATCAGCGGCAGCCCGTCTTCTTCTGCCAGTTTCCCGGCGAACCTGCCAGAAAGGTAATCGGGGTGCATATCGCATACGACTGATGAGGGAGTAAACCTGAAGAGAGAGGAGAAAAGGCTGTATGTCTCCCGGTAAAAATCAAATGTGGCTACATTCTTAATATCTCCAATATACTGGCTCATGAAGGCCTGAGAGCCCTTCCCGATGCAGAGGCTGTTTTTCTGTTCCGCCCCGGCTGCAAAAATCCCTTCAGCATCTGTTTCCAGTTCAACAGGTTGCGGCGCAAAGCCCCTTGATCTGCGAATAAGCGAGATATTGCCGCCCATGATCCTGGCAACAGAGTCGTCGGCCCGGTTGTTTATCTCCCTGTTGTAACTGATCAGGCACCCTGTGACTGGCATAAGCTCCCTCCCGGCCTGAATGTCATCAATTATTATCGGCTCATCACTCAGGTTACCGCTTGTGAGCACCACTGCAGGCGTACCGGTGAACCTGAAGAGCATGTGGTGCAACGGTATGTGGGGCAGCATAGCTCCGATAGTCTTCAGTCCGCTGCTCACAGAGGGAGCCAGCTGACTCTTTTGCTTCAGTATAAGTATCGGCCTGCGCCAGGAAAGCAGCGCCTCCTCCTCCTTCCTGTCAGTAAAGCAGTATTCGCTCAGGACATCGAGATCCCTGAACATAACTGCAAAAGGTTTCATGTCGCGCTCTTTTCTCTGCCTGAGCCCCGAGACAGCTTCCTCGTTCAGGGCATCGCACATGAGGTTGTAGCCCCCCGTGGATTTTACAGCGACACTGCCGCCGGCTGCGAGACGATCAGAAATGAAATGCAAAATTTCAGTTATCCCTTTGACAACGAGACCGCCGGACCTGAGCATATAAACAGGTCCGCAGCTGTTGCAGGCAACAGGCTGCGCATGGAAGCGCCGGTCAGACATCTTGTTGTATTCTGCAGCACACCGGTGGCACATCTCAAACGGCGCCATGGTGGTGTTTGCCCTGTCATAGGGAAGAGCCTTAATGATGGTGAAGCGGGGACCGCAATTTGTACAGTTTATGAACGGATAATCAATACGCTCCGGGTCGGAAACAAGGTCAGCAAGGCACTCATCGCATACGGCGATGTCAGGACTTACCTCGGTGATGTTCACCCCGCTGTCCTGGCTGGGGGTTATGGTGAAGTCACTGTAATTCCTGATTTCCAGTTTTCCGTATACCACAGATCTGACAACTGCAGCCGGTGGGGCTAGGGCTTTAATATCCGCAATAAACCTGGTTGCTGTCTCCTCATCACACTGAAGGGTTACTGTTACCCCACCTGTCCTGTTTACCACCTCTCCTTTCAGTCCGGAACTCGTTGCCAGCCTGTAGATGAACGGGCGGAACCCCACACCCTGCACCAAACCCCTGATCAGTATCTCATACCCTGTTTCCATGCCTTCTACAGGAACAGTGACTGTCCTTCCTTCATGCGATAAACAGACCAGATTACACTTTCTATCTCATCACTCAGGTTCACATTGCTCACAACAACGTAGACAGGCACTTTGAGCAAAACAGGCGAAAAATTCACAATGCCTCTGATACCCATGTTTACAAGGTCATTGCACACCTCCTGCGCCGAGATGTCGGGGACGGCAATGATGGCAATCTTGACCCTGAACCTGTCAATGATCTCCTGAAGGCGTTCAGGCGGATAGACGCTGCTGTCAACCCTGGCCTTCTGCTTATAGGGATCTATATCGAATGTGGCGACAATATTGATTCCCCGCTGAATGAAGCGCCCGTATTTTGAGAGAGCCTGTCCGAGATTGCCCATACCCACCAGGATCACATTGCTGATCCTGTCACGGTTAAACAGAGCCTCCATCTCACGCAGAAGCGAGGCGGTGAGATAGCCTCCCCTCCTGTTTCCCCTTATTCCGTACTCGGAGAAATCCTTTCTCACCTGTTCGGGAGTGACCCCCGCACCCTCGGCTATGGTGTGAGAAAATACCCTGGTGACCCCCATCGTGTTAAGTCTCACCAGCAGCCCGTGATAAAGTAAAATCCTTCTCAGGCTGTTCCGGATATTGTGTTTTGTGATTTGTTTCACATTAACTCGTTGTTACACAAATCCCTTATGCAAGTTAAACTAACTTTTTCAAACAGCGCATATAAAAAATATAATATTGATTATGAGCATGTTATTGACTCAAGTACCAATGCCCTCCCGGAAATGTATAAAAAAAACTTGACTTGCGTTCATTGCACACATAACTTTATTATGTGAATCTTCTCACATAAAATGTACTACCTCAGTATTAAGAAAGAAGATTGGCATCGTTCACTGGAAAAACTGCTCTCCTCCCATGACATTTTTGTTCCGGTGAAGGATCAATACAGCCTTGATTACGAGCCTTTCAGGCTGAGTCAGGCTGAAAACATAGCATATAACCTTCCCAAGCCTGCCACTCCCCTTAAAAACTTCTTTCTCCCAGTCAGGGAAAATGTGTCTTCAGCGGTGAACAGCGGCAGGCCAAGGATTATAATCGGGGAGCCCAACTGTGATGTTGAGGCCCTCGGACTGCTTGACGAGATATATCTTGATGAGGCTTTCACCGATGCCTTCTACAGGAACCGCCGGGACAGCACCCTTCTGATATCCTCTGACTGCTTCACTGCAAATGATCACTGTCACTGCACCTCCTACGGGGTTAAGCCCTATGCGATGGAGCATGCTGATATGGCAATTCTGGCCGAAGGTGATAATATCTTTCTGAGAGTAATTTCAGCAAGGGCGGAGGAACTCGTCGGGCAGCTGGAATCTGCTGCCGGGGTTTCTGACCCTGCCCTTCTCCGGTTCGCCGAAAAGAGGCACGGCGAGACTGAGGCTGTGCTGGCTGAGCAGAATAAAGGCCTGCCGGATTACAATGCTACAGGCGAGATCGTTAAAAAGGCAGGCAGCAGCATATGGGTAAAATACGCATCAAAGTGTGTCTCCTGCGGTGCATGCACTACAATATGCCCTACCTGCAGCTGCTTTTTGCTGATTGACAAACCCGGTTTTGAGAAGGTGAAACAGATGGATGCCTGCCAGTACCCGGGATTTGAAAGAGTGGCCGGGGGTGAGGATGTCCTTTTTGAACTTCCGCACCGCTTCCGCAACAGGTATATGTGCAAGTATGTCTGGAGACCCCGGAAGTTCAAATCAGTTGCTTGTACCGGATGCGGCAGATGCATTGAAGCATGCATAGGCAGGATAAACAAGAATGAACTGTTCATGGAACTCACGTGACGATTCCTATGGCCGGCAATACCGATAATATATATAAGCCCCTGCGGGCAACCCTCGAGGAGGTGATTGAAGAGTCTCCCCTGATCAGAACTTTCGTTCTGATACCGGATGAGGAATTCGTCTTTAAAACGGGACAGTTCATCGAGCTCTCCGTTGACGGTGTGGGTGAGGCTCCCTTTACGCCATCGTCATCACCTCTGGTGTCAGAGAGACTGGAGGTCACTGTCATGAAGACGGGTTACGTAACTTCAATCATGCATGAGCTCAAACCGGGTGCGGTTATGGGTATCAGGGGTCCCTACGGACGCGGCTACCCGGTTAGTGAATTTGAAGGCAAGGAGGTGCTCATTCTCGGAGGAGGCTGCGGTCTGGCTCCCATAAGGTCACTGCTCTTTACCCTTGAACACATGAAGGATGACCTCGAAAAAGTGATACTCTGCTATGGGTCGAAGACACCGGCCGACTGCATTTACAAGCCGCTCTTCAGCAGGCTTAACAGTATTGACAAGTTTGAGGCCTTCCGTACGGTTGATGTGACCGATGATGACTGGGACGGACCGGTTGGCGTCGCAACCGCACTGCTCGACAGAATAAAGGTAAAGACAGACAACTCTGTCGCCGTGGTCTGCGGCCCTCCCATCATGATGAAATTCGGGACAATCAGGCTTCTCGAAATGGGCTACCGTGATGACCAGATTTACCTCTCGATGGAAAAAAACATGTCATGCGGCCTCGGCAAGTGCGGCCACTGCATGATGGGTGAATTTTTCGTCTGCAAGGACGGCCCTGTTTTCACATACAGGGAGATAAAACATAATCCTGAAATCTGGAAATAAATTAAAGGCGAATGAAATGAAGGTGGAAACAGAAGACCTGAAACGGATCAGATTCTTTGAAAAGTACTCGGACGAGCAGCTCGGGACAATTGCCGGTATCTCCTCCATCAGGGAATTCAAGGTAAAGGAGATAATTTTTGAACAGTATGATGAGCTTTCGGAGGTCTTCGTACTGCTGTCAGGATCCCTTTCACTGGGAATCAGCCTCCCTAAGGAGAAGAGGATACACCTGGGAACCATTACGGAGGGCCAGCTGTTCTCCTGGTCAGCCGTCTTTCATCCCTATATCTCCACTGCGTGGGTGATGGCTGTCGCTCCTGCAAGGGTTATCGCCATCGACGCAAAGATGCTTAACGCCGAAATAGAGAGAGACTGTGATTTCGGTTTTAAAACCATGTCAAAGATTGCCCAGACGATATCTCAGCGACTCAGTGATACAAGATTTCAACTGATGAACCAGCTGAACCTTTAGGCAGGTTATCTTATGAAGGTGCTTATAGATATGATAAAACTGCGGACAGCCATGGCGCAGAACCCGTCCCTGGAACTGCCTGAGGCTCTGTGCAACAGCACATTAAACACCGACGGTCTCAAGACAATGCGTGAACTGGCCACCTTCAGGCTCACCTGCCGCAGGTGCGATGATGCCCCGTGCATAGCAGTCTGCCCCGCCGATGCACTGGAGAAAGACAGCGACGGCGTGATCATGCGCCACACGAACCTGTGCGTTTCATGCAAGTCTTGCGTCACCATCTGCCCCTTTGGCACGATGATGACCGATTTTTTCAGGCATCACCGCAACAAAGATATTCTCTATGACCTGTGTGACCATGAAGAGGCCAGGAAGTTCGTTGCGGCATGTCCGCCGGGAACAGCGAGGCTTACTGATGAAAAAGAGAAGCCTGAGGAGCATGTTCACAAGCTGAATGAGAGAGTGCTCATCAGGGAGTATATATATGTGACTGAAAAAGGGTAAAGGGAAAGAATATGGCGGTATATCTCTTCTGGTTCTTTATTTTCCCCGGGCTGCTCTTCATGGCAGTGGCGGGCGCTTTTCTCTCCTGGTTCGACAGGAAGATAACCGCCAGGGTCCAGTTCCGCAAGGGGCCTCCGCTGCTTCAGCCGTTCTATGACTTCTTCAAGCTGCTCCTTGTCAAGGAGACAATACTTCCTAAAAAAGGATCCGGCTTTGTCTTTCTCCTTGCCCCTGTGCTGGCGGTCTTCGGCGCAACCATGGCAGGGCTCTTTATCCTGCTTCCGCTGTTCAATATCGAAACAGGCTTCAGGGGCGATATCATTGTGATATTCTACCTTCTTACACTGCCGTCGTTCTCTTACATCATCGGTGCTCTGGCATCAGGCAACCCACTGGGTGCCGTGGGGGCCTCGCGCGAGATGAAGCTGATCATCAGTTATGAGCTCACTTTTCTCCTTATCATGGCCGCCGTGATAATGAAGGCCGGACAGAAATTCGACCTTGACAGCATCATTGCCGCTCAGCAGTCGGGCACACCTTTCATCGGCAGCATCTCCGGCGTTCTGCTCTTCATTGCAGGAGTCTTCTGCATACAGGCCAAACTGGCTTTGGTGCCGTTCGACATGCCTGAAGCCGAAGCTGAACTGGCATCCGGAATCTATATTGAATATTCAGGTCCTCCTTACGCGATGATAAAGCTGGCAAAGCTGATCATGCTCTTTATCCTGCCTGCCTTTCTAGTCGCCCTGCTCATGAACGGGATGAACCCGGGAACTGGTATTGCCTGGCTCATATTGAAGATACTCGGCGTTGTGCTTCTCCTCACCCTGATCAGAAACACCAGCCCGAGAGTGAAGATCAAACAGGCAGCGAGATTCTTCCTGGTCTGGATGAACCTGCTGGTTGTGGTTGCCATTGTACTGATTGTATTCGGATTATAAAACGCAGACCGTGGGCTTCAAGGATTATTGTTTCAGAAAATCACTCTGGGTCTTCCACTTCGGCGGAGCATCATGCAATAACTGTGATATTGAGATCCTTGACTGCCTGACACCGAGGCATGACCTTGAGCGATTCGGCATACTGCTGGTGGGAAGTATCAGGCATGCCGACGTGCTGCTGGTGAACGGATCAATAAACACGCGCGACAGGGGCCGGCTGCTGGAACTCTACCAACAGGCACCCAAACCGCTGCTGGTGGTTGCGATCGGCGCCTGTGGCTGCACCGGGGGAATTTTTGCCGAGGGCATCACCTTCGCCGGACCCGTTGACAGGATCATCCCGGTCGATGCATATATACCGGGGTGCCCGCCGAAACCGGAAGCAATAATAGCAGGGATAGTAAAACTGGCAGGTAAAAAATAGCGACACACCAATGGACACAGAGGCAGCCATAAACAAACTGGCGGAAAAATTCAGCGCTGACACTGTCAGGGTTGTACTGCAGAAAGGCAGACGGGCGATTGTCACCATAAGGCCAACAGCAATACTGACCATCTCTGAATATCTCTACAGGAGTGAAGGGTACCGGTTTATCATCGCCTCAGCCCTTCATACCAGGCGAGGATTTGAAATATACTATCACTTCAGTTTTGACGCCTCCGGATCTGTACTCAGCCTCCATGTCATCCTTGACAAAGAGAAGCCTCACATCGAATCACTCTCCAATATGTTCAGCGCATCAAACTGGATCGAAAGAGAGATGCACGAGCTCTTCGGCATTGACTTCCTGAATCATCCCAACCAGGAAAAGCTTCTTTCAAACGGCAACTGGGCCGATGATGTCTATCCCTACAGAAAAGAGTTCAGATAACAATCCTGGCAAAATGAGCAGAAAGACCATTATACCTATAGGACCCTACCACCCTCTGCAGGAAGAGCCGGAGCTGTTCAGGCTTTACTGCGACGGAGAGACAGTCACGGACATAAAATGGGAGACGGGATACAACCACAGAGGCATTGAAAAACTCAGTGAATCAAAGAGTTACGACCAGGTATTCTTCCTGGTCGAACGCATCTGCGGTATCTGCTCAACTTCCCATCCCTTCGCATTTGCAAACGCTGTGGAGGAGATTGCCGGTATCGAGGTGACTGACAGGGCAAAATATATCCGGTCAGTAATCGGTGAGCTTGAACGTCTCCACAGTCACCTGCTCTGGGTAGGCCTCGCAGGCCATTTTCTCGGGTATAACACCCTCTTCATGTGGGCCTGGAAATACCGTGAACCCATCCTCGACCTCTTCGAGATGATCACAGGCAACAGGAACAGCTATGCCATGTTCAAGGTGGGAGGTGTGAGACGGGACATTGAGAATCACAAGATCCCTGCCATCAGAAAGGAGATGGCAGTAGTCCGCAGAAAAATTGACCTGCTCACCGGTGCAGTGATGGATGACCCTGTGATCCATGCCAGGACGAAGGGTGTCGGCATACTCACCATGCAGGATGTCATCGACTATGGTGCCGTAGGTCCGACCGCAAGAGCTTCCGGCGTGGATATCGACGTCAGGAGAGACGATCCCTACGCAGCCTATCCGCTCGTCAACTGGAAAGTAATCACTGCCCGGGCCGGGGATGTCTTCGCCAAGGCTGAGGTGAGGCTGCTTGAAATGTACGAGTCTGTTTCAATTATTGAACAGTGCATTGATGCCCTCGCAAAAATGAAGGAGGGTGACGTGGCCCTGAAGATAAATGAGATACCGGAAGGAATCGGCACCGGCCGGGCAGAAGCCCCAAGGGGTGAGGTTTTCCACTTTGTGGTCTCCGACGGCTCCAACTCACCGGCAAGGCATAAGATAAGGGCTCCCAGCTATACAAACATAGCTACATTCAAAAAATCATGCATCGGGCAGACCATTGCCGATGCGACCATCTCCCTGGCAGCCGTAGACCCGTGCTACTGCTGCACCGAGAGGATGGCAGCAGCCTATGACAGCTCGACAGGAAAGAAAATCCTCAATGCCACTGAGCTTATCGCACTCTCCATGCAGAGAACATCAGAACTAAGGAAATCATGTACCGGTCATGAATGAACCTCTGAAATTATTCTCTGACATGTACACATGCACGTACCTCCAGATGCTGATACTCATTCCTCTGGCATGCGGGGTTCTCTCTTTTGCAATTCCCGACAGGTATCATACGGCAAAGGGGATCCTGGCTCTTCTGACAACACTGTTTGCCGGTTATCTGGCTCTTTCCCTCTGGTCAGTCTCCCCTCAGATGACGGCACAGGGTGAGATACTCAGCAGGCAGTGCATGGCTCTGCTGAATGCCGACCTCCTTCAGAATACCGGAGGGTTTCTCACCTTCACCCTCGACGGTCTGAGCAAGCTTATCATTTTGTTTATCAGTGTCATTGCACTGCTTATCCTGCTCTATACACTTGTCTATAACAGGTCTTTCAGAGTCAGCAACTATTATCCCTGGTTCCTGCTGACACTTGGCTGCTCATACGGAGCAGTACTGGCTGATAACCTGGTCCTTTTCGTCATGTTCTGGGGTATCCTTGGTATAACCCTTTACATGCTGATGCCCGGCAGGGATGAAAAAAGTTCCGCTGCCGCGAAGAAGACCATGATCCTTATAGGCGCCTCAGATACGATCATGCTCGTCGGCATCGCTCATCTGTGGAGGCTTACTGACACTCTTAGCATCAACAACATCTCGCTGGAGACCAACAACATCCTGACGGTTACCGCCTTTCTTGCGCTGCTCGTTGGCAGCTTCACAAAGGCAGGCGCCTTCCCGTTTCACACATGGGTGCCCGACTACGCTGAGGCAGCCCCGGCATCGTCTGCAGCCCTGCTGCCGGCCTCCCTCGACAAGCTGCTGGGTATCTATTTCCTGGCCCGGATCACCTCAGGCCTGTTTGTCATGACAGAAGGGATCAAGCTCCTGCTGCTTTCCATAGGAGTAATAACCATCATCACTGCCGTACTGATGGCGCTGATGCAGCACGACAGCAAACGACTGCTTGGTTATCACGCCGTGTCACAGGTGGGTTACATGGTTGTGGGATTTGGCCTCGGTTCCCTGGTGGGTATCGTGGCCGGTCTCTTCCACATGCTGAACAATGCGATCTACAAGAGCGGACTGTTCCTGAGCACAGGGGCAGTGGAGCGTCAGACAGGGAAAAGTGATATAACCGAACTGGGTGGACTTTCCAGGGCGATGCCCGTGACTTTCGCTGCCTCACTTGTGTTTGCCCTTTCTATCTCCGGCATTCCTCCGTTCAACGGCTTTGCATCAAAATGGATGATATACCAGGGGATAATCGACTTCGGGTCAGGCGAAGGAATAGCCTCAAGCCTCTGGATGGTATGGCTGGGACTCGCTGTACTCGGCTCGGCACTCACCCTCGCAAGCTTTGTCAAATTCATCGGGGGCATCTTCCTGGGCAGTCGGAACCAGGTAATGGCCGGTGTCAGAGAGGTACCGTTCCTGATGTGGTTCCCCATGTCGGTTCTGGCGCTTTTATGCATCATCTTCGGAGTATTTGCCACCGGCTTCATTATCCCGGAACTCTTTACCCCGGTTGTTGGCTCATTTGCCTTCAGCGGCCTCTGGAATTCATCGTTCGTCTCCCTGCTGGTGCTGATCTCAATCATCCTCGGTTTCCTGATTTACCTCGCCACCGGGAAGAAGAAATTCAGGTCCGAAGAGAACTTCATAGGCGGAGAGACCATTGAGAAGACAGGAGCATCATTCCCCGCTCCGGAATTCTACAAGACCTTCACTGAATTCCGCCTCTTCTCAGGTATCTACAGGAGGGCTGAAGCAAAGGCCTTCGATATCTACGATCTCTCCAAAAAGGCCGTATTCTGGCTCAGCGGCGGGCTGAGCAACGCTCACACGGGTGTCCTTCCCGGGTATGTCATCTGGGTCTGCGCCGGACTGATAATCATGTTGCTGATAATGATCTGACAAAATAGAAATATGGAACTGGCAATATCGGTTATAGTGGGATTTATGATACTGGGTGCGATCTACGCCATCCATGCCAGGGATATACTGTCAGCTGTGATAGCGGGAGGTATTGTCGGCTACAGCCTTGTCATCTGCTTCCTGCTCTTGAAGGCTCCTGACCTGGCAATAGTGCAGATAGTGGTGGAGACAATCACTCTAATCATTATGGTGGCTGTGGTACTCGACAGTTCGCGGGTGGAGGCTTTCAGCAAGTTTGATGCCCGGGCATGGGTCACCGCCGTCACTGCAGTGGTGATACTGCTGATCCTCTTCTGGTTCCTCAGGGCAGCCTCAGCACCCCTGGCGCCTCTCGGTGAAAGCAACCTGAGAATGGCTGATGCCTATGTCAACGGAGCCGTGGCAAGGACGGGAAGCGTCAACCTTGTCACCGGGGTGATCTTCGACTTCAGGGGATATGATACGCTCGGCGAGGTAACGGTGCTTGTCACAGCAGTGCTTGGCGTTCTCACAATACTGAGGATAAAAGGCAAGAAATGAGGGAACTAAGAATTAAAAATTAAAAATTGGGCTTGATGAAGGGAATGACAGTTATAGTGAAGAAGACGACGCAGCTGATAGCCGGGATAATATTTCTGTACGGCATTTATATCATACTTCACGGGCATCTTACACCCGGGGGCGGATTTGCGGGGGGCGTTATACTGGCCGGATCCTTCATCCTGCTGATCCTCGCTTTCGGCAGTGATTTCCTGCACCTTGTAAAAGAGGAGAGAGGCTCCACCCTGTATGAGAACCTGGCAATCCTGGTCTTCCTTCTGCTGGCTCTTACGGGACTTTTGGCAGGTGCGAAGATATTCTTTGCCAACTGGCTGCCGCACGGAACACCAGGGGAACTTGTAAGTGCAGGCTTCCTGCCACTCTATAACATATCCGTCGGGATAGAGGTCGCAGCCTCCATCCTTACCATTTTCCTGGCACTTGTAATATTCAAAGAGGAGATACTGAAATGACCGTATACTGGCTTTGCTTCATACTGTTCCTTACCGGCCTCTACGGGGTTATAACAAGGAGAAACCTGATCAAGATTGCCATTTCGCTGTCTGTGATGGAATTCAGCTGTTTTCTCTTCCTGGCCCTGACAGGATACAGGGAAGGAGGCGTCGCCCCTATCGTCGATATGGCTGATCCCGTTAAAACCTATGTTGACCCGCTGCCACAGGCGATGGTTCTCACGGCTATCGTAATCGGCCTGGCAACAACAGCCATGCTGATGGCGGTGATCATCCGGATCTACAGGAAGTACGGAACCTTTGACATAAGAGAGATAAAGAACTTAAGAGGGTAAATGATGAATCCGCTGATACCGCTTCTTGTTGCCATACCCCTGGCCGGTGCATTCCTGGCAATGATCCTCGGGAGGTTCATCACAGGTATACCCAGGTACATGGCGCTGGCAACCCTTTTTCTTCTGGCCTTCATCAGCTTCTGGCTGCTTATTGCAGGAGGATCTGTTTCAACAGTTTATATTATCGGCGGATGGGTACCTGTCGATGGCATTCCCATCGGACTTTACCTCGTTCATGACGGGTTTTCTGCACTTGTACTGTGCATTATAAGCCTTATCGGGCTGCTGTCAGTGACCTACTCCGTCTCGTACATGGCAAAGTACACAAACGAAAACTACTTCTACTCACTGTTCTGCCTGATGATAGCAGGGATGAACGGCGTAGTTCTAAGCGGAGATATATTCAACATCTTTGTCTTTCTGGAAATTTCAGCCATTTCGTCCTATGCCCTGGTAGCTTTCGGCGTCGAGAAGAATGAGCTGGAGGCAACCCTGAAATACCAGGTCCTGGGAGCAGTCGCATCATTCATGGTGCTTTTTGCCATCGGATTCATCTACTGGAGTGTAAAGACACTCAATATCGCAGACATAAGAGCTGCATTCAGTGAAGGAGATGGCGGACAACACTATGTTCTGATCCAGGTGATGCTTCTCACCGGATTCGGGCTTAAGGCTGCCATCATCCCGTTTCATGCCTGGCTGCCCGATGCCCACTCATCGGCACCCTCCCCCATATCTGCAATGCTCTCCGGAGTGCTTATCAAAGCCGTTGGAATCTACGTCATCATACGCCTCTTCTTCAACATGTTCGAAATAACTGAAGGGATGGCCATCCTGATAACCACACTCGGAGCACTGTCAATGGCCGCAGGCGTCTTCCTGGCCATTGGCCAGTGGGATATAAAACGGCTTCTTGCATACCACAGCATAAGCCAGATGGGTTATGTAATCATGTCAGCAGGGATTGGGATGATACTCATGGCCAGAGGAATCCGAAGCGAGGTCGCCGCCCTGGCAATCACCGGGGGCATCTTTCATATGCTTAACCATGCGGCATTCAAGGGACTTCTCTTCCTCAATGCCGGAGCGATAGAATATTCGGCAGGTACACGCGATCTGAGGGAGATGGGCGGACTGGCAAAGAGCATGCCTTTCACCTCGGCAACGTCGCTTGTAGCTTCGTTCTCAATCTCAGGGCTGCCTCCCTTCAACGGATTCTTCAGCAAACTGATAATAATAGTTGCGGCCGTGATGGGCCGGTTCTACTTCCTCGCAGCCCTTGCAGCCATCGTAAGCATCATCACCCTGGCATCATTCATGAAGTTCCAGCGTTATGCCTTTTACAATATGGAGCCGGGTAAAATAAGGAAAGAGATAAGGGAGGTGCCGGTTCCGATGCTGGTCAGCATGATCACCCTGGCTGCCGTCTGCCTCCTGCTCAGTCTTCTGGTATTGCCGGGGATACGTGAAACGGTGCTCTCACCGGCAACGGACATACTGATGGACCAGTTGAAGTATTCCTCACAGATAACAGGTATTTGATATGAGATACGCTGCAATCTTTATATTATCAATGATCTTCTGGCTCCTGATAACATTCAGGTTCACACTTCCTAATATTGCCGCCGGAGCCGTTGCATCAGTCATTACAGCAGCCATCTTCGGCCGGTACTATTTCCATAATGTCTATAAATTTCTCCAACCCCGGAGGTGGCTCTGGTTCCTCGTCTACCTGGTGACATTCACCTGGGCCTGCATAAAGGCAAACTTCGATGTTGCATACCGGGTGCTTCACCCGGCAATGCCGATAAGACCCGGGATAGTCAGGGTAAGGACCACCCTGAAGTCAGATTTTGCCAGGACACTGCTCGCCAATTCGATCACCATGACCCCGGGAACCATCACCGTGGACATCATCGGTGATGATTTTTATATCCACTGGATATACATCCGGTCTGAAGACCCGGCTCACTATACAAAGATGGTAACCGGGAGATTTGAAGAATACATTAAAAAATTTGCGGAATGACCAGTTTCCTTAATATACTGCTTTACATACAGATTGCCCTCTGCGCTGCCTGCCTCTTCCGTATCATCAGGGGACCGACCATACCGGACCGGATGGTTGGTATTGATATCTTCGGGATACTTGTGGTGGGCATCTGCGGCATCATCGCGGTGCAGACTGACAAGGCATTTATCCTCGATATCGGTATTGCATGGATCATACTGAGTTTTATAGGGACCCTTACGCTGGCAAAATATCTCAGCGGTAAAAAACTGAATGAATGATATGGCAGCCTTAATCTTAATATCGGTAGGAGTTCTCTTTAACATCTTCGGGTGTATCGGGCTGATCCGTCTTCCGGACATGTATAACAGGCTGCAGGCAGCCACCAAGTGTGTGACACTGGGGTGCTGCAGTATACTTCTGGGTGTACTTGTACACTTCGGAATCGGCAGTGCAGGCTTCAGAGCCCTGGTGGCCATTCCGATACTCTTCTTCACCGCAACAGTGGCTGCACATGCCCTGGCGAGGGGTGCGTACCATTTCGGGACGAAAATGGACAAAAGGAGTGTCAAAGATGATTACAGGGAGGCAGTGAAATGAAGTATCCCAAACTGAGAGAGCTGAAAGAGGCAATGATATCACTGGCCACACCGGCATATACCTCAAAATTTCCGGCCGGGGAACATGTGCCTTTCAAAGACTTCAGAGGCAAACCCGTGGTAGACGACACCAACTGCGTGGGATGTGAGACGTGCGCTAATGTATGTCCTCCTCTGGCAATCACATTTACCGATGACAAAGAGAAAAAGATAAGAACCATCAGGAGAGACTACGGCAAATGCATATTCTGCGGCCAGTGCCAGGAACACTGCATCACCGGTAAAGGTGTAAAGCTGTCAGACAGGATATTTGACCTGGCTGTCTTTGACAGGGCCGTAAACGTCGAATACCAGGAGAAGGAACTCCTTGTCTGCGAGAGTTGCGGCGCAGTCATTACAACAGTTGAACACCTCCACTTTATGCACCGCAAACTCGGCCCGAAGGCCTTTTCGTCAGTGCTGAACCTCAATATACTTAACCGCAAGCTCAAACTGGCCGAGGGTCAGAATCTCTCTGCGGAACCGGACGACAAACTACAGAGAAAGGATATGTTCAGCATAATCTGCCCGAACTGCCTCAGACTGGTCACAATCAAGTATCTTTTCAAAGGTGCCTGAAAAACTCATATCCCTTCTTTCCCGCAACAACCACAAAATTCTGTTTGTCGGTGTCGGTAACCTGCTGAGACAGGATGACGGAGCCGGGGTATACATAAGCACCCGGATCAGGGAGGCAGACAATATTAAGGCCATCACCGCTGAGGTAAGCATGGAGAACTATATAGGCAAGATCAATTCCATTGATCACGATACCCTCGTAGTGATCGATTGCGTCGAAATGAACAGGCCTGCGGGGAGCTATGACCTGATACCGGTCAGCAAGGTCCGTGACCTGACTTTCAACACCCACAATATCTCCCTGAAAAAACTCGCCGGATTCTTCAGAAAAGAGGTGCTGGTACTGGCAATTCAGCCGGAAACTATTGCATTCGGAGAAAATTTATCGTATATTGTACATGAAGCCTGTAACGAAATAATTGAACTCATTAATAAAAAGGAGGTAAAAAATGGCCGTTGAATATTTATGCAAGGCGTGCAGGGGAAATCTTAACGTCAAGACCTCGATAGTGCTCTCTGCCACGAAGATCAACAGCACAAAGAGGGGTCTGGTCTATCTCAACCCCGAGCTGGGAAACTACACAAAAACGACACATCCCTCTTTCGAACTCGAGAAAGGCTCAGAGTACCTGATCAACTGCCCGATCTGTCACTCGCAGCTTAACAGCATGAAGTATCCTCACCTGGTCAGGATTATCATGATTGATGAGAACGGGAAAGAGTATGATATCTATTTCTCCGGCATAGTCGGTGAAAACTGCACCTACAAGATCAGTGAGACCGGTGTCGAGAAGACCGGCCCCGACGCAAAGCTTTACGATAAATACTTTGACATTCCCGGGGAGGACCGGAAGTATCTTTAGAGGCAATAGGCAGTAGGCAGTAGGCAGTAGGCAGTAGGCAGTAGGCAGTAGGCAGTAGGCAGTAGGCAGTAGTGAAGTATTAACAGTCAGGCTGTTAGACTGCATGACCGTCAGACCCTAAGACTTTCGACTTTACGGACATTACAGATCTACTGACTTTCGGCTTGAAGACTTTCACCTTGAAGACTATTGCCTATTGCCTACTGCCTACTGCCTAAATAGTACACATATCTGACCGATTCTTCCACAATTTTTGGTTATTTTAAACCAACTTTGCAGTAAATAACCGGGATTTATGAAAACAGATATCGAAGTCAGGTATGCAGCACACCCTGAAGATGTTAAGCACTGGGACACTGAACGGCTGAGAAGGGAACACCTGGCAGGGTCACTTTTCAACGACAATACCGTCAAAATGGTCTACACTCTCTATGACAGGATGGTGGCCGGGGGAGCCAAACCTGCAGGTGAAGCCCTGAAGCTTGAAGCCGTTGACGAGGTGAAGGCGTCATTCTTCCTTCAAAGACGCGAAATGGGAATATTCAACGTCGGTGGCAAAGGCAGGATAAGGGCAGGCGACACTCTTTTCAACCTCGACTTCAAGGAGGCTCTCTATCTTGGCAGCGGTGACAGGGAAATAATTTTCGAAAGTGAAGATGCAAGCAATCCTGCACTCTTCTATTTCAACTCCACCCCTGCCCACCGTAATTACCCGGACCGGAAAGTCACCAGGGCTGATGGCATATCAGCGGAGATGGGCTCGCCGGAAACAGCCAACCACAGGGTTATCAACAAGATGATCGTGAGCCAGGTACTTGAAAGCTGCCAGCTGCAGATGGGAATGACCGAACTGAAGACCGGAAGTGTATGGAACACCATGCCTCCACATACGCACGGACGCAGAATGGAGGTCTATTTCTATTTCGAATTGCCTGAGGGCCAGACCGTGTGTCACTTCATGGGACAACCCGCCGAAACCCGGCATATATGGATGAAGAACAATGAGGCTGTGATATCACCGCAATGGTCGATCCACGCTGCCACTGCCACCTCCAGCTATACTTTCATCTGGGGTATGGGAGGAGAAAACCTCGATTACGGTGACCAGGACTTCCTGAAACAGACAGACCTCAGGTAAAAGACATCAAACATCAAATTGGAGGATAGCTATGAGCACAGATTTATTCAGGCTTGACGGGAAGGTGGCACTGGTCACCGGAGCTTCATACGGAATCGGGATGGCAATGGCCAGAGCACTCGCCGGAGCCGGCGCCACAATCGTCTTCAATGACCGCAACCCGGACAGGGTGACGACTGCAATGGCTGACTACAGGCGGGACGGCATAAATGCCCACGGCTATCTCTTTGACGTGACTGATGAAAACTCAGTGAAGGAGAATATTGCCACCATCACCAAAGAGGTGGGCGCAATAGACATCCTGGTAAATAATGCCGGTATCATAATCCGGGTCCCCGCCCTGGAAATGGAGGTGGCCGAGTTTCGTGAAGTCATCGACATAGATCTTACCGGACCGTTCATAATGTCGAAGGCAGTAGCGCCAGGCATGATAGAGAAAGGCGGCGGCAAGATCATAAATATCTGCTCCATGATGAGTGAGCTGGGTCGGGAGACCGTCTCAGCATATGCCTCAGCCAAGGGGGGACTGAAGATGCTGACCAAGAACCTTGCTTGCGAGTGGGCTGAGTTCAATATCCAGGTCAATGGCATTGGGCCGGGGTATATCGCCACTCCTCAGACAGCACCCCTGCGTATTGACGGGCATCCCTTCAACACCTTCATCATCGGCAGAACCCCGGCCGCAAGATGGGGTACCCCGGAAGACCTGCAGGGACCAGTGGTCTTCCTTGCTTCAAAAGCATCTGACTTTGTCAACGGCCATATACTTTATGTTGACGGAGGCATACTTGCCTACATCGGAAAACAACCAAATTGAATAACCCCTGAGAATATGAGAAAGCTTATTTTCATTCTGACCGCCGTAATTGCAATATCAGGCTGCACCACTGACCGGATGAAGATCACTCTTGAAAACTCCCTCCCCTCAGACAGGGTGGCAGAGACAGTCGGGATACCCGTCGCAGATATAAAGGCCAGTCTCCCGGAGTGCAATCCTCTCAAGCTGGTGGTGACTGACGCCGGGGGCAACGAGGTTCCTTCCCAGATCATTTTCGCAGGGCAGTCCGAACCGCAGTCGCTCATCTTCCAGGCCAGCGTAAAGGCAAACTCGGACGCTGTCTATTTCATCGCCTCCGGCGAGCCTGCAGTATATGAGGCAAAAGCCTACGGACGCTTTGTTCCGGAGAGATATGATGATTATGCATGGGAAAATGACCGCATAGCATTTCGCATCTACGGCCCTGCACTTATTGCAAAGGACGGCCCCAGCAACGGACTGGATGTCTGGATCAAAAGAACTGACAGGATGGTAATTGACAAGTGGTATGCCGATTACCTTTCCGGGAAGAACACCTATCACGATGATAACGGGGAAGGATGCGACTGCTACAAGGTGGGACGCACCCTTGGCGCAGGGGCCATGGCCCCCTTTGTTGATGATTCACTCTGGCTGGCCATCAATTTTGAAAACTGGCAGACTCTTGACAACGGCCCGATACGCACATCCTTCAGACTTACTTACCCTCCCTTCATGGTTCGCGATGTGCCTGTGACGGAGACACGTACAATCTCACTCGATGCAGGCAGCCAGCTGGCAAGGATCGTGGAAGAGTATACCGGGCTGAACGAGGAGTTCACCGTCGCAGCCGGGATAGTCAAAAGGGATGAAGGCTCACCCCTCCTGTTCCCTCCTGATCAGAATGCCATAGCATATCGCCTCGACGGTGGAGAAGGGGGCATAACCTATATAGGCACGGTGCTCACAACTCCGGCAACCGCCGTGATGGATAAAAGTGGTCATATCCTGATAGTTACAAGATATGCGCCCGGCACACCACTGGTCTATTACTCTGGCGGGGGCTGGAGCAAGTGGGGCTTTGAGTCTGACAGGGCATGGAGTGACTATATCACCGGTTTCTCTCAGAAAATAAGGGCACCCCTGAAGGTGTCAGTTGATTAGAACCGCATGCGTCACCCTGCCGGAACAGCAGCCCTGATCCTCCTTCTGCTTGCAGCGACACCGGATACCGGTCACTGCCAGCCGAAGTGCGCCTTTACCCATTACTCGGTGGAAGACGGGCTCTCCGAGGGAGTGGCGCTGACCATGCACCAGGACCGCGAGGGGCTGATGTGGTTCGGCACCTTCGACGGACTGAACCGATTTGACGGCTACAACTTCAAGGTCTACAAGTCGGGGTTCAACTCAAGCTACGGTCTGACAAACAACAGGGTTGACCGTATTACGGAAGACGACCTTGGTCACCTCTGGATAATGAACAATGACGGCGAGGTGTACCGTATGAACACACGCACCGAAGAGTTCATCAACTTCAATGAGATCAGTGCGGACGGCCCGGAGAACTACTCGCCTGTAACACAAATTTATTGTTTCACAGGCGGCGAGACGTGGCTCTCGACAGAGGCCGGCACCTGCATCAGGGTGATCTCGTCGGCAACCACCTCAGAGTACCAGCTGGACCGGTTCGTCTGCAGGAACGGATCATCCGGCGCTCCATCGGTGAAACTGATCTCAAGGGACAGCCACGGGACAGTCTGGATCCTCTCCGATAAAGGCCTCTTCAGGGTCACCGACGGAGAAAAAACCCCTGAACAGGTACTTTTTAACGGCAGTACAGTTTCCGGTGGCAAAACCTTCTTCTGCCTTTACGAGCTTGACGACAGGCTGTGGTTCGGCACAGGTGACGGAACCATCATTGTAACTGACGGAGATGCGGTTATTCATGAAGAGGTCAGGCTTGGGGTCGTCTCTGACATCATCAGCATCAAGCCTCTCAACCAGAGGGAACTGATTATCCTGACATCCGGTGACGGCTTCTTTGTTTATTCCCCTGTTACCGGTGAGAAGAAACAGTATGAGAGCGGTCGCTACCCGGTGATTCCATCCAATCATATGGTATCGGTCTACATCGACAGGTACGGGGAAGCCTGGATAGAATCCATGGCCGACGGGGTGACTCATTACGATCCTTTCGGCGGCACGGTGGAGCATTTTAAAATGAAAGTCGACAATACGAATCCCAATGTCCTGCTTCCAAGCTTCGTCATCTTTGAAGATGTCAACGACATACTCTGGATCTACCCCCGCGGCGGCGGATTCTCACAGTACAACCGCGTTGACCGGCGTCTGGAGTATTTCTTCAATGAGCCCGGAAGCGTTGACAGAAGATTCCCAAACCTGATCCACTCGGCGCTTTCAGATAACCAGGGGAACCTCTGGATGTGTACCATTACGAGGGGCATTGAAAAGATATCTTTTTTCCCTAACCAGTTCAGGGTGATCAGCCCTAAACAGGTCACCTCCTCGCATTCTGAAAACGAGGTCAGGGCGATATTCGAGGACAACAACAGGTACCTGTGGGCAGCCACACGTGACGGCCGGGTTTACCTTTTTGACCCGGAACACAAAATGGTTGGTTACCTGAGAGAAAACGGCACCTTCAGTTCAGGCGAAGCCTTTAACGCTCTGGTCTACGTCATAACCCAGGACCGCAACGGAAATATCTGGATGGGATCGAAAGGCATGGGTCTGTTCAGGCTTGAACCCACAGGCCGGAGCTCACCGTGCTGTTATAACATAACCGGTTACAGACACGACGATGATGACCCCTGGAGCCTGAGCCATGATAATGTCTATTCAATCTATCAGGACCCAGGTGGGAGAATCTGGGTCGGAACCTTTAACGGGGGCCTCAACTACATCTCGGAGGAGAACGGAAGTATAAGGTTCATCAACTCGTTCAACAGTCTCAGAAACTACCCTTATTCAAACCATAAACGCGTAAGGTATATCACCTCTGATCACAATGACAGGATCTGGGTGGGAACCACAAGCGGCCTGGTTATCTTCGACCGCAACTTCAATGATCCTGCTACAGCACAGTTCCTTACCTGCTTCTTTGATCCCGGGATCGAAACCAGCCTGGCCAATAACGATGTACATTATATCTACTGCTCCCCCTCGGATGAAATATATGTCGCAACCTTCGGAGGCGGACTGAACCGTGTCATCAACGGCGGATCCGGCAGCACGGTGCCTTCCTTTAAATCATACACCGTCAGGACTGGCGCTCCCGATGACGTAATACTCAGCATCATTGACGACCTGAACGGTAATCTGTGGCTCAGCAGTGAGAGAGGCATACTCAAGTTCAACAAGCAGAACGAGTCGTTTGAGATCTACAGTGAACAGAGCGGGGTGGAGAAGAGATACTTCTCTGAAGCAACCGGACTGAGAACGGCCGGAAACGAGATAATGTTCGGGTTTGACAACGGCATTTACTGTTTCAATCCCTCCCAGGTAAGGAAAATCAATTACGTACCACCCCTGGTCTTCACCCGTATGACAGTGGCCGGTACTGATATTCACACTGCCGGCGGAGCCTCTTCGGCTGACGAATCAGACACCGGCCCTGTGCTCGGACTGAAGCATAACCAGAAAAACCTCAACATCGAGTATGCGGCTCTCGATTACCGTAATCCGAAGACAATCCAGTATGCACATATGCTCGAAGGGATTGACCCCGGCTGGATTATTGGCAGAGGCCAGAGGAGCGCTGCCTACACCAACCTCGACCCGGGCGAATACACATTCAGTGTCAGGTCTACAAATTCCGATGGTATCTGGGTTGACAATACCCGCACGGTAAAGGTGGTCGTAAATCCCTCGTTCTGGCAGACAATGCTGGCAAAAGTCCTGCTGACACTGGTCACCCTGACGCTCATAGGTCTGACAATCTATGTCATCTTCACTTTCTACAAACTGCGGCACAAGGTTGAGGTGGAACAACTGATCACAAATCTTAAGCTCAAGTTCTTCACAGATATATCACATGAGCTCAGAACACCGCTAACCCTTATCTCCTCACCCGTCACCAATATCCTTCAGAACAACAGCCTCGATCCGGAGGTAAGGGACCAGCTCACACTGGTGCAGAGCAATACCCATCGTATGCTCAGGCTGGTGAACCAGATACTTGACTTCAGGAAGGTGCAGAGTAAAAAGATGAGGCTCCGGATCGAGGAGTTTCCCCTGGGGTCGTTCATTACAGGCATCTGTGCAGACTTCAGGAAGGTGGCGGAGGATAAGGGCATCCTTCTCATTGTTGAGGACCTCTCCGGAGGAGAAAAGGTCTGGGCCGACAAAGACAAGGTGGAGAAAATTGCCTATAACCTTATTACCAATGCCCTCAAATTCACGCCCCGGGGAAAAAGAGTCAACATTACCGTGAAAAAGAACACTGATTCGCTTGAGCTGATAGTTGCCGATCAGGGTACTGGACTCTCCAGGGAAAAGATGAAGAACCTGTTCATGAGGTTCGGAAGCGATGAAAAGGAGGTCATTTCGTTGCAGCCGGGAACGGGAATCGGACTTTCACTGAGCCGGGAACTCGCTGAACTGCACCAGGCAGAACTGACGGCAGAGAGCGAGGAGGGTAAGGGTGCAACCTTCCGGGTCACTTTCAGGCTGGGGTTTGCTCACTTTGACAATGAAACCGAGTTCGTCCTTGCCGACGGGCAGAGCTCACCTTCATCACGCAGGGCTCAGCCGGTAATGAATGACGAAGAGGAAACCGATGACGCGGAGAGGCAGGAAGATGATGAACCGGTACTGCTTTTTGTCGAAGACAATGAAGAGCTCCGGAGCTTTATCAAGATCATCCTCTCCGACGGTTTCCATGTAATCGAGGCGGGCAACGGGCTCGAAGGCTTTGAGATAGCGCGGAGTCAGCTGCCTGACATTATCATTACTGACCTGATGATGCCTGAGATGGACGGACTGGAACTTGCGCGCCGCATCAGGGAAGAGGTGACCACTTCACATATCCCGGTGGTGGTGCTGACCGCCAAAACCGACCTCGACACCCAGGTTGAAGCCCTGAAGAGAGGGGCTGACGACTTCATCACCAAGCCATTCAGTTCAACATACCTGAGGGCAAGGATCGAAAACATCCTTCAGCAGCGCAAAAAGCTCCAGGAACTCTTTCTCTCAACCATTGCTGATTACCCTGCTTCGAAAGCAGGCAGATCTTACGAGGTTACACCATCCGAGCCCCTTGTGGAATCATATGACGACAAACTGATGAAGAACCTGATGGTGGTCATGGAACAGAATATTGACAACGCCGACCTCACCGTTGATGAGCTCGTCTCAAAGATCGGGGTGGGCAGGTCTGTATTCTTTAAGAAACTGAAGAGTCTTACAGGACTGGCGCCAATAGAATTCATCCGGGAGGTAAGGGTAAAGAGAGCGGCGCAGCTTATTGAGTCGAACGAATACACGATCTCGCAGGTTACTTACATGGTAGGCTGCAATGATCCGCGATACTTCTCACGTATTTTCAAACAACGCTTCGGAATGACCCCTTCGGAATACCGCGACAGGCATGCAAAACAGAAACAATCCTGATTAATCAAAAACAGATCTTCTATGAAAAAGGCAGCAACCACGGCACTCACCGTTTTCATGATGATGATAATCCTCATCTCATGCGGAGGAAGCAGGAAAGCTGGACTGAACTCTACCCGCTGGTCGGTGCGCATGGCAGAATCGGAGATGATACGGAACCCGTCACTCTGGATGGCTGATTTCGTGACGGAGAAAAAGTGGAACTATACCCAGGGACTCATGGGCCTTGCATTCATGAGGCTAAATGAGGCTACCGGAGAAAGCAGATATTATGAATATGCAAAAGGTTACGCAGATTCGCTTATAGATGAGAACGGGGTGATTTACAAATACCGTATGGATAACTATAACATTGACCAGGTTAACCCCGGGAAGATGATGTTCCTTCTTTATGACCGCACAAAGGACCCCAGGTATGAAAAAGTGATAAACACTCTCAGGGAGCAGTTGGCGTCTCAACCAAGGATTGCAGAAGGAGGCTTCTGGCACAAGAAGATTTATCCTGACCAGATGTGGCTCGACGGTCTCTATATGGGTGCTCCCTTCTATGCCGAGTATTCCCTCAGGTATAACCGGCCGGAGGATTTTCAGGATGTGGTTAACCAGTTCCTCATTGTTGCAAGGAATACATATGACCCTGCAACAGGATTGTACAGGCATGCATTTGATGCCTCACGCAGGATGCCATGGTCTGACAGCATTACAGGACAGGCACCACATGCCTGGGGACGTGCCATGGGATGGTTCTCCATGGCCATAGTTGATGTGCTCGATTTCCTCCCGGAGGATCAGCCCGGCAGAGATGAACTGATTAAAATCCTGCAGAATATGACGGTAAAGCTCTCGGAAATACAGGACCCTCAGACCGGAGGCTGGTACCAGGTGCTTGACCGTTCAGGGGATCCTGGAAATTACATTGAAACATCCTGCACCGCAATGTTCGCATATTCGATTTTCAAGGGAGTCAGGATGGGATATCTTGACAGAAAATATCTTGCCACAGCTGAAAAAGCGTATCATGGACTGATTGACAACTTCATCAGAACCGACAGCACAGGGGTTATTAATATGACAAATATATGCGGGGTTGCGGGACTCGGCGGAGATCCTTACCGCGACGGTTCCTATGAGTACTATACCGGCGAAGAGATCCGCGAAAATGACCCCAAGGGCGTCGGACCGTTCATAATGGCCAGCCTGGAGTACGAGATGATTCGGGAATAGGCAATAGGCAGTAGGCAGTAGGCAGTAGTGAAATTTTCGATTTCAGATTTTCGACTATGTTCGCCCACTGGCAAATTGTTGATTTAATCGCAAATCCTTCAGACTTTACGGACTTTATGGACTTTCGACTTTACGACTTTCAGACTATTGCCTACTGCCTATTGCCTATTGCCTGATAACAATTTCTCCACTCTTTTAGCAAATTAGTGTACACCCGCCGCTGGGCGCCGGCATAACTTTGATATTGCAATTTCATATCCTGTTTAAATCAAAAACTAACCTGAGAACTTATGTTGAAAAACAAGCGCATTTTCAGAAAACCGGTGCTGCTCATCCTTGTCCTCGCTGAAGGGATAATGGTCCAGGCACAGACAAGGACCATCCAGGGCACCGTCACAGGGGCAACAGGTGAGAGACTCAGCGGCGTCACCGTCAGCGTTACGGGAACGACCACCGGCACACTGACCGATGCGGACGGAGTCTACTCGATAACTGTGCCTCCCGAGGCAACTACCCTTCAGTTCTCATTCATCGGGCTCGCCACGGTGACGGATACGATAGGAAACCGGACCGCCGTCAACGTCATCATGCAGGAGAGCACACTCGCCCTCGATGAGATAGTGGTGGTCGGTTACGGCACCGTAAAAAAGAGAGACCTGACAGGATCTGTATCATCAGTAAGGTCTGACGAGATAGTCAAGACGGCATCGAGCAATGCCCTGCAGTCAATACAGGGAAAGGTGGCAGGCCTTGACATCACACGAGAAAGCGGTGAGACCGGGTCGGATATCAACATGACCCTGCGCGGGGTGAGGTCAATCAATGCCTCCAACTCACCGCTCTTTCTTGTTGATGGAATAGAATACGGCTCGACCCTTGACATTAACCCCTCTGACATTGCGTCCATCGAGGTTCTCAAGGATGCCTCCTCCACGGCCATATACGGAACAAGGGGCGCCAATGGCGTTATAATCATCACCACGAAGAGAGGCGATGCCGCCGCCGGAGGAAAGTCAACCGTATCACTGGCTTCATGGGTCTCCCTGAACTCTCCGACAAACCTGCCACGCCTGATGGATGTTGAGAAGGATTACCTCTTTATGGCAGAACGCCTGCGCTATGCAGCCGAGAATGTCGCTGACACCTGGGGCGAGACAAGCCTTTCAGCCTACCCGCCATCGGTCGTTCTCTCGGATGTTCTTTCATCACCGTGGGAAAAGACGGTACTCGACCTCTACAACGAGGGCGGCGTCGACTGGTTTGACCTGATAATGCAGAACTCCGTCACCCGGAACTATGAGGTGTCGGCTTCAGGGGGAACAGACAAAACCTCATTCATCATCAGCCTTGGCTTTATGGATGAGAACGGACTCCTGAAAAATGACAACCTGAAAAGATATAACGGCAGGGTAAACGTAAACCATAAGATATCCAACGCATTTGCGGCAGGGGCCAACCTTCAGTTCACCTACCGCGACTGGGACCGCAGGGAAGACAATGTCTATACGCAGTTGATAAAGATGCACGCCATGGCGCAGCCTTATCTCGCAGACGGCACAATACTCGACCGTCCTTCCGAGCTTGCGGTGAGCCATACCAACCCGTTGCTCAACGAGGTGGAAGGATTCTACACAAACAACACCCTCTCAAGTCGTCTCTTCGGCAATGTGTTTGCCACATGGGACATACTGAAGGGCCTTCAATTCAGAACATCTCTCGGGATTGACGCACAGTCGGGCCGGCAGGGTATCTATGAAGACTATATGTGCACCGCCAATTACCAGTTCGGCCGCGGATCATATCTCTCCAATGAGAATGACCAGACCATGAAGTACATCCTTGAGAACACCCTTACATACACGAGGGCAATCGGCGGCAACAGCGAGCTGCAGCTTCTGGCAGGTCAGGCCGCACAGAGGGAAAAGTATGAATCACACAGGATCTACGGCTTCGGCCTCCAGGATCACTATACGAAGACATCATTTTACTTCCTGCAGAATATCCTGGGATCAGGTCGGCAGCTGGAGGATATCTACACCGAAAATTCACTCCTCTCCTGGTTCGGGAGGGTTAATTACAAGCTGCTCGACAGGTACCTCTTCACCGCAACACTCCGTGCAGACGGATCATCTGTGCTGGCAGAGGGAAATAAATGGGCAAGCTTCCCGTCCCTCGCAGCCGCATGGGTCATCTCGGAAGAAGGGTTCATGGACGGAGTGCTGGCAATAGATCTCCTCAAGCTGCGCCTCAGCTGGGGTATAGCAGGCAACTCAGCGGTAGACCCGTATATGACGAAGACACGCCTGGGCTCAACCCTGGTTCCCTACACCTTCGGTACAACCTTATATAATGGTATGCTGCCTGCAGTACTCGGCAACCCTGAAGTGACATGGGAGACAACAGCAACATACGATGCCGGAATCGACCTTTCATTCTGGAAGGAGAGATTGTCAATAGTGCTGGATCTGTATTATTCCAGAACTTCGGACCTGCTGCTTTACAAGGGCCTTCCGGCAACATCCGTCTATCCGCAGGTGCTGGCCAACGTCGGAGAAACGGAAAACATCGGGTTCGAAGCTTCAATCAGTTCAAGGGTTGTCGAGACTGAGAATTTCCTCTGGTCATCAGACTTCACATTCTCGACCAACCGTGACAGGATACTGGAACTGGCAAGCGGCGCAGACCGCGATGTTTCGATACCTAACAATGCACTGGTTGTCGGCGAGCCCGTAAGAGCCTTCTACAACTATGAGGCCGACGGCTGCTGGAGCATCGCTGAAGCTGCACTGGCTGCCAGATACAACCGCATTCCGGGTGACATTAAAATCGTTGATGCGAATAAGGACACAGTCATAAATGACCTTGACAAGAGACTCTACAACAAGAGCCCGAAGTTCATTTTCAGCTGGAACAACTCATTCTCATACAAGGGAGTTACCCTGTCAGGACAACTCTTTGCCCGCGTTGGCCAGTGGATACAGTATGCCTACAACACCTCTTACAGACCCACCGAGCAGGATGGATCGCCTGATCTCGACTTCTGGACACCCGAGAATCAGGGTGCAAAATTCCCCCGCCCGGGGATAGCCTCGCAGAACGATATGCCTGCGCTGGCTTTCGAAAAGGCGTCATATCTAAAGCTGAGAGAGGTGACACTGGCATATAATCTTCCGCGGAGCCTTGTATCAGGTGCCGGGATAAGTAACCTGAAAGTATATTGTTCACTGCAGAACTGGTTTACTTTCAGCAACCTCGATAACTACGACCCCGAACGTGGCGGAAGCATTGCAAACCCTATGGCGAAGCATATGGTGTTTGGCCTCAATCTGGATTTTTAACGGACTGTCCGAAAAACATAAATTAATGAAAACAACAATAAGACATTTCATAATGGTGCCTGTGCTGCTGATGGTGGCAGGCACATCATGTACGGACTTCCTGGAGGAAAACAACCGTACAAGTAACACAGAGGATATACTCTACTCCTCCAAGAGTGGAATTGAAGGACTCGTTGCCTCAAGTTACTCCTACCTGAGGGGATGGTATGGCAAGGAAGCAGCCATCGGTCTCAGCGAGGGCGGAACTGACACATGGCTCACAGGCTATGACAACAGGCAGAAGGTGCTTATAAACTATTCAGGTATCACCCCCGAGGTAGCAAGCTCGACACGCGAGACAATGAACGCCTGCTTCGACGAATACTGGGAGATGCTCTACACCGCCGTGAATGTATGCAACACAGGCATAAAGGCCGTGACCAATGCCGGCGAACAGGTCCTGTCAGCTCTTGAAAGGGATCAGTTCCTTGGTGAGCTGAAGGCGCTCAGAGCTTTCTACTACTGGCACCTGGTTGAGACATGGGGCCCCGTGCAGATAAACAGTGAACCGGTAAGCAGCATCTCAAGCCTGGCCTACCGCTCATCGGAACAGGATGTCTATGCATTCATGCTTAAGGATGTAGACGAAGCCATTGTGCATCTGCAGACCAAAACAGCCAAGACCGGCCGTATCAATCT
Source organism: Bacteroidales bacterium (assembly GCA_049294275.1). GTDB lineage: Bacteria > Bacteroidota > Bacteroidia > Bacteroidales > VadinHA17 > SR-FBR-E99. Next base: position 48,560 of record JBAQCQ010000051.1, read on the forward strand.
CTGGGCTGCAAAAGCCCTGCGCGCACGACTGCTGATATACAAGGCCAGCAAGTTCAATGACGCTGCAGCCTATACCGCAGCCGCAGCCCAGGCCGAGGAGGTAATCACAGGCAGCGGCGCATCATTCTTCACCAGCTATGCCGACTGCTGGCTTGGCGCTAATGAGAACGGAGTCAGCAACAGGGAGGTAATATGGCATGTTGATTACTCCACCGAGCTTGCTTACAATATCATGCCCCCCAGGCTCAAGCTTGATGCAAGCAATAACCAGATGACCTGGTCAGGAATGATACTCAGAAATGCAGCCAACGCCATCGGCGGCAACGCAGCACACCTGATGTTCACCGGGGTATGGAACAGCGTACCTGCCACATCGGCAATACTCAGGCGCACTGACACGGAAGCCAACAAGAATATCACCTACAGAAGCGTGGTATATAATGTTGGCCTGAGCTACCAGCCTTATTCCAAGGGCTTTACCAGATTTGTTCCCTCCGGGTATCTTCTTGATGTCTTCAACCGTGAGACTGACCAGCGCTACCAGGCCTCCTTCCGTGACGTCTATTATGTCGCTCCCCAGTTCACTGCAGCATTTGAAGGCGGAGTAGCCCCTCCCGCAGGCTATGCGCTGATGCGTGACACAGGAATCTATCTCTCTCCGGAAACTGTCACTCCAGCCCTGGTGGCCAGGGCCGCAAACAGGTATGTTCTATTCTCGAGAACCGATGTGGGTGATCCCGTGGTATGGCCTCTGTATGAGACTGAAGCTGCCACAATGCCTACCATCGCCACCTCAACCAGCGGTGTTCAGAACAACAAGGGCAACAGGATGTACATTGCATGCAAGAAGTTCGATGACTACACAGGTACAGTTATCAGGGACCTGGGTTCAAAGGATGCATTTATCTTCAGGCTGTCGGAGATGTACCTCATTGCTGCCGAGGGTTATATGATGGCTGGCCAGTCGGGCCCTGCGATGCAGAAGCTGAATGATCTGCGGACTGTACGCGCCATTACCGGAAAGGATAACTCCCTGACTGCTTCAGAGCAGGCGCAGGTGGCTGCAAAGGATATCAGCGTGATTCTTGACGAAAGAGCACGGGAACTGTGCGGTGAACAGCAGCGCTGGTTCGACCTCAAGCGGACAGGCACATTGGTTGACAGGGTCAAACTATATAACGGTACAGCAGCTCCCAATATCCAGGCCTTCCATATGCTGAGGCCCATACCGCAGCCACAAATGGATGCAGTAACCAACAAAACCTCAGGACCCGATCCTGAGGGATTCTGGCAAAACACCGGCTACTAGACATGATCCGTCTTTTGCCATACCTGTTAATCTTCCTCGTCACTGCCCTGCCTTCCTGCAAGAGCAGTGACAGGTGGAAGATGGCCGCGGAGATTGAAAAATTGATACTTACCACCTCTTTCCCTGCTGACACATTCAATATCGTTGAATTCGGTGCGGTGGCTGATGATTCGTCGTTCCTGAATACCGGAGCCATTGATGCAGCGATAAAAAAATGCAATGCTGACGGAGGAGGGGTGGTCCTTGTACCCTCCGGCACCTGGCACACCGGTCCGGTAACCCTGCTCAGCAATGTAAACCTGCATATCTCAGAAAATGCCACACTCCTCTTCTCTGCTGACTACGAGCTTTACCTGCCCCCTGTCCTGACACGCTGGGAAGGAATGGACTGCTACAATATTCACCCCCTTATATATGCCATTGATGCATCCAACATTGCCATTACGGGTAAGGGGACCATCGACGGTCAGGCCTCCAATGAGGTGTGGTGGTGGATGAACGGCAATCCTGAATACGGATGGCGCGAGGGAATGAATAATCAGAAGATCTCAGGCAGGATGCTGCTCCTCGGTTACGAACAGAACCAGACACCTGTTGAAGAACGTATCTTCGGCCTCGAAGGAGCACTAAGGCCCCAGCTTATAAACTTCAACAACTGCAACACCGTCCTGATAGAAGACCTGACGCTGCTTAACTCACCTTTCTGGGTGATCCATCCGGTGAGGACTGACAACTTCATACTACGTGGCGTGACAATCATCAGCGCCGGTCCCAATTCAGACGGCTGTGATCCTGAATCATGCAACGGCGTTCTGATCGAGAACTGCTATTTTGATACGGGTGACGACTGCATCGCAATCAAGTCAGGCAGAAACAACGACGGCCGCAGATGGTCGATTCCGTCTCAGAACATAATCGTCCGCAACTGCCGTATGGCAGATGGCCACGGAGGAGTGGTCATAGGGAGCGAGATCTCAGGGGGGTTTTCAAATCTCTTTGTGGAAGACTGCGAGATGGACGGCCCCAAACTGCTGAGAGTCATCCGTATCAAGACATCTGACTGCCGCGGAGGCGTAATAGATAATGTTAATGTAAGGAACGTGAAGGTGGGAAAATGTTCCGAAGCTGTGCTTAAAATCAACCTCATGTATGAGCCGGGTGAACAGTGCAAAAGGGGCTTCCCGCCCTTCGTCAGGAACGTCACTCTTGAGAATGTGACCTCGCAGGAGAGCCAGTATGGAATTTATATTATTGGCCTTGACGGGTCTGTCAATGTATCTGACATCACGCTCAGAGACTGCAGTTTCAATGGTGTTCAGCAGGGTACATCAATCACAGGCGCTGAGCGGGTCAACATTAAAAAGGTGTTTATCAACGGAGAAAAGGTAAGGCTCTGAAGTGTTATTTTACAGGATTCCAGCCGTCGTGGCGGGCAAAGATCCTCTCAACGGTGTATCTCTTTGCCTCCTTTCTGCTCAGCTGGCGGCTCCAGGTAACACGTGCTCCGGGGTTGGCCCCGGGGCCGCTGTTGCGGTACTCGGCATACCTGGCCGTTTTCTCATTGGATGGATTATCCCAGTTGTGCCACCCTGCCGGCAGAATGTGGCTGTCCATCTCGCACTTCATGAAGAGCGTGGCAGCAAACGGCCTCCACGGTCTGCCGAGATATACATTTGTGATTCCTTCAGCTGCAGTGAGCCGGCAGAGGTTAAAAATATACCCGTACTCATTCCCTTCAACGGTTGAGGCGGCTGTGACATAAGAATTCTTTTTGCTGTGAATATGACATCTCTCAAACCATGCAGTGGCCGGACCGAAGATAAAGTCGGTGGTGCCTTCAATGTAGCAATCTTCGTAGTACTGCCTGCTCTCCTGGTTGGCAGTAAGGAGGGTGTCCTGGTTTCCGAGAAGCCTGCATCTGCGAAAAACTGCCCTGTCGCCGTCAACATGCACGGCCACCGCCTGGCCAAGTTGCTCGGCGTTGTTCTCAAAAGTGATATCCTCAGCCGTAAAACCCGTGCCCTGTACCCAGATTGTATAGGTCCTGAAAGTGCCCATGTTCATGATGTTGGCATGATCATTCCAGGTGATGACGGTGTTCTCTGCGCTTTCACCCTTCATAAAGAGGTTGGTAACCCACGAGGGGATTACTATTTTTTCCCGGTAGATGCCGTTTTTAATAAACATATAGGTGGTGTCAGACATATATGCCCTGATAGAGTTCACCGCCTCCTGAACGGATGTGAAATCTCCGCTGCCGTCGGCAGCAACAGAGATATGTCTTGGCTGGCCGTTGAGTACAACCGATTGCAGAGCCACTATGGCTAGGAGTGCAAACCTTTTCATGAATGCTGAATTAATGAATATTTTAGACCCTAATTTAGTTTTTTATTGTTATTTTTCCGACAAAGCTGAAATCCATTAAATGATCAATATGAAAGAGACAGGCAAGTATTCCTTCGGGATCGGAGACAGGTTCTCTCACCAGGGCAGGGCCCAGCTTGAGGCTTTGATGAAGGCTTCAGCTGAGATGGGTGTTGATATAACCCCTGTCTGGAACAAGTCAAACAGGGAACACAATATTGTTCACTCGGAACCGTCAGACACAAGGGCAGAGGCTGATGCCGCAGTCCGCGCCCTTGGCTTCCGCGGGCCATATTTTGTTGACGCCGATCACATCAACCTCAACACCGTCAGCCGGTTTATTGATCACTCTGACTTCTTCACCCTTGACGTGGCAGACTATATCGGCAAAAGGGCGTCAGACACCGACATAGAAGGATTTGTCGAGGCCCACCGGTCATTCTCCGGCAAACTGGAGATCCCGGGTATCACCGATCACTTCACCGTCACTGATAACTACCTGAGGGAGTTCGCGGAGAAATTCCTGTTTGCAATAAATGAGGCCGCAGCAATATACAGGCACATTGCCTCGGTTAAGGGAGCAGGCAACTTCGTAACAGAGGTGTCAATGGATGAGGTGGACCAACCCCAGCAGCCACTTGACATGCTCTTCATACTCAAGGGTCTAGCCGACCTTAAGGTGCCGGTGCAGACCATCGCCCCAAAATTCACCGGACGCTTCAACAAGGGAGTTGACTATGAGGGCGACCTCGCCCGGTTCGCCAGGGAGTTCGAAGAGGATATCCTTGTCATAAAATATGCGGTGAAGATGTTCGGATTGCCTGCCGGACTCAAGCTGAGCGTGCATTCGGGAAGCGACAAGTTTTCGATCTACCCCCTGATGGGCCGGATTATCAGGAAACATGACAGCGGCATCCATGTCAAGACGGCGGGAACCACCTGGCTTGAGGAGGTCATTGGCCTCGCTTTGTCGGGCGGGTCAGGACTCGAAATTGCAAAGCTCATCTACCGCAGGGCCTTTGAGAGACGTGAAGAACTATGCGCGCCTTACGCCACCGTAATTGACATCAGGCCTGAGTTCCTGCCCGCCCCTGAACTGGTTGACACCTGGGACAGCCGAAAGTATGCTGACACACTCAGGCATGTGCCGGGAAATCCTGATTACAACCCCGGCTTCCGTCAGCTGATACATGTCGGGTATAAAGTGGCCTCAGAACTCGGAGATGTGTATACCAATGCTCTGAAAATCAATGCGGATGTAATTGCCGGCTGCGTCAGGGAGAACCTGTATGACCGCCATATCAAGCTTCTCTTCAGGCAATGAGGCCTTACCACTGACCTGGCTGACCGGGCAGCCAGTCTGGCTCATGCATGAACTTTTACCTTAATGAGATTAATAAATTGCACGACTGAATTTCCTGTAAAATGAAAGAATTTATCAACGAAGATTTCCAGCTCCAGAACGATTTCGCAAAGAAGCTCTATCACGGGCATTCAGAAGGCATGCCGATTATAGATTACCACTGCCATATCAGCCCTGAAGCCATTGCAAACGACAGGCGTTTTGACGATCTCGGCCAGCTCTGGCTCGAGGGCGATCATTACAAGTGGAGGGCCATGAGGACGAACGGCGTCGATGAGAGGTACATTACCGGGAACGAGACCACCTTCCGCGAGAAGTACGATCGCTGGGCAGAGACCGTTCCCTTTACAATGCGCAACCCGCTTTACGCATGGACTCATCTCGAGCTGAAAAGAGTATTCGGGATCAGCCGCATACTGAATCGTTCAACTGCACCGGAAATCTGGGAAGAGTGCACTGACCTGCTCAGGAAACCTGAATACTCGGCACGCGGACTGATAACAAAATTCAATGTCGAGGTGATATGCACCACAGATGACCCCGTTGATACCCTTGAGCATCATAAGAAACTAAAGGCCGGTGGCTTTGAAGTCAGGGTAATCCCTGCCTGGAGGCCCGACAAGGCCATGGCCGTGGAAGACCCCGCAAAGTTCAGAGTCTATATCAGAACGCTCTCAGAGGTCGCTGACACTGAAATCAAAGGTTTTGACACTCTTATTGAGGCCCTGCGCAAAAGGCACCAGTATTTCGCTGATGCCGGCTGCGTTCTCAGCGATCACGGTATCGAGCAGTTTTATGCCGAAGAGTGCACCACGGCTGAGGCAGACACCATTTTCAGGAAAGTTGTTTCGGGAACAATACTGAGCCGGGAAGAGGTATGGAAGTTCAAGTCAGTCATGCTTCATGAGCTGGCTGTTATGGACGCAGAGAGGGGCTGGACACAGCAGTTCCACTACGGCGCCATCCGTAATAACAACAGCCGTATGCTTTCCAGGCTCGGGCCTGACACCGGCTATGACTCAATGGGCGATTTCAATGTTGCAAAGGATCTCTCCAGGTTCCTTGACCGACTCAACTCCGCCGGAAGGCTGACAAAGACAATCCTCTATAACATCAACCCGAGGGATAATGAACTGATAGCAACAATGATAGGCAACTTCCAGGATGGCAGCGTCCCCGGGAAGATCCAGTTCGGGGCCGGTTGGTGGTTCCTCGACCAGGAGACAGGCATGATCAACCAGCTAAACACTCTCTCACTGATGGGGCTCCTGAGCAGGTTTGTAGGGATGCTCACCGATTCGCGAAGCTTTATCTCCTACCCCCGTCATGAATACTTCCGGAGGATACTCTGCAACATGCTGGGCGAAGACATTGAAAAAGGAAAACTTCCCGAAACAGAGCTGAACACCATTGGGAAAATGGTGGAAAACATCTCCTATTACAATGCAAAAAACTATTTCGGTTTCTGACCAAACAGTATAGATATGTCAGGTTACACACGTATTCAGGTTGCGCTGGCGATGGAGGAGACAGGCCTCGTGCCTCTCTTTTACAGTAACGATGAGGAGATATGCAAAAAGGTTATCTCCGCATGCTATGAAGGCGGCGCAAAGGTCTTCGAGTTCACCAACAGGGGCGACTTTGCACATGAGGTGTTTGCCGCAGTGAAGAAGTGGGCTGCGACAAACTGCCCGGGAATGATGATAGGGGCCGGCTCTGTCCCGGATGCCCCCACTTCAGCCATCTTCATGCAGATGGGCGCCGACTTCATCGTCTCACCGGTTCTTAATCCAGATGTGGCAAGAATATGCAACAGGAGAAAGGTTCTCTGGATACCGGGTTGCGGAACCCTTACCGAGATATCCCAGGCGGAGGAACTTGGCGCTGAGATAGTGAAGATCTTTCCTGGAAATGCCGTCGGCGGACCCTCGTTCGTCAAGGCTGTCAAAGGACCCTGCCCGTGGACCAGCATAATGCCCACAGGCGGGGTCGAACCATCGGAGGAAAACCTTGAAAAATGGTTCACCGCCGGTGTGACTTGTGTCGGAATGGGTTCAGCCCTTATCACTGACATGCTTGTTAAGTCGGGCGACTGGAAGGCCATAACGCACAAGGTAAAAGATACTCTTGCCATGATCAGGAAATTCAGACCAGCAGCCAGCTGAACAGGCTGCACGAATCAGATAATATCCAATTAATAATTCTTTAAAACCATACTATGCCTGCACAAACCTCTGCCACCAAGATGACAAATTACAGGTGGGCCATCACCTCACTGCTGTTTTTTTCCGTAGCCATCAACTACATGGACCGCCAGGTCCTCTCGCTGACATGGAAGGACTTTATCGCGCCTGAATTTCACTGGACCAACAATGACTACGGAACAATTACCGGTCTCTTTTCAATCTTCTACGCAGTCTGCCTGCTTTTCGCAGGCCGGTTTGTCGACTGGATAGACACCAAAAAGGGATTCCTCTGGGCTATCGGTGTCTGGTCAGCCGGAGCCATGCTCCACGCCTTCTGCGGCATAGCCACCTCGGGGATTACTGCCGGGAAGTGGTTTGTAGGGTTTGAGGAGGCACGGCAGTTAATCGGTACTGTAGACGATATAGGAATGGTAACCTCCGTCAGTGTGACACTCTTTATCTTTGCGCGATTTGTGCTTGCTCTAGGAGAGGCTGGGAACTTCCCTGCAGCAATAAAAACCACTGCCGAGTTCTTCCCGAAAAAGGACCGGGCATTCTCGACCAGCATTTTCAATTCCGGAGCACAGGTCGGCGCTCTCATAGCCCCGATCTCAATACCCGTGATCGCAGCAAAATGGGGATGGGAAATGGCATTCATTGCCATCGGCGCCATCGGCTTCATCTGGATGGGATTCTGGGTCTTCATGTACAGGAAACCGCATGTGCATCCGCTGGTAAATAAGGCTGAGCTGGATTACATTAACCAGGACACGATTGCTGAGACAAAGGCAAACAACAATGTGGAGAAGATCGAGAAAAAGATGCCATTCAGGCAGTGTTTCAGGTACAGGCAGACATGGGCATTTGCTTTCGGCAAGTTCATGACTGACGGTGTCTGGTGGTTCTACCTCTTCTGGACCCCGGCCTACCTGAGTGATGTCTACGGGCTCACCTCCGACACCACCATGGCCAAGTTGCTGATATTTGTGCTTTATTCCATCGTCATGCTTTCCATAATCGGAGGCTGGCTTCCAAGATATTTCGTTGACAAGCTGGGTATGAATCCTTATGCCGGGCGTATGCGCGCCATGCTGATCTTTGCATTCTTCCCGCTGCTGGCCTTGCTTGCTCAGCCGCTGGCTCACTTCTCCTACTGGTTCCCTGTCATAATCATAGGCATTGCAGGAGCTGCCCACCAGGCATGGTCAGCCAACCTCTTCTCCACCATCGGTGACATGTTCCCGAAATCGGCTGTGGCAACCATCACGGGCATCGGCGGCATGGCAGGAGGTTTCGGTGCATTCCTCATTAATAAGGGGTCAGGCGTGCTGTTTGACTTTGCATCAGGCACCACGATGTTCGCCGGCAAGGAGAGCGTGATGACAAAGGAGCTCCTTGCCACCGGTGCCCAGTATGTCACCCAACCTATGAAATTCTTCGGATTCGAAGGAATCAGGGCCGGTTATTTTATCATTTTCTGCATCTGCGCAGTGGCCTACCTGATAGGATGGATTGTGATGAAAACACTGGTGCCGAAATACAAACCGATAATTGTTGATTAGAAACACAAGAGCTTATGCATGATTTCAGCGATCTGAAAGGAAAAGTGGCCGCCATCACCGGCGGCAGCGGGGTGATAGGGCAAACACTGGTAAAAGGACTCTGCCGCGCCGGAGTCACAGTCATAATCCTGGATGTAAATCCGGCAAGGGGCGCCATCACCGCTGCAGAGATGGCGGCCAGGCCCGACTGCAACGTGGCTGCTGCAATAGGCGCCAGCGTGACAGACAGGGAGTCGCTGCTGAAAGCCCGCGACGAAATAAGATCAGCTTTCGGACCACTCGATATACTGGTTAACTGCGCCGGCGGCAACAAAGCCTCAGCCACAACGGCAAAAGAGTATATCGGGAGGGATGACAGGGATCTGAAAGGGACCTTCTTTGATCTCGACATCGAGGGGTTTGACGGAGTCTTCAACCTGAATTTCAGGGGCACCGTACTCCCCTCTATGATACTTGGTGAGGATATGGTCAGAAAGGGAAGCGGTTCCATACTGAATATATCATCCATGAACGCCTACAGGCCTCTGACGAAGATCCCGGCCTACTCAGCAGCGAAGGCTGCCGTCAACAACTTTACCCAGTGGCTTGCGGTACACTTCGCCCCGAAAGGAGTGCGGGTCAATGCCATTGCACCGGGATTCCTGCTCACCAACCAGAACCGGTTCCTGCTTACTGATGAAAAGACAGGCGAAATGACGGCGCGCGGCAGGAAGATAATATCCGCCACACCAATGGGCCGGTATGCCGAGCCCGAAGAACTCGTGGGCACAATGCTATACCTCCTCTCGGAGACTTCGTCATTCGTTACGGGAGTGGTTATACCGGTCGACGGAGGATTCAGCGCATACAGCGGCGTCTGAACGGAACAAAACTGGCCCGCGATTGTAATTATATAAATGAACAGCATAGTACTCACGGGATGAACTTTCTTGAACAACTGAAACCGGAGAAGGAGTTCTTCATCGGTATCGACTCTGACGGATGCGTCTTTGATACCATGGAGGTTAAGCATAAGGAGTTCTTCTGCCCCAATACCGTCAAATACTTTGGTCTCTTTGCCATATCCAAGTATGTCCGCGAGACATGGGATTTCGTCAACCTATACTCAGTGACAAGAGGGATTAACCGTTTCCCGGCCCTGGTCAGGGTGATGGATCTCCTTGCAGAGAGACCTGAAATAAAGGAGATGGGATTTGACCTTCCCGATATGGAGCCGCTCAGGGAATGGACGGCCAAAGAGACCAGGCTGGGCAACCCGGTGTTCAGGGATTACGTTACAACTAACCCCCACCCTGCCCTGGAACCGGTGCTTAAATGGACCATGGCTGTTAACGAGGACATAGCCAAATGGCTGAGAAATACTCCTCCGTTCCCCTTCGCACGCAAATCGATAGAGAAACTCTCAACCCTTGCGGATGCCATCGTTGTTTCACAGACCCCGCGCGAAGCGCTCATCAGGGAGTGGGAAGAACACTCCATCAGCCGTTATGTGAGGGCCATTGCCGGACAGGAGCACGGCACCAAGGCCGAACATATTACAATGGCAGCCGGAGGAAAGTACTCTGATGACAGGATGCTCATGATCGGCGACGCACCCGGAGACTACAAGGCAGCCCTCGCCAACAATGCCCTCTTCTTCCCGGTGGTGCCGGGCCATGAAAACAGGTCATGGAAACTCTTCTTCGAGGAGGGTCTCGACAGGTTCATCACCGGAACATACAAAGGTGATTACCAGGACGTACTCATCAGAGAGTTCCGGGAGTCGTTGCCCGAAAAACCTTCATGGGAAAAAACAGGGATATGATATACTATTCAGCAGCCGGACCCGGGAGAGAGATTACGAGTGATGACATACGCGAGGCTCTCAGAAATGCACTGGACAGTTTCACGGGCAGGAAGAAAATCGTTATTGTTCCTCCGGACATCACCCGTGCCCACTCCGGAGCAGGTATGATAACAGAACTGCTCTGGCAGCAGTTTGGTAAAAAGGTGAAGGATATACTTCCGGCATTGGGAACGCATGTGCCGATGGAAAGCCGTGAGATTTCAAAAATGTTCGGCTCAGTACCGGAATCCCTTTTCAGGGAACATAACTGGCGGACTGATATCGAAGAGCTCGGAAGGATCCCGTCTTCCTTTGTTTCGGAGGTAACCGGAGGAAAACTTGATTTTGACTACCCTGTGCAGGTCAACCGGCTGCTTTCATCGGGCGGCCATGACCTTATAATTTCGGTCGGACAGGTTGTCCCTCACGAGGTGACGGGAATGGCCAATTTCAACAAAAACATCTTCGTGGGGTGCGGCGGAAGCGAGGCTATCAACAAAAGCCATTTCATCGGCGCCGTTCATGGTATCGAAAATATCCTGGGAACAGTTGACAACCCTGTCAGGGCAATACTGAACAAGGCCTCGGAAATAACAAAGACAAGGCTTCCCCTGCTCTATATACTTACTGTCGTTTCTCCTGACAGTGCCGGTGTCCTGAAGATAAGAGGATTCTATATTGGTGATGATACGGAGTGCTTCAGGCAGGCTGCCTCCCTCTCGGCAAAAGTCAACTTCACGACACTTCCCGAAAGACTGAAGAAAGTGGTTGTGTGGCTTGATCCCGAAGAGTTCAAGAGCACATGGCTTGGAAACAAGAGCATCTATCGCACACGCAAGGCCATTGCCGACGGTGGAGAACTGATAGTACTGGCCCCGGGAGTGAGGTCATTCGGGGAAGACCCTTCGATCGACGCCCTTGTCAGAAAATACGGTTACCGCACAACGCCCGAAATAATGTCATTCGTCAGCGAAAACGACGAACTTAAGGAAAACCTGAGTGCCGCCGCACATCTTATCCACGGCTCACATGAGAACAGGTTCAGGGTGACCTATGCGCCGGGGCATCTTTCACGCGGGGAGGTGGAATCAGCAGGCTACAGCTTTGGTGAAATAGATGCCCTGATTAAAAGATATAATCCGAAAAACAGGTTGACAGGGTTCCATACCACGGCTGACGGTGAGGAATTTTATTTCATCTCCAATCCTGCCACAGGACTCTGGAAAGCAGCACCGTGAAGATATGAAGATCGTAATAGACGGGAATATACCGTTCATAGAAGGTGTCTTTGAACCCTGGGCAGAGGTTGTTTACTCTCCCGGTCGCTCAATAGATGCCCGGATGGTTGCCGATGCCGATGCGCTTATTGTGCGGACGCGCACAAGGTGTGACCGCAGGCTGCTCTACGGCAGCAGGGTCAGAATAGTTGCCTCTGCCACAATCGGTTTTGACCACCTTGACACAGCCTGGCTGGAAGAGGCCGGAATAAGGTGGGTCAACGCCCCGGGCTGCAACTCAGGGTCGGTAATGCAGTATGTTACCACGGCGCTTTTCCTTTTAGCCGCCCGGCACTCGCTTGACCTCACTTCACTCACACTGGGTGTGGTTGGAGTCGGAAACGTCGGTTCAAAGGTAGTAAGCGCTGCCAAAGCCATAGGGATGAAAGTCCTGCAGAATGACCCGCCCAGGCAGCGGCGCGAGGGCGTGAACGAGTTCATTCCTCTTGAAAGGCTGATTGCAGAATCTGATATACTTACATTGCACGTGCCCCTGACACTTGAGGGAGAGGACAGGACACATCACCTCATAAATGAAAACACCCTGGACCGGCTCAGAAAGGGCTGCATTCTGATTAACTCTTCCCGGGGCGAGGTGGTTGACAACGCCTCACTGCGTATGGCGCTGGAAGAGAAGCGATTGCGGGCCGCAGTGCTCGATGTATGGGAGGGCGAGCCCGAAACCGATGAGAAGCTTCTTGACCTGGTTGATATCGCCACCCCTCATATTGCCGGCTACTCTGTCGACGGCAAGGCCAATGCAACGATCATCTCAGTCAGGGAGGTGGCTACGGCCCTTGGTATTCCGCTGCACCACTGGACGCCGGATTCGCTGCCGCCACCAAACGAACCTTTGATAGACCTGAACCGTCACGCGGATGCCACACGCCCGGCAGGATTGGTTGCAGCGGCTGTCAGACATACCTATCCTCTGGCAGAGGACGACCGTCTCTTCAGAAGTGACCCCGGAAAATTTGAGTATCTTCGCGATAACTACAGGATACGGAGGGAATTTGGATCTTACACCGTCATAACCTCTGATAATAAGGTGCGACAAATCCTTGCGGATCTTGGTTTTAAAGTAGCTCAGTAACCAAACAACTATTTAATTTATATGAAAGCAGATATAGGATTGATAGGCCTCGCCGTGATGGGAGAAAACCTGGTCCTGAACATTGAAAGCAGGGGCTTCACGGTTGCCGTGTTTAACCGCACTACGGACAAAATAACGAACTTCGTGAACGGACGGGGAAAAGGGAAAAAAATCATTCCCTCCTGGTCGCTTGAGGAGCTCATCTCGAACCTCAGCAGGCCGCGCAAGGTGATGCTGATGGTCAAGGCCGGAAAACCGGTTGATGATTTCATAGAGATGATCATTCCACTCCTCGACAAGGGAGATATCATAATCGAGGGCGGCAACTCGCACTTCACCGATACCATAAGAAGAGCACAGTATGTTGAAAGCAAGGGACTGCTATACATCGGAACTGGAGTCTCGGGCGGTGAAGAGGGCGCCCTGCTGGGACCATCGCTTATGCCCGGCGGATCAAGGGATGCATGGCCTCATCTGAAGGATATTTTTCTGGCAATTGCGGCAAAAGCCTCTGACGGAGCTCCGTGCGTCACCTGGATGGGCGATAACGGGGCAGGTCATTTCGTCAAGATGGCCCATAACGGCATAGAGTACGGAGACATGCAGCTCATCTGCGAGGCCTTTCACCTGTTGCTCAATTCGGGTGCATTCACCTATGATGAAATGGCAGGTATTTTCGAGGAGTGGAACAGGGTTGAGCTCGACTCATACCTTATTGAGATAACCGGGGAGATTCTCAGGTATAAAGACACCGACGGGCAGCCCATCGTCACAAAGATCCTTGACTCGGCAGGCCAGAAGGGGACAGGCAAATGGACCGTCGTCAGTGCCCTTGATCATGGGGTGCCTCTGAGCCTGATCGCAGAATCGGTCTTTGCAAGATTTATCTCATCCATGAAGAAGGAGAGGGTTAAGGCCGCTCCCCTCTTCAGCTCTCCTGCCAAAGGTCCGGTACTTGATAAGAAACAGTATATCGACGACATCCGCAGGGCCCTCTACGCCTCGAAGATAGTCTCCTATGCACAGGGCTTCCACCTCCTCAGGAGTGCAGCCGTTGAGTACAAATGGGACCTGAATTACGGTGAAATTGCAATGATATGGAGAGGAGGCTGCATAATCAGGTCTGCTTTCCTGAACAAGATATACGAGGCATTTACCCGTGATCCGAAACTACCCAACCTCATTATGGACGGCTATTTCTCCACCATCCTCAAAGAAAGCAGCGAGAGCTGGAGACGCGTTATTGCCGGTGCGGTCCGTGACGGTGTACCCGTGCCTGCCATGAGCGCAGCGCTGGCATGGTTCGACAGTTACAGGTCGGCATGGCTGCCGGCCAACCTGTTGCAGGCCCAGAGAGATTATTTCGGAGCACATACATACCAGCGGACCGACAAACCTGAGGGCGAGTTCTTCCATACCAACTGGACAGGCCGCGGAGGCGACACCGCTTCCTCTACGTACAACGCTTAGTTGCAGAGGCAGTAATTCACTACTGGCCCCTGAGGAAAACACGGTCTCCCCAGGCATAGTATCCGTTTCAGGACATGGCAAGAGGAGAGCAGTCCTGTCCTGCTCGTGATATTTTTATTATTTTTACTCCAAATCTTTAGTACACATCACCATGATCAAAAACGTAAACGAACGCGCGGCAGATAATATCCGTATCCTTTCAATGGCAATGGTTGAGAAGGCCAACTCGGGACACCCGGGCGGGGCAATGGGCGGGGCTGATTTCATCCATATTCTCTTTTCGGAGTTCCTCCGTTTTGACCCTGCTGACCCTGCATGGATTAACAGGGACCGTTTCTTCCTTGACCCCGGACATATGTCACCCATGCTCTATTCGGTGCTGACACTCACCGGCCATTTCAAAGTTGACGATATCATGCAGTTCCGGCAGTGGGGCAGTGTGACTCCCGGTCACCCGGAACTGGACCTGAAACGAGGCGTCGAGAACACCTCGGGACCACTTGGTCAGGGTCATACTATGGCCGTCGGAGCCGCTGTGGCTGAACGTTTCCTGTCAGCCCGGTTCGGACGTCTCTTCGAACATAAAATATATGCTTACATCTCCGATGGTGGGATACAGGAGGAGATTTCCCAGGGTGCAGGCCGCCTGGCAGGGCACCTGGGACTGAGTAATATGATACTGTTCTATGATTCCAATGACATACAGCTCTCCACGGAGACATCGGCCGCCACATCAGAAGACACAGCTGCCAAATACAAAGCATGGGGTTGGCGCGTACTCGAGATTGACGGGCACAGCCACGACCAGATTCGCGGGGCACTGCGTTTAGCAGGAGATGAGAATGAAAAACCTGTTCTAATCATTGGTAAGACCATAATGGGTAAAGGCCTCGTTGACGAAGCCGGCAAAAGCTTCGAGGGGAAGGTCTCCACACACGGCCAGCCGGTAACACATGCGGGCGGCTCATTTAAGAAATCAGTCGCGAACCTTGGCGGAGACCCGGAGAAACCGTTTGAGATATTCAGCGATGTAAAAGAGCTTTACAGGGAGGTGCTTACAGGCAAAACCACGGCAGCTGAAAACTGGAGAAAGAAAAAGAAAGCCTGGGCCGCTGAGAATCCCGCTGCAGCACGCCAGCTTGAGGAATTCTATTCGGGGATTATTCCGGAGATAGACTTCACTTCAATTGCCCAGAAGGATAATGATGCAACACGCAACGCATCGGCTGTGCTCCTCTCCCACTTTGCCGGAAAGATTCCGAACATGATCGTTGCATCAGCCGACCTTGCCAACTCAGACAAGACCGACGGGTTCCTCAAAAAGACCAAACCCTTTGTAAAGGGAGACTTTTCAGGCGCGTTTCTCCACGCCGGTGTATCGGAACTGACAATGGCCGCTGTGATGAACGGCATGGCCCTCCACGGGGGAGTGATTCCCGCGTGCGGAACCTTCTTCGTCTTCTCTGACTATATGAAACCGGCTGTGAGACTTGCTGCGCTTATGCGTCTTCCTGTCAAGTATATATGGACTCACGACGCATTCCGCGTGGGCGAGGACGGTCCCACCCATCAGCCTGTTGAGCAGGAGGCACAGATAAGGCTGATGGAACACCTTAAAAACCATCACGGGGAAAACAGCATGCTGGTACTGAGACCCGCCGATGCCATTGAGACCAACATAGCATGGAAACTTGCCCTGGAGAATAAGTCCACCCCCACGGCACTCATCCTTTCACGTCAGAATATCAAGACTTTGCCATCTGAAGGAAAATCAAGGATGGAGGCTGCGGCCATGGCTTCCAGGGGAGCCTATACAGTCACTGATACCGCCGGGAAGCCGGATGTGATTATGGTTGCAAGCGGATCCGAGGTGGCTACCCTGGTCGATGCTGCCGCAATACTGGCCGCCGGGGGCATAAAGGCAAGGATAGTCTCGGCACCTTCGGAGGGTCTTTTCAGGCTGCAGGAGGAGAAATACAGGCAGAGTGTCATCGCACCGGGAATTCCTGTATTCTGTCTGACTGCCGGACTCCCCGTGACAATGCTGGGATTTGCCGGTTCTGAGGGAAAGGTGTGGGGCCTGGAGAGCTTCGGCTATTCGGCAGCCTACAACGTCCTTGACGAAACGTTTGGATTCACCGGCGACAATATTGCGAAACAGGTAAGAAACTTCCTTGAAAGTAAATGAAATTTGACATAACGCCAGGTGCAAAAGCACTGATATTTGATCTGGACGGCACTCTCGCCCACAGCATGCCATGGCATTTACAGGCGTGGCAGAAGGCCTGCCTCAAATTCGGCATTAAAATGGATATCGCATTCCTTCAGACCCATACCGGCGCCCCCGGACGGCAACTGGCAGATGCTATCATAGAACACAACGGAATGAGGGGTAAAGTTTCTCCCGATGAAATACTGAAGGTCAAGCTCGAGGAGTTTAATGCCCTTCAGCACAATGTGACGCCCGTTGAACCTGTCACTGCACTCGTGCATAAATACTACGGGAAACTGCCCATGTCTGTCGGTACCGGAGGACATCGCGAAGGCGTGGAGAAGACGCTTGAGATAATAGGAATCAGGCAGTATTTTGACATCATAGTCACTGCAAATGATGTACAAAACCATAAACCGCACCCCGAGACATTTCTGAAGTGTGCTGAGCTGATGAAGGTGCTTCCTTCTGACTGTGAGGTGTTCGAAGACGGCGACCTTGGTCTCGAGGCTGCACGGCAGGCAGGAATGATCGCCACCGATGTCCGGACATGGTACGATTCCAGCTGGCAGTAGAGACGATAGTCTGAAGGTCCGAAGTCGAAAGGTCTGATAATGTGAGATGTGCGATTCCTGATAGTATTTCCAGCACTATTGCCTACTGCCTACTGCCTATTGCCTACTGCCTACTGCCTATTGCCTATTGCCTATTGCCTACTGCCTATTGCCTACTGCCTATTGCCTGCTGCCTATTGCCTACTGCCTATTCCCTACTGCCTATTCCCCGAACCTGACTGAAGACTGCGGACTATACTAAAATGGACACCGAACTTGTTATAACCCGGGATGGCTCCCACACACTTTATGTGCCTGAGATGGACGAGCACTACCACTCGCATTTCGGGGCAATCACCGAGTCGAGGCATATCTTCATCAATGCAGGCCTCTCGAGCCTTCCGGGAGAAACACTCTCCATCCTCGAGGTCGGTTTCGGTACAGGACTGAATGCGTTGCTTGCAGCCCTGTATGCCGGAGAACATATTGTCAACGTAACCTATACCTCTCTTGAGAAATACCCGCTTGATCCGGCATTAGTCCGGCAGCTTAATTACGGCAATCTGGCGGGCAGCAATGGTCAGGAGCTCTTTGAAGCGATCCATGAAGCGCCATGGGGAGAAGCAGTGCCCGTAACAGAACGTTTCTTGCTGAACAAGCTGGTTTGCGATCTTACAAAAGATGACATTCATGGCATATACGACCTGATCTTCTTTGACGCCTTCGGTCCTGACAAGCAGCCTGAAATGTGGACCGGAGAGGTGATGGGAAGGATCGCCGCCGTCACACGCCCCGGATCGGTCTTTGTGACATACTCTGCCAAGGGAAGCCTCAAACGCATGCTCAGGGAGCTGGGATTTGATGTTACCCTCCTCCCGGGTCCTCCCGGAAAAAGGGTGATGACAAGAGCGGTGAAACAATGAATTATGGTATATTTGCGCCACTGAAAAACATAACCGGTGAGGATGCATGCAGCACTCCTGTAAAACTTAAAACTGAAAATATGAAACTTGTCAAGATGATGTTGGTTATGGCAATCTCTGCCATGACTATTCTTTCCGCAGAAGCACAGAAATCAAAACTTGCCTCCTCAGAGGACTCACTTTCCTACGCTCTTGGAGTGGCAAATTACAAATACTATGTGGCTGACAGTATCAATATCAATACAAAGATGTTCACTAAAGGAATGACGGATGCGTCGAAAGACAAAGCCTTTATGAACGACACCGCTGCCAGCGCCTTCATTGTCAGTTACATGCAGAAGCGCCAGCGGGCAACGCTCATGGCTGAATACGGTCAGCAGATCGAGTCAGCCAGGATCTGGCTTGCTGAAAACAGTAAAAAAGACGGAGTGGTCACACTTCCGAGCGGGCTCCAGTATAAAATCCTCACTGCCGGTACGGGTGCAAATCCGGGACCTGAAGATATCGTGAAGGTGCACTATACCGGAACCACAGTCAACGGTACCAAGTTTGACTCCTCATTCGACCGCGGGGAACCGGCACAGTTCAGGGTCAGCAACGTGATCCGGGGATGGGTTGAAGGATTGCAGCTCATGCAGGAAGGCACCAGAATGATGCTCTATATTCCGTACGACCTTGCCTACGGTGAGAGGGGTGCTGGTAACGTTATCAAACCTTTTGAGACTCTCATCTTTGAAGTTGAGCTCATTGAGGTAATAAAAGAGTAGCAACACCTTCCTATTGACATTCAAAATATTATCTTTGCCAAAATTTAAATAAAACAGATACAATGAAAATCAAAGGTTTAGTAATCTTCGCGGTAACAGCGGCCGTAATCGCAACCTCATGCAACACCGAATCAGGCATAACAGGCACCAAAGTCAAGAGTGCTGAGGACTCTCTTGCATATGCCTATGGTATTGCAACTTATTTCTACAATATGAGTGCGAGTGACAGCCTCGACATGGATCCCGTCCTTTTTGCCAAGGGCATGATCGATTCCAAGAATGGAAAGAACACTCTTGATGAAACGACAGCGCAGGGATATGTCATGACATACATGCAGGACAGACAGGCTGAAAAGATGAAGACGATGTACAGTAAGAACATCGAGGATGGCGAAAAGTTCCTTGCTGAAAATAAAAAACGTGACGGCGTTCAGGAGACAACCAGCGGACTACAGTACGAGGTAGTGACAATGGGAACAGGCTCAAAACCCATCCCCGAGGATGTCGTTAAGGTACATTATACCGGCACGCTCATGGACGGAACCAAGTTCGACTCATCACTTGACCGTGGTGAACCTGCCGAGTTCGGCGTGAACCAGGTCATACTGGGATGGCAGGAAGGCATTCAGCTTATGCCGGCGGGATCGAAATTCAAGTTCTATATTCCCTACGAGCTGGGTTACGGTGAAAACGGTACAGGCCCGATACCTCCCTATTCAACACTTGTTTTCGAGGTTGAACTGCTTGAAATCATTAAAAAATGAGATTTGCCGAGATACATACCCCCAAAGGGGTGATGAAGGCACAACTGTATGATGATGATGCACCAGGCACCGTTGAGAATTTTGTAACTCTTGCGGGAAAAGGTTTCTACGACGGGCTGGCATTTCACAGGGTCATCCCCGACTTCGTCATACAGGGCGGCTGTCCCTTCTCGAAGGATATGAGCGACCCTCGCGTCGGTACAGGCGGGCCCGGATACAAGATCAAATGCGAACTTACCGGGGCCAGGCAGTACCATGACCGCGGTGTGCTCTCCATGGCTCATGCCGGCAAAGACACCGGCGGTTCGCAATTCTTCATCTGCCATGGACGGTCAAACACCAGACACCTTGACGGAAAACATACCTGTTTCGGCAAAGTCGTTGAAGGAGACGAAGTGATTGATCTTATCAGGGCCGGAGACAGTATTGAAAAGATAGTCATTACAGAGTCAGAATAATGGAATACCAGATTACAGGCAAGGTCGCCGAGGTCTATCCCGTCAACAGGGTCAGTGAACGCTTCCGCAAGCGCGAGTTCGTTATAGAGCACAAGGAGAGCGGTAGCGGACAGGCTTATGTCGACTTCATCAAGTTCCAGCTCACACAGGATAAATGTGAGATCATTGATGAGTCATGGCTCAGGCAGGATGTGACCGTCACATTTAATATCAAGGGGAACAAGTGGGAGAAGAACGGGATGGTTAATTACATCACCAACCTCAATGCTCTTACGGTGGCACGGGGAATTGACGTTGCGGAGAACGGCCAGCAGGCTATCCGCAGCCCGAAACTTGAGGATGCCCCGTCACCCAGCCCCGAGCTGGATGACCTGCCGTTCTGATCTTTTCCAACAGACAAATAAGTGCCATATTCCGTCAGGGATGTGGCATTTTTCTTTGAGGCAGTAGGCAATAGGCAGTAGGCAGTAGTGATATTTTCGATTTCAGATTTTCGACTGTCGATTTAATCAATATTCGCAAATCGCAAATCGCAAATCCTTAGACCTTCAGACTTCAGTCCTCCGGACTTGTTTATTACTGCCGACTGATTTTAACTGCCATGAACATAGAATTAGAAAATCTCAAATAAAAGTATATTTGTCCTGCCACAACCCATATCCATGACCTCCTACCACCCTGAACCCAACCCCCTGCTGCAGGAATGGAACACCCCGTTCAACATCCCACCCTTTGACCTTATAAGGGCGGAACACTTCAAACCGGCCGTTGAAAATGCCATTGAGACTGCCCGCAGGGAAATAGACGAGATCGTTTTAAACGATACTGAACCAGACTTTGAGAATACCATTGAAGCACTTGAAAATGCCGGAGAGGCTCTGAACCGCATTACCCCCATCCTATTCAACCTCAACAGCTCCGACACCACACCTGAACTGCAGGCTGCTGCCCGAGAGATCTCACCGCTCCTGACCAACTTCGCCAATGACATAAGTCTTAATCCCGGGCTCTTCAGTAAAGTAAAATCTGTTTATGTAAAGAGAGAGATCCTGAACCTTGACCCCGAACAGTATATCCTCCTCGACCGCAAGTACAAGGGCTTTGTCAGGGGCGGTGCAGCTCTCTCCGATGCAGACAAGGAAAAGTTCAGGGCAGTGACGGTGGAACTATCCACCCTGTCACTGCAATTTGAGGAAAACGTACTGGCAGAGACAAACGATTTCACGCTCCATCTCCCAACAGAGGAAGAACTTGCAGGGCTTCCCTCCGGTGTCCGCGAGGCGGCTGCGCAGCTGGCAAGGGAGAAGGGCATGGAGGGATGGCTCTTCACCCTTCACGCACCAAGCTATGTGCCCTTCATGCAGTATTCGGATCACCGTGATCTCAGGGAGAAGCTCTTCAGGGCTTATGCTGTCCGCTCCTACCGGGGAAATGAGCATGACAACAAAGCCCTTGTGACGCGAATCGCCGATCTGCGGCTGCAGATGGCACGGCTTCTCGGGTTCAGCGACTACGCATCATATGCCCTGGAGGAACGGATGGCCTCAACGCCCTCGGAGGTGATCGGCTTCCTCGAAAAACTCCTTAAGGCATCTGCCCCTGCAGGCAGAAGAGACCTTAAAGATATTGAACAATATGCCCGCAGCAGAGGACACCAGGGCAGGGTGGAGCGATGGGACTGGGCCTATTGGTCGGAGAAGCTGCGGCTTGAGCGATATAACATCGATGACGAAGCACTGCGGCCTTACATGCCGCTTGAAAAGGTTAAAGAGGCAGTGCTGGGACTTGCTGAAAAGCTTTACGGACTTACCTTCACCGAAAATCGGGCGATACCTGTCTACAATCCCGAAGTGACAGCATATGAGGTACATGACGGAGATAATGGAACTGTCGCCGTCCTGATGCTTGACTTCCACCCGCGCAAGGGCAAGAGCGGCGGAGCATGGATGACAGGCTTCCGTGAACAACGACGGGAGAATGGCAACAGGATCATTCCGGTGGTCTCGCTGGTGATGAATTTCACCCGTGAGACACCGGAGAGACCATCACTCCTCTCGCACAGCGAGATGAATACTTTTCTTCATGAATTCGGGCATGCCCTGCACGGTATGCTTTCAGAATGCACCTATGAGAGTCTCTCCGGCACGAATGTGAAGCGCGACTTTGTGGAACTGCCATCGCAGATAATGGAGAACTGGGCATGGGAGAAAGAGTGGCTCGATTCATGGGCATCGCATTACCGGACCGGCGACAGGATACCGGATGAAATACTTGCCAGGCTGAGGGACTCGCTCACATATAACGAGGGTTATTCGTGCATGAGGCAGCTCGGATTCGGTCTGCTTGACATGGCATGGCATACTCTTGCAGAGCCGTTTACGGGTGATATTGCCGCATTTGAGCGTGCAGCCATGGCCCCGGCGGAGCTGCTGCCACCGGCTGAAGGAACATGCATGAGTGTTTCATTCGCACATCTCTTCGCGGGAGG
Organism: Bacteroidales bacterium; assembly: GCA_049294275.1. Taxonomy (GTDB): domain Bacteria; phylum Bacteroidota; class Bacteroidia; order Bacteroidales; family VadinHA17; genus SR-FBR-E99. The sequence goes on from JBAQCQ010000051.1 coordinate 71,175, forward strand.
ATATGCCGCCGGCTACTACGGTTACAAGTGGGCAGAGGTGCTTGATGCCGATGCCTACAGTCTGTTCAGGGAGAGAGGCATATTTGACAGGGAAACGGCGAATTCATTCCGCCGCAACATTCTTGAAAAAGGTGGCAGCCGCGAACCGGACGAACTTTTCAGAGCCTTCCGCGGTCGCGAGCCATCAATTGAACCGCTGATTGAGAGAAGCGGATTCAAAAAACAGTAAATATCGCCGTCAGCATCCGGTCATATCTCCATTTTCTTCCATTGCAGCATAAAAAAGGGTGCCTTCAGACTAAGGCACCCCTTTTTGCAAATCATTTGTTCCTGACAGCCTATGGTTTATCCCACCAGACCGGGTCACTCCATATGGCATCCTTCATCGCCAGCGGATTGGAGAGCATCAATTGCGCATTGTTATAGTTGCTCTCATGTGTACTCTGGCTGAAACGGCGGAACCAGTATGTCGGGTCAGTGGGAGTCGTCCCGACCATAATATTGTTAGCTGTGAACTCATACGGTCTCATGTAATCCCTGTAAACCACACCGAAGCTGCCAATGTTTCCGGCGCTGTAATTGAAGCGGCGCATGTCATTCCAGTTCTGCATGTTGAAGCCCAGTGCAATGATTTTCTGCTTGATGATATCAGCCATCGTCAGGGCTGAAGCGGTCTGAACCACAGCCGCGCTTGCCATGTAGGCAGCAATGTCCGCTTCATTCATGGGCATCTGATCGGGGTTGATTGTACCGGCCGATTTCCATTCATTAAGCTTTGTCTGCATACGGTCGAAATTTGCCTGGATCCCAGCCCTGTATGCAGTAAAGGCTTCCGGTGCACTGCCCTGCCTGAGATAGACCTCAGCCTTGATAAAGCACATCTCTGACCAGGTCAGAATATCGGAATCGGAGTCGGGCCTTGCATGGAAGGTACCGGTGCCACCGACGGCAAGCACGCCTGTGGTGGGATAGAAATACATGTCAGTGGGTGACAGGCCGCTTGTTGACATACTGTTAGACCTCAGATTCACATAGACCGTATCACCTGCCCTTTTGTAGTTTGTGCTGTTGATATAGAATGAACCCTTCCTGTATGTCACTGAGACATCGTTCCCGCTGACAGTATAGGGATGAGGCACACTGGCAATGAAAGCATCTCTGGCAGTGGCATCGGCAATTGTATAAACCAGTGTCCGGGCTGCGGTGGCATATGAAGCATTTATCGGACCACTGTTCTGGCGTATATCCGAATTCATCATATCCACCCCGATGTCTCTTGCCCACTCATAGCTGATAATATCTCCGGCAGCGTTGAGCTTTATGTTTTTCATCATGGCGGGAAGCAGTTTTGGCATACGGGGGTCAATGACTCCTGATCCGCCGGTATAACTGTTTGTCAGCAGATTTGCATACCATCTCGTTGTACGCTGGCCTGTTCCGTATCCGGCTGAATTCCATGTGGAATTTGTCTGATATGGATCCCCAACCGTGAAGTTAAGAGCGTCACCTTCAACATTATAATGCTTCATTACGATGTTATCGGCATTTGATTGCGGAGCGTTCTGAAGTGCTGCCAGCACCGCAGCCCCGTCATATGAGGATTTCTTTGAAACCTGGAGCAGGTAACGTGCCTTGAGCCCATAGCACATTTTGATCCATTTGTTGACATCACCGCCGTTCCAGGTATCTCCCTCGGAAAGGGCCGGAGCGCCGGCTTCCTGGGCTTTGCCGAAGAACTCGATGGCTTTGTCGAGGTCAGCCAGGCATCCGTTGTAGATGACGTCCCCCTGGTCATAAGCGGGATTATATTTCCCTGACAGTGCCTCTGTGTAAGGCATCTCCCCGTGAAGGTCAAGCATCATCATGAAGCCCATGGCTTTGATGCAGTAAGCAGCTCCGATATAGTGGTATGCCCCTGCCTCCTCAGCTTTTGAAATGAGAGGATTCAAGTTGACTGCCGCACCAAGGAACCAGTTCTGGTATATGGTTGTACAGCTTGCCTGAAGGGGATTCCATGCAGCCAGTCTGCCATTGGAAGCGGTTGTAGAGGTCTGTGTGAGGATACCTGCGATTGTACTGGTACGCATATTCGCCGTACCCCATGCATACATGTAGTAGTGCTGTATCCAGGGGAGCCTTATCTCCGGAGTGGCACTCAGGTCATTGGGATTATCAGGGTCAACATTAATATCCAGCCATTTCTCGCAAGAGGACGAACCTAAAAGAAAGGCCAGAGTGATTGTGATATAAAGTATCTTTTTCATAGTCATATCTTGTTAGTTCGTTATCAGAATGTTGCGTTGAGGCCAAAAGTTATGCTCCGGGTTGCGGGTACTCCGCAGTAGTCGATACCCATTGAGCCTGAGCCACCTGTTCCTGAACCGGAGACGCTAACCTCGGGGTCCATTCCCTTGTAGTTTGTCCATAGCAACAGATTGTACCCGGCTACGGAAGCCGACAAGCCTTTTATGAAACCTGAGTTCTTCAGCAGGCTTGAGAAGTCGTAAGAGAGCGACATGGAACGCAGCCTCAGCCAGTTTGTACTGGTCATGAAATTGTAGGCGTTGTTACTGTAATTGTTCCAGTACTGCTGTATCATGTAATCCCCGGAATAGGAAACGTCGTTTATGACATATGTCTGTCCGGTCTGGTATGTGTATGAAAGTGGCGACCCGTCAGCCGAAGAAACACCTTCTACAGTAACAGACTCCCGGTCGAGTGTTCTCATGCTCAATCCCATCGTCGTCAGATAATACTCGGTTCCGTTGTAAATGTCACCCCCTTTGCGTATATCAAACAGGAATGAAAAGTCGAAGTTCCTGTAACGGAAATCATTGTTCAGACCTCCGATGAAATCAGGTTCGCGGTTACCGATCACGTTTGTTGTGACCTTGGTATTCTTATAGAGCCCGGTAGCTACGTCAATGACAAACCTTCCATCCGGTATGACATTTCCTTCTCCGTCCTTTTCTCTCTCCCAGTAATCACCGGTAAGGCCGAGGAAGTACCCGCCATTTGGTATTGATGCGGCCTTTACTCCTCCGATCTGGACATCAGTTACGTAGAACAGGCCAACGCCCGGAAGGAAATCACCAAGGGTGCCGCGGTTGCCTGACAGATTCAGTCTCAGATCCCAGCTGAAGTCCTTAGTTCTCACAGGGGTTGCATTGACAGAAAGCTCCATCCCCTTGTTGTGAACCGAGCCGCTGTTGAGTGTCAGGAAGATATAGCCTGTTGACTGAGCAAGACGCGGAGCGGCCAGCTGGTTTTTGGTTACGCTGTTGTAATAAGTAAAATCAAGTCCGAATCTTCCTTGGAAAAATTGCAGTTCAGTGCCAAATTCCGTCGATGTCTGAATTTCAGGCACCAGGTCAGGACTGCCTCCGGTCCAGCTGTTGCCTGTGCCTACAAAATGTCCGCTGACAACCTGGGGAGCCCAGAGATAGGTATTGGTGGCATAGGCATCAGTGTCTTTTCCAACCTGTGCCCATGAAGCACGGAGCTTGCCGAAAGAGAGTATGTTATTCTTGGGAAGAAGCTCAGTGAACACAAGGCTTGCCGATACAGACGGATAGAAATAAGAACGGTTTGCTTTGGGAAGCGTTGACGACCAGTCATTCCGTCCTGTTACAGTCAGGTATGCAATGCTCCTGAAGGAAGCCCGGAACTCACCGAACACACCCATAAGTCGTTTTGTGACATTCCTTTCAGTGAAAAACTTCTGGTCGTCTACAATGTTGGAAAAGCTTATTGTCCCTGCTGTTGAAAAACCGTATCCCCAGTTTGTATTGAGAACCCTGTTTGTGTTTTCAGCCGTATGGC
>JBAQCQ010000052.1:0-57470 GCA_049294275.1 Bacteroidales bacterium
CCCTTGCCATCAGCTAACGCTTCCCACTGTCAGGGTGCGTTCGGGACTCTCACCCTAAAGTTATCGCCCATGCCGGGCGCACATAATAAAGCAGGGACGCTGATATTAAGCGTCCCTGCTAAAACCAAACCTGATTCTACCTGTAAAAGGCAGCCACTATTATAAGGCAGTAAATGTCCTTACCGAAGAGTTGGGTGATCTCACTGCCCTGAAACCGGCCATGATCTGGTGATACCTGCGGCCGATGAAAGTTGTCAGTGTCCCGCTGTAGGCAACATAGGTTCCGCTGGTATTCATTATCATAAGGTCTCCGATTATGTTACCGTCTGAGTCGACTTCCTTCATCTTGTAAGTCATTGTGCGTGAGCCTGAAGATACAATATCGGTTTTTACCACGGTAACCTGCTGCCATCCGGTTGATTCCCCGAAAGCAACAGGGGGTCCTATGTTGACCAGGGCGCTTGTACGTGCATCAACATACTGGTACTGTATCAGCTTTGTGGTAGGTACGCCTGCTGTCTCGTAGAGGAAGTTATAGAACTTTATCCATGCTGTCGAGTCCGTTGTAACGGTCTCTCTCCTTTCATAAGGAAATCCATTGTCAAAGACTATCATCGGCTGGGTAAAATCATGGACAAAGACGTTTTGTTTCCCCGTTGTCAGAGTGGTGCTCTGGTCATAAACCAGTGAATCACTCACAGGAGTGAGTTTTGTCTTCAGGTAGAGCTTGATGTTGACGTTTCCCGGATTCACCGTATAGAATTTCCCGACAGATCCGCTGGGGATCGCATTGTATGTGTTGAGCGGGGCTTTCTCGTTGGCAACCAGTTTCCCGTTTACCTCAACCCTCATGATGTTATTTGCCGCAACAGCAGTCACAGGGTTCATGTAATGCAGCTGGAATTCAGCCATATTATCTATCGGTGTGGCAAGGAATTCAACCTCATGCTTTTCACATGATGCAAGAAGTGTCACTGCCACGACCAGACTTAAATACTTTATAATTTTCATAATCATCTGTTTTTATTTGGGCGTTATTATTTGGGCAGTCCCGGTATATTACCCGGATAAGCAAACCACGGAATTGAGCACTGATAATTATTTGCCAATCCTGAGATAGGTTTCAAACCTGCAAGCGCCGGTTTGTTCCACATATACTCGGAGTTGTAACGCGGGCGTACACGATAACTTGGTGATCCGTCGTTGAAGGTGTTGAATGCTACCTTTCGGTTCGTTACCTGTGCGGGTCTCATATAAAGTCCCTTGAAGACTTTTGTTGGGTCCGCATCCCATTTCTGATTAAGTGTGGTAAGATCCCAGCCATTGCCTTTTGACGGAAAATCGCCAGTGTATTGGATATCGTAATGATACTTTCTCATGTCAACCCATGCTTCAAGTGCTCCCCACGGATAGAGGGCAACCCACTTCTGCATCATTATGTGTGACAGAGTGAAGTCATCTATTGACAGGGTGTTGACATATGGACCTGCAAGATAATCGGCTGCAGCAGTGTTGAATACAGCCGTTGTTATTTTATCACCTCCTACAGCCTGCCCTTTTGTTCCGGCCTTGATGTACTTGGCTGTGAAGTCAAAGTCGTTCTTTACACCTGCCTTGAACGCTTCAAGCGCCTCGACCTTCATTCCCAGCTTCCAGTAAGCTTCGGCAAGGCAGAATTTTATCTGGGCGCTCGTCATCAGAATGTACGGAGCATCATCACGATAGAGCCAGCGACCAGCGCCGTCCGCCACTGGTGACGAGGTGGCATTGCGTCCGTAGTATGAAGGGGCTGCCCCGATGGGGCCGCTTGTGCCTGTAAAGCTTCCTCCGTAATACTTGCGCCTTTTGATGCTGTTGATCACATCTATATTATCATAGGTGGCATCATCTATGGTTCCAAGCTTGACTGCAACGCGGGGATCATAATGACCTGCCTGCATTACATTCGTATCGCAAACTATCTGCTTGTCAGCCAGCCTGTAAGGATAATAGGTATTTGCCGGAACAGTAGCTTCCTTGTTCCCGGTTGTTTCGTCATAGTAAGGAACCGTGCCGGTGAAGACCTGAACGGCATATTCATGCTGCCAGTAACTGCGTGAGAGGTTCGCTCTTGTAGTTCCCCAGAAATTATTGTATGCTGACTGGGCTGCTGCGGAGCCGCCGCCGCCCACTGTCAGTACTGCATCATCGGCAGAAGTCGCTAATGACTTGCTCGCTGCAGTGATCAGCTCCTGGGCATAAGCAGTGGTGAAATCCGACTTGTTAGAAAGTGAAGCCAGGTTGCTGACAATAACCCCGTAAGCGAACTTTATCCATTTGTCAGTACTGCCTCCGTAGATGTAATCATTGGCGGTGATCTTTGTACCATAATCATTGGCATCGTTCATATTAAGGTATTCGATGGCCTTGTATGCCCAGTTACGCACTGCCGTGTAAATCGTATCCTGGTAGTCATACCTGTGTGCCAGAAGCCCTGGCACAAATGCATCCTTAAGGATAAGCTCACCGTGGTATTTGGTCAGCTGGTCCCATGAAAAAGCCTTCATGGCGAGACCAATCCCGGCCAGTTTCCATTCCTCATTTTCAACCGACTGGTTGATAAGGTTCTCAAGGTTCATTCCCTGAAGCCAGTAGGTCATTCTCCACTGCTCGGCACCGTTGTCATTTGTAAGGGTGGTGTAATGCTCTGCATAGTAAGTCATACTTGACGTACCCATCATCTGGGTCAGGGGTCCCGCAGCGCGGATATCCCAGTATAATCCCTGATACGCCTGCTGGATGCCGGCCAGATAGAGATAACCCTCCACAGCGGCAGGAGCATCCACATTATTGTTGACATCGAGCCACTCTTCACAGCTTGTGGTCATGAAGAGCACTGATGCCAGCAAAATAACTGAAAACGATATCTTTTTAATCATAGTTTCTATATTTTCAGATTCTGATTATTTAAAGGTCACACTTAAGCCTACCGTGTAGCCTCTCGGGCTGGGCAGTGACCAGACATCCATGCCTTCACCGCCGACACCGCCCAGGGCAGCGGACACCGTGTTTCCGACGGCGTCTATACCTGAGTAGTTGGTCCACACAATGAGGTCATTGCCTGTCACAAACAGGCTGGCTGTACCAAGTGGTGTTCTGGTCAGCCATTTTGCAGGCAGGTTGTAATTGAGGCGAAGCTCCTGCAGACGGAGGTAATTTACATCCTTCTCAAGCCAGTTTTCATCTCCGCCGGCGTATGTCGTACTGTACAGATTGTAGTCAACAGCAATAGTGTTTACAGTTGGATTGGCAGTGTTCTCGTTGCCATCCTGGAGGACGCCGGTAAATACAACCGGGCCAGCCTCACGTTGTGCAACAGACTCCCAGCTGAGGCCATTCGACATCATAAGACGCTTGGTTCCGTTGACAACAGTTGCCTTATAGCGGCCGCTGAACATTGCGGAAAGCCTGAGCCCTTTGTAACTGAGATTTGATGTTATGCCAAAGCGCAGTTTGGGTTCCCTGTTACCGATGACTGTAAATGCAGTGCTCACCACCGGTAATCCGGTCGTCGGACTGATCAGGACATCACCTGCGTCATTACGCATGAATGCATTGCCTGTCCACGTGGTAACCGGGTAACCGGCCATGATACCGTTGCGTATATTACCCGAGTTCCAGGTATAGGCATTGTAATACTCTGTAACGTTAGCCGGAAGATAAACCACTTCCGAATCAGTATGCGATGCGTTGAACCCGACGTTCCACCGCAATCCGTTACCCATCCTGAGAATATCTCCGTCAATATGGGCTTCCCATCCCCATGTCTCAAAGGTACCCACGTTGAGTGTGTTAAGTACGAATCCCGTGCCGTAGCTGAGCCTGAAGTCCTTGATGATCTGGTTATCACAATGGGTCCAGAAGTAGGTGAAGTCAGCATTTATGCGGTCATCTGCAAACCTTCCTTCAAAGCCAACTTCCTCTGATGTGGTAAGCTCGGGAACCAGATTCTTGTTCGGACCTGTGAAGCCGTACTTGTAGCCGCCTCCCCAAAGCCCTGTTCCTTCAAGTCGCGGATCTATCTCAAGCGGGCCGGCATCCTTGCCAACCTGGGCTATCGAACCGCGCAACTTGAGGTAGTTGAGCATCCTGATGTCTTTCATGAAAGGCAGTTCGGTTGCGATGAACGAAGCCTCAATTGCCGGGTAGAAATAACGGTTGTTCGCAACAGGAAGTGTTGACGACCAGTCATTACGTGCACGCAGTGTAATATAAGCCATCTGGTTGTATCCCAACTCCAGCTGGCCTGAAATTGCCTGAACCCTGCGCTTCGTGGTAGCCTGGGTAGAACTAATCGACAGAGGATCGCAGTTATTGATCGACTGAAAGTCGGGAACTGCAAACTTTGAACCGGTTGTTGCAATACGGACAATACCGTTTTCAAGCTGGTGGTAACCCACCTGCGCTGAGACTGAGAGCTTGTCTTCCAGGAAATTGTTCGAATAACCGGCAATCAGGTTAATCGAGGGATCCGAGAAGTTCGAGTTTGTCTTGTTGAAATATCCGGCGCCGCTCTGATTTGACGAATAATATGGATGCCTTGAGGTAAGGAAAGTCTGGACGCCAACGTCCCACCCGACCTGGGCACGGAAGAAAGCATTCCGTATGGGTGTGAGGTTTGCTGATAAGTTTGAGATAAACCTGTTCGATTCGTCATAGAACTTGTTCCTGTACATGCCAAACAAAGGATTAAGCAGGTCCCTGTCAAGATAGTACTCGGGTGTTGCCATGTGTGAACCGTCCGCTGCAAGCCACTCTGACATATCATCAACCATAGGCCACAGCATTGACCTGTAAAGGGGACCTTCGGTTCCGATCGGGACTTTTGTGTTCTTGGTTGAAGCGTACTGCATGGAAGATTCAAGAGTGAACCACTTGTTTATCTCGGCCCGGCCGGAAAGCGAGAGGTTGAACCTTGAGTTATCCGATGTTTTTACCACACCCTGCTGACTCAGATAGGACAGTGAGGAGCGCAGCGTAATCCTGTCAGTACCTCCCTCAGCCGAGACATTGTGACGTGATGTATAACCAGTCTGCAATATTTTGGAAGGATTGTCATAAATGGACATCCCCTCAACATATCTGCCTCCGAATCGGGTCAGGTAATAATAGTTGGTCGTACCGTACTGCCCGTTGGTATATTTATCCTGCAGTTCCGGCAGGCCATATGCCTTATCCCAGCGGAAGGAATTGCTGTAGGAAATCTTTCCCCTTCCTGCCTGTCCCTTTTTGGTGGTGATGATGATGGCACCGTTTGAGGCGTCTGAACCGTAAAGGGCTGCAGCAGCAGCTCCTTTCAGCACTGTCATCGACTCAATATCCTCAGGGTTAAGGTCATTGCCCCTTGAAGAATAGTCGAGGTTACGTGCCGAATAATATTCAAGGCTTGACATTCCTACCTGGTTCTGCGGGTTGAATGTGGTGTTGTTCATCGGGATACCGTCAATGATATAGAGAGGCTGGTTATTCCCCGAAATCGAGGTAAGGCTTCTCAGTATAACCGTGGTCGATGAACCCGGTGCGCCACTTGTTGATGTTACAGTCATACCCGCAACGCGGCCCTGGAGAGCGCTGATGAAGTTGTCGCGTCCGGATTCTGCAATGTCAGAAGCCTTAACGTTCTGAACTGAGGATCCGACCGCTCTTGCAACGCGTTTCATTCCAAACTCAGATGTGATCACAACATCCTCAATCATCTGAACATCCGGAGTCAGACCTACGCTGTACCGGTTCCCTGAGCCGATGGTCACCTCCCGGACAGCATATCCCAAAGAGCTGAAAACCAGCACCTGCCCCGGAGCAACATTGATCGAGTAGTTTCCGAACGGGTCGGTACTAGTGCCGGTTGTGGTGTTTTTGATTATCACGTTGACGCCGGGCAACGTTTCATTCGTTGTGGCGTCTGTGACAGTCCCTGTCACGGTTTTAGGCTGAGCATAAATGCTTTGTGAAAGCATCAGTCCCAAAACCGCAAACAACATTAATAGTTTTGTTCTCATGTGATTGGATTTAGGGTTAAATAGTATTGATTAGGTTATATAGTTGGTAGAGTAAAATATTCCCATTCCCTGACCAAGATACAAATTTCTCTGAAAGTTGTATTACAAGTTATCAATTTTTCTCTGCAATTCTGTTTTCGGACCTGCCGTGAATCCTGATTCTCCTGATAGTATACTGAACAGGAGAGGGTTTTTCCCCGGCAGAAACAGTAAATGACTTCAGTTCCTCAAGTGTTTCATGGAGTGCATAGCAGGCCTCCTTGTAGGTAATCCCGCAAATATCGGAAATTAGCCTTATACCCCTGTCTTTCAACTTCTTGTTCGTAACATCAACCCAACTCATCCAGTTGCCCAGGACCCGGCCCATCAGCACCATTGTTCCGGTTGAAATCGTATTCAGTACGATTTTGACTGCCAGCCTGTCCATAAGATTGAACACGGAATTCTGAGGAGAACAGGAGATCTTGTAACCGGCAGCTTCATCGCACGTTCCTATTATCATGGCAGACCAGCCCTGATACTTTTCAGCGGCTTCATTAAAGGCAGCCTTGTAACTTTCATATTCAGGTCTTGATATTTCAACGCGACTGATAACATTCACGGCAACATTGGGTTTTCTCGAGATCCGTGAATTATCTTCCTCGTTCCCAATCTGAAATTTAAGGATCTGCGAAATATCAAGCAGAGGCGGGTCTGAAATGAGATTCTGCGGAGCCTTCATTTTCACGTAGAGCGGCCCGTCCCACTCAAGGCACCTGGGGGCACGGCCCAGCACATTTACCCAGGCTTCAGGAGTCTGCAACAGAGGATTCTTAACAAAAGCCCATGACGGTGGGGATACTGTGTCGTCATATTTTCTGAAGGGCGGCAACATGAAGGTCGGGGAACGCTCGGTGGTGTCGGTGAAAATATCGAGCATCAGGGAGTTGCCGTAATATGTGATCAGCCCTTTTTCCCGATAGGTGTCATACTCCATCCTGGTATACTCTCCGATGATTTCACTGTTTTGGTCAGAAAGCAGTTCGGTGAGCATTTCATTGTAGGCTTCAGCGTAGTCTGTATCCCTGATATTCAGCAATTCCATCTCCTCCGCTGACAGCAACTCCCTGAAATAACCGCCCAGTATCGATTCCAGTGCGGCGCCGGCAATAAGCTGTTCCGATGTGGTTGCCTGCATTCTTGTAGAGCCTGCGATTGCCATTGGTCCGCAGTAGAGATCAAGGACAGTGACTCTCGGATCTTCGATCGCCTTTCTTGAGCGCTCAATATACTTGCAGAGAATATCGGCGGGGTTGTTGAACAGAAGGAATACTGCAGCACCCCGGTCAGCAGCTTCAGCAAGGGTCCCCAGGACAGACGAGGTCTCGCCTCCCTCGGTAATGGCGACCAGCATGTCACCTTCAGTAACTTCGAGTTCCCTGACCTGCTGCCTGCCGAATTCCTGGTAGTCCTCAAAATACTCCACCGCACGGATCAGAGCATAGTCACCCCCTGTCATAATGCTGAACACGGAGTTCTCAACATGTTTTACTCTTTCATAGATACCGGGATGTATTTCCCGCAGATCCCTGAAAAAGCATCTCCAGAATGATTCAAGCAGGATACTTAAACGGCCAGTGGCTCCGCATCCTGAAAAAATTATCTTCTTCCCCTCAGAAATAGCCTTCACACCGGCCTTTACAAGTTTTTCATATTCCTGCCCCCTGAAAATCTTGCGGGCCATGGGGTAAATATCAGTGTCTACAGAGAGCAGTGCTTTCACTCCCATACCGGTGCTTTCAGCAAATATGCGGTCAAGATTGCGGGTCTTTGGATTTGCCTGTTCTGTAGGCAGCATGCCAAGATGAAACTGCGTCTCATTGTTCAGGAAGTGTTCAGCTTCCTGGTGTGCTTTATTATGCATCAACTATTCTCCTATTTTAAAATTAACAGATCCGCGGCCGCTGCAATACAAATGCGATCTATGTGAATACACTATGATTTTTTCTCAATAATTCCGATGCCGGGTCTGTCTGGAATATTTACCCTGCCGTCAACAACGGTCATGCCTTCATATACATCATTACTAATCAGCAGGTTGCCATCGAGGTCAGCCCAATCGACCAGTGGTGAGAGCTGAGCGGCAGCCGAAACTGCGCATGAAGTTTCTGTCATACATCCTATCAAAATCTTCATCCCCATCTGTCTTGCCATGGTGATCATCTTATATGCCGCATGCATGCCGCCGCACTTCATCAGCTTGATGTTGATGCCGGAATAGATTCCTTTCATTCCCAGCATGTCACTGACCGTCTGGAGCGCCTCGTCTGCAACAATGGGAAGGGGACTGCCGGCAGTGAGCCAGGCAATGTCATCCACCTGCGTTTTTGGCATGGGTTGCTCAATGAAGAGACAGTTGTTCTCATTAAGGAAATGAGCCATCTCCATGGCATAGACCCTGTCTTTCCAGCCCTGGTTCACGTCGACGAATATGGGCACATCTGTAACCGACCTCACCGTCTCGATCATCTCACGGTCATTGTCTCTCCCCAGCTTGATCTTCAGCATTTTGAACGCGCCGGCTTCGAGGGTCTTCCCGCGCACCACTTCAGCTGTATCAATACCAATTGTAAAGCTTGTCAGCGGCGTCTTTGCCGGATTCAGTCCCCACAGCCTGAACCATGGCTGCCCGAGCAGCTTTCCGGTCAGGTCATGAAGCGCGATGTCAATGGAGGCCTTTGCAGCATAGTTGCCGGGCATCACACCCTCAACATATTCAAGGATATCCTCAATCAGGAACGGATCGCTGAACTGTTCCAGGTTAACCTTTGAAAGGAAATTCAGGACAGATTCATGGCTTTCGCCCAGGTAGGGAGGCATTGAGGCCTCGCCGAAACCGGTGACGCCATCATACTCAATTGTCGTAAGGACCACGGGAGTTGTTGTTCTCGAGTTCGTTGCCACCGTGAAGACATGCCTGAGCTGCAACTCATAAGGCCGGTAGGTTAGCTTCAGCACACCATCGCCTTTTTTCCTGATTATGCCTCTGCCCGATGACGGCCCGGCCGGTGAGGCTGTGCAACCCGCCATTACAGCACCGGCTGCCAGTCCGCCTATTTTAATGAAATCTCTCTTCTTCATATGATCCTAGAAATACCAGCTGTGCTGTGAAACACGTACGAATCCTTCCCCGGGAGATAACCCGACGATCCTTCTTGCACCCTGCAGGATCTCAAGAAGATACTGGCTGTAGTTTGCCCTTGCAGAATCAAAACTGTTGATCTTCACCATTCGCGATGAGTGTATAAACTCACTGTCACCAATGTACATACCAGTATGGGTAATCCTTTTCTTCCCGTCCCTGACCCTTCCGAAGAAGAGGAGATCTCCCGGGGTAAGTGAGCCATACCCATTTTCAATGCTTATTTCCTGCCCGTACCGGAATTGTCCCGAAGCATCACGTGTAAGTAGCAGCCCTGCAGAGTAATATATTGTCTTTGTAAATCCGCTGCAATCGACACCCTTAGTGGATGTACCACCCCAGAGATAAGGAGTGCCAAGGAAGGTTCGGGCAAATGCTATCATCTTTTCAGGATCAGGTTCTGCTTTCTCAGCCCAGATTCTGAAATCCGTCACATCACTCTTTTTAACGAAGCCTTCTCTTCCGTCAGGCAGAATTACACTGCAGATATCGCCCTTTTCACCCTTTTTCCCGAGAATATCTCCGAAAACTATGTCTGAAACAGTCCCGCCGTCAGCGTCAGTGATGACACCTGCGAATTTCAGGTATATCAGTCTCACGCTGTTTTTCCATGCTACAAGTCCGCTGTCACTCATCTCCACCAGAGGGTCATCCGTCCATCCGATATAGGAATCAGGTGTCTGTACCATCAGCCATCCACCGTGCTTGTTAAGTATTTTCACCGGGGTGCCCATGAGCGCCTGGGTAGCCATTTCAGCAGCGTGTGACGGCTTTGTTCTCATATTGCATACACTCACCGTGACCAGTCCCCAGGGATTCTCCACAACCGCCGGGTCAGGCAGGAGAGTTATACTGTCGGTGAAATTGTATCCCGATCTGCCGAGCAGCGCCAGGATCTCTTCCTTCGCCCGGGGCAGGTTTGTTTCACCCTTGACGATTATGCTTCCGTCCTCCCCCATGACCATATTTACGTCACAAAGGGCTTCGGCATGCTGGGGTACCATCACAGCCGCGATCGAATCAAGCTGTTCCTGCAGGTCTGCAGGAACCTCCTTTTTCTGACATCCGGCAAGCTGAATCACGTATAATAAGAGGATAAGGTAGTTGAAGGGTTTCATGAAAGTTGTATTACATCTTACAAATCCAAATGTAAATATTTCTAATATTCAAGTCAATAGTTAATTGAATTAATTTAATTTGTAGTACAGTTTTTTTTATTACCGGACTGACTTAACTTGTATTACCAGAAACAAATCAAGGACCCCAAAGGGTTTGATCCGGCTGGCCGGATACATTGCAGAAAAATGTTAATTATTTAAATATGAAGACATTACTTAAATCGATTTACAGTACCCTGATTGCAATCATCCTGGCATTTGCCCTGACCGGGCCCGTCAACGGCCAGGTTGTGGAGACAGGTCTCGAAAACCTGGTTAAGGACAATTTCGGAATCCTGAAGGGGAAAAGAGTGGGCCTGGTAACCAATCCGACAGGGGTTGACTGTAATCTGAGGTCAACCGTTGATATCCTTTTCAATGCCCCGGATGTTAAGCTGGTGGCACTATACGGTCCTGAACATGGCGTCAGGGGCGAGTTCACTGCGGGGGAATACGTTGATTTCGGGAAGGATCCGTCAACAGGACTCCCGGTATACAGTCTTTACGGCAGGACTCGCAAACCTTCGCCTGAGATGCTGAAGGGTGTGGATATACTTGTATATGACATCCAGGACATCGGTTCCAGGTCGTACACATTCATAAGCACCCTCGGCCTGCTGATGGAGGCCGCAGCAGAAAACGGCATCCCGGTGGTTGTACTTGACCGTCCCAACCCGCTTGGCGGAATACGTATGGAGGGTGTCGTCACCCGTCCGGAATTTGTCTCGTTCGTCAGCCAGTTTGCCATACCTTATATACATGGCCTCACCGTGGGCGAACTCGCCATGTTCCTCAACGGGGAGAAAATGCTTTCCAACGGTGTAAGATGCGGGCTCCATGTAGTGAAGATGACCGGATGGTCACGGAAAATGCATTTTGAGGAGACAGCTCTGCCCTGGGTACTCTCATCCCCCCATGTTCCGCACAAGGACTCCCCGATCTTCTACCCCGCCACAGGCATTGCCGGTGAACTTTATGCCGTAAGCATCGGCGTCGGTTACACCATCCCGTTCCAGACCTTCGCAGCCCCCTGGGTCAATGCTGACTCCCTTACTGCAAGCCTCAACAAGCTGAAGCTTCCGGGAGTGATCTTCAGGCCGATCCATTACAAACCCTATTACAGCACGCTCCAGGGCAAGATGGTCCATGGCGTCCAGATTCATTTCACTGACCCGACCGTCGCACCGCTGTCACTGCTGCAGTTTTACATAATGCAGGAGGCTCACAGCCTCTGGCCCGGCAAGAACCTGTTTGAGATGTGCGATCCCTCACGGCTCTCCATGTTCGACAAGGTGTGCGGAACCGATGAAGTGAGAAAAACATTCACTAAATCATTCAGGGTGAGCGATATCATGGGATTATGGACCAATGATATCCCTGCATTCAGAAAAACGGCATCCAAATATTTCCTGTACGACTAGCCGCTGACGCCGCCGGTACTTATATAATTCAACCTGTAGCTCAGGCTGCGGTCTCCGGTACTTACAGAACTCTCCCTGCCGTTCAGAGTGAGGTCTCAGTGCAGCATCTCCCCCTCGACACTCTTTTCGAGCTCGCGGGCATGCTGCAGGAATTCATTGATGTGCATCTCCTTATAGTAGACCATACCATGGGTGCCCCTGATCTTCGGACTCTCATTCTCGTAAAAGAAGTCCTTGCCCAGGATCAGTTGAACCTGCTTGAACTGCTCAACCCACACCTGCTGCGACAGGTCACTGAACGGACCGTCATAGGCGGGACTCGGGAACGAGGCATTAACCTGGCTCACGTAACAGTCGCTGAATGACTGGTTCAAAACTGCCATGGAGTTAAGCGAAACCGGTACAAAAACATTGGCTTCAAATGGCAGGAACCTGAACCATACGTTCCGGTAGCCAATAATTCTAAGCCCTGAGAGATCCTCCTCAAGGCTCCACTGTCTAAGCGCCTCGGCTATTGCCTGAAGCACCTTGTAATGCGTATCAGGCCCTGACCCCTCGGGATCGAAGGCGAGGCTTATGACCGTTGGCTGGATACGCCTGAGACACCGCAGTATCGGCTCCACATCACGGTTGCGGTCAGGCTGCTGTGTGAAGATGTCACCAGTATAGAACCCCAGTCTGAGATGCTCAATATTTCGCACCGGGACACCATAATGGGCCCACACAAGCTCCTCTTCAAACTCCCGGAGCATTCCCTTAAGTCGCTGTATGTCAGGAGGGTTCTTCTCACCGCTGTAACTGGAATTTATAAGGTCGATGTTTGTCCGGATCTGTGCAACCAGGTCATCCTTTGATTTCAGACTGTAGATATCGACCATCGCCCTGACTATCCTGTGACATATGCCCCTTAGCTTTCCTGCAGTATCCTTGTCTGCCACCTTGTCGAGGTAATGGCTCACATCCTTATCCCACTTGAATTTATATCCAGCCTGGAAAAAATCAGGATATTCCAGCATCTGTATCTTGTCGATGGATATGAGGCGCAGCGTTTCTTCAAGCAGGCCGAGAATCATTGTGTTGGTGACGGCAGTGAATCCCGAGGTCAATATCGAAAAATGAAATTTGTTCGAAATCTCTCTCAACTGAGGAATGATCGCCGGGAAAATGCCCAGCATTATATCGTCATGGTGCGGGCCGGTGTGAAAGAATGTCGCATTCCGCTCCCTCTTAAGCCCGGTTTCAATCTTGCGTTTGGTTGACGCAATAACATCATTAACCCTCTCAAGGCTTAGTTCAGGTATGAGCGAACAGTATTCGTCATTCTTCAGGTCTTCCAAAACCAGTTTATGAGCATACTTGTCTATCTTCTGGCACAGGTCGAAGATGGCTCTCTCGGTCTTTTCAAAAGTCCATTCGCCCTCCCTGTAATATCTTTCTATTGTGTCATGCAACTGCACCGAGGCTCCCTCTGTTATATAGAAACGGGCATTCCTCTGGCTTTGCAGCACCGTAGCCGGATAGAGGTTGTCAGGTCCGTTCTCGAGGGCATCCTTCACCACATGGGCCTTGGCATCACCGGCAGCAAAAATTATTGAGACGGCATCAGGATTAAAGGTTATCGTTCCCAGTCCGATGGTTATTACCAGCCTGGTTCTTGACACCTCTATCCCCCCCAGATCGCCTGCCGAGGCCGCCTGCGTCTCGAAGTTGGTGGCCGTCAGCCTTGTGGCGGAGTTATGGTCACTTCCGCGAGTGTTGAATGCAATATGCCCGTCAGGCCCGATGCCGCCCAGAAAGAAGCCAATGCCTCCCAGCGCCCGGATCTTCTTCTCATAGTTTGTGCACCAGTTATCAATCCTGAAGATTGAGTTCTGCTGCAGTCTCTCAGCCGGGCTAAGAGCCTCCCTGTTCCTCAGCGAGAGGTCAATGATGTTATCGGGGAAGACCCCGGAATAGTGTTTTCCTTCTGCAAGTGTTATCTCTTCGGTGTTGATCAGAAGTGCCTTTGAAGGATCCAGGTCAAAACCCTTTATATAATATTTGCTTACATAGTCATAGAAGCTGTTGTGCTGCCGTGGACTGATCGGGTAAAACTCATCTATCTGGACAAAATAAAGTCCCCTTAGCGAAGGCTTCTCATTAAGGAACAGACCGTTATCCTCCCTTATCTTGCGTGCCTCAGGTTTTTCCCAGTTCCGGAGGAGGTACTGTGTCCACTTTATGAAGTACTCGGGTGTCTTGCCGGTGGGCAGACTGATTACTCCGCCGGGGTTTCCGGCGACCCATTCGAGGAACCGCAATGCAGTGAGAAGTCCCAGGCCCGGGAAGTTCTGCACCACCACGTACGGCATCTTTGTTGTGATCATTTTTCTTCCCGAACGGTCAAAGAATGACTGTTCTACCTTGCTGAACCCTTCAGTATTCATAATTACGGGAATTAGATTTCTTCGTCTGATCATAACATTGCACCGAACAACACCTCCACAGGATGAATCGCTTTTCTCCCTGTGCCGTCAGCTATGTGGTGCCGGCATGATGTTCCCGGTGCAGCGATGACGGTATCGGCCGTGGCATTTCTCACCGCCGGGAAGAGTATCATTTCGCCTATCTTCATGCTCAGGTCATAGTGTTCCTTTTCATATCCGAATGCCCCGGCCATTCCGCAGCAGCCGTCATTGATCTCCTCAACATGATAGTTAACGGGCAGTGACAGCATCCTGATGGTGGGTTCCGTTGAGGCAATAGCTTTCTGCTGGCAGTGACCGTGCAGCAGGATATTCATGGGTTGGGCCGTAAACTGTTCGGCGGAGATATTGCCCCTGTCGATCTCCCTGCATATGAACTCCTCAAAGAGGAAGGCATTGCGGGCGATGGTCCTGGCATCGCCCGCAAGAGCGCTGCCGGCAATCTCAGGATACTCATCCCGGAAGGAGAGCAGCGCCGACGGCTCAATGCCTACCAGCGGCTGCTCATCAGAGACGTGATCCCTGAGCATGATGATATTGTTTACGGCTATCTTGCGTGCCGCCCTCAGCAATCCCTTTGAGAGGAATGTCCGGCCGCTCTCCTTGTGACGGGGGATGACGACATCATATCCCAGCCTCTCAAGCAGCATCACCGCCATGATGCCGATGTCGCTCTCATTGTAATTGGTGAACTCATCGGCAAAGAGGCATACACTGCCCTTCCTGCCATTAACAGGACCCGTCTGCCTTGAATGCCTTCTCTTCCATCCCCTGAGGGTGACCGGAGACAGAGCCGGTATCGGGCGCCTGACGGAGAATCCTATAACGCGCTTGAAGAGCGATGTCTCCGTCAGCATGTTGGTTATGCGACGCACCATCATCCCGGGTACATAGAGCCGCGGCAGCCATGCTATCAGCCATGAGCGGAACGGCACATGGTGAATATCGTAATAATGCTGCA
The DNA here is from genome assembly GCA_049294275.1 of Bacteroidales bacterium. GTDB lineage: Bacteria > Bacteroidota > Bacteroidia > Bacteroidales > VadinHA17 > SR-FBR-E99. Next base: position 15,224 of record JBAQCQ010000052.1, read on the forward strand.
TGAACTCAGCCTTGAACTTTGCCACGTCAACGTTGGAGGGACACTCCGACTTGCAGGCTTTGCACGAGAGGCACAGATCCATCACCCGGTAGATCTCCTCATGGTCAAAGTGGTTCTTCTTCTCCGACCGTGTCAGGAACTCCCTGAGTATGTTAGCCCTGGCGCGTGTTGACTTGTCCTCGTCACCCGTGGCCATGAAGGTCGGGCACATGGTGCCTCCCATGAGGGCGCTCTTGCGGCAGTCAGCCGAGCCGCTGCACTTCTCGGTGGCATATAGCAGCCCCTCCTCCTCCGGGAACTCAAAGACCAACCCCGGAACAAGGGTTTTGATACCTGCCGGATACCTCAGGTTCTCGGTGATCGGAGGAGTATCGGTTATCTTACCGGGATTGAAAAGGTTATGAGGGTCCCAGGTTTTCTTCAGTTCCTTAAGAAGACCGTAGTTATGAGGGCCCAGCATCAGGGGGATGAATTCGCCCCTGAGCCTGCCGTCGCCATGCTCGCCGCTTAGCGAGCCGCGGTACTTTTTAACAAGCCGGGCGATGTCCTCCGCCAGGCCGTGAAAGGTACGTATGTCATCAGGGTCCTTCAGGTCGAGGAGCGGACTGAGATGAAGCTCTCCCGTGGCTATGTGGGCATAGTAGGCGCAGCTCAGCCTCCATTTCTCAAGGACCCCTGCCACTTCCGCTATATAACCCGGGAAGAGCTCAGGCAGCACGGCAGTGTCTTCGATCACCTGCACACTCTTCCTTGAACCAGGGATGTTGAGCAACACCCCGAGCCCCGCCTTGCGAAGATCCCAGACCCTTGCCATCTCTCCCGGTTCAGTGACAAGAGGGAAATGATAGCCGTATCCTGCAGCTGCCATGTCCCTTTCCATCGCGGCAGCCGTCTTTCTAATCTCATCTGATGTCGGCCTGGTTATCTCAATTATCAGTATGACCTTCGGGTCACCCTTGACGAAGAACCGGTTTCGGCTCTGTTCAATGTTATCCTTTGTGCAATTGAGTATATAATCATCAATCAGTTCAATAGCTGCGGGATTATGCCTGAGTGCTATTATGTTGGCCCTTACGGCATCCTGGAGGCTGCTGAAGTGGGCGCACAAAAGCCCGGTCTTCTGTTCCGTCACAGGCACCAGGTTCAGCTTCATGGCTGTAGTGAAAGCCAGGGTCCCCTCCGATCCTGCCAGCAGTTTGCATACGTTCAGTTTCTCTCCGTTGCCTGTGAAGGGGTCGGTCATCAGCAGCGAGTCGAGCGCATAACCGTTGTTGCGGCGCCGGAGCTCGGGGTGGGGGAATTCCTTTCTTATCTCTTCCGCATTGCGGTTGTCGGAGAGTATGTCGCGGAGGTTCGTGTAGATCCGGGTCTCAAGCCGGGAGGGATCGCCATCGCACTTCGCCCTGAACTCCTCCGTTGTCAGCGCCCTGAAGTGAGCCTCAGAACCGTCCGAGAGAATGGCATCCACCTCGAGGATATGGTCCCTCACGCTGCCGTGTATGAGCGAATGGGCTCCGCACGAGTTGTTACCCAGCATGCCACCCATGCAGCAACGGTTGGCCGTAGAGGTCTCCGGCCCGAACTGCAGCCTGTAAGGGGCAAGGTAAAGGTTCAGCTCCGACAGTATGACGCCCGGCTCAACTTTCACCCAGCGCTCTTCCGGATTAAACTCGAGTATGCGGTTCAGATATTTTGAAATGTCAATCACTATTCCGGGTCCGACAACCTGTCCTGCCAGCGACGTGCCGGCACCGCGCGGGATGACAGAGGTGCCCTCGCTTCGGGCAAAGGCGAGAACCTTCTTTATGTCGTCGCTGCCGGCAGGCCTCGTCACGGCAAGCGGGATCTCACGGTATGCCGATGCGTCGGTGGCATAGAGAATTCGTTGTGTCTGATCAGTGTAAAGATCACCTTTCAGCTCATCCCGAAGACGATCAAATTTTATTATCTGTTTCATTGACTGTGATTATTTCCGGCATTACCTCGTGGTCTTTTTCCCGAATTCAGGGTCTATCCTGAGCAATGCAACGGCAACAAGCGGCACAACGCTGCAAATCATTACCCACAGAAAGAAGTGGTTGTAACCCAGTTGCTCCTGCAGCCAGCCTGCAAACATTCCGGGCAGCATCATCCCAAGCGCCATGAAGCCGGTGCAGATGGCATAATGCGCTGTCTTGTATTTCCCGTCAGAGAAATATATCAGGTAGAGCATATATGCGGTAAAGCCGAAACCATAGCCAAACTGCTCTACAAAAACACAGATGTTGATGATAAGCAGACTTTCTGTCTGGGTAAAGCTCAGGTACAGGAACGTTGCAGCCGTCAGCAGCATGCTAAGGGTCATTGGCCACAGCCATTTCTTAAGACCTCCGGCAGCGGCCACAACGCCTCCGATAATACCACCGATCGTAAGACCGATTATACCTATTGTCCCGTAGACCAGGCCAACCTCCCCGGTTGTCAGCCCGAGGCCTCCCTTGTCAATGGGGTCGAGCAGGAACGGGTTGATCAGCTTCAGCAACTGAGCCTCCGCGAACCGGTAGGTCAGCATGAAGAAGAGGGCTATGCCTACCTGCGGTTTCCTGAAGAAAGTCGCAAATGTCTGCCCGAACTCGCGCATGACATCAGAGGGTTTAAGATCCTCCCGGGGTGCGTCGGAATCAGGCCTGGGCAGGATAAACCTGTGCCAGAAGCTGAAGACGAAGAACAATCCGGAAAGGACGAAGAAAGTGACGGCCCATGACATTGGGATGTTCCCCGACAGCCCCTCATAACTGACTGACGTAAAACCGGTGAGCTTGGCGTCAGCCTGGAAGACCATGTAGGCCGGTTTATCCCAGTTCGATTCATTGAAGACAAGATGGCCTCCCTGGATGAGGGCGATACTTTTGTCTCCCTTTTTCAGGACGGTATTCAGGACCAACTTCTCCCCTGGTCCGGGGGAACCGGACAGCCTGACGGGGACAACGGCCACGCTTCCTGTCACAGCAGCGACACTGCCTCTCTCCTCCCCGAAATTATCCCTGATCCATGCACCGAATGGTTCCGAAACAGTTAAGGCCCACCACCCCTTGCTCTTGACTTTAGCCGTTTCGGGCTGCACAAAGCCGTTAGCAAGGTTGGAGGCACTTATTGAATCGAGGAGAATGTGCAGGCTGTCCCTGTCAACTGTCTGTGTGCTTATCTTCAGTGAATCGTGTTCAACGAAAAAATACAGCTCGGCTTTGCTCTCAGGTGCTGCAGCAACATGAGGCACCTCAAGTACGGTTTTGGAGTAATCAGGTGATGCCTCTATGTATACCGAAACTGGCTCCCTGCCCGAAGAGCTTTCAAGGAACCCGGCAAGTATAACCAGCAGCCCCTGCCCGGTGATTGTTGCGACCCGGTAAAAGGTGCTGCGTATGCCCACATACTTTGCCTGCTGGTTGGTATTGAGCCCCAGCATGTAGAAACCGTCTGCAGCTATATCATGTGTGGCCGAGCCGAATGCCAGCAGCCAGAAAAACGCCAGGGTGATCTTGAAAAAGAGTGACGCCGGAATTGTTAAAGCGATACTGGCAAAGCCGATAGCCAGGACAAGCTGCGTTATAACTATCCACCATCTTTTTGTCCTGAGCAGATCAACCAGCGGACTCCAAATCGGTTTGATAACCCATGGCAGATACAGTAAACTGGTATACAGGGCGATGTCAGCATTGGAGATGCCCATCCGCTTGTACATGATTACCGAAATGATATTAACCGCAACATAGGGCAAGCCTTCCGCCAGGTAGAGTGACGGTATCCATGCCCAGGGTGAACGAGATTTATTTTGTCCTGCCATGCTGATTTACAGTCTTTTAAAGGTGTATCCTTTATTATTGTAATAATCAATGACCTCTCCCAGCCTGAGATATAGTTTGTCACTTCTGGCCGGATCTGTTCCCGGATGTATCAGCACCAGGGCGCCGTTCAAACCGCCGGCAGCGCTCTTTTCAAATGATGCCAGGCGTTCAATCAGAAAATCTGAAGACCTGTAACCGGCCATGTCAGGGGTGGTATAGTCGGCACTGGTACCTGTGCCGGGAGTGAAGTTGATGAGTGTCATTCCCATCTCTTCAGTCCATCGGCTTATGGCCCTGTTGTACCACTCATACGGAGCCAGGAAGTACTGCGGTACCTGATTTTTCACACCCGACTTTCCCAGGGCATTTACATTTTTCAGGAGGTCGCTGTTGAACTGCTCCTTTGTAGCAAGGAGCGTGTCCCTGTTTTCCCACGGTATGTAGAGCAGATGGGTATCAGAATGGGGTCCGGCATAATGCCCTCCGGCAATAATCCGTTTAACTACCGGGACAAATTTCCGGTTTCTCAGGAAATTGCCTGTGAGGAAAAATGACCCTTTGATATTCCTCTCATCCAGCACATCGAGGATGTGGCTGAAACCTTCACCGAACTCATCGGCTGAGAAGAGCAGGTAGATGACCTTCTGATCCGAACCCTTCCTGATAAGCGCCCCGTGTGAATCATAGACGTCACCGGGTGCGTCCCTTCTCTGCTGTCTCCCCTCCTTTTCGAGTGTCGAGAGGTAATAGCTGAGACTGGCCGTGCCGTCGAGGGTTGGCTCGTTGGTGCTGTAATCGCCTATATCATCATGGTAGACTATGTTTCCACCCTGGAAGGCGGCGTAGGGATCGGGGTTAAGGAGCGTCAGGCCAAGAAGGCTCTCATAAATGCCCTTGTAAATCGGCCCGTCAACAAGTCCGCCTGGGGTTGTCTTACCGAGAAAGCGGGTTACAGCTGAATGAGGATACAGCGGATAATCGCCCCCTTCCGGCAGTCCGCATATCATTGAGGTGCCCCATGGATTGCAGCCAAACAGCCAGTCTCTCATTGCAGCTTCCATCTGGTCATACCTGGTGTCGCCGGTTGCTTCGCGGTAGAGCCTGCACTGGGTAAGTGCGGCAGCCACATAGTTATTCGAACACCAGACAAACGGAATCTTTACCTGAAACACATCATTCTGATCACGCCTGTATATGAGTTCAAGCCCCTTGCGCATGAAATCGAGGTACTTCCGTGAAAACTCCGTGCCTGATTCTCCCAGGTTCGCGTGGCCGAGGTTCACGAAGGGGTAAAACTGGTAATGACGGGCGGTGTCCTTTTCTATCCACGGGGTGAAAGGCTCCAGCGTGCCCCAGTAATCGGCCTGGACCAGGTATTCCCTCTTCCGTGTAAGGGTGTAGAGCTCCCATGCCGCAAGCTGCATGTCGTCAACATAGTTGTCTTCTTCGTAGAAATAAGGTGAGACATTGCATGCCGTCTGTGTGGCCCCGAGGTCCGTCTGTGCGAACTCAAAGGCATCAACTGATTTCGAGGCGAGCCTCGCTGACAGGTCTGGATCACTCTCCCGGAAGACCTTCGCTCCCATGGCAAATACCGAGGCAAACTTGCCAGCCGTGGAGGATACGCCCTCGGTGCGGTTTTTAAACCTGGCAAGACCCTGGGGCTTGCCGGTAACGAAGTAGACCGGCCTGTATGGTCCGAGACCGTATTCAGCTTTGTCAAGGTTCGGCAGGCGGAAGCCCTGGTGGTCTCGGTCATCCGCCACCTGGTTATACATCACCCCGCTGTCGGGGTTCATCTTCAGGAGCCACTCCAACCCCCATCTAACCTCATCAAGGATATCGGGTATGCCGTTGCCGCCGGGAAGCCCTGCGGCATCATGACTGTCGCTGTAGATCTCCGGAGCCCTCAGCCAGGCAAACATCATCTGGTATACCGAGTTGGCTGTTGTTGCGGTGTACCTCAGGTGATCACTGGCATCATGGTAGCCTCCCCAAACATCAATTGCCGTCCCCGAGAGGGTCGGGTGATCAACGATCATCCCGTCATGGACGTGGCATGTATCCTTCAGAAAGGGATTATAACCGCAGCGCTGCTGCCTTATATAATTAAGTATGAAATCAGCTGTGCCGTCATAGACGCCGGCCCCGATCCGGAAAGTCTCCGACCGTGTGCGGCCATATAATATATAGTATCCCCCCGGTTCAGTCATACCGGAGAAGTCGAGCCTTGCCGCGGCAGCCATGCCCCAGACTGCACCGTCCCAGGATTCCGCAGTGCCTTTGAAGACCCGTTTGCCGGTTAAGGCTTCGCAGACTGCGAATGCAGGGGGTGCTCCTTCTTCCTGCGAGATGTAAACCGCCACCTTGACCGATTGCGGAAGGTATCCCAGCTGGTTGATCCGTATCCATGATTCCGCATGCGCATACGCCAGCGTAATACACAACAGCAACACTGTAAGAAGCGGCTTTTTCATCTCAGTACATTTTTATAATGCCGGTGTTAACGAAATAGTGACTGAGAATATCCCTGTAGCCGTATCCTGATGCACCCATCACCGCAGCTCCTATCTGGCACAATCCCACACCGTGGCCCCAGCCAGCACCGTGAAGGATGAAGGTCATCCCCTCCTCAGCAGTCACTGTCTCCACAAAAAATGCAGAGCTGTAAAGGTGCGACTTCGAGAGCGCTTTCCTGATCTCGAGCTCCTTGCCTATGATCAGCGTCTTCTTTTCGCCGGTTATCTTCAGCCTGATAATACGCCCGGAAGTGCCTCTGGACAGAGGTTCAAGGGCGGTGATAAGACCGAAGTCTATGCCTGTTTTCTCTCTCACCAGTTCACTAAGATCACCCTGGGGCCAGGAAACTTTCCAGCGAAAAAAGTCATTCGTCTCCTGATCATAGTTATTCAGCACCTGTGACAGTACGGTTTTGTCGTTAGTATTGCAGAATGCCTCAGGGTATCCAGATATCCAGCGGACGGCGTTCTCCTCTCTGGTCAGATCGGTATCATATCCTTCCGTCGGACGGGCGGCGTCAGTATGTTTAACCAGGTAAGGGTGGCTGACAGGTTCCCATACATTTTCAAAGAGCTCGGTCATACCTCCGCAGCATTTCGAGTAGCGCGCATCACAAATGGAATCGCCTGACATCAGCACCTCGCCGATGGTATCCCTGACAGCCTCTTCAACCTCCCTGGTGGATGCCCTTGTGATTCCCTGGTAACGCTGGCAGTGATCATCGGCGCAGACATCAAAGTCCTTGTGATCCTCACGGTCATACCACCTGGTAATCTCAGCGCCGGTGACGAAGCTAGTGCGGTATTTTTCAGTTGCGGTACTGAGATTCAGGGTCTTGTCTATCTGTGCCAGCAGCCAGCTTCTCGAGATGACGGCATGGGCCCGCAGAAGCTCTCCGGACGAAGTGGCGCTCATCTCCGAAGAGATGACACTTACAAGGTAATCCTCAACGGGAAGGAGGTTCACAGCAGTGACAAGGCCTCCCCGGACGATGAACCGGAGCGTACCCCTGAAGGTCTGATCCTCATTCCTCTGCCAGTGGAAGTTCACGCCAATGGTCACCGCATGGAGGGTGAAGCTGCAACTGTCATAATTCTCCGGAATGAGATTTATCTCCTTCCCTCCCTCAATTGTCTCACTATCACCCCTGAGATTAAGGCCACCGTCAGCTGCAAGAGCGGTAAACCGGCCGGAATAAAGCTTTGCTTCATCCGGGGTTCCGTACCGGCCATTGAGAGTAACCGTCAGGCCGCTCCCTGAAACGATCCCTACACTGATCTCAGGTGTTCTCTTTCCTGTCATATCAGCTCTTCAGTTAAAGTTTTCAGTTCCTTTTCGCTGAGGCACACCTCCTTCATGATTCCCGAGATGTCGGCAGCAGTGATCTTCGCAAAGTCCTCCTCACGGGGTGTTATGAAAACACCTCCGAGATCGACTGCTGCAGGGCTCAGCAGAATCTTCCCTGCGCCTTCCGCAAAATAGCATTCGGGTCTGTGAACACGGCGCGGGATTATGTGCACGGTCCAGATACCGTCAGTATGATATGCAAGGATATTCAGCATCGGCTCGGGCCTTTCCGGCTGACTAAGTGCAAACCTGTCAAATAATCCGCTGAAATAAGCGTCAAGAGCTTCGCGGTCAGATCCCGTCATCGTCATCATGCCCCGCCCGTAATCCTTCCACAACCACAGATCCGTTCCTCCGGAAGATGCCGCCTTTGTGCAAAGGTTTGGATTTTTCATATCACTCTCTACCGGCAGAAATCCCCTGTTTCCTGCCTGGAAATGCAGGTGATCAGGAGCCGAGGCTCCGCACTGTGGTCCGTTATAGAAGATTACATAACCGGGCAGTGCCTCTGCCATGTTCAGCATGTCGGGAAAGCTCCCGGATATGCGCTGGGGGGTGTGGGATTCGGAGACGATTGTAAGGTGCCTCCGGAATATGGGGAACGGATTTATCAGGATGATATATCCGCCGTCGAAAGGAACTCCCCTCTGTTCCTTCGGCCGGTTCTGTTCGCACAGGAAGCACGGACGTGCTTCAATCGACCTGGTATCGACCTTTGCTGCCGACGAGGTTATCCTTCCCGGATTAAACTGTACTGCGATTTCATATCCCGTGAATGAGACCTTCCGGACCCTGACGCCGTCAAGCTGCCGGTAATTGTCGCGGGCCAGGCTCCAGTTCCTGAACTGTTCTTCAAAAAGCACGTCTACTGCTTCGGAATAATCCTTCATCAGGCTATTGATTACCGGTACTGCTCATCATCCGTTTCCGGGCGAGGAGCTCAATTGTCCTTATTTTATCCTTGTAGAGATTGTGCATGTTCATTTTTCCTACATCCAGTATGGCATCGGAATTCTCATCCCACCTGCGGCACAGGTAGAGCGGTTCATATATGCGCCCGATCCGGTAGTGGCGGCTGATTGCCAGTCCCACCGCGTAGTCTTCCCCGTAGCTTACATTGGGAACCATAATGCTTCTCAGGACAGGGGTGTAGAATGCCCTGGGAGCTCCCAGTCCGTTTATCCTGAGCGCATTGTTCCGGCCGTTGTCCGGAGTCCACTCCCTGTGGTCTATCAGCCCCGGAGGAATCTCCTTCAGGTCAAAGTTGACCATTCTGTAAGATCCGACCACCATCGCGCACTGCTGTTCATTAAAGGCATCAACCACCCTGGTGATCACAGTATCATCGATATAGAGGTCATCACTGTCGAGCTGGATGGCAAACCTTCCGCACTTTTCACTGTTGACAGCCTCATTCCAGCATCCGCCAATTCCAAGATCCTTCCTCTCCGGAATTATATGTACCACCCTGTTGTCTCCTGCAAACGACCTTATCACATCCGTGGTGCCGTCAGTGGAGAAATTGTCCACAATGATGAGATTGAAGCTGTACTTTGTCTTCTGGCTCAGCACGGAACCAATCGCATCGCCAATGGTTCGGACCCGGTTCCTGACCGGGATAACCACCGAGGCGTCACACCCGAAGCTGTGATCATTAAATTTTATCTCGCGGAAATGAGGCTTGAGCCAGGCGTTGATGCACTTAAGGTGGTGGGTGCAGGCTTTTTCCATCTCCGCCTGCACAGCCCTGTTTCGCGGGTCAACGTAATCGAACTGCTTCTCTCCCGATCTGCGGATGTCGGTCTCGACCTCGGTATAAAGCAGTTCCTGGATATGGACAAGCGGATGGTTCTGCGAAATTTTCAGCCTGAGGTCATAGAGTCCGGCGAAACTGTAACCCTCATCCATCCGGCTGCATGCTTCGCGGAAAGCCTTTGCGCTGTAAAGAATTACAGATCCGAAGTTGAAGTCGTCACGCAGGCTTCCCTCCTGGTAATCGATGACGGGGTGCGCGGAGAGCGCATCATTCTTTCTTTCAAAATAGTCGGAGTAGACCATCCCTGCCCCTGTATCATTACAGATCTGAATCATCCTGCCGAAGGCGAAACTTCCCAGGTCAAGGGGAAATCCCTTGCTGTAGGTGACGACATAGTCAGTGTCGGTCACGGCAGCCATTTTCTTCAGGGCGTCAGTGGCTGCAAAACCTGAAGACTGAAGATAATCAGCCTCAGCTGTCTGAAGGACCTCATTATGGTCAGGCGCATTCACAACAAAAATCTTGCTGACAACGCCGGAAGATCTCATAGAGCCTACAGTTTCGGCGACTGATCCTGCGTCAGACCAGGGTAAAAAGCATGTGATTTTTTTATCCATTATATCCTGCTATTTTTCAAGTAAAAAGCTCAATATCTGTTTCATGAGCAGCTCTCTCTCCTCTTTTGACATGATCGTTTCAAAGGGGAATCCCATGACGAAGCTCCTCACCTCACCCTTGTGCATAACAGCGGCCGAAGTGTTGTTCTCGGAGTACCTGAATGCAGTGGAGGAGAGCTTGTCAGCCGGCTCGATAGCATCGGGAGCCTCGGCGGCATAAATGTCATCATCCGACCCGGTATTGAAGCTGTAGCTGCCCGTGAAGAACGGTCCGGCAATATCAGTCGCATAGAGTCTGCCGGTTCTGACGGCATGGTCAGTGCGAGGTTTGAAATGGAGTGTTTTAATCACCCTGTCGGCAACGGACGTATCAGCCAGCATGACCAGGTCAGTGCCAACGTATGCCCCGGAAACAAAAACCGGAACGGCAGCTTCTTTAAGCCTCTCAATACTTCCCAGGAATTCCGGGGTATATATCTGAAAATCCTTCTTTTCCGGATCAAATGCTGATGCCGTTGTCTTCTCCTCTCCTAAAATTATATCTGCCGCACACCACGGTTTCAGATCAAAATCTTCCCTGTTGAAGACCTCATCGCTTACCGAGGTGAATGATCTGCCGGCAGCCATCACTGAGAGTCCGTGAATCCGGGGAAAGTCGAAACTGTTACCTGCAATGACCCGTCCTTCAACGTCAGAATATGATGAGCCCCAGCCTGCATTGTCGTCATCAGTCCACGGCGAATTGCGCCCGAAGTCGTACTGGTCGCCTACACCGGTGAAGTTATACTGGTCGGCCACACCGCGGTCATTCCACCAGGCCACTCCGGCCATCCCGTCAAGGTCAAACCATGAGGGACCGGAGATGCGATCGAAACAGTTGACTATCAGAACTGTGCCGTCAGAATCCGGGACCAGCCCCACCGACAGTGTCTCGGAGGGGAAACTCTCACCTCCCTCATTCACTGCAGTCACCCTGAAACTGTAAAGGGTGTTGTATGCAGGCAGTTCTATTTCATGGGAGTTGCCGGCGACGGTGGTGCCGTTGTCAAAACCGCCCTCTCCTGTGCTCATGTATACCCTGTAGGAAGCAGGGTCAGCGGATGATTCAAGCGGATCACTGACCGGCTCCCAGGTGAGTCTGACACGCCTCTCTCCGACCTGTACCAGGGCCATGTGGGAAACAGGCAGCGGATGAACCACATACCTGGTGCCTGAGGCAGTTGCCAGGTATCTCAGGATTCCCTTGTAGACTGCCCGGCTGACGTGGAATCTGAAGCGCGGATCAAATCCGTATCGCTGGTCAGCCAGGTTCTGATGCGACAGCAGCTCCAGGAGCATGGCTGGCACATCCGGTTTCCGTGCTTCGTAATATGACCGGTCCCACAGTCCCCGGCGGGTCCACTCAGGGTTGAACAGTACCCTGACATCCTCAACGATCTGAGTCTGGATAATGTCAGTAAGGTCGCGGCTGGCCAGGCGGCTTGTACCGTCCGGGAACAGGCCCCCGTTGGAGAGAGTTGAATAGATGCCAAGGGTTCCGATGATTGAATCATCCTGTGTGACTCCGGCATCAGTATGAAAAGCAAGGGAGAGGTCAACCGGTATTCCCATACCCGGGAGCCCCGAAGTGTCAGGCTTGCGGAGAAGGTAGTTGACCCACTCTGATCGTGACATGTAATCATCGTTGTAATCATTTTTTCCGCGGTTCGGAGTATATACCACGGTGTCAGGCATGCCTGCATACTGGAGCCAGTACCGGGCACCCTCAACAAACCTCGGCTTGCTGCTCAGCTTCCAGCTGTGGTTCACTGTGACAGGTCGGGCATCCTCAGATACAGGCTGGCTGCCGGCATTGAGCGACCACTGGTTAGGTATGACTGACGCAGCCGGGCGCCGTGCTACATTGCCCATTCCGCCTCCGAAACGGACGGCATCGAGGGCTGCGGCCGAACCGTCATAACCCGTTACAGTGACCGCACCCCCGTAAGCGTCAAGGCCTGCATCAAACAAGAAAGAACCCAGCCAGATCCAGGTCCCTCCGCCGACAGACTGGTCAACAACAAAACGTGTGGTCCCTCCTGAATGGCTGACCGTAATAAGTACCTTCCCGGGGTTGTCCGTCAGTTTCGGATAAGAGACAGTCACCCCGTAGTATCCTTTTTCGGGAATCTCAGGAATATATGCTGCCGAGCCGTCGGTTATCCTCAGGGAAGTGCCCATAAGAAAAGGATTGTCGCCCGTGAAGAGGGTGTCTCTCATGAGAAATCCCCTGCCGGCCCCGATGGCAGGCTTCGATGTCAACAGAACAAACTGAGATGCACCCGTTGAACGGTCATTGTCAACAATAACCTCATTCACCTGGATGTCCCTCTCGCGCGGCAGGAATACCGTTGCCCCTGAGTTTTCAAGCATAGGCGCCAGATATGGAATTACATAAGCCATCACTGACAGATCCTCCACGCTTCCGAAGAGCTTAGCCCGCTGCCACTCCCACCTGTCGAGCGGCTGGTCAAAATAGTAGCCGTGGCTGTGCCACAGGGCAATGTACCTCCCGTCAAGCCCCCGGGAAACCCTGACCCCGTCAGGTCTGCTTACAAGAACCGGCTTCTCAGCTGCAGCCGTCAGGATCCTTGCCTGATCCAGGGGCATGTCACTCCTGAAGTAATTGGGTACAAGCTGAACCAGATTGAATCCATTGGCGATCAGATTGATGCTGTATCCGTTGAATTTTTTACCAAGATCAGCCTTTACTGAAATCAGCAGACGGGCATAGGTTTCCTCCCTCATTGGATTCCAGGAGAGGGCAACGGGGAACCATATGTTCACCTCCTTTTTCTCCTCATCAACACCGACAGAATCAATCTTCAACTCTTCAGGGTAATACCATCCGGTTACCGGACTGGTCCATCCTTTAAGCCTTTTTTCGGCTGCTCTTTCATGCTTGCCGGCCCTCTGGCCGTACAGGCCTGCCGGATGTGCAAGTATGACAAGTGTAAATACAAGAAAATGAATGAGATGAAAAGCTCGCATTGCGGAAATGATTTTGTTTAATATAGTAAATAAGATTCAAAAATAGAAAGTTTTTTAAAACATGTCATACATCTGACAAAAAACTGGTTGTTTCAATATAATTATTTATATTTGTTTAACTTAGTGTTTATCAAGAAAGGAGGGTTTGAATAATTTCCTCCTAAGTAACTGAACAGAAGCAACCAACAACTTTCCTGCACTAATGATACTGATAGCCGACTGTGGTTCCACGAAGACCGAATGGAGAGAGGTGAACGGCGGTATTGCCGGGAAGTCATACATCTCCTCGGGCCTGAACCCGTTTTTTATTCCGTGTGAAGGGATTGTAAGCTTTCTCGGAAGGGAGCTGCCCGGACTGCGTAATGCAGGAGTCAGCCGTATCTTCTTTTACGGTACGGGTGTCAGCAACGCAGCCAAGGCTGAGATTATAAGAAAAGCACTTACCGAATTTTTCGGTACTGACAATCTTGTTATAGGCAGTGACCTGCTCGGGGCGGCAAGGTCACTCTGTATGAATGACCCGGGGATAGCCTGTATAATTGGCACCGGTTCAAACTCATGTTTTTACGACGGCAGGGAGATAGTCTCAAATGTTCCTCCGCTGGGCTACATACTCGGAGATGAGGGTGGCGGCGCAGTTATAGGCAGAAAGCTGGTATCGAGTGTCATGAAGAAACAGCTGCCGGAAGACATAATTGAGGATTTTTTCAGGGCATATCCGCTTACCCCTGCCGAAATACTGGATAACGTCTACAATATGCCCTTCCCGAACCGGTTTCTGGGACAGTTCTCACGGTTCATAGATGACAGAATGCATGTCCCTGAACTGATGTCAATCATCACTTCCAGTTTTGACGAGTTCATTGTGCGCAATATTCTCTCCTACCCGGAATCCAGGCAGTACCAGGTACATTTCACCGGGAGCATAGCTTATCATTTCAGACCCACCCTGGAGGAACTGCTTCTCAGACACGGGCTAAAGCCAGGAAACTTTACCGTTTCACCAATGGAGAATCTTGTGAAATTCCACATTGAGAATCCGCACATTTAGCAGCATGAGCAGACAGAACACTATAAAACAGTCACTCAGTATTACTGAATCGCCCTCCAATTTCGAGAACCTTGACAGGATGACTGTCAATGAACTTCTGACCAATATCAATCACGAGGATGCCAAGGTCCATGTGGCGGTCGGGAAGGCTATCCCCCAGATTGAGACCCTTATAAGCCAGATACTCGTACGTATGCAGAAGGGCGGGCGGCTCTTTTACCTTGGTGCCGGAACAAGCGGGAGGCTGGGGGTGCTGGATGCCTCTGAGGTGCCGCCCTCATTCGGCGTGCCTGATACAGTTGTGATTGGACTGATTGCAGGAGGAGAGACAGCGCTCCGTAAGGCAGTTGAGGCTGCAGAGGACGACCCTGCAAAAGCATGGAGCGAACTTGAGATCTTCAACATTAACACGAAGGATTCAGTCATCGGTATTGCCGCCTCAGGGACTACTCCCTACGTTGAAGGCGGACTCAGGAAGGCCAGGGAAAATGGCATCCTTACCGGATGCATTACATGCAACCCGGAAGGCCCGATAGTCGAGGCCGCTGAATTTCCGATTGTTGTGGTTGTGGGTCCTGAGTTCGTTACTGGCAGCACCAGGCTCAAGGCCGGCACCGCACAGAAAATGGTGCTTAACATGATCACCACCACCCTGATGATCAAACTGGGGAGAGTCAAGGGAAACAAGATGGTTAACATGCAGCTTACAAACAAAAAGCTGATTGAACGGGGAACGAGGATGATTGTGGAGGAGCTTAATATCCAGAGAGAAGCTGCCCGTATTCTGCTCATGGAGCAGGGATCGGTAAAAAAAGCCCTGGAGTTTTACAGGGAGTACTATAAATGATAACCATGACCGGGAGAATCAGATACCGGCCTGATAAACAGCTCTGACCATGACAAATGATGTTTTCAGCAAGATCGGTTCCGGACTGACTCTGAGCCAGAAAATCGAGAGGAGAATTGAGGAGGCAATAAGACAGAAGAAGCTTCTGCCCGGCTCCAAGCTGCCTACCGAGAAGGAGTTATGCGGACAGTTCGCTGTCAGCCGCACAGCCCTCAGGGAGGCATTGCGGCGCCTTAGCGCACGAGGACTCATAGATATCCGGAAAGGAAGCGGCATGTACATCACCGAACTCAAGATCGAGGATGCCATCAATTCACTGCATCTGTTCTATGACCTGAGGTTCAACTCCGACCTGATACTGCAGATCATTGAGGTCCGGAGACTCTTCGAACCTGAAGTGGCCAGGCTGGCGGCAAGGAACAGGACCGAGGAAGACATCAGGACTCTCCAGAAAAACCAGCACGAGCTTGAGAAATGCAACCCTGACAACACGCAGCTCGAGGTGGATCTCATCAACCGGTTTCATATGAACCTCTCCAAGGCGACAGCCAACCCGATCATAATCATCAGTCTCGAACCGGTCTATTCCCTCCTACCCCGTATGAGAAACCTTATCTACGGAAATATCGAGGGCGAAAAAGAGTATACAATGAAATACCAGATGGAGCTCCTTGAAGCTCTCAGGGAGAGAGACAGCGAGAAGGCCTATACGGTATCAGTCACCCTGCTTGAACGCAACATGGAGATCTACAAGAAATATTTCAAGGCAAACTGAAAAATCCGTTCCGAAAATTTTACATGTTCACCAGGACAATACTTTCAGCAGCGCTGCTGGCCTCCCTGACGTTCCGGGCAGAAGCCCGGGAGCCGGACACCTTATTTGTCGGCATCCACCAGGCGGAGAGCGAATACTATTCAGGAGTGCTCGGAAATATGAACTACTCCGTGGAGCTGTCACCCGAAACACCGGTACTGCTCAAGAGCAGGAGTGCCGGGAACCTGACACATAAGGTCTACGGCTGGCACCCCTACTGGGCTGATCCGGGCGCCTATTTATCCTATGATTACACTGCCCTCTCACACATAGCATACTTCGGCCTCGAGGTTGACACAGCGACCGGAGGCTACACAACTCTGAGAGGTTGGGACACCACTCCCATCATCAGTTACGCCCACCAGAGAGGCGTCAAGGTGACACTGACCGTCATCAATTTCGGATCTGCACGCAATACGGAACTGCTCACCGATACGGTAAAGCAGTGGAACCTGATCAACACGGTGATCAGCCAGCTGCAGTCACGCAACGGCGACGGTGTCAACTTCGACTTTGAATCCGTTCCGGCTGCCCAGAAGGCAAACATGGTCAGCTTCTGCCACAGGGCCGTAAAGGGGATAAAAGCCGTTCTGCCTGCTGCCGAGATTTCACTTGCCACCCCGGCAGTCAACTGGTCAGACGGATGGGACCTCGGTGCACTTGCAGGCATCTGCGACTATTTAATAATGATGGGCTACAACTACTACTGGAGCGGATCCGCAACTGCGGGGCCGGTGGCCCCTGTGTCAGGGGAGAACTATCATATCGTTAAAAGCATAAATGAGGACTATATGGCCGACGGAGTGCCTCCCGGCAAACTGCTCCTCGGAGTGCCATGGTACGGGTACGACTGGCCCGTGACCGGCAGTGAGAGAAAGTCTGCCACCACAGGTACAGGCACATCGCGGACATACAACTCCGCGCTTGCCCTGGTGGCCGCAGGTACCAGGATATTTGACGACGCAACCGGTGTGCCGTATATATGCTATCAGACCACCCAATGGAGGCAGATGTGGTACGATGACAGCACCAGCCTTCAGATTAAAAGCAATATCGCCAAAGACATGTACCTGGCAGGGATAGGAATATGGGCGCTGAGCTACGAGGCCGGAAGACCTGAGCTGTGGAAAGGACTTAAGACCGCTTTCCTCGAAAACTATACATCGTCAGACGGAGAAATATCTTCTGACAGGGCGGGT
Source organism: Bacteroidales bacterium (assembly GCA_049294275.1). Classification (GTDB taxonomy): domain Bacteria; phylum Bacteroidota; class Bacteroidia; order Bacteroidales; family VadinHA17; genus SR-FBR-E99. The sequence continues at coordinate 32,229 of JBAQCQ010000052.1, forward strand.
GAGCTGGAGATAACGCCCAATCCTGTCACTGAGAGGTCAGTGATACGCTACAGCATAACAAAGCGAACACATGTGACGCTCAGAATCTACGATACCGGGGGCAGGCTGATCGTCTCCCTGACCGGGAGGGTAACGGAGCCAGGTTCATATACGGAACCGTTGCGGTCCGGTGCCCTTACCCCGGGATTTTACATATGCGTCATGCAAACCCGCTACGGCAGATCGGCAGTGAAGTTTGCCGTGACTGAAACTAAATAACTGCTCCACTTATGAAAAAAATACTTTTGGTTATGGTAATTATTGGTATGGTTCAGACAATGAACGGACAAATGCAGGAGGCTGTCGAAAAAATCAGAAGTGACTACAACCTGATGGGAATATCAGTCGCAACTGTCTGTGGCGGGAAGGTCACCGGAACTTACCATGCCGGTCTTCGCGATTTGGAGCGAAACCTGCCGGTCAATGAGAACACCAGATACCGCATTGCATCCATCTCCAAGCTCGTCATGACAACCGCCATGATGAAGCTGTATGACCGGAAGCTGCTCGACCTGGATGAGGATGTGAGTAACTACCTTGGATTCAAACTCAGAAACCCTGTCCACCCCGACAAACCCATCACCGTCAGGATGCTTCTCCTTCACACCGGCTCAATCAACGAAGGCAGCGGTTATGACGGATTCCTGATGGCAACATACAACAATGTGAGCAATCCTCCCTCCTTTTCGGAATTGCTTGTTCCGGGCGGCAAATACTTTACTGAGGATATGTGGCGCAAGGAGGCGCCGGGAGAATACTTCACCTATTGCAATGCCAACTTCGGTCTTGCCGGCACTGTAATTGAGCGAATCACCGGACAGAGGTTCGAGGATTATATGCAGCAGACCCTCTTCGTCCCCCTGGGTATCAGCGCCTCATACATCCCCGAGGGGGTGACTGACATCAACAATCTGGCGACAATATACCGGGGAGAAGAGGGAAAGTGGGTTCCCCGGACAGATAACTTCAGTGGCGTCATGGCGGCACCGCGCGACTTCTCCGGGTATGTCACCGGCACCAACGCCGCGGTCTTCTCTCCGCAGGGAGGACTGAGGATATCCGCCGCCGAACTGGCAAAGGTGATGGTGCTTCACCTCAACAAGGGAAAGTACAGCGGAAAAAGGATTGTCTCCGCGAAAAGCATAAGACTGATGCACAAGCCGCAATGGACATGGAACGGGACCAATGGCGACAATGATGGCGGCAGGCCCGGTAGCCGCGGGCTGAGCGTCCATATTCTCCCTTCACTTCTGCCCGGCGATCCTCTGCCTGCAGGATCGCACATGATGGGTCATACCGGCTCAGCCTACGGGCTGAACTCTGCCTTCTTCTTCGATCCGAAAGGCAAATACGGCTTCGTCTTCATAATGAACGGCAGCATTGAAGGGCCTGCCAGAGACCCTTCCTCCATTGTCTTCAAATTTGAGGAGGCACTGCTCAAAGCACTGATGGAAAACTCCATCATGCCCTGCTGAAACAGGGCTTTTACCCGTTTGAAATAACCTCCGGAGGGAAAGTAATAAAACATAAAATTGTAAGGAAATAATCAACCGGAAAAACAATGAACGCAGAACTGATCACTGCCGTGGCAATAGGAATCGGGCTGGCAGCCAGCGCCGGTTTCAGGGTCTTCGTACCTTTGCTTGTGGCTGCCATCGCGGCGAAAGCAGGCTTCCTGCCGCTGAATGAAAGTTTCCAGTGGCTCTCCTCCTGGGCCGCCCTTGCAATACTCGGCACAGCTACCGTGGTCGAGATTATGGCCTATTATATCCCGGTGGTCGACAACCTGCTTGACACCATAGCCACTCCACTCGCAGTTGTTGCCGGAACGCTGCTGTTAACATCGGTTCTGCCGATCGACAGCGAACTGATGAAATGGATCACCGGCGCCGCTTTTGGCGGCGGCAGCGCAGCAGTGGTTCAAAGCGGAAGCGCACTGACAAGGCTTACCTCAACCAAGCTGACAGCGGGTGTGGGAAACCCCGTGGTAGCAACAGTTGAAAACGTCGCGGCAACCGGAACCTCCATCCTGTCACTGGTAATACCCTTCTTCATAGTCGCCGTTTTCCTGCTGATGATTATTTTCATATTTTCACGGATCCGAAGGAAACTCCGGAGAGACCAGTTACGAAAGGCTCAGTGACTGCCACGGAATCAGAAACAAAGAACTTGTTGCCGTTTCCTGGTTCAGGCGCGATCTGCGCATGGAAGACAACACCGGGCTTTACCTTTATCTTAATTCCGGATACAAAGTCCTGCCCCTCTTCATCTTTGACAGTATCATCCCGGATAAGCTGGAAAGCATCTACGACCGCAGCGTATAATTCATTCACGGGGCGCTGTAACACCTCCGGAAACAAATGACTGCGGCCGGGTCATCACTCCTGGTGTTGCATGACACCCCCAAAACGCTCTGCACGAAGTTTTGTCAGATAACAATGTGAAGGCAGTTTTTGCCAACCACGACTACGAGCCTTATGCCGCAGACCGCGACCGCCGGATTGCTGATAGGCAAGCCGGATCCCCGTGATAAATGAGACTGAGATTTCTCACAGTAATTCAATTGAGAAGGAGGAGGTTATTGACAGGTGGAGAAACTGGGTCTCTGACATCGAGACAGGCCCACGGTATACCTCCGAGGAGTCTTATAAACGGGTGGAGCCTGAAAACTCCCTGAGGATCTCCAAAGTGACCCCTGACATAAAACCGGAAATTGATCTCGATCAGAGGTATATCAAGCAGAGGTTTATTGAGGAGGGCCTTGATACTACCTATATCAGAAGCTATAAAGGCATGGATAACCTCTTCGTGATAAGCCTGGGTGATCACTGGTCAGCAGGTTTGATCTGGAGCATAAACTCCTCCTCCTCAGAGAATTATGACCTTAACACCATCATCATGCCAGCGGTTAGGTATGATCTTTCCCCCTATTCCGAAGCCACGCACTGCCAACTGAGATTTCTTTACAGTATTGGTTATCAGTACAGTGACTACACTGAAATGACAATCTATAACAAGGTAACCGAAAATCTTTTCGGGCACCAGATGCGGATCGCTTACGAGGTGCAGAAGAAGTGGGGATCAATTTATCTCTCGGTGTGGGGACTGAACTATTTCCATGATTTTTCAAAGAATATGCTTGCTGCTGACCTCTGGGCCAGGATCAGGATTTTTAAGGGTCTATCCCTGTTCATGAACATTGAAGCAGCGCATATAAATGACCAGATGCGCCTGAGAAAAGGTGAACTGTCAGAGGCAGAGAGGCTTCTCAGGCTCACGGAGCAGGCTACCGCCTACCAGGTTGAGGCAGGCATTGGCCTTACCTTCACTTTCGGGTCAATCTATAATAATATCGTCAACCCGAGATTTGGCGACTGAGTCCTTTCAGTTGCCCTTATGCCGTTTCTTACACTCCACAATGGTTGTTTTATTATCTTTGGGGAAGGTATTATCAGGTTATCCGTTGACCGTATAATTCATTCTACCAATATCTTATGACCAGCAAGACAATACTTTTCTTTGCATCTCCATCCGGCAGGATCATTGCAGCAGGTGTTGACAGGCAGATTTCGCCTGCAGAGACCGGCAGGCTTTCATGGCTGTTCGGAAACGCAGGACTGATCGATGCGGAGACAGTACCCGGCACTTTCATCGGACCCCGGCGCGAGATGGTGACCCCATGGAGTACCAACGCCGTGGAGATCACCCAGAATATGGCCATCACGGGTATCCAGAGGATTGAAGAGTACTCTCCGGCTCCTGAAGACAATCCTGCCCATGACCCGATGCTTCAGAGGGTCTATCACGGGCTTGGACAGGATATCTTCACCGTGCATCACGAACCCGAACCGGTAAGGGAGATAGAAGATATTGCGGCATACAATGCACAGGAAGGTTTGGCCCTCAGCCCTGAGGAGATAGCCTACCTCGAAAACCTCAGCCGCAATCTCGGCAGGAAACTGACCGACGGTGAGGTGTTCGGCTTCTCGCAGGTCAACTCCGAACACTGCCGTCATAAGATCTTCAACGGTACCTTTGTGATTGACGGAGCCGAACAGCAGTCGTCGCTTTTCAAACTTATCAAGCTCACAACATCGGCAAACCCGAACCGTGTCATATCGGCTTACAAGGACAACTGCGCCTTCCTGGATGGCCCTGAGATTGAACAGTTTGCCCCGGCAAGGCAGGATATACCCGGTTTCTTCGAGGTAAAAAAGATCGACTCTGTCCTCACCCTTAAGGCGGAGACACATAACTTCCCCACCACCGTTGAACCGTTCAACGGGGCTTCCACCGGTACCGGTGGAGAGATACGTGACCGCATTGCCGGCGGCAAGGGATCATTACCCATTGCAGGAACGGCAGTTTATATGACCTCCTACCCCAGGCCTGACGGGCCGCGTGAGTGGGAGAAGGCAACGGAGCCCCGTAAGTGGCTGTACCAGACACCGGAGGAGATCCTCATCAAGGCATCCAATGGTGCCAGCGACTTCGGGAACAAGTTCGGCCAGCCTCTGATTTGCGGGTCTGTGATGACATTTGAGCACTTTGATGAGATGCGCCGGTATGGGTTCGATAAGGTGGTAATGCTTGCCGGAGGCATCGGCCTCGGAAAGAGGGAGGACAGCACCAAGGATACACCGGAGAAAGGCGATGTAATCGTACTGCTGGGAGGTGACAACTACAGGATTGGTATGGGTGGCGGTGCGGTCTCATCAGTCGATACCGGTGCCTACGACAGCGCCATTGAACTGAACGCCGTTCAGAGAGCCAATCCCGAGATGCAGAAAAGGGTGTACAACGCACTGAGGGCAATGGCAGAAAGTGACCGTAATCCTGTCATCTCACTTCACGACCACGGCGCAGGCGGACATCTCAATTGTCTCTCTGAACTCGTTGAAGCCACAGGCGGGAAGATAGACATAAGCAAGCTGCCTGTAGGTGACCCGACCCTCTCGGCAAGGGAGATAATCGGTAATGAGTCGCAGGAACGGATGGGACTGGTGATGCACCGTGACGATTTTGAGATGCTCTCAGCCGTCGCCGGCCGTGAACGCGCTCCGATCTATCTCATCGGAGAGGTGACCGGAGACAATCAGTTCACCTTCATCAACACCGTCACAGGTGAGAAGCCCATAGACCTGCAGCTGAGCGATTTCTTCGGGAAGCCCCCGCGAACGGTCATGACTGACAGTACCCTGAAATCAGAATTCCAACCGGTCAGCTATGACCCTACCCTACCCCTGAAATATATCGGGACCGTGCTGCAACTGGAGGAGGTCGCATGCAAGGACTGGCTGACGAACAAGGTCGACCGCTCCGTGACCGGAAGAATTGCCGTGCAACAGTGTACCGGTGAGCTTCAGCTGCCTCTGAACAACCTCGGCGCTATCACCCTCGACTACCGGGGCAGGAAAGGAATGGCAACTGCACTCGGACATGCCCCTGCGGCAGGACTCGTAAGCGCCGCGGCAGGATCCGTGCTTTCGATAGCTGAGGCACTTACAAATATAGTCTGGGCTCCTCTTACCGGCGGACTCAGGAGTGTATCACTCTCAGCCAACTGGATGTGGCCATGCCGCAATCCCGGCGAAGATGCCAGGTTATATGAGGCAGTGAAGGCAGCAAGCGATTTTGCCACTGCCCTGGGGATAAATATACCCACAGGCAAGGACAGCCTGTCAATGACCCAGAAATATTCCGACGGTGTTGTGTTCAGTCCGGGCACAGTCATAATCACCTCGGCGGCAGAGGTGGATGATATCCGGGCGATAATCGGACCCGTGCTGAGGAATGACTCCTCGATGCCTCTCTTTTATCTTGACATGAGCAGCATGAGCCATGCTCTCGGCGGCAGCGCCCTGGCACAGACACTCGGCAGTCCCGGAACTGAAGCCCCGACAGTCCTCGATCCCTCATATTTTGCAGATGTCTTTGAAGCCCTGCAGGAGATGATCAGCGAAAAGATGATCGTTGCAGGGCATGATATCTCCGCCGGGGGAATGATCACCACCCTCCTCGAGATGTGCTTTGCAAACCTTGAGGGCGGACTGGCCCTGAATTTTTCAGAGATCGGAGAGGGCGATACGGTGAAACTGCTCTACAGCCAGAACCCGGGAGTGATAATCCAGGTAAAGGAAGAATCTGAAGCCGAAGAGTTCCTCCTTGAAAGAGGCATAAGCTTTATCAGCATCGGACACCCGGTGAAAGAGAGAAATATCTTCGTGACAAACGGTTCTGATAAACACACATTCGACATTGATCACTGCCGTTCACTCTGGTACCGCAGCTCATGGCTGCTTGACCGAAGGCAGTCAGGTTCGGCGCTGGCTCAAGAGAGATATGAAAACCACGGTACCGGGGCACTGATGTTTAACCTGAAGGATTTTAAAGGCAGTTTTTCCTCACTTGGAATTACTCCCGACAGAAAGGCTGTCACAGGCACCAGGGCAGCCATCATCAGGGAAAAGGGCGTCAACGGTGACCGTGAGATGGCCTATGCACTCTGGCTGGCCGGATTCGACGTGAAGGATGTGCATATGACCGATCTCATCTCAGGCAGGGAGACACTGGAGGAGATAAACATGATTGTCTTTGTGGGGGGATTCTCCAACTCCGATGTGCTTGGATCAGCCAAAGGATGGGCAGGGGCATTCAGATACAACGAAAAAGCCCGGCTGGCGCTGGAAAACTTCTACAGAAGGGATGACACTCTCTCACTTGGGGTTTGCAACGGCTGCCAGCTCATGGCTGAGCTGGGGCTGATTGTGCCTGATCATAATGAGATGCCTCGTCTTGAGCGTAATGCTTCTCACAAGTTCGAATCTGAATTCCTCGGGGTTAGGATTCTCCCTGGCCCCTCTGTCATGCTCTCAGGGCTTGAGGGAATGGAGCTTGGGATATGGGTTGCACACGGTGAGGGACGGTTTGTATTTCCCTGCGAAGAGGAGAAATACAACATTGCGATGAAATACAGCCGCAGTCACTACCCGGCCAACCCCAACGGGTCAATGTACGACGTGGCAGGTATATGCTCAGCTGACGGCAGACACCTCGTGATGATGCCTCACCTCGAGCGGGCATATTTCCCGTGGCAGTGCGCCCACTATCCTTTGGAAAGGCGTAATGACGAGGTCACCCCATGGATTCAGGCATTTGTCAATGCCCGCAAATGGGTTGAAAAAAGGCAATAGTAAGCAGGCGGTAATCCTCAATCGGCAGCCGGCAACCGGTAGTCGGCAGCCCTCCATCAGCAATTATCTGATTAACTCGAGACTGGAGACTGAAGACTGAGGAATGAAATCAGACCTTCAGACTTCAGACTTTAGACTTTCAGACTTTCAGACTTCAGGCCTTAATTCACCATCGGCTTAAGAATCAGCGAGTTGATAAGTGTGCGCTTGTCAATGCTGAGATCTGACAGGTCTGATGAGTGCTTCTCCACCCTGTCGCTGATGACCTGCACCTGGTATTCGCCGGGTTTGCTGAAGAAGATTGAACCCATGTGCGAGTCAGCCCTGTACCAGGGTTGTTTTACGCTCAGGTCTTCGGTGACTATCTCGTCACTTAAAGGCTTCCCTGTTATACGGGTGTCTCCCGCTGTAATTGTAACGCTGTCTGTATATTGCAGAAAGGTGGTATCACATGTCAGACTCGACAGCCACACATCATAACGACCGGCTTTATCAACTGTGAAGTGCCACTCAGCTGTGTTGTACTGGGGATTGGAATCAACCTGGATCAGGGCTGCATCACTTATACGAAGCACTACACCCTCTGACCGTGGGGCTGAATTTTCTGACCCTGATTTCTTTCCCTCCTTACCCCTAACTCCGTTCTCATTGCATGAAGTCATGGGAAAAACCACTACCAGACCCAGTAAAACGGCCTTTATCCAGAATCTATTCATTTCAAAAGATTTATTCACTTTATGAGATCTAAATTTTATTTTCATTTTTATACTTCAATATTTTATTTGACCAAACAATAAATACTGTTTATATCCGTCAGGTTTTTGTGCACCGCGAGCCTTTTCAGATGCCTCCGTAATGCACTTCTTTTCCAAATAACAATCATCTTCAAAAATCGTTCCACGTCGTATTAAAAACACGGGGGCAAAGTAAAGTCAAATTTTTAACTTTAGAAGCATCTTGTAATCAGTAATGTACGTTGGGGAAAAAAGTTATCAACCGTTATTGAGTGATATTGCGGACACTCCTGCCAGCCGGTCCCTGCTCTTTTTCACCGGTTTCGGGAGTGCTGCGGCAACCAGCTCGGCGATGTCGCTCACCTTTGTCTCAGTGGCCTGTCCGAAGGTCTTTTTGCATAGCGGGCAGGCAGTGATGAGCTCGTCAGGTGAGGAGACCGTCAGGCTCTTCGCGGCATCAGCGGCGATAATGGCTCTCTTCTCCGATGAGAGGGTCAGGTTTCCAAGGCTGCCGCCGCAGCAAAGCGACATGCTTCCCTGCTCCTTTGCCGGCTGCAGCTCTGCAACGTAGCTAATCACTGCTCTAGGCTCATCATAGATACCCGAGCCCCGGCCAAGCTCGCAGGGGTCGTGGTAAACAACCTTCCTGTGAAGGTAACCCAGCCTGAGCGAACCCTCCTCAATAAGCAGGTTGATGAACTCTGAATGGTGCATCACCGTGGCCTCCAGATAATAGCTCTCCCTGAAGACCTTGTAGCATATCGGACATGAGGTCACCAGAATCTTCGCTCCTGACTTCCAGATAATATCGGAGTTATGGTTGATGAGCTCACGAGCCTCCCTGTCTCTTCCTGCCAGCATCAGAGGCCTGCCACAGCAAACCCCTCCCTGCTCGTCCATGAACCGGTACCGCACTCCTGCACTGTCCATTATCTTTTTCATGGCTGAGATGACTGATGGTGTCAGATGGGTCATGCATCCTGCGAAGAAGAGAACTTCAGCGCGCTCAGTCCCCTCCCTGGCAAGATAACCGTATGACTGTGTAGGTTCTCTCTCAATAGTGCTCCTTTTATTTGACAGTGAATAACCCTCCAGGAACTTTTTCCCGGTATCGGGCCTCTCTCCCTGCCTTCGCTCTATGAGGCGCATCGGCCCCAGGTCGATGCCAACGGGACAGGCCTCTTCGCATCTGCCGCACATTAGGCAGTTGGCGGTGATGGCGGATATATCCCTGTCGTTCCTGAGCCCCTTGATGAAGTACGCCGACTGAATGTCATGTATTCCGGCGGCATAAGACATCTGGCAGACGCTGATGCACACACCGCATGACGAACAGGCATGGGTCTGCACCTCGGTATAGGATGAAGATCTGTCACCTGTCCTGATGCCGGAGTTGCGCATGAAAATAAGCAACAGTTCGATTGGAATGTGAAAATACCGTGTAACGGGAAGAAGGAAGAAGAATGTTCCAAGCGACAGCGAATAGAGCCACCAGAACCATGGCGCGATCTGTGCCGCGGGAAGGAATGATGCCAGGGCTGCCCCCAGGTTGCCGGTGAGGAAGCCTCCGCTTCCGTATGCCCCGCATGTAGAGCTCTCGGCAAGCAGCCTGGAGGGGAAGATGAGCCATAGACTCAGCAGTGCGATGCGGTCACTCCATGTGTGCTTCGTGGTCTTCTTCATGCCCATCATTGATGGGATGAACCGTTTGATCACAGCCAGCAGAAGTCCGGAGAGGATAAATGCCAGGAGGAGATCCATTAAGTGAGTAAATACCCTTGCGAGTCCGGCAGCGCCGTGTTCGGGATTGAAGGCACGGAAAAATATGGCACGCGACGGTGGATTGAGATGCCTCTCCCCGAAAAAGTCGGCCTCGATGGTACCAAAGACGATCAGCAGGAACCAGCCAAAGGCCAGGCTCATATGCATGTAACCAAGTACGGGGTTCTTTTTGAAAATCCTCCGGTGAAGGAGGCTCTCTGAGAAAATCTCCCTGAGGCTCTGCATGAAAGGCATACCGAAGAAGCCTCTCTGCAGGCGCAGCTTGTCAGGCCGGGACAGGTTGCGGAACCAGACAGTACTTCGGACAACACTGTAGATCAGTATGAAATAGAGACCAAGGTTGAACGGCCATACGAACAGTTCAGAGCTCATTCCTGTCAAGTTTTCTTATCGCTTCAGCTGTCACGGCAACCACGTTGCGCGTGTTCACGCCCCTTGGACATACCAGCAGGCATTTGCCGCAGAGCATGCACCGTGCCACCTCATCATGCAAAAGGTCAATCTCTCCTCTGCGGATGAGAGTATTCATCCTTCTCAGGTTAAAGGATATATGCTGGCCCGCAGTGCATGTGGCTGTACACCCGCCACATGCAAAGCAGAGCCTGAAACTTGGCTCCCTGAGAGTGACAAATTCTCTCACCTTGCGGTCCGAGGTGTCATAATTGATCAGCCTGCTCTGGTTGATTTTGAAACCAAACCTGTTTGCCTGTTTCACGTTCATTTCTCATTCAGGTATCTCATCGTCTCCGCAACCGCAGCGCGGGCATGCGATATGGTATCAGTTATATTCATCGGCGCGGTGCAGGTGCCTGCGTAAAAGACCCCCTTCATCCCGCTCAGGTTGTTGCCGTAATGATGATCACCTGTCTCAAGGAACCTGTTGATGCCGGTCTTGAGTCCGGATGCCGTCGCCAGCCTTGCTCCAGGCTTCGACATCTCCATCCCCGCCATCAGAACCATAATATCAAGCTCCATCTTCAGCGGTCTCCCGGCCAGGGTGTCTTCTACCTTGATTACCAGCCTGTTGTTAATGTTTACTGATGCCTCTGACACCTTCCCCCTTATATAATTCACGTTATGCACCTCCTGCGATTCGCGGTAGAGCTCCTCATAATAGGGACCGTACATCCTCATATCCATGTAGAAACAGAAAACCTCGCAGCCGGGGAGCATCCTTCTGACCTCTATGGCCTGCTTGACGGCCGTGACACAGCATACCTTGGAGCAGTGATTGTTACTGACCTTCTCATCGCGCGAACCCACACAGTGTACGAATCCAACGCGCGAGGGCAAGGTGTCGTCTGCTTTGGCTACCTTTCCCCTGTTGAACATCTCCTCAAGTTCAGCAGCGGTAATGACGTTGTCATAGATACCGTAACCGTACTCTTCCTTGCGGTGTGCATCAAAGAGGTCAAAGCCGGTGGCAACAATCACTGCATCAGCTCTTTCTTCGGTACCTCCGGACAGGTTCACAATCACATCATGTCCGTGATGCCTGATCTTTTCAACGACGGTACCGGTGATGACACTGATATTCTCATGATTTAATCTCTTTCTGAGATAACCCCTGACCTCTTCTGCAGGCCTGCGGTCGGGGAAGAGGGCATGCCATTGAAGCAGATGGCCGCCCGGATCCTGACCCTTTTCAATGAGAGTAACCCTGTGACCCATCTCCGCCAGTGACCCGGCGGCCTCCATGCCTGCCACGCCGCCGCCGGCAACGATGACATGTTTTGAAGTGCCCTTCATCTTTTTTATTCGTTCATCAGGCCGACAGGTTCAGGCAGCCTTGAGCCGTCCTTTGCCAGAAACCGATCTGCAGGGTCAACCCTGATACCCATCCTGCGCATCAGCTTAACTGACTGAACATTATGATACTGAAGGCCCAGCCCCCAAGGATCGTAACCCAGCACAAGCCCTGCAACCTCCTCATATGTCAGAACAGGTATCCCCTGGCCGTCAGCGCCGTAGGTTATCCCGTCTATCTCCTTTATCGTATACTGCCACCGATCCATGAACATAGAGCATCCCGGGCAGTTGGCGATGATAAAATCAGGACGGTAGGGTTCCATCGACTCAAACTTTTTCCGCGATGCGGAGATGGAGTAGCCCCTGTTAGCCTGAATCAGGTACTGCCTGAAGCCAAAGCCGCAGCAGTGACGGCGTTCGGGATAGTCAATTATACGTCCGCCCCATGAATCAACCATGCCGATAAGCACATGAGGAAATTCAGCTCCACCGATTCCGTGCTTGGGAAACATCTTGGAGTAGTGGCACCCTATGTGCTCGACTACCTTCAGAGGCTTGCCCGTGGAGAAGTCAACCAGGTTGAATTTTGCCTTCCGGGCAATCTCATCCCTGAATTTGTAGATGATGTCACTGGCGTGAGAGATAGATTCCGGTATCTCAAAGGTGCGTCCGGTGGCCTTGTACAGATCCTCGCGGGTGCGCTCAAGGGTCTCCGGAAAATGCTTCCAGGTCTCGAGTATCTCAGTATAAATGCCGAAAGAGGTGACACAGGATATTGCGATGTTCCTGTACCCGGCCTCGGTGGCCAGCGAAAAGTGACGGGCAACAACCGTCTGTATTGTCTCAAAAGGCACCACATCACCATGATATCCAATGCCTGTGCAAGTTGTATGCCTCGGGTCCTCGAAAACATCCTTTCCAAGATCTTCACGCATTATCTTCAGGAAGATCTGCTCAGAGCCGGCAAAGAATGTCTGCCTGATACACGATCTGACATAAAAGAAATGATCGTCGGGTATCTCCTTCTGGTACTCGGCCCAGATTCTTTTTTTACCTTCCGGTTTCATAGATATCCCTCCTTACATCCTCCGTCTCGCACTGGTGAGTGCCGTTATCGGCCGTGACCACATGCCTGAAATACTCAAAATCCCTTCCCTCCTTTTTGAATTCAAGACCCATCTCCGCCGCCTTATCTTCCGAAGCCTCCTCTATGGCATCATAAAGCTCCAGACCGCCGGTCACATTAAAGATGCTCCTCAGTTCATCGAGGACATCATCACTGATTTTGCGTGTGGGACCCTCCTTGCCGTTCAGTTCGCCGCCAAGGCGGGCAAGCGAATCATCCATGTATCTGAAGTAGTGTTCCCATGCCGGCCCCTGCTCAGGATGGGTACTTGGATCAACATCGTACGAGACTACACAGTAGCCATGCTTAAGCACGTTGTCTCCCACTGTTCTCTTAATTGCGAACTGCTGCCTGCCCTTCTCGGAAGCGGTGAAGTACCCCAGTTCCTGAGACAGCTTGCGCAGGGCCATGATCACCATGCCCGGGGTGTTTCCGCGCGGGCAGCGGGTTTTGCAGCTCATGCACTGGCCGCAGTACCAGATGGTCTCGCTCTTCAGGAGCTCTCTGATGACTTCATTGTTACGCGTCTGAACAAGGTCAACGACCCTGCGCGGATCATAGCTGTAGTATTCGGCTGCAGGACAGATTCCTGTGCATATTCCGCAGTTCATGCATGCATGCAGCCCCTCCTCAAAACGGACGTCCTGCATAAGCCTTGAATAGAGATCTTCCATAATCTGAATTACCCATTATTAGGGAAACTCAAAAGTACTCACGATGCAGTTGACCGGGAAGTGGATTAAAACCTATTTTCCGGGGGTATTTATACTTACGGCAGTCGGCAGTCGGCAGACGGCAGTCTCCAGTCGGCAGTCGGCAGTCTCCAGTCGGCAGACGGCAGTCGGCAGACGGCAGTCGGCAGTCAGGACTGAAGACTGTGTACCGTGGACCGTGGACTGAAGACTTCGCCCCTCTTATCTTCGAAACAGCGCCTTTAGGACATCGTAGTTGACCCGGCAATTCTCAATCCGGATATTCTCAGTGAGCTCCATGAGCGCCCTGTGCGCCTCATCAGGTGACGGTGCCGGCCCGGTGCCCCTCCAGTACTCGATTATCTGCCGGTAGCCCTCAGGCAGGGTGACATTCATTATGCCACTTTCCGAGTCCAGCTTCTTGAGCGTCCACCATGCCCATCCGATGCTGTCAGCTTCAAAAAGCTCAACAGCCGACCGGTACCATTCGTTTTTATTCTCGCCCGACTCGCCCATCCAGAGCGGGACATTATGTGCATCCCTGATATCAAGATACTTCCGGATGGTCTTAACGGTGGTCGGATTCCAGTATTTGTGAAAACTGTAGACCATGTTGTCATCCCACGGAGGTGTTAGTCCCGTAAAGTCGTTTGCAAAACGGTTCCCTTCAATGAAGATGATATGGTTGGTGTCAACCGCCCGGATGGCATTCGTGATTTCGGTAAACAACTGCAGCAGAGCCGTGTTGCCCGGAAGTGGATAATTGGTTTCATTGATCAGGTCATACCCCCCTATCCACGGTTCATCACTGTACCTCTGTGCGAGCCTGCTCCAGAGGGCTACGGTCTTCGTCCGGTTAAGCTCACTCTCCCAGAGGTTCGGTTTTGTGGTATCGACATCGGCAATCGGTATGTCGTTACCCTGTCCGCCCGGTGCAGCATGCAGGTCAAGTATCAGGTATATTTCATTCACAGCGCACCAGCTCAGCAAAGAGTCAGTCATCAGAAAACCCTTCTCCCGCCAGGTTATCTCACCAGGCACAGGCTCCTCCTCAACCGGCGGAGTGAAGATATTGTAGTGCATCGGGAGCCTGACCGAATTGAAACCCCAGGCCTTCAGCGAATCAATATCCCTGCGGGTGACCATGTTTGAAAGCCAGGCATCGTAAAACTCATCGCACCTCACCTCACCTGTCAGCGCAGTTATCTTTTTCCTGATATCATACTGCGCGGGAGCTACGCCTGACAGCTTAAGCATATATGGTTCCTGGAGCATCCAGCCTCCCAGCCCGATACCCCGCAGCAGAACATACTCACCTTTGCCGTTGACGATGTGACGGCCATCCCTCTTCAGGAAGCCGGGCGATTCCGGGCTGCTTGAGACAATCATGCCAGCCAATGCGAGCACTAACAGAATGTTTTTCATTTTTTCAGAATTTGAAACCGATTCCCAAAGTAAAATATTTATTTGAAAACCATAACTTTATTCCCAAACAATTGCCATGAAAAAGTTAATACTGTTCATAACCTCAGTACTGTCAGTTACCGGAATGCTAATCATCTTATCCTGCAGTTATGAGAAGTTCATCACCTTTCGTTCCCTGCTGCGGGAGATGGCAGACCCTGAAGCTTTAACCAGATTCCCGGATCCATCATACAGACTTGTCCAGTTCAGCTCCTATGACAGGCGCAGCATACATCCTGACAGCGCAGGGTGGTTTGCCAATGACGATTATACCCGGTTTTTAAGGGAGGAGAGCACTGACGGCCGGCGTGAATATGTCATGCTCGAGGCTGAAGGCCCGGGTGCTATAGTCAGGTGGTGGATGACTTTCGGAAATGTCAATGCACTTAACTCATACATCCGGGTCTATATCGACGGCCAGTCCACTCCGGTTATTGAGGGAATGGCCCCACAGCTGGTTGGAGGCGGAGTCCTGGCGCCTCAGCCGCTGAGTGCCGCTGTCTCTCCTCTGACTGAACCGCAGCGACAGGGATATAACCTTTATCTCCCGTTACCGTTTTCGGAAAAATGCAGGATCACGCTGGAAAATGACTCGGTTGTCATAACTCCCGAAAGAAGCACACCCTCAATTTATTACAATATTGACACCCGCCTGTACGAAAAAGGGACAAGGGTGGTCTCAGCCAGGAGCGAAATGTTCACCTCGGATACTCTGGTGATCTCGGAATGCGCTTCTGCTCTTCTCTCCGGCGGCGGAGAGGGAGTCG
Organism: Bacteroidales bacterium; assembly: GCA_049294275.1. Classification (GTDB taxonomy): domain Bacteria; phylum Bacteroidota; class Bacteroidia; order Bacteroidales; family VadinHA17; genus SR-FBR-E99. The sequence goes on from JBAQCQ010000052.1 coordinate 47,775, forward strand.
CGGTGCGGAATAAGATGAAAAGATCCTCTGAGGGTATCTTTGCCCCCGGTGCGGAATGCACTATAAAAGTTAAGGGGAAAGGACTGGCTGTCAGCAACTTCTCACTTATTCTTGCGGCTGATGATACTGCTGCTGCATTGAAACAGACTCTCATCCGCATGCGTTTCGACGGTAGGGAAACGGCAGAGGTGCCTGTTGGTTGCTTCTTCGGCACCGGATACTCATACAACAGTTACAGTACCCTCTTTACCTCAGTGGCAGATGACGGAAAAATGAGCTCCTCACGACTCATGCCCTTCCGCGACAGCTGTGAGATCAGTGTTGTAAACGGCACATCCGGTTCGATCTCAATCACGGCAACTGCCACCTTGTCACCGTACAGGTGGGACGCATCGTCAATGTATTTTGGGGCATCATGGAGGGAATATGCAGCATTTGAAACTGGCGGCTCAGAAAATACCGGCGGAACAGGACTGCACACCGACCTGAACATCGCTAACCTGAAAGGCAAAGGTGTCTATACCGGTGATGCCGTGCTGGTATTCAACAGCGCCGATGCCTGGTGGGGCGAGGGAGATGAGAAGATCTATGTCGACGGTGAAACCTTTCCCTCATCAATAGGGACCGGCACGGAAGACTATTACGGTTATGCATGGTGCAGGCCCGAACCCTTCTCCCACCCTCTGATCGCTCAGCCGGCAGGCCTCGGCAACTTCCATCCCGGGATGAGCGTGAACATGAGATACCGCATCCTCGACGCCATTCCCTTCAATGAATCCCTCAGGGTTGATATCGAGCTCTGGCACTGGGTAAAAACGACAATCGATTATACGGTTACTTCGTTTTACTATCTCTCACCGGTATAATTGCCTTCTCACAGACAGAGGCATATCTCCAGGCTTTCATGAAAAGCCTTGTGATGAACAGAGCCTGTGTTGCCAGGAAAAAGAGAAAGATCACCCATCCCTTTGAAGGAACTGACCTAGCCGTGAACCAGAGTGAGAGTAACAGGAAGGCAATATTCAGAAACATGATCACCAGCACAATGCCATATGAAAGCCAGAACCTCCCGGCCAGTGCCCTGAAGCCCGCACCAAGGGCCCTTAACGCCTGCCGGGAGCCGGTGGCCGCCACCCATCGCCTCGAGGCATCCCCGACGAAGAGCCACACAGGCATACCAAGCAGCCAGATAGCATAAAAGACAAATAAGATATAAGAGCCGGGCATTGAGCCTTTTAACAAGGTCATTATCCCCGCTGCAGGAAGTCCGACGACAATGATTGTCCAGACTGCACTGATAAGCATCATCAGCAGAGCAATCTTCAGGAAGGGGAGGAAATTGCGGGCTGACTCCCTGATGAATGCGTTGACTTTAAGCCCGCCCCAGGCAGTGGTGTAGGATGCAAAGAGTCCTCCTGCAAAAAAGGTATAAAGAAAGAATCCTGCCACAAGCAGCAACAGCCCCCCCTGCGATACTGCCGACAAGAGGCTGACAAAAGGTTTGCCTAAATCACCTGCCAGACCCATGTCGAAACCGTCAGCGAAACGCTCGACAGCCATGCTGTTCCCGAAAATACTGACCAGGAAGCTTTTCAGCGGAACGGAAACGAGAAGGATCATTACCAGGGTTACGAACCACATGAGGAGTATCAGCTTGTATGATGAAGCCGCTGTTGCGGCGCCTTTTCCAAGTGTTCTTAACAGTGCCATCGCGAAACAGTTAAATTGTAAATAACGAAATCATCATCTGCATTAGGAAAACGAACTTGTTCGCCATGCGCCGCGCGGCCGCGAACTTATGGACGCTGCTCCATGAATTATTGATACGGTCAACGTCAATGTCAATCCTGTCATCAGGATCCAGTTTTGCCCAAACCACCTTGCCGGCGCCGGTGTATTCGAAGTCCTTGTAACTGGCATTGCCGTCCCACAACTCACGCACCTCTTTACCATCGTCAAATCCGATAAGAACCTCTACCGGAAGGGCAACTCCTCCAAGTCTTTCAAGGCTGACCCTTGAGATGAAGAGTGTGTCACTGGACCGGTCGCTGCTCTTATACGTCACGGAGTCGCCGTCAATTACTCCCGAATAGCTCCTGATTTTATGTGTGGTAACACCTGAAATACGGTAATCACATATCTCATTCCCGTAGAGAACCTGTTCGAAGAACCAGTCCATGTTCTTCCCGAACCTGTCACCGTGTTCTTTCGTGACTACATCGTTCACCACAGTTATGAAGTCGCGTGCCGACGGATGCCTGAAGGCCCATAAGCGATAGTATTCGCGAAAGACATTGTCCATCGTCTCAGTGCTTATCAACCCTTCCAGTGTATGCAGCCATGCAGCCGCCTTGTTATATGACATCATGCCGTAGGTTCCATGCGGATACATCCATGACGGAAGGTCGTTGGTTGATATGGCGCGACTGGGCGATGATATGTAACCCATCCTTCCCTGGTCACCATCAGACATTTTGAGGAATGGAAGCCTGATGAGTCCGTAGCCTCCGCCGTAATAATGATCCACTATCCTCTGCTCCCAGTATGAATTGACGCCCTCATCAAGCCATGGCTCCTCAAACTCGTTATTGGCCAGTATCCCCATGAAATACGCGTGCCCGAACTCGTGTATGGTGACCATCTCCGCAATCTTGAGGAATGATGGTACGACGCCGCCACCTGAAGATGTGAACAGTGTTGTGTATTCCATCCCGCCGGCCCCCTGTCCGGAAACGGGCGGATCAACGAAAGTCAGGTGAGGCCAGGGATAGGGTCCCACCCTTTCATCGAGATACTCCAGTGCGTAAATCACCGCTTCAAACTGGTTGTCAGCTTTTTTCAGCCCTTTATCGGACGTGAGGAGAGTAATGTCAACGCCCCTCCACTTACGGGTCAGCATCTTGTATCCGGGCCAGGCCGTCCATGCAAAATCGACAATGTCTTCAGCCCTCCAAACAACCTTCTTAAGGCTGTCGCCGAGGTCAATCTCCTCGATCATCATTCCCCCGGAGCCAGTGACATAGTCCTTAGGCAAAGTGACTGCGACGTTATATACAGAATGGTTCGCGTAAAACTCGGAGTTGGGATGAAACTGGTGGCAGTTCCAGCCGTCAGTCTCACGCTGCCTGGTACCTGCAGTTTCATAGACGCCGAATTTGGGGAACCACTGGGCAACGAAATGAAAATCTTCTTCGTAACCGGTCCTTACTATAGGGGAAGGAAGCTTTGAATCGAACAGAATCCTGAGACGCAGAGTATCGCCTGGGAGAACGGGCTCGGCAAGCTTCACCCGGAGGACTGTCCGGTCGTCCGTGTTTCCGTCATCCGGCGCAAGAAAGTTCATGGACCCGGAGAGGTCGTTTCCATTGTTATCCCTGATTGACCTTATCTTAACCCATCCCCATCCGTCATCACCTTTTGGGCTCCACCGGCCCTCCCTGTTAAAGGAGGTCTTATTGCTGCTGAAGGCATTCAGGTACATGTGCATCATGGCATCACCAACAGGCGACGCTGAACTGTTGACCCACCATGCCGTCATGTCTCCGCTTACGATATGTGTCCCGGGATCGAGAACCGCATTTATGTCGTAACCTGTATACCTTGCACTCAGGGGAGTGTCAACTATCACCTGTCCGGCCAGTATCACAGGCATCGAGATGGCAAGTGCCAGTAGAAATCTTTTCATTCGGATCCGATTGTTGAATAAGCGGGTAAAATTAAGCCTTAATTCCCTCCGTTTATTACATTTGCACATATTTCTTAATTTGTGCAATGGCACGCAAGAGCACCCGTGATATGATCATTGGCGTTGCAGCCGGTCTTTTTGCCACAGCCGGTCTGCGAAGAACCACCATGGAGACAATTGCGTCGACAGCCGGGAGGGGCAGGCGGACAATCTACATGTATTTCAGCAATAAGGCAGAGATATATGATGCCGTGGTTGAGAGGGAGATCAGGCAGATCACGGTGCCGCTGAGGGACCTGGTATCGTCGGTAAAGATATTCGATGCGGTGCTGCAGCGGTATGGCGAAGTCAGGGCCGGTCAGCTTAATGACCTGCTCATCAGGAACCCGCTTCTGCTTAAGGACTTCTCGCAGAGACACAGCAGGGTGGAACGGTTGATGGACCGGCTCAGCAGGGATGAGATGCAGATTCTGACCCCTTTTTTCCGCAAATACATCAGGCAGGAGAAGCATACAGGCCAGCCTTCCCCGGAAGAATATGCGACAATCTTCCAGAATTTGCTCCGCGGAAATGACAGGCTGCTGACAAAAACGGATGGCCTCAATGAAGCCATCCGTTTATGCACTATCTCAACAGGTCTTTTCCTCAGGGGAATCTACGGGTCCGCGCACGTCAAAGCCTGAGAATCACGGTTATTCACTGTCCCGGCACTGCAATCAAATCAGAGTCTTGTATTTTTTCATTATGTCTCCCGCATTCATCAGGAAGTCAATATGCTGCGCGCGCTGATATGGCAGTTTGTTGCCTGCATTTTTCATCGAGAGTTTCCCCCTGAAGGCGTTGATTGTCTTGTATCCGTGGCCATCCATCCACTTGGAGACTTCACTGTTCATTGATTTTACCACGTCGGTGCCGTTGGAGTAGATTGTACCTACAGCCTGAACGACATTGGCGCCTGCAAGGATCATCTTGATAACATCGTTCCCCGAGTAAATTCCGGTTGAGGTGCATATTGAAGCCCGGATGTTTTCATAAAGCATCGCGGCAAACCTCAGCGGCAGCCTGTTGTCTTGGCTGGTGCTGAGGTTGAATGGCATGGTGGGTTCCTCGGCAAAGATGTCAATGTCAGGCTGAAGCAGCCTGTTGAAAATTACGACTCCGTCAGCTCCTGCTTTGTCGAGGTCACTGATGAACCTCACGGGATTAGTATAATATGGGCTCAGCTTCACCGCTACCGGTATTTTTACGGCGGCTTTGACCTTCCGCAGGGTATCCATCTGCATCTTCTCGATTGTTGCTCCCTCTTTGTCCGACCCATCCGGAAGTGAGTAAAAATTAAGCTCCAGGCCGTTGACGCCGGTGGCAGCAGCCTTGACGGCATATTCGACCCACACATCATCAGTGATTGCATTAAGGCTGGCAAAAAGCGGAACAGAGACCGCTTCCCTGGCCTTCTTAAGGTTCAGCAGGTATTCATCAGGTGATTCAGACACCGCGTGGGAGTTGGGGAAGAGGGTGATCTGCTCGGCATGCCTCTCCTCATATTCTGTCTTCCGTTCTGACAGTTCAAGGTTCTCGAGCTGTACCTGCTCTTCGAAAAGAGACTTGTAAACGATTGCTGCAACCCCTGCCTCTTCCAGTTTAGAAAGGTTGTGAATGTCAGTCACCAGGTTGCTGGCACCCGCAATGATAGGGCTTTTCAGTTCAATGCCCATGTAGTTTGTTCTCAGATCTGCCATGACGTCTATTTATTATGTATAACAATTCGTTAAACAAAATGTTCTGAACCTTTTAAAATAAGATGAATGAGGCACAAAAAACCGGGCAGGGATTCTGGCAACGGATCCCGGGTCTCATCACCCGCCAATAAAAAAACCGGTCGGGGATGCCGGCCGGTCTTTTCGCTGTGAGATATCTTATTTTGCCTGTGTAAACTGACCCTTGGTCACCCACATTACCACCTCGTCAGAAAGAGGCTTTATTGCAGGTTTGAAGAATCCGACCAGGTTTCCGTTTTCATCAATCAGGTACTTCTGGAAGTTCCAGGCCACCTCAGAGTCGAGGACTCCGTTGGCTGATTTGCTGGTGAGCCACCTGTAAAGAGCATGCATGTCGTCGCCCTTTACAGAAATCTTGGACATTATCGGGAAAGTCACTCCGTATTTGCTGTCACAGAATGCCTTGATCTCTTCATTTGTCCCCGGCTCCTGGTTCATGAAGTTATTTGCCGGAAATCCGATGATGACAAGTTTCTGCTTGTAAGCCTTGTTCAGGAGTTCGAGGTCCTTGTACTGGGGGGTATGACCGCATTTTGATGCCGTGTTGACGATCATTATCTTCTTGCCTTTAAGGTCTGCAAAGCTGAACTGCTGCCCGTCGATGGTTTCAACAGTGAAATCGTAGATCGATTTCTGTGCCAGGGCAGGTGCTATGATCAGCGCAGTCAGTGCTGCGATGGTTATCAGTCTTTTTTTCATTTTATATGTTATTTAAGTACTCCTTATAACAAACGTAGTGCCAAATGGTTCTTCCCGCGGGAATAAAAACCATTCGGTGCCCGAATTTACGAAAATCTTTCTATTTTTGCCTCTTCAAAACGGGGTATAGCGCAGTCCGGTTAGCGCATCTGGTTTGGGACCAGAGGGCCGTGTGTTCGAATCACACTACCCCGACATAAGAAAAGGAGCCTGCCCACGCTTCAAGTCAGGGCTTAAAATATAGGAAAAGTATAACTCAACACACAATGAACAATTTATTCAGAGGATTAATTGCAGGTATCGGAGCGTGGAAATTAGGCGGCGGTTGTGTTGGCACCATTGTGGTTTTTATAATTATCTGGCTTGCGCTTGGACAATGCAGCTAGTGATCATGCTGTAACCTGCAACAGAATTTAGGTTGCGAAGCCGGAAAGCAGGAGCAAAGTTCGGTTCTTCTTCCATACCCATTTTTGCTGAACGGCCCAAAAAATGTTCCGAGAGTACCATAGTAAAAACCGAAACCCCCGGAACTGATTTCCGGCGGTCAGTTGATGACTAATTTTGCGGCGAGGAAGTCCTGATGCCAGTTCAGATCTACCACAAAGTCACTGTCAGTGGGTGGCAGATCAGTGTAAAAGCCATAAAGAATGTTTCCCGGGTCGGATGAAATCGCATATACAAACAGGATCTCGGCATATGGCTGATCTGAAATAGTTTCGTCGCCTGCAAAATGAGCCATCATTGCCTGCGGGAAGACAGGTGCTACCATGGTTGCATACAGTTCTGGCACATTGTAGGGCGGACCCATGAGCATGTATTTCGCAAGGAATTCAAATGCCGCGAAGGAGATGGTTGCCTCATATTCAGGAAACGGAACTCCCAGGTAAGCACAAAGAAATCCTTAAAGGGCTCAAAAATGTAACCCAGCGAGTTCGGATCCCTGGCAATCGCACTGCCGTAGCCATAGGCAGCATAAAGCGAACTGAATTCCCCTGGTGAGATAGTCCTGACCGGCTCAGTGTGATCACCGTCGAATAACACTGTATCAGGGTTGTTAATGTCATGACTGCCCGGCACCACAAGCACTTTGATCTTATTTGCCTCCGGTATCCTCAGCTGTTTTAAAACCGCCTGGTGGCAGACAAGCTCCCCGTCTTTCGTCATATCACCTGTGATGAGTACCAGGTCAGGCTTTTCAATAAGCAGTTCACTTATCAACTGCTCAAGAATGACATCACTTTCAGCAAGCAGTTTACGGTCCTGCATCAGGTACATCTGAAATGCAGCACAATCTTCCCTGAGCAATGCGGGATCCATATAGTGCAAATCAGACAGCACTGCGATTTTCAGTTCCCCGGGATTGCTCAGCGTCCCAAAGATTGTTCCCCGCGTACCAAAGATTCAGCTGCGCAAAATCTTATCCATCTTCCTGCCTTTGGCAAGCTCATCCACAAGCTTATCAAGATACCTGACCTGCCTGGTCAGGGAATCCTCGATTTCCTCTACACGATACCCGCAGATAACCCCGGTGATGAGTCGGGCATTGGGATTCAGCGTAGCCTTCGAGCAGAATTCTTCGAATGTCACATTTTCATTTATCAGTTCCTGAAGCTTCTTCCTGCCGAAGCCCGTCAGCCACTCAATTACCTGCTGCAGCTCGTCTTCAGTCCTGCCTTTATTCAGCACTTTGGCCAGATACAGGGGATATACTGAGGAAAAAGTCATTTTTGCTATTCGCTGATTCTGTGTGTCCATCTGCCAAGTATTATTTATTAAAAGACCCCTTTACCTTCCGGGAGAATTTCCGGCAAAGATAAGCAGGCAGCCGGATATCCGGGTTCGACTATCACCGGGATTTCGAAATAACTCGCCATATCTGCTATCATTGGGAATGACCGGTTCCCATCGGTACAGTACCAGCAGGGGTAAATCTTCTGCGTATTGGTTTTATAAGTGGCAGGTATCTTAATGAATAGCACCATTTCCTGTTCCTGGATTTTTGAATAAAATGACCGGGTTTCAGTCAACGGTACTGTAACCAGAGGGCAGGTATTTGGATCAGTTTGAACGGACAGATTTTGAGGGAAAGCGTCCGTTAATGAGACAATCACTAACGACAGGAGTATAGCAAGTCGTTTCCCGGAACTGCAGGCTGAAAGTGTTTGCATGACTAACGTCTTAATCGTTTAAGGATAAATGCAATGATTTATGTCTTCACAGAATCATTAGCTGCAAATTTAAGCAAGCACAAGCCGAATGTCAATTTTATTTTTAGGAATGGACTCTGACGGTCCGATGGTATAATTTAGCCGGCCTTACCGGTATAAGGCGTTATTGGATCACTATTTTCCTGGTGCCTGTTACCTTGCCCAGCCAGATCCTGCCATTGGTTTGCACCAGGTCGCCTTTGGGAATCTGATATGTCATTCCAGGGAAGTCAAACCAGGCGATGTAGTTTCCCTTTTTCAGGGGGTTCGCAAAGCTGTAATCCATATTCAGCTGAAAAGATTCACCTGATTTCAATAATGAAAACCATTCCATTTTCCAGCTATTGTACGGAACCGGACTCTGAGGATTGATTATACAATATACAATCTCAGGCTCATCCTTATTTACAAGGACCAACCCGTTCGTATAATAATGAAACAGGTTGATACCCGTTTTGTTATAATCAAGGATATAGAGGTCATCCCTGTCATGATTGGTCACAGTGCATGAAAAGGTTGCCTGTGTCCCGGAGATCGACAATGATTCAACTGTCACTGATAAGCCCGAATGCAACAGGTTCCTTTCTTTAAAGGCGGACATCAACCTGACGTCATTTCTCGGATCCGGTTGATTCTGGTTTAAGTATTCAAATCCCAAAGCATGGTTCTGGTAATACAAGAAAGGATCAGTTGTAACAAACGGGGTGGTCGGGAAGGAAGAATAGTAGGCAGACCAGAAACGCCCCTTGTAGATTAATACATCATCTGCAAAAACTGAAAACTCCTCATCCCTGTAGTCAGCGAATTCAGGATGTGTTGTTTTAAAATATAAAACCTTTGAAGAGGAGTCATACAATTCAAAATCTTCATAGGTGAACCCGGCGTTGTCGCCGATCTTCAGGACCGGATTCGTAAACCGTTCAGGGTCATTCTTTTCGCATGATATCATGCTCACCGATAACAGGAGGATCAGAACAGGTGAGAGTTTCATTCCGGTATGTTTCAGGTTAAGACTTCTGCCACAAATAGTGTACCATTCCGGGTACAGTGCTTTAATAATTATTCTTCCGGCCTCAGTTTTAAGCCCCGGTTTTGACCTCTGAAGCAGCTTTCCCTTTAGTAATACCTTACAGCCACCTTTTTAATCATGCCTATTGCGGCAGTTTTATCCAACAGCACGACAGGAATATCGATTAAATCAATTGAGTAGAAGTATAAGCTGTCTTCTTTTTCCGGGTTATTAAACAGATCCACATGATCGTAGGGGCAGGCATAAGTTGCCAGAACATTTTTATCCGAATCATAAAAAATCAATTCAAGCTTATTC
>JBAQCQ010000053.1:0-100877 GCA_049294275.1 Bacteroidales bacterium
GATCACAGCGTGCCTCTTATTTTATATAACCTCTAACACTGACGACAAATGGAAAAGATGAGAAAAATTTTACTGAATGAGAACGAAATGCCCCGGCAATGGTATAACATCGTGGCTGACATGCCCAACAAGCCTTTGCCGCCGCTGCACCCGGGCACCGGCAAGCCTGCCGGGCCGGAAGACCTGGCTGCCATCTTCCCGATGGAGCTGATAAAGCAGGAAGTCACTGCAGAGAGATACATTGACATCCCGGAAGAGGTCTTTGACCTGTACCGGACCTATCGTCCCTCGCCTCTTTTCAGGGCTTTCAATCTTGAAAAGACACTGGGCACCAAAAGCAGGATCTATTACAAGTATGAGGGTGGAAACTATTCTGGTTCACATAAGGCCAACACTGCCATCCCGCAGGCATACTACAACAAGATGGAGGGAGTGCGGCGCATGACAACAGAGACGGGTGCAGGGCAGTGGGGAAGCGCTATGAGCTTTGCATGCAACCACTTCGGACTGGAACTGCTTGTATTCATGGTCAGGGTCAGCTTTCACCAGAAACCCGGCCGCAAGCTGATGATGAACGTATATAACGCCAAAGTGGTTCCTTCGCCCAGCACAATGACAGCGGCCGGCAGGAAAGTGCTTGATGTTGATCCCGACTCTCCGGGCAGCCTCGGCATTGCAATCTCCGAGGCTATCGAGATAGCATTGCAGGATCCTTATACCAAGTACTCGCTGGGAAGCGTGCTGAATCATGTGTCTCTTCACCAGACCATTATAGGTCAGGAAGCGCTGATACAGATGGAGAAGGCGAATGATTACCCCGATGTCGTCATCGGCTGTTTCGGCGGAGGCTCAAATTTCTCCGGCATCTCCTTCCCCTTCATGCGTGAAAACCTGGTGAACGGTAAAAAGACAAGGTATGTCGCTGTTGAACCTGCTTCATGTCCAAAACTGACCAAGGGTAAATTCACTTATGATTTCGGTGACCAGTCGGGTATGACACCGCTTCTCCCGATGTACACCCTGGGCCATAATTTCATCCCCGACAAGATCCATGCAGGCGGACTCCGGTATCACGGGGCGGGGGTGCTGGTAAGCCAGCTTCGCAAGGACGGTTTCGTTGAGGCCAAGGCCAAGTTCCAGCGCGAGTGCTTTGAAGGAGCCATTCTCTTTGCACGCACGGAAGGGATACTTCCCGCACCGGAGTCGTCCTACGCCATCGCCGGAGCTCTTGATGAGGCAAGGAGGGCAGATCTGGAGGGAGTATCGAAAACCATCCTCTTCAATCTGACCGGGCACGGGCATTTTGACATTTCGGCATACGAGAAGTATTTCGAAGGCAACCTGCCTGACCATGAAGCCACTGCTGAGGAGATAGATCTTTCCCTGGCAAACTCACACATTCCGGCCTTCTAAACGAAGACTGCCGACTGAAGACTATGGCTGCCGACTGAATTGTCAGCTGCACTTTGATGCTCCGCAGTCGGTGCAGCGGAGACACCCCTCCTGGTAAACCAGCGAAGTTGATCCGCAGTTCTCGCACTTGCCCTTGGCCTTTGTGCCGTTTGGGATGTAGCGCTTGAGGGAACGTTCCACACCGTTCTTCCAGGTGTTGATCGACTCGCTGTCAAGCTTCATCGATGAGACCAGTTCAACCACGTCCTTGGCTGGCATACCGTAGCGCAGCACACCCGAGATAAGACGTGCATAGTTCCAGAACTCCGGCTTGAACATATGTGACAGTCCCCCGAGGGTGTTCTTGTATCCGTACTTGTCAGTATACTGGAAGTCGTAGCGGGTATTACCTGCATCATCCTTGTTCTTGATGATACGGCCCTTGACTATGCTTTTGGGGATTGGGAACATCTCATCATCCTGCAGACCGGTGAAGATCTCGTAGGGTACGCCGCCCTTCAGTCCCACGAAGGCGATCCATTTTTCTTCGTTGTTCTGGAACCTGATCACGTCGGCTTCCAGAACTTTCGGGCGTACGGGAGACCAATCGTTTTTCTTCTCCTCCTCCTTGTTGGAGACGAGCACGCCGGCCCGCGATCCGTCGCGGTAAACCGTTGCACCCTTGCATCCCTCCTTCCAGGCGGTGAGGTACAGTTCCGAAACCAGCTCCTCCTTTGCGTCGGCGGGCAGGTTGATTGTAACGCTGATGGAGTGGTCAACCCATTTCTGTATCGCTCCCTGCATCCGAACCTTGGCAACCCAGTCGACATCATTGGCTGTAGCCTTGTAATAGGGAGACTTCTCCACTATTGAGTTAATCATCTCCTCCGACATCTCCTTTACCTCTTCGTACTTATAGCCGTTGACCCTCATCCAGTCGATGAACTTGTGATGGAACACCATGAACTCTTCCCAGTGGTCGCCCACTTCGTCAATGAATGATACCTTAACGTCCTTGTCGTTGGGATTCACCTTGCGGCGGCGCTTGTAGAAGGGCATGAAGACCGGCTCGATACCGGAGGTGGTCTGGCTCATCAGGCTGGTGGAGCCCGTCGGAGCTATTGTCAGCAGGGCTATGTTGCGCCTGCCCTTCTTCTCCATTTCGGCATACATCTCAGGGTCAGCCTCGCGGAGGCGGCTGATGAAGGGATTGTTATACTCCCTCTCGCTGCTGTAAATGGGGAACGGGCCTCTCTCCTCAGCCATCATGGTTGATGCCCTGTATGCTTCGACGGCCAGTGTGCGGTGCACGTTTACTGCAAATTCGGTTGCCTCGTCGGTGCCGTAGCGCAGCCCGAGCGCCGCCAGCATGTCACCCTCGGCGGTGATGCCTATGCCCGTGCGTCTTCCCTCACCGGTCTTGAGTCTGATGTTTTCCCACAGGTTGCGTTCTACGCGTTTCAGTTCCGGGTCTTCGGGGTCAGCATCTATCTTGGCGATGATGGCATCAATCTTCTCCTGCTCAAGGTCTATGATGTCATCCATGATGCGCTGCGAGAGGTGCACATGTTTTTTGAAAAGGTCAAAATCGAAGGAGGCCTTCGGAGTGAAGGGCCCATTGACGTAGGCGAACAGGTTTATAGCAATCAGCCGGCAGCTGTCGTACGGACAGAGGGGTATCTCTCCGCACGGATTCGTGGAGACGGTCTCATACCCGAGATCGGCATAGCAGTCGGGAACGCTTTCGTTCCTGATGGTGTCCCAGAAGAGGACACCGGGCTCGGCCGATTTCCAGGCGTTATGCACTATTTTGTTCCACAGTTTACCGGCGTCAATCTCTTTGGAGTACTTTGGTTTTTCCGCATTTATGGGGTATTGCTGGCGGAAGTTCTTTCCCCCGACCACTGCCTCCATGAACTCGTTTGTGATCTTCACCGAGACATTGGCGCCGGTGACTTTCCCTGCCTCGAGTTTGGCATCGATGAAGCTTTCGGCGTCAGGGTGTTTGATTGATATTGAGAGCATCAGGGCTCCCCTGCGGCCGTCCTGCGCCACCTCGCGGGTTGAGTTTGAATAGCGCTCCATGAAAGGCACCACGCCCGTGGAAGTGAGGGCGCTGTTCAGCACCGGCGAGCCCTTGGGGCGGATGTGAGACAGGTCGTGGCCTACGCCTCCGCGGCGTTTCATGAGCTGTACCTGCTCCTGGTCTATCTTCATGATGCCGCCGTAAGAATCGGAATCACCCTTGTTTCCGATCACAAAACAGTTCGAAAGAGAAGCAATCTGGTATTCATTGCCGATACCGGTCATCGGTCCGCCCTGCGGGATAATGTACTTAAAGTCTCTGAATGCCTCGTAGATGGTTTCTGCCGGAAGCGGGTTGGGGTATTTCTGTTCGATGCGGTATATCTCTGCCGCAAGACGGTGATGCATGTCATCCGGAGTCTTTTCGTAGAGATTGCCGAAGGAATCCTTGAGTGCATATTTGCTTGCCCATACTTTAGCCGCGAGGTCATCTCCGCCGAAGTATTCGCGGGTTGCCTTCATGGCTTCGTCATAGGCATAAGTCTTCTTACCGCTGCTGCCAAGGAGTCTGATCTTTTTATCCATCGCCTCCGCTTCCTTCCGTATTTTTTTATCCTCTTTCATTCCCATCTCCTTTTGGTTAGAGGCGACGGGGGCTGTATGGACAATTGAATTTCCCATTGATAGTTAAAAATATTAAAGTTTGATAATAAGTTACTTAGTCTGCCTTCTGCTGTGACAAGAGTGTTTTGCTAAAATAGGCAAGCATGTAAGAGGAGGCAAGGATAAAAGTTCTCTTTTATCAACACACATATTAACTTTTTGCACCGGCCTGTGTAAAAAAAAGAGGCCGGGGAAATGAATCTCTTCAAGTAGTTAGCCTATAGCTTTTTAAAGGTAAAGGCAAATTTGCAGAAGGAAATTCACCGAATATAAAGTCTTAAAGTAAGTGCCGGTTAAGGTTATTCTGTAAAAATGTATAGTCCACACCAGCATGCAAAAAAAAAGGTGCCCTTTTCACGGGCACCCTGATTTCTGATTCGAATATTTTTAATTGAACAAATATCTCAAGCCCAGCTGAATACCCCATGTTCCTGCTACAGAAGTAGGGTCCTGGAATGATTTTTTAACGTACTCGCCGCCAATTTTCCTCATCGTCACTATCATTTTCCCGGTTGCAGCATCCCTTCCGCTTATCATCAACGGGGAAGTGGTTACCACACTTTGGTTGAGACCCCAGCTTGAATTAAGCAGGTTCATGAAATTGATGACATCAACAGAAAACTGCAACTTATTATCCTGTCCTTTTACATTCAGTTTGAAATCCTGAAGGAATCTCATGTCAAGACGGCTCTGCCAGGGTGTATAGGCTCCATTCCTTAACATGAACTCACCGCCGTGCTTGCTCAGATAGGGATCCTGTTCGGCGAAAGCAAAATAGGCAGCAGCATCCTCGGCCGTCCATACAAAATCACTCGTACTTGTGGGTATATACATTAACTCATGAGAAGAGGTACCATCCCTGTTGGCATCGCCATTATAAATATAGGAATATGCATCTCCCTGATAACCGTTATAGAAGAATGAGATTGAAGATCCGAAATACTTCGCATATTCGATACTATAACTGATAGACCCCACAACTCTGTGAGGGGTATTGTTGTATGATAATCCCAGTTCATCAGAATTAAGTTCCCTTGTAATCTGCCTGTATTGCCATGCGGAGAAGGGGTCTGATCCTGACTTGCCGGTTACCTCTTCATTCCAGTTTCTGGAATAACCCAGCATTCCGGTGAAACCAGCAATACTGGGAAGGGTAAGCTGAGCTGAAAGTGCATATCCGCGCCCTTTGTCAGTATTACGCATTATTACCACATCAGTGTATGGTGCTGTGATATATTTAGTGGCGGTTGTGTTGTTTGACCAATATGGAATAGTCTGATCACCAACGATATAAGTACTAGCTGCCGGAGCCAGATTTATATTTTCAAACTGTATTGCGTTAATTTCGTCTGTGTAGACACCTTCAAGGGTAAGCAACATGTCAAGAGGCAGTTTAATGTCAAATCCCAGACTGGAACGCCATACCTGCGGCAGTTCAAAGTCCTTATCAATAGCTGCGATCCTGCCTCCGGCCACGTTTGCCTGCGGGAAGATATCTGCAATGGCATCATCTTCAAGCAATTGCGAAGCATCAGCCAGGAGTGGAATCCTGGCCAGCTGAGCCTGGGATGCTGCTCCTCCGTTGGAATTGATTACAAGCTGGTACTGGATCATACCACTGTTTGTCGGCTGGTTCGTAAACCATACAAAGGGAATGCGTCCGGTGAAGATCCCGGTTCCACCGCGGACCTTAAGGGATTTATCCCCTAACACATCCCATGAGAAGCCAACCCTTGGTGACCACAGTATTTTTGAATCAGGCCATGTTGACAAATCAACCTCTTCCCCATCTGCGAAAGTGACACCATGAAGGGCGGGATTATCAAGTGCCCCGTCAAGGTACATCGGCAGGTCGATGCGTACACCGCCTATGACTTTCAGGTTCGTCAGGACACTGTATTCGTCCTGAAGGTAGGTTGAAAACTGCCCGAATGACAACTCGGCAACAGGTTCGGTAATATTGTTAATCGGGTAGGTGTATGCGAAATTGATTGGATGATAATTTGCATTGTAAGGCAGTCCGTCACCCACTCCGTTCAGGAAATTCTCAAATGACTGGAGATTCTTGAACCTGTAATAAGCAGAGCCTTGCCTGAGGTAGCTGTTTGCAAAATACTGGTGCTCGTATGACAGCCCGAATGTAAGGTTATGTTTATTGATCTGATATGTAGTGTTATTGGTCAGAATGAGAGTGTTATTGTCCACCCTGTTTTTATATGAGAATAATTCATATCCTGCTGACATCATAACATCACCCTGTGCCGGGTTACCAGCCATTATATCAATGAAGGGAAATACAGAACTGTTTGAGTTACGGGGCTGTTCGTATTTTGTATAGGCAAGCAGGAAATTATTTGACACCTGTCCAAACCGGCTGTTAACTTCTGCAGTTACGGAATGGAGCTTGTTTGAGTTAAAATACTGTGAGTTTTCAAATGACATACCCCCGGTCTGACTATGACGACCTCCGGCAATGGAAGGCCTTGCATCACCACTGTTGCTTGGTCTGAATACATTGGAGCTTTGCGAGAAATTGTACCGCAGCGTCACCTTGTGATTCTTGCTCAGGTTCCAGTTCAGTTTGAGAAGAATCTTGTCATTCTTTTCATTGTCACCTCCCCAGTTTTCATAGCGGCCTGTCTCATAGCCGTAATTATCTTTAAGCAGCTGGGAGAACCGCTGGAGGCTATCAGCCCATACACGGGTATTTACATTCGGATCAGTTGCCGGATTCCTGCCCTCGTCAAGTGCCAGGAGGGTATTGCCTGGAGTCAGTGTGGATTCTTTTTCTGCACTGACAAAGAAGAAGAGCTTGTCTTTAATAATCGGACCACCCAGTGTAAATCCGTAGGCTTGTTTTGCTGATTCAGCTACAGTTAGTTCCTTGTCGCGAATTTTGGTGCCATTGAAGCTCTCGTCACGGTAAAACCCATATACTGATCCCCTGAACTGATTGGTTCCGCTTTTTGTTATCGCATTGACTCCTGCACCTGTGAAGTTTGACTGGCGGACATCAAACGGGGACACAGCCACCTGAATCTCGTCAATTGCTTCCATGGATATCGGTTCACCTGACACACCAGGCATGTTAGTTCCTGACAAGCCAAAATTGTTGTTGAAGTTTGCACCGTCGACTGTTACGTTGGTGTTGTAAGCTTCACGGCCAACATAGGAACCGGTTCCTGATGCATAAGGTGAAAGTTTTGTGTAATCGCCAAGTGAGCGGTTCATTGTTGGCACCAGGAGCATCTCCTCCCTGTTAATGTTTGTAGTGGCTCCGGTCTTTTCCTTATTAAATGCAGAGGGACGGGCACCCACAACGGTAACCACGCTTAATTCGGTGCTGGTCTCCTGCATTACTACATTAAGAACAGAGTTTTCCCCGAGTGAAAGGCTGATTTCGGTGAAAGTCTCTTTTGAATATCCGATAAATGTAACCTCAATCTGATAAGGACCTCCCGGGCGCATACCCTGAATGGAATAGAGCCCCTGATTATTGGCAAGAACCCCATACCTGGTTCCTGACGGAACATGAATTGCCACAACAGTGGCACCGGCAAGGGACTCACCCCTTGTGTCGGTTACCCTTCCGCTGAGCGAAGATGTTGTCACCTGTGCCATCAGAGTGGCTGACCCTATGAACAGGGACAACAGGATGAATGTGAACTTTAGTTTTCGCATAATTTAAGTTGAGTTAGAATGTTTATGATTGTTGTTCTTTCTAATATATTGATTGTTTGTTGATTGCGATTGGGTCTCGGTTTCATGGAGGCAGAGGGTTAAATTACATCTACGGCCAGAATTAGAAGGAATTGAGATTTTGTTATTATTAACAAGTTTTTAACGGGTTTTTAAAATGTTACCAGTCAGCTATTTCATAAATAATTCATTGTATACCTTGTCCGTAGCACCCTTATTCTCAGCTATATAAGAGGCGCAAACAGTTCCTGCCTCCGAAAGTTCCGAACTGTCAGTGAGATATTTATTAACAGTCGCTGAAAAAGCCTCGAAACTGTCAAAAGTGACTGCTCCTCCCCTCTCCGTCAGGTCGGCTGCCTCACGGAATTTGCCGTGATTCGGACCGAAAAGAACAGGTATTCCCCAGCATGCCGGCTCAAGTATATTGTGTATCCCCTTCCCGAATCCTCCTCCGACAGCAGCCATGGATGCATACCGGTATACAGATGAAAGCATCCCGATGTTGTCAATGATCATCACACGGCAGGAGTCGTCTGCCTGAACAAACGAGGAATAACGGACCGAACCTGGAGAAATCTTCTTCTCGATACGCTGAAGGTGACCCTCATCAACCTCGTGAGGCGCGATGATCCACTTCATGACCATCGGATGTTCATTGACATACCTTATAATAATATCCTCATCCGCCTCCCAGCTTGACCCGGCAACAAAGAGCCGCTCGCCGCCCCTGAATCTCTCAATTGCCGGCAGATCCCTCGCGGCTCCGGCAATCTGGCTTACCCTGTCGAAACGGGTATCACCGGTTACACTGTATCTCTCGAAGCCAATACCCCTGAGAAGCCTGCCCGACTGCTCATCCTGGACGAAGATGTGGGTAAATACGGAAAGGATATCCCTGGCGAACCAGCCGTACCAGCGAAAGAAATACTGCGTAGGCCTGAAGATCCCTGACACGAGGTATGTTGGTATTTTGCGCCTCCCGAGAGCGTTAAGGTAATTGTACCAGAATTCGTATTTGACTATCAGAACCAGGTCGGGATCAATCCTGTCAAGGAAAGATCTGACGTTGACCGGAAGGTCTGCCGGAAGATACATGATCACATCTGCTCCCCTGTAATCTTTTCTGACCTCATATCCTGACGGTGAAAAGAACGTAAGCACAACTTTCCAGCCGGGCTGCTCCCTGATGATCTTCTCTATCACCGGTCTGCCCTGTTCAAATTCGCCCAGTGAGGCACAGTGCATCCAAACAACCTTTTTTCCATCCTTGCTGAATGAGTCGAGTCTTCGGCGCCATCCCTGCCTGCCTTTCACCCATTTGCGCGCCTTGCCGCTGAAGAGCGATCCGACGCCCGCCATAAAGCTGTATAAAACAATAATGACAGTATAAATGGTTTTCATCCTTCCGAATTGGCGCCCCAAAGGTAATAAACTCATAATTTTGTATGAATTAAATTTTTGTTACGATGGTACGCCTTATTGCCCTGTTTATTTCAATTGTGCTGCAAATAGTTGCTGCCGGTATAGCGCTGAGGTTCATGAAGTTAACCAGGTACAGGCTATCATGGATCCTTCTCTCATCCTCATTTGTGCTTATGGCCGTACGCACTCTGATACAGCTGATTGAATACTTCCAGGGCAAGCCATCGTTTGAGCTTATGATGGCCGACGAGTGGATGAATGTGCTCATTTCAGTAATGATAATTACCGGTGTGATCCTTATCAGGGAACTGTTTTACTCCCTTAAACGGGCAGAGATTGACAGGGCCAGGTCGGAGCGAAGGCTGCTGAGTGCCATCATCAACACCGAGGAAACGGAGAAAAAAAGGTTCGCCAAAGACCTGCACGACGGGCTCGGTCCTCTGCTCTCCACGGTGAAGATGTCTCTCTCGGCGCTGAACAACAGGGTTACCGATCCGGTAGGAATAGAGATCCTCCAGAACACCAGCCATGTTGTAAACGAAGCCCTCAGCACCATCAGGGAGATCTCAAACAACATGAGCCCTCATGTGCTCACCAACCTGGGGGTGGCCAGCGCGATAGGCACCTTCGCCGCCAAGATCAACTCGACGAGGAGTGTCAACATCGAGTTCCGGACCAATATGGAGGGGGAACGGTTCGACACCGACAAGGAGGTGGTTATGTACAGGACAGCCTGCGAGCTGATCAACAACGGCATTAAACACTCGGGCGCTTCAAGGATAGAAATGGATCTGCGGCGACACCAAAAAATAATTACCTTGCAGTATCTTGACAACGGCCGCGGATTCGATATGGAGAAGCTGTCGTCGGAGGAGACCCTGGGGATGGGCATACCGAATATCGAGACCAGGGTGAAATCGGTCGACGGGGTCTTTGTCCTGGAGAGTTCAAAGGGAAAAGGCACCAGTGCACTCATAAGGGTGGACCAGTAAGAAGAGTCGGCAGTCGGCAGTCAGTATCTTCCTGATTAACTGAGGACTGAGGACTGAAGACTAAAGATTGAAGACTGAAGATTGAAGACTTTAAATTATTATTCCTCGTAGAAAAAACTATTGTAGAACGATGGACAAGATCAGGATCGCACTGGCTGATGACCACCAGCTCTTCCGTAACGGACTTAAAATACTTCTCGGGGCTTACGGCGAATTCGAGGTGGTTGCCGAAGCATCAAACGGTGCCGAGCTGCTGAAAATCATCGAGGTCTCTCCCGCAGATATAGTCCTCATGGATATAAGCATGCCCGAGATGGACGGCGCCGAGGCCACAGCCCAGCTCACACGCCAGGCTCCCGACACAAAAGTGATTGCTCTCTCGATGTACGGCGAGGAGGAGTATTACTACCGCATGGTTGATGCCGGCGCCAGGGGATTCATCCTGAAGGATTCCGACATCTCCGAGGTGCATGACGCAATCATGGCAGTGCACAAGGGCGGGAACTACTTCTCGCAGGAACTGCTCTACCATGTAATCAGGAGAATCAAGAACAGGGAACAGGAGGAAAAGAGCTCAAGCCTCTCCAAACGCGAGAAGGAGATACTGCTCAAGATATGCGAAGGCCTCTCTAACCACGAGATCGCTGACACCCTCTTCATAAGCAAACGCACTGTAGACAAGCACAGGGCCAACCTGCTCGCCAAAACCGGATCCAAAAACACCGCAAGCCTTATCCTCTACGCGATAAAAAACCGGATCATAGAAGTATGACATGAGTGACAATGCTTCACTGGGTCCCAGGGGCGAAGAGCTGGCTGCCGCATACCTCATGCAGCACGGCTATACGATCCGCGACAGGAACTGGAGATCGGGAAAGACGGAGATTGACATCATCGCAGAGAACCACTCATTCATAGTTTTTGTCGAGGTCAAGACCCGCTCGGCCGACTACCAGGTCCACCCGGCAGAGGCGGTCAATGTGCCCAAACAGAGAACCATAATCAACGCCGCATCGAATTATATCAGCCGGAACGGACTGGAGAAAGAGGCCAGGTTTGACATCATTACCGTTATAATCAGCGGGACAGGCAGGCAGGTCGACCACATTGAGAGTGCATTTTACCCCACAATCTGACGCGATGCCTGCCAGGCATGCCTGCTCAAAAACATTTCATGGTTCGGTTTATTTCAATATTTTTGACCTTTCCGTAAAACATAAAAGCAAGCCAGATATGAAGAAGACTATTTACGCTTATGTGGCGATGGCCCTCGTGCTCACGCCCTTGAATGCACAGAAGGCAAAGAAACAGGAGGAGTCCAAACCTGAAGGCTATAAATTCACCACGGTTGTCACATTGCCTGCCACACCGGTCAAAAATCAATCGGCCACGGGCACCTGCTGGTGCTTCGCAACGACCTCATTCATGGAGTCGGAGCTTCTCCGCATGGGAAAAGGAGAGTATGACCTTTCGGAAATGTTCATCGTCAGGGAAACTTATGAGAACAGGATCAGGGACAACTTCCTGCGCCAGGGTAAAGGCAATCTCGGCGAGGGAAGCCTCTCTCCGTCATGGCTGAGGGTATTCGGCGAGGAGGGAGTGGTGCCGCAGGAGGCCTATCCGGGCATCAGTTACGACTCGCCGGTGCATAACCACCGTGAACTGCAGTCCTATGTAGATGTGGTGACAACCGTGCCCGTCAAGATGAAGCGTCTCAGCAAGGAGTCGGATGAGGTGGTCGATGCCATTCTCGACATCTACCTGGGCGAGCAGCCGGAAACATTTACCTTTAAAGGACAGAGTTACACCCCGAAGTCGTTCGCAGCCAGTCTGGGTCTCAACATGAACGACTATGTGCACATAACATCATTCAATCATTTCCCATTCTACACTGAAGGCCTCCTCGAGGTTCCCGACAACTGGGAGATGAACCGGTTCCACAATGTCCCGCTCGATGAGCTTATCCAGATCATGGATTACGCGCTCAATAACGGTTACACCGTTAACTGGGATGGCGATGTGAGCGAAAAGGGATTCTCTCATGCCAACGGCATAGCTATAAATCCTGATATGACCAAAGTTGACATCTCCGGCTCGACTGACCGCGCACGTTTTGAAAACATGGGTTCTGACCGTCCGGCAGGGCTCAGCTTTGACAGGCCATACCCCGAGATAGATGTAACGCAGGATGTCCGCCAGAAGGGTTATGAGACATTCGTGACAACCGATGACCACCTGATGCACGTCACGGGGGTAGTGAAAGACCAGAACGGCACGAAATACTATATCACCAAGAATTCATGGGGCACCGACAGGAATCCCACCGGTGGTTATCTGAACATGTCCGAGAGTTTCGTCAGGGCCAAGACCATTTACATCATGGTCCATAAGGATGCCGTTCCGGCCGAGATCAGGGCTAAATTGGATATTTGAAGGGCATTACAATACTGAATGCTCTGGGAGCAAAGCGGTCTATCGTAATCACTTGCACTACAATACTTTATGGCCTACGGGCAGGCGATCGCTATTGCCTGCTGCCTGCTGCCTGCTGCCTGCTGCTTAATTCACAAGCAGGTTACAGCCGCGTATGTCGGCTTCGTCAAACCGGCCCTGAACCTCGAAAAGGCCCCCGGCGTGCAGGCGGCCCAGATCAGCCGTGGCAACAAAGGAGCATGAATAAACATTGGCCAGATCTATAACGCTTATGCCTCCGGCCGAGCCAGGCTCATCTGTGTGCGCAGCGGGATCATGGCTGTCGCGTATCAGAACCTTCATCCAGGGTGGCGCCATGAAGAGTCCTTCGCCCTTTGAATAAGCCTGGCTGAGCAGTTCCGTCATCCCGTATTCGGAATGAACCGAAGTGACACCAAAGGCTTTCATGATAATCTCATGCACCTCCTCACGTATCATCTCGCGCCTCCTTCCCTTCATGCCGCCCGTCTCCATTATGATGACATCGCCGAGGTCGGCCTGGCGGCTCTCGGCCAGGTCAAGCAATGCGAAAGTGACACCGATGAGCAGGACTTTAAGTCTTGCTTTGCGGGCTTCAGCGATGGCACCGAAAAGAGCCTCATGATCATTCAGGAAGAAACCTCCCTGGCGGTTTCCCGAAAGTGACATCAGCCGGTTGACCATATAAATCAGTGACGAACCCTCCCTCTCAAGGTACGAGGGCAGGAGACCCATGACCGCATAGCCCGTCGGCTCACCGTAAAAGATCCTGAAGGCCCGTTCAAGGCTCTCGTCGTACAAAGACAGGTATTTCACCATGTGCCTGCTCTGCCTCACCCCGGCAGTGCCGCTGCTGAGGAATATCCTTTCATGTTCTCCTTCCCCGGTCATGACGGCATGGTCCCTGAAGAATGATACCGGCATAAATGGGATGGAAAAGAGAGTGTCAACCTTACCGGGTTCGACGCCCAGGAGACCCAGGTACTCTTTGTAAACAGGGCATCCGGCAGCCTGAAAACGAAAGATCTCCAGGGCCATCTTCTCAAACGACTGGGCATCGGTGACCCTGAAGATCTCTTCAGTGAAAGGTGCTTTCATGTATACTACGGGAATGTCGCAGTTCCGTCAGGCTGCCAGACCCACTCAAACCTGCAGGTAGCCAGCGCTGTTGGTGTAGTAACCAGGGTGACGCTTAAGATCCTCAGTTTGGCATATTTGGAATCGCGGGTCCTGACCACCCAGACCTGGTTTGCCTTCAGCGGAGTCGCCAGGTCGATCCATGAGACGGCGCCCACGCTTTTCAATGTATCGAAGGCGTTCACTGCATCTCCCTCAGAGGCATATTCACCTGCCAGGGCGAACGGCGGGTTGAGGGTGTTTGCACTGAGATATGCCACTGCGGGGCCGCCTGAAGTGACCGGACCGGCCTGAACCGTGATGTCAGCCCTGTACTGATCAGGCAGCGTCGGGACCTCCTTGCCCTCGTCAAAGGAGAGTCCCAGCGCATAGTAATAGGAATCGGCCTCATACAGTTCACTTGTCAGCGTGATCGAACCCGAGTATTGCTGATCATCTCCGCCACACCCTGAAAACATGAGCAGGACTGCCAGTGCCGGTATGAGCTTCAGTCTCATCATTCTCCCCTGATAGCCGTGATACCCGGCAACTTCCTGCCTTCCATGTACTCAAGCATGGCGCCGCCGCCGGTAGATACATAACTGACCTTGTCCGCCAGTCCGTTCTTGTTTATGGCCGCAACGGAGTCACCTCCGCCGATGAGTGAGAAGGCTCCCTTTTCGGTTGCTTTTGCCACTGCCTTTGCTATTGCTGTAGTGCCGGCAGCAAACTTTTCCATCTCGAAAACACCCATCGGGCCGTTCCAGAGAATTGTCTTCGATTCCATTATCAACTTCTCGAACAGGGCAATGCTCTTTGGTCCGATGTCAAGTCCCATCCAGCCGTCGTTCACGTCATCAATGGCAGACACATAGGTATTTGCATTGGAGTCGAACTTATCGGCGTTTATTCCGTCAACCGGGAACAGCAGGTTCACTCCCTTCGCCTTTGCCTTTTCCATAACAGCCTTTGCAACGTCCAGCTTGTCCTCTTCGCACAGAGAATTCCCGATTTTTCCGCCATTGGCTTTGATGAATGTATAGGTCATACCACCGCCAATAATCAGGTTGTCAACACTGTCCAGCAGGTTCTCTATTATCAGGATCTTGTCCGATACCTTTGCTCCTCCCATGACGGCAGTAAAGGGCTTCTGCGAGCTCCTCAGTACCCTGTCCATAGCCGCCAGCTCACTGTTAATCAGGAACCCGAACATCCTCTTATCCTCCGGAAAATAATCAGCTATGACGGCTGTTGTGGCATGGGCCCTGTGTGCGGTCCCGAAAGCATCATTGACATATATGTCGGCATAGGTCGAAAGTCTCTTTGCCATCTCCTTCTGCTTCACCTTCAGAGCTGCCTTGGCAGCTTTCTTCTCCTCATCGGTGGCTGTCTCAGGGAGAACAGGCTTCCCCTCCTCCTCGGGATAGAACCTTACGTTCTCAAGCATCATCACCTCTCCCGGTTTCAGGGCGGCGGCCATGGCAGCGGCCTCATCGCCAAGCGCATCGGGGGCAAAGGCGACCTTCATTCCGAGGAGTTTCTCAAGTACCGGCAGTACAGGCTTGAGGGAATACTTCTCCATGACACCCTCTGGACGTCCGAGGTGAGACATAAGTATCACGGATCCCCCGTCACCGGAGATCTTCCTTATGGTTTTGAGCGCACCGCGTATGCGCGTGTCGTCGGTGACCGCACGTGTCTGTTTGTCGAGCGGAACGTTGAAATCGACCCTTACTATAGCCTTATGGCCCTTGAAATTGAAGTCGTCTATGAGTTTCATAAATTTCAGATTAATTGATTAAAATTCCTTTCCACCATGCAAAAATAAGAAGTTGCCTGTATCGGCACTATTGTAAGGCCCAATTAATTGATTTAATTTTTTGTTCAACAATTGCTCAACTGATTTGTTAATTTTGTGAGAGAATTTGAAAAATGAATTTTACGGATTTCATTACCGACAACGGTCGGAAGATTAACAGGGAAAACTTCATCCATCTGATCCAGGTGGCACAGGCTGACGGAACGATTGACAGCAGGGAACTGGCGATGCTGCACAGGTTTGGCAGCCGTTTCAGCCTGACAGACCCGGAGATAGACAAGCTTATAGCCTCCGAACAGTCACATATCTACAGTCCTCCGTACGACCTGGAGGAGAGGTTCATTCATCTCTATGATGCGGTATCAATAATGAATTCAGACTCAAATATCACTGACAGCGAGAAAAGACTCTTCGGCAAACTGGCTGTAGCCGCCTCGTTCACCGATGATGTAATTCCGAGGCTGTTTGATTTTATACTTGACGGGCTCAGGAAGGGAACAGATGAGCATGATCTCTTCGAGAAATTCAGGAAGGCAAAGTTCTTACGTAACTAATTAATAACTAAATAATGGCAAAAATCACATTAAAAGGAAATCCCGTCAATTCATACGGGGATCTTCCCGTAAAAGGAAGCAAGGCTCCCGCGTTCAGGCTGGTTAAATCAGATCTGGGGGAACTCTCGCTTGAAGAGCTGAAAGGCAAAAAAGTAATACTTAATATTTCCCCCAGCCTCGACACTGGTATATGTGCCACGGCAATGCGAAAATTCAACCAGCTTGCAGCCGGCATGACCAACACTGTCGTCCTCGCAATCACGAAGGATCTGCCCTTTGCACACGGCCGTTTCTGTTCGACTGAAGGAATAACCAATGTGACCACACTTTCCGGGTTCCGTGATCACACTTTCGGAAAGGACTACGGCATTGAGATAATTGACGGCGGATTCAAGGGCCTGTATGCACGCAGCATTGTGGTGATTGACGAGAACGGAATTGTGAAATATACCGAGCTGGTACCCGAAATTGCACAGGAGCCTGATTACGACAAGGCTATTGCAGCCCTCTGATCAGGGATTTTCTGCGTGAACCTGACTGTTGCCTTGTACATGCATCTCCCTTTCCGGGGTCTTTCTCTCTGATTTTTTACTATTTTTGCTCTCCGTCAGCGGCAGGGCAGAATGAATTTTTCACAGATACCAGGGCAGAAGGCAGTCATTGACAGGCTGAGAAGTTCCGTAGCAGAGAACCGGGTCAGCCATGCCCTGCTTCTATATGGGCCTGAGGGAAGCGGCAAGTTTGCAATAGCCCTGGCCTTTGCCCGTTACATCAGTTGTGAAAAAAGAACCCGTGAAGATGCCTGCGGTGTATGCCCGTCATGCGTCAAATACGACAAGCTTATCCATCCTGACCTTCATTTCGTCTTTCCCGTCATAAAGAAAAAGGCAGGCACCGAGCCGGTCAGCGACACATACATTGCACAATGGAGGGCAATGGTTCTCAGGTCGCCATGGTTCTCGCTGAGCACCTGGACAGAAGCGATGGAGGTGGCCAACGAACAGGCGCTGATTCCTGTTGCAGAGGCGTCGGAGATCGTGCGCAAGCTCAGCCTCAAGTCGTTTGAATCCGACTTCAAGATCATGATCATCTGGCTTCCGGAGAAGATGAATGCCGAGACGGCAAACAAGCTTCTGAAGATGATCGAGGAGCCCCCCGCCAGGACTCTCTTCATCCTGGTATCAGAGGAGGATGACAAGCTGTTGCCGACAATAACCTCACGCTGCCAGCATATCCGTATCCCCGCCATCTCATCTGAAGATCTGAGCGCCTACCTGATGAATGAAGCCCGCCTGGAACAGGCAAGAGCGACGGAGATAGCCGCCATCGCCAACGGGAACATGGTCAGGGCCATGGAACTGGCAAGGGAGGACAACACCGCCACTGTTCACCTTGAACGCTTCACGCGTCTGATGCGCACAGCCTATACCCGTGACATACAGTCGCTGGTGACATGGTCCGAGGAGACTGCCGCACTCGGAAGGGAGAGGCAGAAGAGCTTTCTCTCCTATGCCCTGAGGATGATACGGGAGAACTTCATACTTAATTTCGGGGGAAAGGAGAATAAACTGGTCCATCTGACACAGAGTGAAGACGACTTCTCTCAGAAGTTTCACTCCTTCATCAACGAGAACAACATCAATGCCCTCAACCGTGAATTCAATCTTGCCTATGCCCATGTCGAGAGCAATGGCAACACCAAAATGATCTTCCTCGACCTGGCGCTGAAGACATTGAGACTTATCAGGTAACTGAGGGGAATCACTTGATAATAGCGTATTTATTCCTAATTTTGCATTCACCTTCCGGAAAGAGGGTTTTCTTACGCCCTGTCCGGAAACGATAACCTGACGTCATGATAAACGAAGATATACAGGTCCCTGGAGGCGAAGAGCCTTCGCCGCCTGAATTGAAATACAGCATCGGGGCAAACAAGCTGAATGAGTACAACTGGCTTGCGGATCTGCCTTTCGATCCACGATACAATGAGGTCATCGAGGTTCGTTTCAAGAACACCCGCAAGGGCTTTTACCGCAACGTGAACGGACTGAGGCTCGAAGTTGACGACATTGTAGCTGTTGAGGCCTCCCCCGGTCATGACATAGGCTATGTCTCCATGACCGGATTCCTTGTCCTGGAGCAGCTGAAGAAACTGAAGGTCAGACCTGTCATTGATGAGATGAAGAAGGTCTACAGGAAAGCCAGACCGGTCGACCTGCAGAAATGGGAAGAAGCAAAAAAACTCGAGACTCACACTATGCTCAGGTCACGAAAGATAGCGGAGAACCTGGGGCTGGCAATGAAGATAGGCGATGTTGAATACCAGGGAGACAAGACAAAGGCGATCTTCTACTATCTTGCCGATGAGAGGGTTGACTTCCGTCAGCTCATAAAGGTGCTTGCCGAGGAGTTTCACATCAGGATAGAGATGCGGCAGATAGGTGCGCGCCAGGAGGCGGGACGTATAGGCGGCATCGGAACCTGCGGACGCGAGCTCTGCTGCTCGACCCATGTGACCAATTTCATGTCGGTGACCACCTCACATGCCCGCTACCAGGATCTGTCTCTCAATCCCCAAAAGCTGGCAGGGCAGTGCGGTAAGCTGAAGTGCTGCCTCAACTATGAGCTCGACTGCTATATTGACGCTCAGAAAGACTATCCTTCGAAAGAGATACCCCTCGAGCTTGCCGGAGGAACAGCCTGGTTTATGAAGATGGAGGTCCACACCGGCATCTACTGGTATTCGACAGATCAGCGCATGGCTGTCAACCTGACTGCGGTGCCGGTAGCACGGGTCCGCGAAATCATCCAGCTCAACAGGAAAGGAATCAAACCTGAGAATCTGCTCTCCAGCCCTGCGAACAATACGATCGGGAAGGGGAACGACCTGCTGCTGCAAAACAGCGGTCTGACAAGGTTCGAAACGAAGAGCAACCCGCGGGAAGGTAAGGGCAGAAACAAACCATATCACAGGAGAAATGACAAAAGGCAGAAGTAGCATACTTGTTGCCGGCATCATGCTGGCAGTCATCACCCTCTCATGCGACAGAAACACCATCTTCTCTGACAACTACAGGATTGAAGAGAGGCAGTGGAGCATGTACGACCCTGCCAGCTACACCTGTACAATTGGTGATTCAGTCAGCACATTCAACATTGACCTCTCGGTGCGGACCTCGACCGACTATCCATACCGCAACATGTATCTTTTTATTTCAACCACCTTCCCTTCAGGGACCACTGTCACCGACACCCTGCAGACTATGATCACCGACGAAAAGGGGAAGTGGCTCGGGAAAGGCGCAGGAGACCTCCGTGAACTTACCTTCCCGTACAAATCAAATGTCTATTTTCCCGAGATGGGCGAATATCATATCAAAATTGCACACGGCATGAGAGACACCGTGCTGAAGGGGGTTTACAACATTGGGTTGAAGATAACCCTGAAAGAGGGCAAGAGCAGATAACCTGGGCTTTGGGTAAGAACAAACTGGCACACTGGACTGAGATGAAGGGCTTCGACAATGTGATCGAACCTTCATTTGAAGAGGCTTTCAGGCACGATCACGATCTGAAGGGAAAATGGCGCAGTGACTGGTTCGGCAACGACAATCCCGTAATCCTTGAACTTGGCTGCGGCAAGGGCGAATACACGGTTGGGCTTGCCGGCAAATACCCTGACAGGAATTTCATCGGGATCGATATCAAGGGAGCCAGGATGTGGAGGGGGGCAAAGGATTCACACCAGAAACAGATGCCGAACACTGCCTTCCTTCGTACCAGGATAGAGTTCACCGGCTCATTTTTTGCTCCCGGCGAGGCCGATGAGATATGGCTTACATTTCCTGACCCCCAACCCGGGAGAAAGAGAGAAAAGAAACGGATTACCTCACCCCTGTTCCTGAATCTGTACAGGAGGTACCTTAAGGACAACGGCATCATCCACCTGAAGACTGACAACAGGGAACTGTATGACTACACTCTCTCGGTGGTGCAGTTCAACGGACTGCAGATTATCGCTTCAGTGACTGATCTGTATGCCCGGATGCCTGATGACCCCATGTTCTCAATAAGAACCTATTACGAAGAGATCTTCCTGAAACAGGGAGCCCCTATCACATACCTGTCATTCAGACTGCCTCATGAAAAAGAGATCATCAGTGCAATCGGCTGAGAATGAAGGCTTCTTCAGGCGGGTCTACGATATCACCCGACTGATACCCCGGGGACGGATAACTTCATACGGTGCCATAGCCAGGTATCTGGGCACCGCACAGTCGGCGAGGATGGTGGGTTGGGCGCTGAACTCCTCTCACCTGATGCCCGGATTCATCCCGGCACACCGGGTTGTGAACCGCAACGGAATGCTGACGGGAAAGCATCACTTCGGCAACTCGTCAACAATGCAGCAACTGCTTGAAAACGAGGGGTTCACCGTCAAAGACGACATGGTGCTTGAGTTCAGGGAGAGGTTCTGGGATCCCGCTGCTGAACTCTGACAGGGCTGGTGTGTTAATCAAGGCAATAGCTAAAAATTGCGCGCAGCGCAAAAAGTATTGTAGAAGTATCTGTTATATGTTTTATTTATTCCTCGTAGAGGATTAATTATTGTACCCGGCAGTGAAGGCAAGTAAAAATTAAACACCATGCATAAGAAAGAAGAAATTTTAAAGGCCCTGAAAATGGTCACTCATCCCGAAAAGGGGAGTGATATCGTCACCCTCGGAATGGTGGGTGACATATCCGTTACGGCAGAAGGAATAACAATAGTCCTGGTTCCCGAAAAATCAAACGATCCGTTCCTCTCATCAATAAAAAGCAGCTGCGTGAGGGCAGTCAAGGAAACGCTGGGGCCTGATGCAGTCATCTCTTCAATAGAGGTAAGGCCGCGGATAGTTGTTGAAAAGGCCGCTGTTCCGAAAAGGGATATCCTCCCCGGCGTCAGGAACATCATCGCCGTGTCGTCGGGCAAGGGTGGTGTCGGCAAATCGACCGTTGCCGTAAACCTTGCGGTGGCCCTGGCCCGCAAGGGTTATGCCACGGGGCTCCTTGATGCGGATATCTTCGGCCCGTCGGTGCCGAGGATGTTCAACGCGGAGGAGTACCATCCGGACGTGCGCAAGGAAGGCAGCAATGACCTGATCATCCCGATGACCAGGTACGGCGTTAAGATTCTTTCCATCGGTTTCTTCGTCAAGGGTAACGATGCTGTCATCTGGCGCGGCCCGATGGCAAGCAGTTTCCTGAAGCAGCTTATCAGCCAGGGCGACTGGGGTGAGCTTGATTACCTGATTTTCGACCTGCCTCCCGGGACAAGCGACATTCATCTCACCCTTGTGCAGGAGGTGCCCGTCACAGGTGCCATTGTGGTGACCACCCCGCAGGAGGTGGCTCTGTCTGACGCCCGCAAGGGGATAGCCATGTTCCGCAGCGAGTCCATCAATGTGCCTGTGCTGGGTCTGATTGAGAACATGTCGTTCTTCATTGCTCCCGAGCTGCCCGGACGCAGGTACTATATCTTCGGCAGGGAGGGCGGCAGCAGGCTCGCCGCCGAGACCGGCACCGAGCTCCTGGGCCAGATACCCATCGTTGAGAGCATATGTGAAGGCGGTGATGCTGGCACGCCGGCAGCGCTGAATGACAACGAGACCGGGCTTGCCTTCATGACCCTGGCCGATGCCGTCGTAGTCCGCGTCTCGAAGCGTAATGCCGAGATGGCTCCGACAAAGAGAGTGGAGATGAAATGAGCCTGCTGCCGCCTCCTGAATCAGCCCCCGGTTTATGGCCTCTTTTTCTTAACTTTGAATACTTTTAACGCACCTCTTCAGTTATAGAGTATAAACCGTTATTGTTTGAGATTACGGCATAAAGAATACCTTGCAGCGGTGATCATCATTTTCACCCTGATTCTGACCGGTTGTTCTGCTGAAAAGAACACCGGCGCGAGCCGTTTTTACAACTCACTGATCTCCAAGTATAACATCTGGTTCAACGGGAACGAGGCCTACAAAGCCGGGGTGAAGAAGGTCCGCTCATCGCACCGTGATGACTACAGCATTCTCCTGCCGGTATTCGAGTATTCCTCCGAAGAGTCGGCCCGGGCAGCCTCCCCTGATATGGAGCGAGCCATCCAGAAGGCATCGAAGGTCATTGCCCTGCACTCCATAACTGCCAAACCCTCCGAAAAAGGCCGGAGGGGCGGCAATGCCCGCAGTGAAGAGTTTTATAACAGACGTGAGTACAATGAGTGGGTAGACGATGCCTATATCCTCATGGGCAAGGCGCAGTTCTACCAGAAGAATTTCATGGCCGCAAGGTCATCGCTCTCATATGCTGTCAGCATTTCAACTGACCCTGACCTCAAGACCGAGGCAGGCATCTGGAACGTCCGCATCCAGACCGAAGAGGGTAACTACAACGAGGCACTGAGACTGCTCGGGGAAATTAATGACCCTGATAACCTGCCGGGTTCGCTGAAATCGATGTATTATTCAACCCGGGCTGACATAGCACTAAGACAGAAACGCTTCAGCGACGCAATCGACCCCCTGACAAAAGCCGCTGACTTCACCAGAGACAAGGATACACAGGTACGCCTGACATATCTACTCGCCCAGGTGTGCCAGGCAGCCGGCGAAAATGAGCTGTCAACCAGATATTTCAGCCAGGTGATACGCATGGCTCCGTCATATGAACTGGAGTTCAACGCAGGCATCAACCTCGCCGGAGTGACCGATATCTCGCACAGTGACGCAGAAGACCTGAGAAAATCGCTGCGCCGGATGTTGCGTGACTCCAAGAACAAGGATTATCTTGACCAGATCTATTTTGCCCTGGGCGAGCTTGAAATGCGGACGGGCAACACTGACGAAGCCCTGAAGCTATGGTCGCAGTCGGCAGCCGGCAGTACGGTCAACACCCGCCAGAGGGTGCGTTCTTATCTCGCACTTGGAGAACACTACTATGCCAGGGCGGAATACATGACGGCAG
Organism: Bacteroidales bacterium; assembly: GCA_049294275.1. Classification (GTDB taxonomy): domain Bacteria; phylum Bacteroidota; class Bacteroidia; order Bacteroidales; family VadinHA17; genus SR-FBR-E99. The sequence goes on from JBAQCQ010000053.1 coordinate 23,124, forward strand.
CTCTCTATTATGACAGCATCTCATCACTGATTGATAACCGTTTCCCTGATTATGCCACTATCAGCCGCAGAGCCTCCGGGCTCAGCGAGTATGCAAAGTTCCACAGCGTTGTCGTCACAGGCGACAGTCTCCGCAGGGTGGCGGGGATGAGCGCTGCAGAGCGTGATGCGCTTATTGCAGGGATCATCCGTTCTTACGAGGAGAACCTGACAAAAGCACCGGCAGGTGACGGGGGTGACAGGTACAACATGGGCCTTTACTACGAGAATGAGCAGCGGTACCGGGGCGCCATCACCGCCGAAGGAGGATGGTATTTCTACAACCAGACAGCTCTGTCGTTCGGACGCACCGAGTTCAAACGCCGCTGGGGCGACAGGAGGCTTGAGGACAACTGGCGCAGGGCAAACAAATCCCGCGCGGCATTCAGTAACGGCTCACCGACAGAAGCCGGAGATGAGAAGCAGCAGGGCGACAGTGCCGGAGTGGACCCGCAACGGACCAAAGAGTATTACATGCGCAATCTGCCCCTGTCAGACTCGCTCATGAGAATCTCCGTTAATGCCGGCGCGGCAGCACTGCTGGGAGAGGGAAAGATACTGGCATCAAGGCTGGCCGACACCCTTGCAGCTGCCACTTCATTCGAAGAGGCGGCCCGCTCAGGAACTGATGAAAATATCAGGGCCGAGGCCCTCTATGAGCTCTACCGCCTGCTTCGTCTCTATGACCCCGCCAGGGCCGACAGACGGAGGTCAGAACTTCTGGCCTCATACCCCGGTTCCGAATATGCACAGATTCTCTCTGATCCCGACTATGTCAGGAAGCACCAGGAGATGGCCTTCAGGGCTTCCGGAAGCTATGAGACGGCATACCGGGCATTCACTGAAGGCCGCTACGCGGAGACCCGGGCTATCTGCAGCGAGGCTGTGAAACTCTTCCAGGGTGAGGAGCTTGTTCCCAAATTCATGCTCCTTGATGCGATGGCCACGGGAGCCCTTTCGGGAGAGATGGCCTACAAGTCAAAACTTGACTCGCTGGTAGCCAGGTTCCCCTCTACCCCTGAAGGACAGAGAGCCGCCGAGATTAACGATTTCCTCAGAAAGGAGATTCCGGCCATCAGGGTTGCAGAGGATACCCGCATCGCGGAGGAACTCTATACCGCCGACATGCAGCAGCCGCATTACGTAATTGTAATCGCCGGCAATTACCAGGCAAACATGAACCAGATGGTGTTTGACATCATCAACTATAACCTCGACAGTTATGCCGAAAAGAATTACCGCACGGAAGGCACCGATGCCGACCAGGGCTATCTCCTCATAGCCACAGGACCCTTCGGAAATGCCGGTGAGGCAGCAGCCTGGCTCAGTACCTTCAATCCGTCTGAAATCATCAGGGGAGCAGCCGATGCCTCCCTTACGCTGTACATCATCAGTCGCGACAACCTGGCAAAACTCAGGGATGACAAAAATGTTGACAGATACAGCATCTTTTACGCAAAGGAGTACGGGAATATCAGGTGACGTGAAGGAAAGATCATGAGACAGGTCAGGATACTGTGGGTCGATGATGAGGTGGGGGTGCTGCGTTCCCATATCCTATTCCTGAAGGAGAAGGGTTTCGAGACAGAGACATGCCAGTCGGGCAATGATGCAATAAACATGGTCAGTGAAAAGGCCTATGACATCATCTTCCTTGACGAATACATGCCGGGCCTCAGCGGGATTGAGACCCTCCGCCGTATCAAGGCCATCAGGCCCTCCATCCCGGTTGTAATGATAACCAAGAGCGAGGAGGAAGATATCATGGAGGCTGCGATAGGGTCGCAGATAGCCGATTACCTCATCAAACCCGTCAAGCCGCAGCAGATCCTTCTTACTCTTAAGCGCATCCTTGACACCGGAGATATTGTCACACGCCAGACGACCTCTGTCTTCAGGGAGGAGTTCGCATCAATAGCCGGGATGATCTCCTCCGCATCAACCTTCGCGCAGTGGAGCGATCTCTACCGCAGGCTCGCCTTCTGGCAGTCGGAACTCATAAGGTCATCTGACACCGGCATGAGGGAGGTGCTGCGAATGCAGGAATCCGATGCAAACAGGGCCTTCTCAAAATACATATCAAACAATTACCTGCGGTGGATCTCCGGCGAAGCATCAGACAGGCCCCTCATATCTCCGGCGGTGATGTCAAAACGTATCTTTCCTCTCATAGGGAAAGGATCGCCTCTCTTTTTTATCATTGTAGACAACATGCGCCTCGACCAGTGGCAGACGATTGCCGCTGACCTGAGTCCTGTCATGCGTACAGTCTCCGAAGAGCTCTACCTGAGCATTCTCCCTACCACGACGCAGTATTCGCGCAACGCGCTCTTTGCAGGACTGATGCCTGCAGCAATTGCCGAACTGACACCTGAATACTGGATCGGGGACAACGAAGACGAAGGCAAGAACCTCAACGAGGAGAAACTGCTTGCGAAAAACCTCCAGAGGAGTGGCATGGGATGCAGGTGGTCTTACAACAAGATCAGCTCTGACGCCGAAGGAAGGAACCTGAATGATAAGATACCGCAGCTCCTTGCAAATGACCTTAATGTCGTGGTCTACAATTTCGTTGACATGCTGAGCCATGCCAGGACAGAGATAGGGGTTATCCGCGACATGACCGGAGACGAGGCCGGATGGCTCTCGCTGACGCATTCATGGTTCGTCTATTCACCCCTTCTTGAGCTGCTCAGGCAGGTCTCTGCCAGAGGGGCCCGGGTGGTGATCACGACAGATCACGGCTCGGTGAAGGTGCAAAGGCCGGTCAAGGTGGTGGGCGACAGGCAGACATCAATGAACCTGCGCTACAAAACAGGCAGGAATCTTGACTACAACGCGCGCGACCTGTTCGAGATAACAGCGCCGGCAAAGGCGGGTCTGCCTATGACCAACATCACCTCGAGATACATATTTGCCTGCGGCAACGACTTCCTTGTCTATCCCAACAATTACAACCACATAGTCTCCTACTACCGTGATTCGTTCCAGCACGGGGGTGTCTCACTGCAGGAGATGATGCTGCCACTGGTGACGCTTGAACCTGTATAATAGCTATTTTTGCCGTATGAAGATCGTGGTGACTGACAAAAGCCGGCTGCGTGACGCGGCAAGACACTTCCTCAGGGAGACGGCTGGCACAAGAATATTTGCCTTCTACGGGCAGATGGGGTCAGGCAAAACCACCTTCATTAAAGCCCTGTGCCATGAGATGGGCGTTGCAGACACCGTCACCAGCCCCACCTTCACGCTCATAAATGAATACAGGCGCCCCGGTGACCTCCCGGTCTTTCACTTCGATTTCTACAGGATAAAAGACATCTCCGAGGTGCTCGACTTCGGCATAGAGGAGTACTTTGATTCCGCCTCTCCCTGTTTCATGGAGTGGCCTGAGCTCATCGAGCCGCTGCTGCCGCCCGGGACTCTGAAGCTTTCAATAACAGTCACGGATGACGGTAGCAGGGTCATCGAGACGGTCGGCCAGCCCGCAGCAAGGGGATGAGTGACAAGGGTTGCGGTTGCATCAGACACACCGGCAGTCTTTCCGTCAGCTGATCGCTCCTAATTATCTCCCTCCTTTTGCTTTCTCTCCGATTAAAATCTTAAATTTGATCTGCTGATAATTATCTTCTGTTTAACCTCTTAAAACGAAGCCAGATGAATGAACCGTCAAGAAGCGCGTTCATGCCGCGGGAAGAGCTTATTGAGAAAGCTGTGGGCAGGCGGCAGATGTCTGTGGGTATGCCGCATGACGTTCTCGATGACGAGAAACGCATCGCGCTGACACCTGAAGCCGTCAAGATCCTTACCGATGCCGGAAATGAGGTCTTTATGGAGACCGGCGCCGGAGCGAATGCCGGCTTCTCTGACAGGGAGTACAGTGACAACGGGGCCATTGTGGCCGACACATCACAACAGATTTACGGATGTGACATCATCATCAAGATAGCCCCCTTCACGCTGAAGGAGGCCTCCATGCTCAAGGGCGGACAGATAGTCATCTCATTCATGAATGCAGCCACTATGGGAGAGGATACCCTCTCTCAGATGATGCGCAAGCGTGTGACCGCCCTGGCAAGCGAGCGGATTAAGGACAGTGACGGCATGTTCCCCGTTGTTGAGTCGATGAGCGAGATCAGCGGCATCACATCGGTGCTCCTCGCTTCGGAATACCTCAGCACCACTTCGGGAGGCAAGGGGGTGATGCTCGGCGGGGTGACCGGGGTGACACCGACGGAGGTGGTGATCATAGGAGCCAACACCGCCGGCGAATTTGCAGCCCGCGCCGCTCTGGGCCTCGGTGCCATAGTAAGGGTATTCGACACCTCGGTGCACCGCCTCCGCAATTTCCAGAACATGCTCGGACAGCGGCTCTATACCTCCACTTTCCACCCGCAGGTGCTGCAGAAGGCGCTGAAATCGGCCGACGTGCTGATAGGGGCTCTCTCAACTGATATCATGATGCCATGGTTCTACGTGACCGAAGAGATGGTACAGGGTATGAAGCGCGGATCCGTCATCGTAGACCTCAGTGTTGACACCGGGGGATGCGTCGAGACCGCCGAGCCCAGGGCCATAAAGGATCCTATCTATGAGAAGCACGGAGTGATACACTATTCCGCATGGAACCTCCCCTCGCGCGTTCCGAAGACAGCCTCCATAGCGCTGAGCAATGTCTTCAGGCCGCTGATGCAGGAGATTGCCGATGCAGGCGGCATAACCCCGATGCTAAAATTCAACAACGGACTGCGAGACGGAGTTTATATCTATAACGGCATCCTCACCAACGAGGTACTTGGTCATAAATTCGGGATACTGTCGAAGGATATCAACCTCCTGCTGGCAGCCTTCTGAGTCAGGCTACAGCCATGCGAGCACAGCCTCGTTACCTCTCTGTTTCAGTGATGCATTGCGCCCCAGGTAAATCGCCCTGTTGTCGCTTATATGCCCTGCCGGGAAATTGAAGAGCACCGGGTATCCGAATCCGCCGGCAACATTCATCACAACCTCTTCAATAGTCTGGTTGAAGACATGCTCCCCCTCGGTTATATTTTCCATCCCTCCGACCAATAGTGCTGAGAGGTTTTTCAGCATCCCTGTCATGCGCATTGCCGTGAGCATCCGGTCAAGATGATAGAATTTCTCTCCGGTTTCCTCTATGAAGAGTATCGCGCCTTCGCTGTCAGGCTGGGCAGCTGTCCCGTTAAGGCTGTAGATCAGGGATATGTTGCCGCCGATAACCGGTCCTGTAACGGTGAATGAGGCATCACCAGATGCGGTCCATCTCACGGGCCCGGCCTCACCTCTCAGCGCCCTTACCATGGTCTCATAGCACAGCGGTGAGCACCCGGGGTTGGAGTAGTTCAGCGGCATCTCAGCATGGAGAGAGGCTATGCCGCAGACCCTGTTCAGCCAGAGGTGGAGCGAGGTTATGTCGCTGTAGCCAACATACCATTTTGGATGCCTCTCGAGCGGTGAAAAATCTATACGGTCTACGATCCTTGTCATCCCGTATCCGCCGCGAGAGCATATAACGGCTTTTACCTCAGGGTCGTCCGTGGCTTTCTGAATGTCCCGGAGCCTCTCCTCATCACTTCCGGCAAATGGTCCTTTCACGGTGAAGACATGCTCTCCAAGGGTCACCCTGAATCCTGAGTTTTCCAGCATCTTTTTGGCCTCAAGCACAACCTCCCGGTCGATGTGGCTTGCCGGGGTGACAACTCTGATCAGGTCTCCATTCTTAAGGTAAGGCGGTATGACAAGTGATTTCATGACAGCTCTTTTGCGTTGGCAATATCAAAAGTAGCTATTTTATGAGAAAAACTCTGCCGCGGTTGTGAAGAGCCGGTCGAAAGTACGGTCGACCTCACCGGACCTCGCACCGTTGAGAACCGGGAAAGGATTTTCGTGTGTACATGGATAGAGGGGAGTCCAGACCTCAGTGTCAGCACCCTGCAGCGTGGCAGTGACGGCCTCGGCGGGTATCACCCTGTCGCCGGCAAATGTGATTGCCTTGAGCCGCCCTTCACTCTTGCTGAATGGTGTGCCCGAAATTTTCTTCAGACGTCCGGGCGATGTCATTGCATAGAAAGCCTCCCCCTCAGGAGTTCCGTTCAGGATCTTCATGAACAGGTCGCCGTCTGCGTTCATCTTATCCTCCGGCCATTCGAGATAGAAGGTCACCAGTCGCTCGAAGGCCCTGCTGTCCATTATCAGCTTTGATGTGCCGTTCATCAGGCCGAATGCACTTCCTCCGCAGAAAAGCATCGTGCGGGTTTCGGCGGGAAGAAGCGACGGTTTTGACAGCATCATCACCTGTGTTGCCAGGGCCCCTATCGAGTAAGCAAATATATCTACTGGGCCTCCACCGGGCAGATCGGGGTGAGAGCCATCACTCACGGTGCCTGTGAGGCTGTGGAGATCCTTCAGTGTCTGGTATCCCGAGAGGAGAAATCGCTGGGGTGATAATGACATCCGTGTGCTGAGGGCCACGTTGACGAATGTTGAGAGCTGCGTGTCAGGCAGCAGGGAGGTGCGGGCCGCCACAAGTGGCGCCATCAGGTGCCTGTCAATCCAGCTGCGGGGCGAGCGGTTCATATGGTACGCGCTCGGGAATAGAATAACTGGTCTGCCGGTATCGGATGCCAGCCTCAATCCCCATTGCATGTACTTGCTCCAGCTGCGCTCATTGAGGCCGTGAAGGAGCATGATGGCGCCACGACCGGCGCTTCCGTCCGGTATAAGCAGGTAATAAGGGAAATCTTCGTTGGAATCCTCCAGCTCCTTCGACCTGAAAAGAGAACGGAATACAGATGAAACATTCCTCTCATCAGGATAGCGGTAACTGCTTGATGACCGAAACACCTCACTCTTAATCCTTATCCCGGTTCCGGGAACGTAACCTTCGGCCATTCCTCCCCTGAAAAATGCAGCAAGCTCCCTCTCCTTCTCAGTGTACCCCATTATAGGTTTTTATGCAAAAAAAACTGATACGGACGGTTTGGCAAAAAAATAGGTGCCCCCGGAACCTCGGGGGGCTGTAACCTGTTCCTGAGGGGCAAAAAGAGCCCCGCAGGGGTGAAATCCAAAAGCTGACTTCTTCCTTAAAACCGCGCTTCGTCAAAAGTGTTACTTTTGTTCCGGATAGCCGTGTAATGAACATCGATCTGAATTATAAACTCCCCGGGTACTTTACTGAAAAGGGCAACATCGTTACCACGATCCTTTTTACGGCAGGTTTTGCGCTGCTTTTCCTGAACATTTACACCCCGTTCGGAGTGAGCACATGGTTCGAGGTGTCAAAACCGACGCTCTTTATTTATACCAGCGGGGTTATCCTTGCCGGTGTGTTGGTTGTCGCCGTCAGCAGGGTGATCATGTATCATGCCGTGCGCCGGGGCTTGCAGCTGCAGGTATGGCACTACCTTGCATGGGTTGCGGTAGAGATAGTCTCAATGGCGCTCTTCTTCACTCTGTTTGAAATCGTGATCCTCGATGATCCCCGGAGCTTTTCCGAACTTCTGGGAAGATCAGTACGTCACACTTCTCTTACCCTCCTCCTTCCCTATATCATGCTTTGGCTGTATTTTTCATGGAGTGACAGCAAGCGCATCCTGTCCGGCTTAAAGGAGCAGGCCGACGGGCAGGGACTGGCACAGAGCCAGAAGCCGATGATCCCGCTCAGAGATGAGAAAGGTGTGCTGAGGATGTCTCTCAAACGCTCTGACATTCTTTACATGCAGGGCAGCGACAACTACGTCACCGTCTGGTACCAGGCACAGAACAGGGTGACGAAGTTCATGCTCCGCAACACCCTCAGAACCCTGGAGGATGAGCTCAAACAGGAATCGGTTATCCGTTGCCACCGTTCCTACCTTGTCAACATTGAAAAGGTCAAGCTGATCCGCAGGGAAAAGGAGGGGCTGGCTCTCGAACTCGACAGCACACCCCCCTCAACCGTGCCAGTGTCAAGAACATATATGCATGAGGTTCTGACTTCCTTCGGCCAGGAGACCTGATTGCCGGTCCGGCGGTTCTCCAAAATCACTATATTTGCCCGATTAACCACAGCAACAGCTTATCACAGATGAAGAAGTTCAAGCGTCACCTTATCACATCTGCCCTGCCGTATGCCAACGGACCAATACACATCGGCCACCTGGCAGGGGTTTATGTGCCGTCAGACATCTATACCCGGTACCTGCGTATGCGGGGTGAGGATGTCATCTCCATCTGCGGCTCGGACGAGCATGGCGTGCCAATTACCCTCAAGGCACGGAAGGAGGGCATCACCCCGCAGGAGGTGGTTGACCGCTATCATGAACTCAACAAGAAAGCCTTCAGCGACTTCGGGATTTCATTTGACATCTACTCCCGTACATCCAATAAGATACATTACGAGACTGCCTCGCAGTTTTTCCGCAAGCTTTATGACCAGGGTGAATTCATCGAGAAGACCGCCAGCCAGTATTACGATGAAGAGGCAGGCTGCTTCCTGGCAGACAGGTACATCACCGGCACCTGCCCTCACTGTGCCAATGAAAATGCATATGGCGACCAGTGCGAGAAATGCGGCACATCGCTCAGTCCCACCGACCTGATCAACCCCCGTTCAACCATCAGCGGCAGCGCCCCGGTGATGCGTGACACCCTCCACTGGTACCTTCCGCTCGATAAATATGAACCCTGGATCAGGAAATGGATCCTCGAGGAACACACCGAGTGGAAGAGCAACGTTTACGGCCAGTGCAAGTCGTGGCTCGACCAGGGATTACAGCCCAGGGCTGTCAGCCGTGACCTCGACTGGGGCGTGCCTGTTCCCGTTGAAGGAGCGGAAGGCAAGGTCCTCTATGTATGGTTTGATGCTCCCATTGGATACATCTCTGCAACCAGGGAACTTACACCCGACTGGGAAAAATACTGGAAAGATCCCGGGACCCGGTTGATACACTTTATAGGAAAGGACAACATCGTCTTTCACTGCATCATCTTTCCCGCTATGCTCAAGGCAGAGGGAAGCTACATCCTTCCCGACAATGTGCCAGCGAATGAGTTTCTGAACCTCGAGTCTGACAAGATCTCCACCTCGCGCAACTGGGCGGTCTGGCTGCACGAGTACCTGGTGGATTTCCCGGGGAAGCAGGACTCTCTCAGGTATGCCCTCTGTGCAAGCGCACCGGAGACAAAAGACAACGACTTCACCTGGAAGGAGTTCCAGGCAAGGAACAATAACGAGCTTGTTGCCATCCTCGGCAACTTTATCAACCGCACCCTGGTGCTGACAAACAATTATTACATGGGTGTGGTGCCTGCACCGGGGGCGATGACTGATTACGACACTGCCGCGATAAGTTCGATCACAAAATGCAGGGAGAATGTTGAAAGCAACCTCGGGGACTTCAGGTTCCGGCAGGCGCTGGCCGAGGCCATGAACCTGGCCCGTCTCGGCAACAAATACCTTGCAGATACGGAACCGTGGAAGGTTGTGAAAACCGATCCCGAACGGGTCAGGACAATAATGTACGTATCGCTTCAGATAACCGCCAACCTTGCCATTCTGCTTGAACCGTTCCTTCCCTTCTCGATGGATAAGCTGAGGGGCTGGCTTGACATAGACGACCTGAACTGGGATGTCGCCGGCAGATCTGACCTGCTCACTCCCGGACACGTTGTCTCTTCAGGGGAGCTGATGTTCAGCAAGGTGGAGGATGCAGAGATTGAAAGGCAGGTCAGGAAGCTTCTTGACACGAAAAAGGCCAATGCCGCTGAGAATGCCCTCGTGATCCCGCAGAAGGAGGATGTCAGCTTCGACGAGTTCACGCGCATGGATATCCGCACTGCAACCATTCTTGAGGCAGAGAAGGTGCCAAAGACTACGAAGCTTCTCAGGCTTAAGGTTGACACGGGAATTGATGTCCGCACTATTGTGTCGGGCATAGCTGAGCACTTTACAGCAGAGGAGCTTCCGGGCAAGAGCATCTCAGTCATTGTCAACCTGGCACCCCGGACCATCAAGGGTATTGAATCGAAGGGGATGGTTCTGCTTGCAGAGGACGAGACCGGAAAGCTGGTCTTTGTGGTACCGGAGATGAAGATAAAAAACGGAAGCCCGGTTAAGTAGGTTTTGCGATTGTCGGTTTTGACTAGTGTCTCCGGGGTTTGCGATTGTCGGTTTTGACCAGTGCCTGATGTCTCAGGGATTTGCGATTTGCGGCTTTTGGTTTAATCGACAATCGAAAATCTGAAATCGAAAATTCCTTTACTGCCTGCTTTTACATACCCATGCGCCCGGAAAATCCCTGCCGGCCTTCTGGAGTGCCATACGTGCTTCGTCAAGAGTTGCGTATGACTGAGCGCTGACGCGCAGGAAGCCATCTGGTCCTCCTGCCACCTCAGGGTCGAAGCCCTGCCTGCGCAGGCGTTCAACCATGTTAAGGGCATTATCCTCACCCTTGAAGCTGCCGGTTATAAGCAGGTACCTGTATTCCTCCACCACAACTGCCTGTGACGGACGGGTGATGTTCTGCCGCACGGGGATCTCCCTGACAGCGGGTGCTGTCTCAGCAGGACGTTCACTGGAAATTGGTGATGTAAGGGCTGGCGGCTCGCTGGCAACAGGAGCAGAAACCACGGGTCTATCCGCAACCGGGAGGCCGGTAGCTGAAGTCTCTGCTGTGCCCGGAGGGCCAGCAGGAACAGCCGCTTCAACCAGGGTGTCTCCTGTTATTATTGCAGTCCTGCCGGCGTCAATCTGTTCACGGTTGAATTCAAGCTCAGCCCTGGCAAGGGGGTTGAGTGTCGATTCCTCCAGGTTTCCCTTAAAGAGATGGTCATTGAAGGGTACCAGGGCCAGGGCCACCAGGATTGGTATTATCACTGCGGCTCTTGTCAGCAGGCTTCTTACCGTGGGCTGGCTCACGGAAGGCTCACTGCGTCTATCAAGAGCCCTCTTCCTGACATCAAACCCTGTAACCGGCTGACGGTGGTAGGCGCTCAGACCGTACGATGTGAGAAGGTAATTGACCGTGGTGTCCGGATCGAAAATTATCGCACCCTCGTAATTGAGCGAGAAGGTTCCGAGATGATCCATGGGTACAGAATTGCCGGTCAGTATCTTCCTCCGGAGCTCGTCAGCCCATTCCAGCACGATGTCGCGGGCTTCACCGTAGCCTACACCGAGACCTGATGAAATCTGACCAATCAGCAGGCCGTCATTTCCTGTAAGATGCCGGTTAAAGGTAATCTTCCTTGAGGGAGGTTCAAAGAGTCCTTCTTTACGGTCAATGCGTGCCGGGAAATAGTTCCCGATAAACGCACCAAACCCCGGAATAATGACACAATCGTGCCTGAAAAGCATCTCTCTGATGAATCCGGTAATATCCCTCGCCATGTATAAGCAATAATGAACAAAGATAAAAAGAAACCTGATTGGAGGGCGGAAAAAAGGGTTAAAATAAATTCTATTATCTTCGCCTGAGAGAGACAAAACAGCAGATGAAGAAGATTGAGATGGTTGACCTCCGTACGCAGTATGAGAGGCTTAAGGCAGACATTGACAGTGCCATTTCGGATGTCATCAGCTCAACGGCCTTCATCAAGGGTCCTGATGTCCGTCTTTTTGAAGAGGAACTTCAGCGCTACCTGGGTGTACGCAATGTGATTGCATGCGCCAACGGCACCGATGCTCTTCAGATAGCCATGATGGCGCTTGACCTCAAGCCGGGTGATGAGGTGATAACAACAAACTTCACCTTCATTGCAACGGTTGAGGTGATTGAGCTCCTCGGCCTCAGGCTTGTACTTGTCGATCCTGACCCCGACACATTCAACATCAGCATTGAGGCAACAGAAAGAGCCATCACTCCGCGCACCCGGGCTATTGTGCCCGTGCATCTCTTCGGCCAGTGTGCTGACATGGAGCCTCTCATGGAACTGGCCCACCGTCACGGCATTTATCTCATCGAGGACGTGGCGCAGGCCACCGGAGCTGAGTATCGGTTCAGTGACGGCACCGTGAAAAAGGCCGGTTCAATGGGCATCATAGGCTGTACCTCGTTCTTCCCCTCAAAGAACCTGGGATGCTACGGCGACGGTGGGGCTCTCTTTACGGACGATGACGCCCTGGCAGAACTGATAAGGAGCATCACGAACCACGGCATGAAGGTCAGATATTACCATGACACCATCGGCGTCAACTCGCGCCTTGACACCATACAGGCCGCCATCCTGAGGGTCAAGTTGCGCCATCTTGACGACTTCAACCAGGCACGGCAGAGGGCAGCAGCCCATTATGACCGGGAGCTGTCAGGTCTGCCGGGGATAATCATACCTGTGCGGGCAGCAAACTCGTCGCACATATTTCACCAGTATACCCTGAGAGTTGAAGGCGGAGAGAGGAACAGGCTCCGCGAGTGCCTCGAGAATGAAGGGGTACCCTCCATGATTTATTACCCCGTTCCCCTGCACATGCAGAAAGCGTATGCACACCTGGGGTACAGGGCAGACGACTTCCCCGTCACCACACAACTTACAGGGGAGGTACTCTCACTGCCCATGCACACCGAGCTTGACGACGAACAGCTCGCATATATAACAGGGTGCATCAGGTCAAAATTCAACTGAAAAATGATGGAAAAAGAGTTTTTTGCACACGAAACGGCTGTGATAGACGAGGGGTGCACAATAGGAAGAGGAACCAGAATATGGCACTTCAGCCACATAATGAAGGATGCCGTTATCGGGGAGAACTGCAACATAGGCCAGAATGTCGTTGTCTCACCCGGCGTTATTCTGGGAAATAATGTCAAGGTCCAGAACAATGTCTCAATATATACCGGAGTTATATGTGAAGATGATGTTTTTCTCGGACCCTCGATGGTATTCACCAATATAACCAACCCCCGCAGCGCCATCATCAGGCGCGACCGGTACGTCACCACCATGGTAAGACGCGGAGCTTCAATCGGCGCCAATGCAACCATAGTGTGCGGAAATGAGATAGGCGAGTATTCGCTTATAGGGGCCGGTGCGGTGATAACCAAAAATGTAAAGCCCTTTGCTCTCGTGGTCGGAAACCCCGGCCGCCAGACAGGCTGGGTCTCAGAATACGGGCACAAACTCTCCTTCGGAAACGACGGCGTGGCTGTCTGCCCTGAAAGCGGACAGAAATACCGGATCACTGATGAAACCGTTAAAAAAATTGTACAGTAATCTTATGCCTTCATAATAGCTTCTGATGGATAACACACCTAAAAATTTCGGGCTTATAGGTATTGCCGGCTACATTGCCGAACGGCATCTTAAGGCCATAAAAGAGACAGGCAACCGCCTGCTGGCAAGCCTCGACAGGTTTGACTGCGTTGGAAAAATTGACAGCTATTTTCCCGAGAGTGACTTCTTTGTGGAGTTTGAGAGGTTCGACAGGCATGTCGACAAGCTGAAGAGAAGCGGCGTGCAGCTTGATTATGTAAGCATCTGCTCACCCAACTACCTGCACGACTCCCACATCAGGTTCGCACTCAGGCACCAGGCCGATGCGATCTGCGAGAAACCCGTGGTGCTCAACCCGTGGAACATAGATGCGCTACAGGAGATAGAAAAGGAGACCGGGCACAGGATCTACAACATCCTGCAGCTCAGGTACCACCCGGTGATCATTGAACTGCGCAACAAAATTGCCGCCACCCCTCCGGGGAAAAAACATGACATAGACCTTACTTATATCACCAGCCGCGGCCACTGGTACGATATATCATGGAAGGGAGACGTCAACAAATCGGGCGGAATAGCCACGAATATCGGCGTTCACTTTTTTGACATGCTTGGTTGGATATTCGGTCCCGTGGTGTCAAACAGGGTCTACCTTCTTGAAAATCACAAGGCCTCCGGATTCCTTGAGCTGGAGCGAGCACGCGTCAGATGGTTCCTGAGCATCGACTTCAACGACCTCCCCGGAAACGTAAAGGAAAAAGGCAAAAGAACATACCGCAACATAACCGTTGACGGCGAGGAACTTGAATTCTCGGAAGGATTCACTGATCTCCACACCGTCACCTACCGCGAGATTCTTAAGGGAAACGGATACGGGCTCGAAGACGCCCGCCAGAGCATAGAGACGGTCTACCAGATACGCAACTCGGCTCTTTCAGTATTAACAGGTGAGTATCATCCTCTAATTAAAAAATAATATGTACGATAAACTTCTGAAAAAAGAGACAAAACTTTCTCTCATTGGCCTCGGATATGTCGGCCTTCCGATAGCACTTGAATTCGCAAGAAAAATAAAGGTGGTGGGCTTTGACATCAGGCCTGACCGCGTCGAGCTCATGAAAAAAGGCATAGATCCCAGCAACGAGCTTGAATCCGAGGCATTCAGGGGCACTGACATAAAATATACCTCCGACCCCGAGGATCTCAGGGAGGCGTCATTCCATATAATTGCAGTCCCGACACCGGTTACCAAACACAATCTTCCCGATCTCACTCCCGTGCTGAAGGCATCGGAAACGGTTGGCCGAATTCTCAGGAAGGGAGACTATGTGGTGTATGAATCAACCGTTTATCCGGGATGCACGGAAGAGGACTGTGTGCCGGTACTCGAAAGGTACTCCGGGCTGAAGTGCCCGGCCGATTTCAAAGTCGGTTTCTCACCAGAACGCATCAACCCGGGCGACAGGAACCACACGCTTACAAAGATCGTCAAGGTCACCAGCGGCTGTGACCCGGAATCTGCAGAAAACATTGCGAAGACCTACGAGCTCATCATCGAGGCCGGAGTGCACCGCGCATCATCCATCAAGGTGGCTGAGGCTGCCAAGATCATCGAGAACACTCAGCGCGACATAAACATCGCCTTCATGAATGAACTCTCTATCATCTTCAACCGGATGGGCATCAACACCTTCGAGGTGCTGGACGCTGCCGGAACCAAGTGGAACTTCCTGAAGTTCTATCCGGGCCTGGTGGGAGGCCACTGCATAGGAGTCGACCCCTATTACCTCTCGTATAAAGCCAAGGCCATGGGATACCATCCCCAGATGATAGACTCCGGCAGGTTCACCAATGACAGCATGGGCGCCTATGCCGGCAAGGAGACAGTCAAGAAGATCATCGCGGCTCATAAGAGCCCTGACAGGTCCAGGGTGCTGATAATGGGTATGACCTTCAAGGAGGATGTGACCGATATACGCAACTCAAAGGTGATAGATGTGGTAAATGAGCTGCGCGACTTCGGCGTAGAGGTTGATGTCATCGATCCGGGAGCATCACCCGAAGAGGTGAAGCATGAGTACGGCATCAACCTGAAGGATAAGCCTGAAGGAAAGTATGACGCAATCATAGTGGCTGTTGCACACAGGGAGTATACCGGACTTGATGAGAAATTCTTCCTTGACCTGCTCAACGAGCGGGGGATACTGGTTGACCTGAAGGGCCTCTACAGGGGCAAGATGAAGTGGCTGACATACTGGAGTCTGTAATGAAGCAGAAAATACTGGTCACCGGCGGCACGGGTTACATCGGATCGCACACGGCCGTGGAGCTGATAACGGATGGGTTTGATGTGGTTATCATTGACAACCTGTACAACTCCGATATCACCGTGCTTGACGGCATACATGCCATCACCGGCGTCACCCCGAAATTCTACGATTATGATATCTGTGATGCCACGAAGCTCAGCGAGGTATTTGCCGCCGAGGGCAGGATAGATGCCATCATCCACTTCGCCGCCTACAAGGCGGTGGGTGAGTCGGTCAGAAAGCCCCTCGACTATTACAGGAACAACCTGACGTCACTGACCAATCTTCTTGAGATGATGGAGCGCCATAATACTCCGGTGATGGTCTTCTCATCATCATGCACCGTCTACGGCCAGCCCGATTCGTTGCCCGTCACGGAGGCATCGCCGGTGAAGGAGGCTGCTTCTCCCTACGGTTATACCAAGCAGGCCGGGGAGATTATCATCCGCGACACCATGGCATCAAGGCCATCGCACAGGGCTGTATCGCTCAGGTACTTCAATCCCATCGGAGCCCATCCCACCGCACATATTGGCGAACTGCCGCGCGGTGTGCCTGAAAACCTGGTTCCCTTCATCACCCAGACAGCCAAAGGCCTTCGTGATGAGCTTAAGGTCTTCGGGAACGACTATGACACACCGGACGGGTCATGCATACGCGATTACCTCCATGTGGTCGATCTTGCAAAGGCCCATGTGGTTGCACTGCGCAGGCTCCTTGACAATGAGAATAAAGCGAACTACGAAGTATTTAATCTCGGCACCGGGACGGGAGTATCAGTTTTCGAAGCGATAGCGGCATTCGAGAGAGCCACGGGAGTCAAAGTGAAATATACCGTTACCGGACGCAGGGCAGGCGACATTGAAAAGATATGGGCTGACCCCTCGCTGGCCAACAGGGAGCTTAAGTGGAAAACGGAGATATCTCTCGACGAAGCCATGGAAACAGCCTGGCGGTGGGAAAACAAAATCAGAAACCAGCAAGCATGAAGAGAACCGTACTCATCACCGGGGGAGCCGGGTTCATAGGCTCACATGTCGTAAGAAGATTTGTAAAAAAATACCCCGGTTACACAATCGTCAACGCAGATAAGCTGACCTATGCAGGGAACCTTGGCAACCTCACCGACATTGAAAAGGCGCCCAACTATCATTTCCGCAGGGTTGACATAGTTGACAAACAGGCCGTTAGCACCCTTTTCAGCGAGTTCAGGTTCGACGGTGTCATACACCTGGCTGCCGAGTCGCATGTCGACAGGTCAATCAGCTCACCTGATGAGTTTATCTATACAAACATAATCGGTACCGTAAACCTGCTGACGGCATTCCGTGATATCGCGCCCGGCAGCGATGTGAGGAAAATCTTTTACCATATCTCCACCGACGAGGTCTACGGCTCGCTTGAACATGGCGGCTTCTTCACCGAACAGACCGCCTACGATCCCCGGAGCCCCTATTCGGCCTCCAAGGCAAGTTCGGATCACATGGTACGGGCTTTCGGGAACACCTATGGGCTGCCATGGGTGATATCAAACTGCTCGAACAACTACGGTCCCAACCAGTTCCCCGAGAAGCTTATACCTCTTACAATCAATAACATCAAGACCGGCAAACCCATTCCCGTTTACGGCAAGGGTGAGAACATCAGGGACTGGCTGTATGTTGAGGATCACGCTGCTGCAATTGACCTGATCTTCCATGAGGGCAGGCCGGGTGAAACCTACAATGTGGGAGGTGACAACGAGTGGAAGAACATTGACCTCGTGCGATTACTCTGCACCATCATGGATAAAAAGCTTGGCAAGGCCGAAGGAAGCTCTGAAAAGCTGATAACCTATGTCACTGACCGTGCAGGGCACGACCTCAGGTACGCCATTGACAGCAGCAAGCTGCAGAAGGAGCTGGGGTGGAAGCCGTCGGTCACCTTCGAACAGGGGCTGGAGATTACCGTCGGGTGGTACCTGGCGAATGAATCATGGCTCGAGACGATAATCTCAGGAGCCTACGCGAAGTATTACGAGGAGATGTACGGGAACCGGTAGAATTTGCGATTGCCGATTTGCGATTAAAAGATTTTAATTAAATCGAAAATCTGAAATCAAAAATTCTCTTATACTGACTAAGTAATGACCTTCAGGCGGCTGATCAGCTCATCACCCAGTTCCGACTTGACCTTTATGTGATCGAGGATGGCGAGCACCACGCTGTTCTTCTCGAAATCGCCCCTCACCTGCTCGAAATCACGCTTTTTAACCTCATCGTCACCGTCGATGCCGAAGCCGGTCATAGACGAGAGGGTGAACTCCTTGCGGGCATCCTCATAGAGCATCCTGTCGAGGTCAACCACGCTCTTCTTCCACCTTTCGACTATATCAATAATATCTTTGGCCGTAAGCTTCTCATTGGGTTTTCCGGTCTCGAAGGGAAGTCTTTCATATATCCACATCCACTCCATGTCATAGTAATGCCTGTGGATCTGCTCGAAGCTCCTGTTTATGGCGTCGGCGTTTTTCATCTCCCTGTGCTCGATTGACACAAGCAGTTCCTCAATCGACCTCAGCGGAGCAATGAGACCCGCCATGTCAATCCAGTCACCTGTGCCCCTGTCGGATTCCGGCTTCAGTCTCTTCCTGATATCGGCATCCGTTTTGAACTCAGTCCCTTCCAGCCTCTTGATAACCGAGTTGCCGATGAACTTGTCAATCCCCATCTGGTAGAGCATTATGCCCCTCTCGGCGGCAGAGCTCTTCATCCTCATCCTGTCGAAGGCAATAAAAGGCTGGTCAGGATTCTCGCGGAGCAGTTTCTTGAGTAGATCCCTTCCGTTCATCATCTTGCCCACGGTAAACGGACTCAGCAGGTTATAGTTTATCTGGTCAAGCTTCTTCGGGTCTTTGCGTACGTCGCGTTTAGGCCATTTCTGGGCGTCACGTATCGTTCCCACGCTGCGGAGATTGATTCCCGGTATAAGTTGTGATTCGTAGTTCACCTCGGTAAGGTAGGAGAACGGAAACTGAGTTGTATCGACATTATGGTAATGTCTCCCCACTACCAGGGTAAACGGTCCGATGCGTGAAGGCCACAATACGTAGGAATCGGATGTGGTTTTTGACCCTCTCTCCATGATACCCTGGTGTATCGGACCGAGCTTGTACATGTGGTTGCTCTGGTTTGATCCGCTTCCGGCGTTCATGAATGAGAAGATCCCGGCTATCAGCAGTGTTGATTTGTGATGTGTGACGGTGAAGGGCCCGGCGAATATTGAACATGCCTCGCCGTGATAACCGCCGCAGTTGGAAAAGAAGAGCGAGTTTTCGGCAGAGTACTGCTTTGAAAGGGTGCATCCCTGGCCGATGAAGCACTTGTCAATGACAGCAGCGTCATTGACCCTTGATCCCGAGCAGATTATAAAGTGATCCATGATCACGTCATTGCCGATATAGACCGGGTCCCTGAACGAGCTGTTAACTGATCCTTCCGCCAGCCTCGAGATATCCTCTATAACTGCACCGTGACCTATCTTTACATTTTTTATTGTGCCGCACCCGGCTATAAATGACCCGGCGCCGATCTCCCCGCGGTCCGACTTGACGCTTTCAGTGTAGTCGGCAATGAGTTTTTCTATTACTTCAATGGCAGCAGGCCTGTGCCTGTAGAGGGTGATGATATATGCCATGTGCGAGGTCAGGCGGTCCCAGATGGGTACCTCCCTGCCACCTGTCTCGTTCAGTACGGCAACGCGTGTTCCGTTACCGAATGATGTCCGTCCTTCCGTTGAGATATGGCCGCAGTTCCTGATGACGACTCCCTCTCCGATATCATAGTTGGCGATGAATCCGGTTATATCAGTGATTGTGACATTGTCGGCCACCGTGCAGTTGTGTATATGCGCATTCCTTATGCCGTGCAGCAGCGGCAGTCCGCATCTCTCGCGCGCAACTCCGTTGAAAAGACCGAGCCTGACAATACCTGAAAAGGTAACATTCTGTATCCTTTCGGCATTGAAAGGGTCTTTGACAAAGACACTCTCCCATGAATTGCTCCGGCAACCTGCAGCCTCAAGGCCGCGGATCTCTCCAATACTCAGACTTCTGTAACCGTCAGCCATAATACTCAGGTTTTAATTATTCCACAGTGACTGATTTTGCCAGGTTACGCGGCTGATCGACGTCGCATCCGCGGAGAACGGCAATATGGTAGGACAACAACTGCAACGGGATCACGGCCAGAACAGGGGCAAAGACCGACATCGTCTCCGGCACCTCCATCACGTAGTCAGCCATCCGGCTGATAATCTGGTCGCCCTCGGTGACAACGGCTATTATCTTTCCCTTGCGTGCCTTGACCTCCTGGATGTTGCTCACTATCTTATCATAGGAGTTTTCCTTCGTTGCTACAACCACAACGGGCATATGTTCATCAATAAGTGCTATCGGTCCGTGCTTCATCTCGGCAGCCGGATACCCCTCGGCATGGATGTAAGAGATCTCCTTGAGTTTAAGTGCTCCCTCCAGTGCAACCGGGTAGAGCACTCCCCTGCCCAGGTACAGGGCATTGGTTGAATCCTTGTAAATATGAGCCAGGGCAAGTGCCTGGTCATTTATCTTAAGCGCCGATTCAACCTTGCCAGGCAGGCTTGTAAGCTCGGCGATTAGTTCACGGTAGCGGGTCTCGTCAAGGAGTCCCTTGCGGTAACCTATCTCGAATGAGATCATTGCCAGCGTGACCACCTGTGTGGTGAAGGCCTTCGTTGAGGCCACCCCTATCTCAGGGCCGGCATGGGTGAAGACACCGGCATTGGTCTCACGTGATATTGATGAACCCACAACATTGCAGATACCCAGCACCATCGCCCCGTGTTCCTTTGCCAGCTTTATGGCAGCCAGCGTGTCGGCAGTTTCGCCGCTCTGGCTTATGGCCAGGACAATGTCGCCCTTCTTGATCACCGGGTTACGGTACCTGAACTCCGAGGCATATTCAACCTCGACAGGTATGCGGCAGTACTCCTCAATGATATACTCGCCAACCAGCCCGGCATGCCATGATGTGCCGCATGCAACAATCAGTATCCTGTCTGCCGATGCCATGGTGTCAAACACATTGTGCAGCCCTCCCAGCATCAAGCCTGCCTGGTTTGGCAGCACCCTTCCCCTGAACGTGTCATGGATGGCGCGGGGCTGTTCAAATATCTCCTTGAGCATGAAATGAGCGTAGCCCTCCTTGTCTATCTCCCCGATCTTCAGGTCAACCTCCTTTACTTCGGGTTCGACCCGCTTGTTCCTGATAGCCTTAAGCACCATCTCATCCTTGCGTATCACCGCCAGGTCGTCGTCATTGAGATAAATAACACGCTGGGTATGTTCAACTATCGGTGTGGCATCCGATGCTATGAAGTTCTCCCCCTCGCCCACTCCGATCACCAGAGGTGAACCAAGCCTGGCAGCGAACAGTTTTTCCGGTTCGTCGCGGCAGTATACGGCAATGCCATAGGTGCCTTCCACCTTGTTCAGAGCCATGATGATCGCCTGCTCGGCAGAGAGGTCGCCTTCGAGATAGAGATGTTCCATAAGGTTGGCCAGCACCTCCGTGTCAGTCTGGCTCGTGAATTTCACGTCACGGCTCTCAAGATGCTTCTTGATGCGCGCATAGTTCTCGATGATGCCGTTATGCACGACTATAAAATGGCCCCGGTACGATACCTGGGGGTGAGCGTTAATTTCATTGGGTTCCCCGTGAGTGGCCCACCGGGTGTGGCCCATGGCAATTGTTCCGTCGAAATCCCTGCTCGCGACCATCTCTTCAAGGTCGCGGACCCTGCCTGCACACTTGAATATCTCTGTCCTTTCACCGTTGCTTATGGCAATACCGGCAGAGTCATAACCCCTGTATTCCAGCCGTTTCAGTCCGTTTATGACTATATCACGGGCAGGACGGGAACCGATGTAACCTACAATTCCACACATAATGAAGTATTAACTCTTAGTTAATCAATATATTGTGTATGCAAACTCCAATCTGATGGAAGGATTGTTCGCGTTAGCCTTGAAGATGACATTTTTTGTTGCTGACAGCGGGAAAAAGAGTTCCACGGAAGGATTGTCAATGTCTCCTTCAATGTATTGCTGAACAAATGAGGTTACGTTGAAGATATAGCTGTCATTTTCAGTATAATAGGTCCCGTCCATGTAGCTCAGGCCATGCACCATGTCGGGGATGGCAAGTTCTTTGCCCTCGCTGTCGCGGTATCTCAGGTAAATCTGTTGGGGCATGTCCTTTTCAACATAGCTGTCACCGTCGATGTGCACCGGGGCTATGATCCTGGCCTTGTTGACTGCCATTCTCTCAGTGCCCCTGAATGCTTCAAGCGACGGCATGTCAAGCCTGACATAGATTCCGTAAAAGGTCTGAAGGTATGCAGCCGTATCAAGAACAAAATCATTGACATGCACTATCTTCTTGTCAGGTTCGGCAGTTGTGCGGTCATGAGTGAACCTGTTGTAGTTCACAGCCCTTTCTGTTGCTACGAAGGAATAAGATTTGACAACGGTATCTGTGGCATGATAATATATTGTAATCGCCAGGGGATTGTCAGCAGCAGTCAGGGTCATCAGAACCGGGCTGGTCTCGCTCCTGATACCGAAATAGAGACCCCTGAAAAATTCCTTGTAGAACCTGGAAGCGGGTCTGAACATGGCAGTATCCCTGAAGAGGTACTCAGCCACCTCGTTGTCAATTCTGACAGAGTAGGAGGAATCTTTTTTAAGTACCGGCATGGGATACTCTCCCAGGAACCTGATCGTGTCAGGAGCCTGTCCCGTATAGTAGACATCCGGATCGGTCAGTTCTGTCCCGGTTTCATAAATCCTGATATGGTGAACAGAAGCAGTATCGCCGGAAATGGCTGAAGGAATGAATCTGAGGAAAACTGAATCTATGTTGATTACCGATTTTCGCAGGGAGTCAAGGAGCCTGAGCTGGGTCACGAAATCGCTGTGGGTGTTCCCGAAATAGGCATCGTAGATGCCGCCTGCAATCATCTTCGTACTGTCTGATGAAACAGAATTCTCATTGTACATCGTATAGGCCTTTACCCTGAAAGTGTCAGTGGTATAGACCGATATAAAATCCTCATCCGGCAGCAGTCCCTTGCCGATATTTGTCGGATCCTCGTTGCACGAGGCAACTATCAGTGATAAGGGGATGAAGAGAGAAAATATCTGTTTAAGGGGGCCGGTAGCAAGACCGTTCTGGTTCTTATTTCTTGTTTTCAAGTAAGAGCTTGTCATAAAAATCATTGTAAACATCAATATAATTCTCCTCACCCTGGAACTCCAGCGTGGGTTTGCCCATGGCTGCGACCTGTTTCCTGACCTGTTCGTCAATCTTGTCTGTGGCAATAATTATGCCGTCTGAATTTTCCGCCGCCAGTTTTGTCAGGCTCTGAAAATCGACGTTGTTTTTGATAGCCTTGAGTGCACCGCTGTCTATTCCGTCAGCTTCCAGCTTGTCAGCCAGCGAGGATTTCAGAGGCTTTTTAAACCCGTTATTGTAAACTGAATAGACGGTTTTAAGCTTGCTGAACACAGGGTCATCATGGTAAAGCTTGCGCAGGTAGAGCGGAATGAGTGACGTGAGCCATCCGTGACAGTGTACGATGTCAGGGCTCCACCGTAGTTTCCTCACCGTCTCAATAACTCCCCTGGCAAAGAAAATGGCCCTCTCGTCATTGTCTTCATATTCATTGCCTGAAGCATCGGCAACAGTATGTTTGCGCTGGAAGTAGTCATCATTGTCGATAAAATAGACCTGCATACGTGCCGACTGTATTGAAGCCACCTTGATGATGAGCGGGTGATCGGTGTCATCTATGATCAGGTTCATCCCCGAAAGGCGTATGACCTCATGAAGCTGGTTTCTCCTCTCATTGATTGAACCATATCGGGGCATGAAGGTCCGGATCTCCTTCCCTCTCTCCTGTATGCCCTGCGGCAGATCACGGCTGATCTTTGAAAGCTTTGTCTCGCCAAGATAAGGCATTATCTCCTGCGACACAAACAATACCTTTCTGCTCTCCATTAAAACCTCCCGATGTACCTTAATTTTATCAATGTGCAAAGATAATAAAAAAAATACAATTAATTTCCAAGCTTTTGTACAACGGGTTACTGACAAAATGGTGTTATTTTGTAGTACCGGGCAAGGTGCAACTCCGGTACCGGATCCGGACGGATACTAAAAGTCAGAGCGATGAAGGTATTTACAACTGCAAAAGAGGTAAAGGAGCATTACAGGGCATGCGTGCTGAGGCTTCCGGGTTTTGTTCCCACGATGGGGGCCCTGCATGAAGGACATCTCTCACTGGTTGAGGCGGCAGTGAAGAGCTCCAGGATGGCCGCCGTGAGCATCTTTGTCAACCCCACACAGTTCAATGACCCGGATGACCTCCT
This sequence comes from Bacteroidales bacterium, assembly GCA_049294275.1. Taxonomy (GTDB): domain Bacteria; phylum Bacteroidota; class Bacteroidia; order Bacteroidales; family VadinHA17; genus SR-FBR-E99. Next base: position 47,126 of record JBAQCQ010000053.1, read on the forward strand.
GAAATATCCCCGGACCCCGGAGGCTGACCTGCAGATGCTCTCGGGTCTGCTCAGGGAGAACGATTTTGTCTTTACCCCAACCGTTGAGGAGATCTACCCGGAGCCTGATACGCGGGTGTTCGACTTCGGTGATCTAGAGCGGGTGATGGAGGGGTTGCACAGGCCCGGCCACTTTAACGGCGTGGTGCAGGTTGTCTCCCGGCTCTTCGAAATCATAAGGCCATCAGCAGCATTCTTCGGGCAGAAGGATTACCAGCAGCTGACAATAATAAGGGATCTGGCACGCCGCTACTTCCCGAAGATCGAAATCGTCGCATGTCCCATTGTAAGAGAGAAGGACGGGCTGGCAATGAGCAGCCGCAATAAACGACTGCTGCCGCAACACCGTGAAAGGGCCGGAGAGATTTACAGGACACTGATCGCTGCAGCCGCGATGGCCTCTGACTATGAGACGTCAGAGATAATGGAATTCGTCACTGACAGGATAAACATGATCCCCGACTTCCGGCTTGAATACTTTGAAATAGTGGAGGATGTAACCCTCACCCCCGTCAGGGCAGCCATAGAGATGTCGCCGGATAAGACTTATTACGGCTGTATCGCTCTCTTTGCCGGTGATGTCAGGCTGATTGACAATATAGAGATCAGGTTGCGCTGAAGAAAAGGATACTTATCTTTGCACAATCAAACAGCATTTATGATTTACCAATATGATGATAGAAATTCTTAAATCGAAAATACATAACGTCACCGTCACAGGTGCTGACCTGAATTACGTGGGCAGTGTCACCATCGATGAAGATCTTATGGATGCAGCAGGCCTGGTTGAATATGAGAAGGTCCACGTGCTGAACAGAAACAACGGTGACAGGCTGGAGACCTATGTTATCAAAGGCCTGAGAGGATCGGGGGAGATCTGCCTCAACGGTCCGGCAGCAAGAAGAGCCGCGATCGGAGATGTGATCATCATCATGTCATATGTCCTTGCTGACATGACGGAGGCAGAGACCTTCAAACCACGCATCATAATTCCCGATACAGCCACCAATAAACTAATCTGAATTTGAAAAACGAGCTTAAGCAAGCAGTTCAGGCCATTGTTTTCCTTGCACTGGCCATTTTTCTGCTGTGGTTCTCATTCAGGGGCATTGACCTGGGTGAGCTGTGGGATGAACTCAGGAAGGCACACTACTGGTGGCTGGTTCCCGCTGTCATCTTCTCTGTCCTCAGCTTTTTCATCAGGGGCCGCCGCTGGAACCTGCTGATTGAGCCGCTTGGCTACAAACCCAGGGTAATCAATGCCTTTTATGCAGTCGTGGCAGGCTATTTTGCGAACATGATTTTCCCGCGGCTGGGAGAGGTCTCCAAGTGTGCCGCGCTGGGCAAAAAGGAAAATATTCCCTTCGACAAACTGGTGGGGACGATGCTGGTTGAACGTACCATTGATGTACTTACGGTACTGGTGATACTGGGCGCGACACTGCTTGCCGGCACTACCGCAACCGGGAGTTTTCTGACGGAGAATGTCTTCATGCCTGCCGAAAAGAAACTGTCATCCTCCCTGGGATCGGCCACCTTCATCTCAGTGATCGTACTGCTTCTTGCCATAACGGCCGTAGTGATGTTCTTCATGCTCCGCAAGCGCCTGTCGGCCTATCCGATATTCGGAAGGATTTACTCCTTCTCCGACGGTCTGCTTTCCGGCCTCAAATCTATCGGAAAACTTAAAAAGAAGTGGGAGTTTATTCTCCAGACAATCCTGTTATGGATCGCATACTTCTTTATGTCATACTTTCCGATGCTCTGCCTCGATTCCACGGCAGACCTTGGCGTCGGGGCGGCGATGTTCATACTTATAATAGGCAGCTTCGGCATGGCCGCCCCGGTACAGAGCGGACTGGGTGCCTACCACTGGATAGTGTCGCGGGGGATACTGGTGGCCTACGGCATACCCCTTGAAGAGGGACTTGCCTATGCAACCCTGGAACATGAGTCACAGATGATACTGATTGCAATCCTGGGTGCTTACTCCCTCTATGCACTTTTCGGAAAAAGAGGCGCCAGCGTGCTGAGCGCTGCCGTAAATGAAAAAGAGTCCTGATGGTGTGCTTTTGCTAAATTTGTCTTTTGCATAATCATTCCCCCAATGGCAAAGAACAAGAGTGTTTATGTGTGTCAGAACTGCGGCGCCGAGTCACCCAAATGGATCGGCCACTGTCCGGTATGCAAGGAGTGGAACACCTACCGCGAGGAACTTGTTACCACCTCATCATCATCCGGTGCAGTAAGGGATACCCCCAGGAGGAAGCCCGAGCTTCTCTCGGGCATCGAGGTCAATGAAAATGATCGTATCACTACCGGCATAGGAGAGGCAGACCGTATCCTGGGCGGAGGTATGGTAAAAGGCTCCCTTATACTCATGGGTGGCGAACCGGGTATCGGAAAATCGACCCTGGCACTTCAGATAGCCCTTGCCGTCAGTGGCAGAAGAGTGCTCTATGTCTCCGGAGAGGAGAGCGAGGGCCAGGTCAAGCTGCGGGCAAAGCGACTGGAAGGCAGCAACCAGGAATGCTTCATATATAACGAGACAGAGCTTGAGAGCGTCCTGGCACAGGCAGGAGCCATCAACCCGCAGCTTCTCATCATTGACTCGGTGCAGACACTCAGCTCTTCACTTCTTGAATCTTCCGCAGGATCAGTGTCACAGGTCAGGGAGTGCGCAGCCATGATGCTCCGCTATGCAAAGGAGTCAGGCGTGCCGGTGATACTTATAGGCCATATCACCAAGGACGGCACCCTTGCCGGCCCGAAAGTGCTTGAGCATATCGTTGATGTGGTGCTTCAGTTCGAGGGTGACGGCAACTACGTGTTCAGAATCCTGAGACCTGTAAAGAACCGCTTCGGATCAACCGCGGAGATTGGTATCTTCGAGATGGCTTCCAACGGGCTTCGTGAGGTGACTGACCCGTCGGAACTATTCATCCGCCGTGACCGCGACCCGGCAAGCGGTGTCAGCATAGCCGCCACGGTTGACGGACTGAGGCCCTTTATGATAGAGACGCAGGCACTGGTGAGCAGTGCTGTCTACGGCACCCCACAGAGAAGCTCCACGGGATTTGATACTCGTCGTCTGAACATGCTTCTGGCAGTGCTGGAAAAGAGAGCCGGCTTCCGCCTGGGAGTCAAGGATGTCTTTTTTAACATTGCCGGCGGAATCAAAGTCAGTGACCCTGCCATCGACCTTGCAGTGGTGAGTGCGGTGCTATCGTCAAACCTTGATGCACCTCTGAGCCAGCATACGGCATTCGCCGGCGAGGTGGGGCTCTCGGGGGAGATAAGGCCGGTGGCAAGACTGGAACAGCGCATCCTTGAAGCATCAAGGATGGGGTTCGAACAGATAGTGGTATCGGGTTATCACAGAAGCATCAGGGAACAGTCAGCAATAAAAATATCAAAGGTCAGCAAGGTTGAAGGGCTGGTTAGACTGCTCTTCCCGTGACGTCTCAAAGAGTGCTCTGTTCGTGATCGGGGCGCAGACCTGTCCCCGGGAGCTGATCAGACCTGATGATCAGTATTCACGCTGCCTGTAGGGGCTGGTTGGCTGTTCTCTCCTGACTTTGTCACAGTCAAGGTCGACGCTGAATCCGGGCGGAGCCTCGAATACAGATTGTTCCATCGGAGCAAAATCCTTGTCGGCAAACAGCTTCTGAAGGAACAGTCCGAAGACCGGGAGTGCCATGTTGGAACCCTGCCCCAGTGAGAGATCTTCAAAATGAATCGCCTGATCCTCCCATCCTGTCCATACCCCCGCAACCAGGTCAGGCATGACGCCCATGTACCATCCGTTTGAATGGTTCTGTGTGGTTCCCGTCTTGCCTCCCATCTGGTTGGTCATCCTGTACGTTCCCCTCAGCCTGAGCCCTGTGCCCGTGTTCACTACACCCTGAAGAAGAGCAGTCATCAGGTAGGCATCATCCTCGCTTATAACCTCGTCAATGAAGGGTGTAAAGGTTGAGATCACGTTTCCGTTTCGGTCTTCTATGCGTGTCACATACAGCGGACGGGTATGAACACCCTTGTTGACAAACGTCCCGTAAGCTCCCACCATCTCCTCAAGGGCAAGGTCTGACGTCCCGAGAAAAATTGAAACTACAGGGTCGATAAAACTCCTGATACCCATCCGGTGCATCAGGTCAACAACAGCCTGGGGCGAAAACTGCTTTATCAGCCAGGCAGAGATGTAGTTTTCAGACTGTGCCAGTCCCCACTTCAGGGTGACCATCTTCCCGTGGTATTCAACGGGACCGGAACTGCGGGGGATATATATCGAATCTCCCACATCAAAGGACCGCTCTACATTCTCCACCTCATAACAGGGCGAATAGCCGTCCTGCATCGCCAGAGTGTAGAGGAAGGGCTTGATGGTTGATCCTATCTGTTTCTTTTGCTGGGTTACAGCATCATACTTGAAGTACCTGAAGTCGGGTCCGCCGACGTATGCCTTCACGTGGCCGGTATGCGGATCCATGGCCATGAATGACGACCTGACAAAGAACTTATAGTATTTTATTGAATCGAGCGGGGTCATCACGGTGTCGCGCTCTCCGTCCCATGAAAAGAGCTTTGTGGGAATGGGGGTGTTGAAGGCCAGGGTGATGGAGTCTTCCGGTATGCCGGCGCGTTTCATGTTCTGGTACCTGTCGCTCTGTCGCACAGACCTGTCAATAAGCTGCTTCACCTGCGCGGTGTTGAGGTCATTGGAATAGGGCGGATTCCTGTAGGTCTTTGCCTTCTTGTTGAATACCGGCTGAAGGTTCTGCGAGAGATGCTGTACAACCGCCTCCTCGGCATAGGTCTGCATCTTTGAGTTCAGGGTGGTGTAGATCCTCAGTCCGTCACGGTACAGATTGTAGTTGGAGCCGTCAGGTTTGGTGTTCTTGCGGCACCAACCGTACAGTGGGTCGTTCTGCCAGCGCCACACTGCGTCTTCGTACTGGTCATCGGAATAAAACATGTTCCGCTGAGGCTCGTACTTGATCATGGTGGTGCGGATATACTCCCTGAAATAGGTTGCCAGACCCGTGTTGTGGCTGTCCTCGCGCAGGTCAAGCACCAGCGGCAGGTTTTTAACCGAGTCAGCCACTTCGCGTGGCAGATAGCCGTATCGTTCCATCTGCGATATCACCACATTCCGTCTCCTGAGGGCGGTCTCGGCATTCCGCAACGGGTTGTAGGCTACAGAGTTCTTGAGCATACCTACAAGCATGGCTGACTGCTCAATGTTGAGCGAGTCAGGGGTGGTGTTGAAGTATACGCGCGCGGCAGAGTTTATTCCAACTGCATTATATATAAAGTCGAAGACGTTCAGATACATTGTGATGATCTCTTCCTTGGTGTAGCTCCTCTCAAGCTTCACGGCCGTCTGCCACTCCTTGAACTTGGTTACCGTCAGTTTCGCTGCCCTGACGATGGCCGGGTCATTCGAGAGATCCCTGGGCAGGAAAAGGTTCTTGGCAAGCTGCTGCGTGATGGTGCTGCCGCCGCCTGTCTCCTTTCCTAAAATTAGAGTCTTGACCAGTACCCTGGCAAGTCCCCTGAAATCAATGCCGGCGTGCCTGTGGAACCTGATGTCCTCGGTGGAAATAAGCGCATCAACAACGTACGGTGAAATATCGTCGTACTCGGTCCATGTCCGGTTCTGGCTCTGCAGATAGAACTTCCCCAGCAGGACATTATCTTCGGAGTAGACCTCTGCCGCGAGGTTGTTGGCGGGGTTTTCAACCTCCTCGAAAGAGGGGATAGGGCCAAGCTTGTTGGCCGATATAAGGATGAACAGTGTCAGCACAAGAACAGCCGGCAGAGATATTATCACCCAGAACCAGATAATGCTTTTCCGGAATTTTTTATCCCTCATGATACCCTCATAATATGGGCGCTAATTTAATGATTTATACAGAATCTTTCCCAATAATTTTGAAGTTAGTGCCGTTAATCGCTTACTTTGCCCTGTTTTTAAAAAGAGTCGGATGACAGAAAATCTGGTTATAGTTGAATCACCTGCAAAAGCAAAAACGATAGAAAAATTCCTCGGAAAGGATTTTAAGGTTGTCTCAAGCTTCGGCCACATACGTGATCTTGAAAAGAAGGGCCTCGGGGTTGAGGTTGATAAGGGCTTTGCCCCGGTATATGAGGTTCCTGAGGAGAAGAAGAAGGTGGTGAACGAGCTTCGCAAGCTGGCCGGTGAGGCTAAGACCGTATGGATCGCCTCCGATGAGGACCGTGAGGGGGAAGCCATAGCATGGCACCTGATCTCGGTCCTTGGCCTTGATCCCTCCTCAACCCGCCGCATCGTATTCCACGAGATAACGAAGGAAGCCATCACCAGGGCTGTGGAGTCGCCGCGCCAGGTTGATATGAATCTTGTAAACGCCCAGCAGGCGCGCAGGATCCTTGACAGGCTGGTGGGATTCGAGATCTCCCCCGTACTGTGGAAAAAGGTGCAGCCCTCGCTCTCGGCAGGGAGGGTCCAGTCGGTGGCAGTGCGCCTCCTGGTTGACCGTGAACGTGAGATTATAAGCTTTGTCTCTGACTCCGCATACAGGGTTACAGGCTCATTCAGCGGAAAGAACAGCGAAGGCTCCGATCTCACCCTCAGGGCCGAGTGTCCTAAAAAATTCAGCACAGAGAAAGAGACAAAAGCTTTCCTGGAAACATGCAACGGATCGACGTTCACCGTTGATAACATAGTGGTAAAACCGGGTACGCGTTCACCCGCCCCGCCCTTCACCACATCCACCCTCCAGCAGGAGGCCTACCGCAAGCTGGGCTTCTCCGTGGCACAGACGATGTCAGTGGCACAGAAGCTCTATGAGGCAGGAAAGATCACCTACATGAGGACTGACTCGACAAACCTTTCGTCGCTTGCCCTGAACACTGCCAGGGATGTTATCACGGCTGATTACGGAGCCGGATATTCACGCACAAGGCAGTTCAGGACTCATTCAAAGGGCGCACAGGAGGCACATGAAGCCATCAGGCCAACCTATTTTGACAGGAAGGATACCACTGGTACTGTCAATGAGAAGAAGCTCTATGAGCTCATCTGGCGAAGGGCGATAGCCTCGCAGATGTCAGATGCCAGGATGGAGAAGACAACCATCACAATCGGCATGTCATCATCACCCTACACGTTCACCGCAACGGGTGAGGTGATACTCTTTGACGGGTTTCTGAAGGTTTACACCGAATCATATGACAGCAATGCGAATGAGGATGAAAAATCAATTCTCCCCCGCGTTGACAATGGCATGAAGCTTACCGCTGACTCCATCACCGCCCTTCAGCGTTTCACCACTCCGCCTCCGCGCTATACGGAGGCAAGCCTGGTGAAGAAGCTTGAGGAGCTGGGGATCGGAAGGCCTTCAACCTATGCACCTATAATATCTACAATACAGTCGCGCGGTTATGTTACCCGTGAAGACAGGCCCGGAGAAAAACGGACCGTAGCGCAGCTGACCCTCTCAAAGGGAAAGATAATCCGTACCGAAAAGGTTGAGATAACAGGAAAGGAGAAGTCGAAGCTCTTCCCCCGTGACATCGGAATGATTGTCAATGACTTTCTCATTGCCAACTTCCCGGATATCCTCGACTACAATTTCACTGCCGGCGTGGAGAAGGAGTTTGATGAGATTGCCTCCGGTGAGCTTGAGTGGGACAGGATGATTTCGGAGTTTTACAGTCCCTTCCATAAGACTGTTGACAATTCTCTCTCCAGCAGGGCCCGCATGACCGGATCACGCCAGCTGGGCACTGACCCGGCAACGGGACTGCCCGTTTCTGTGAGGATGAGCCGGTTCGGGCCTGTGGTGCAGCTCGGGGAGGCTTCGCCGGACAAAAAGCCCCGTTTTGCCAACCTCAGAAGCGACCAGCTCCTGGAGACCATAACCCTCGATGAGGCGCTGACTCTCTTTACCCTGCCCAGAACGGTGGGGACATTCGAAGGCAGCGAGATGACGGTGGGTGTAGGCAAGTTCGGGCCCTATGTTAAGCACGGAGGAAAGTTCTATTCGCTGAAGAAGGGAGTTGATGACCCCTACACCATCACTGAAGAGAGAGCCGCGGAGCTCATCAGGGAGAAGAGGGACGGAGACAAACAGAAGGTAATAAATGAGTTCGGTGAAATCCGGGTGCTTAACGGCAGGTACGGACCCTACATCGTGTATGACAAAGCCAACTACCGCATCCCTAAGGGCACTGACCCTCAGAAGCTGACAAAGGAGGAATGTCTTGCCATCATCGAAAAGGGCGGCAAAACCAAAAGCACCAGGGGCGGAAAGAAGAAGTGACCTTATATAATATGATCGACCTGAACCAGTATCTTGATCCTGTCTGTCTCGACAAGCCCGGGGCAGAGCCCCTGAAAGGATCTGCTGCCTTTTCCCACAACGTGTCGGTCAACACCGGCAATGCACCCATTGAAGACCTCAGCGGCTTTGCCATCGCTATTGTGGGTGTGCCTGATGACCGTTCTTCAGCCAATGCAGGTGCATCACATGCTCCTGACGCCATTCGCCGGAGTCTCTACTCCTTCTCGCGCCTGCCGGGGAAGATGAAGATAACCGACCTGGGCAATCTCAAGCCCGGCGCATCCTTTGAAGACACCCTGGCCGGACTGCGTGATGTGCTCATCCAGTTGCTGGCGCAGGATATCGTTCCGGTGGTCATCGGCGGCACCAGTGCCCTGATGCCGGCAATAGACCGTTGCCTCTCCTCTCAGAAGCAGGGATGGTCACTTGTCTCTGTTGATTCGAGGCTGGATTTCACCGCTGAGAAAAGAACACCCGACTCACTGAACTGGATGAATGACCTGATCTACCGGAGCAGCAGTTACCTCTCGCACCTCTCGGTCATAGGACACCAGACATATCTCACCGATCAGCAGGTGGTGAACCGGTTCAACCGCAGGCATTATGACATGATGAGAATAGGGGAGGTGCGTGCGGCCGTACATGAGACCGAAGCGCTTTTCCGCGATGCCACCGCGGCGGTGTTTGACATCGGATCGGTGCGGCAGTCGGATGCCCCCGGCACCTTCCTCCCGTCTGCCAACGGCTTTTACGGAGAGGAGATATGCCTGCTCGCCAGGTATGCCGGACTGTCAGACAACCTCAGGATACTTTCTGTCATGGAGGTCAACCCCACGCTTGACAACAGGTCGCAGACATCACACCTCGCAGCTCAGCTGATATGGTTCTTCCTCGAGGGTTTCTCCCAGAAGCAGTATGAGATAACCTACCTCGACGACCAGACCAGCAGCCGTTTCACCCGTTACCATGTGACCCTCAGTGACCTGGAGGGCGAAGCGATCTTCATCAAGAGCATGATCACAGAGCGCTGGTGGATTGAGATCCGTGACACCGAAGGGGAACCACATTACCTTGCCTGCTCTTACGAGGACTACCTGATGGCCAACCGCGACCAGGTCCCCGGACGCTGGACCAGAGCCATGCTCAGGTTCGGCCACTAAAATGTGCCTCAATTTGGCACCTTGCATATTTTTTATTTATTTTGATCGTTATCTTTAAGGGCGCAATCAAGTGCCTTGAACATGAAGAAAGTCAGGACAGTCATCCTAGTATTAATCATTCCGGCATGTGTGGTCTTTGGTCAGCAGGACCCGGTGGTGAGCTATTACATGTTCAATACCCAGACCTACAACCCGGCCTTTTCAGGGATGACCGGAATGATAACGGCCACAGCCCTCACACGGCAGCAGTGGGTAGGGTTCCCCGGAGCACCTTCCACAATGATCTTCAACGTCAACACACCCTTCAGCCTCCTTGGCCTGAGAAGCGGCGCCGGGCTGCTGGTGGAGGCTGACAAGTACGGATTCAGCAATGATATCGAACTGAGCCTCTCCTATTCGGCCCACTTTCCGGTAGAAGGCGGAACGCTTGGCGCAGGCTTCAGTGCTGGTATGCTGAACAAGACCCTCGCCCCCGAATGGTTCATACCGTCGGGAACAAGTCATACCCCGCCATCGGGAGACCCTCTCATCCCTGAAAATGATGAATCTTTCCTTGCACTCGACATCTCTGCCGGTGTCTTTTACCAGGGTCTTAATTATTACGCCGGAATCTCGGTTACCCATCTCAACCAGCCCAAAATAAAATATTCGGAAACAGCCACTTACGTAAGCCGCGAATACTACCTTACTGCCGGTTACTACTTCCAGCTGCCTGATCCTTCGTTAGAACTCATTCCATCGGTTTTTATCGTCAATGACGGCGCCACTACACAATATTTAGCAACCGGCATGGTTAGATACAATAAAAAGATATGGGGTGGCGTTTCTTACAGGATAAGTGACGCAATCACAGGTTTTGCAGGAGTAGAATTGTATAATGGTCTAAAGATTGGATATGGATATGACTTCCCGATATCGGAGATCAGAAAAGGAACCAGCGGATCACATGAATTTGTTGTCTCGTACAGTTTTGACGTCGGCCTGGGAAGAAGCGTCACTAAATATAAAAGTATTCGTTTCCTATAAGGGACGGGGAAAAGTGAACTATTTGCATTCTTAAATTTATGAGTATATGAAAAAGGTAACCCTTTTAGCTCTTACATTAATCTTGATCCTGGGCAGCTGCGCCTCCACTGAGTCCGGCGAGCTGACAGGCGTTCAGGGAAGGAAGAAATTCTATGAGCCGGAGCCGTTTGAAATGGCGTTCATACCTGCCGGTTCATATCAGATGGGACCGAGTGACCAGGATCCCCTGCGTGCCATGAACAGCCTCTCCAAGACAGTGACAGTGGAAGCCTTCTGGATGGACCAGACAGAGATCACAAACAACAAATACCGTCAGTTTACCTACTGGGTGCGTGACTCTATCCTCAGGACAAAACTGGGCGAGGAAGGCATCGAGGGATACGAATTCTTCAGAACCGACGAGGAGGGCAATGTCCTTGAACCCAATGTTCTGAACTGGGATGAGGAAATCGATTACGAGGATGAGAACGTCCTCGCAGTCCTTGAAACCCTCTACTATCCCCCTGAAGAGAGATTCAATGCCAACAAGCAGTGGGATACCCGGCTTCTCAACTACTCATATTTCTGGGTCGACTACAAGCAGGCAGCCAAGGCAAGGTACAACTACAAGGAACAGAAGTACGAAGGCACGGTCACTGACCTTGAAGGAAACACCACCGATGTGGTCAACCGCTCGTCGTTCATCATGCACCATAATGTCAATATTTATCCTGATACCCTTGCATGGATAAGGGACTTCACATACTCATTCAATGAGCCCTGGGCAACACTCTATTTCTGGCACCCGGGTTATGATGACTATCCTGTTGTGGGAGTGTCATGGGTGCAGGCCCGCGCCTTCAGCGTTTGGCGTACCAACTTCATGAATGAGCATCTTCGAGCCCAGGGTATAGCTGATGTGCATAACTACCGCCTCCCGCTTGAGACTGAATGGGAATACGCCGCACGCGGCGGGCTCGATCTCTCGATGTACCCCTGGGGAGGCCCCTACACACGCAACTACCAGGGCTGTTTCCTCGCGAACTTCAAACCGCTGCGCGGTAACTACATAGATGACGGAGCCGTCTATACAATCAAGGTCGCTTCATTCGAACCCAATGAGTACGGACTGTTCGACATGGCAGGCAACGTGGCCGAATGGACCTCGTGCGCATACCATCCGTCAGCCTATGTCTTCACCCACGACCTGAACCCCGACTATGAATACAACGCACGCCCCGAGGATCCACCGGTGCTCAAGCGCAAAGTCATCAGAGGAGGCTCATGGAAGGATATTGCATACTTCATGCAGACTTCATCAAGGGACTATGAATACCAGGACTCAACAAAGTCATTTGTCGGGTTCCGCAATGTCAGAACCTACATTGGAGTAAATAACTAATACTGTTTAACCTAAAAATTCAATTATATGGGCCTTTCGGAATTTGTTCATACCAGTAAGTGGAAAGCTTTCATGTCCAAACTGTACGGCTGGGGTGCCTCGGTCGTGATCATCGGTGCTCTCTTTAAGATTCAGCACTACCCCTACGCAGGTTTACTCCTCTCTGTCGGTCTTATCACAGAGGCGATCATCTTCTTCTTCTCTGCCTTTGAGCCGCTGAAGGAGGAACCGGATTGGAAACTCGTCTATCCTCAGCTGGATCCCAATTACTCCGGTGAGGAGATTGGCTTCGCTGCTGTTGGCGGCGGCGGTGGCGGCGGTGGCGCAGGCCTGTCACAGTTCGACAGGATGCTGGCCGACGCAGGCATCACCCCTGATGTCTTTGACCGACTGAGTTCAGGACTGAAGAAGCTCACCGAGACAACAGCCAACTTCAACGCCATGGGCGACTTGGCTGCTACAACAAATGAATATGCCAGCACAATCAGGAAAGCAAATGAGTCAATCATGAACCTCTCGGAGTCTGCAAAACAGACTGCCAGGTCAATGACTGATGCCAACCCTGTCTACCATGCTCTCGGAGAGACATCGAAGACCATTGAGACGGGCGGCAAAAGCTACCAGGAGAAACTGGAAACCCTCAACAAGAACCTGTCAGCGCTCAATGCCGCCTATGAACTGCAGCTGAGAGGCACCAGTGACCATGTCAAAAGCACTGAGGTCATTTACAAGGGCATGGAAGGGTTGATGAAAGACCTTACAGGCTCTGCTGACGACACGAAGAAATACCGCGAACAGGTTGCCAAACTGAATGAAAACCTCAGCTCACTCAATAATGTGTATGGCAACATGCTTGCAGCCATGAATGTGAAGTAATGTCAAGTACATCAAAATATCTGTTAACACCTAAACTATCCGCAAATGTCTAAGGGAAAGGAAACCCCGCGGCAAAAGATGATCGGTATGATGTACCTCATACTGACAGCAATGCTTGCGCTTAACGTTTCAAAGGAGGCCGTCGAAGCTTTTAAGAAAGTTGACCTTAGCTTGACGAAGACCACCGCAAACTATATCAAAAAGAATGATATTACCTATGCAGCTTTTGATGTGGCGGCGGCTGAGAACCCTGAGAAGGCGGGAGTGTGGAAGTCAAAGGCCTATGAGGTTAAGGCCCGTGCCGATGAAGCGTATAATTATCTCCAGGACCTTAAGATAGAGATCATCACCACGGCTGAAGGCCCGGAATCGGAAGCACTCCTTCCCGATAACCAGATTGATGTTACCAAGGTCAAGAGGATTGATGAAAACAACATCCCTTCGGAGATACTCATAGGATCTAACCAGGGTGGCAAGGGAAATGACCTGAAAGCGCTCCTTGAAGATTATCGCAGTTTCCTTGTGGAGACTCTCGACGGGAAAGATATGGCCGCCGAAGCGTCAATACTGGATATTCTTGATACATCTGACCCTGAGAACCTGGAAAAGACCGGTACTGAGAACTGGGTAAACGCCAGTTTCCAGACACTGCCTCTGGTAGCCGTTATAACCATACTGTCTAAGATGCAGGTCGACGTCAGAAACGCCGAAACCGATGTACTCAACTTCCTCTATACGCAGATTGATGCCGGTTCGTTAAGGTTCAACAAGATCATTCCGACTGTCATCCCCAACTCAACCTATGTCATGCAGGGTAATGAATACGAGGCCAGGGTATTCGTTGCAGCAACCGACACCACCCAGGATATGGAAATATTCGTTGGGTCCTACAGCTCAAAGACCAACCCTGACGGTACTGTTACATACGAACCGGGCAGCCAGGCTACGAAGCTTCCCATCGATGAATCAGGTGTTGGTGTCTACAGGGTGAGACCCGGATCAACAGGCGAGAAATCATGGGGCGGCGTCATCAGGATGAAGGCTCCCGACGGCACTATCCGTACATATGGCTTCGATTCGAAGTACTCCGTTGGCATGCCTAACGTCGTAGTCTCCCCCACAGCAATGAACGTCTTCTATCAGGGTATCCAGAACCCGGTTGACATATCAGTCCCCGGCGTGGGATCAGACAAGCTTACCGTGCGCATGACTAACGGCGACATCAAGAGGGGTAAATACAAAGACTACCGCGGTGAGTATATTGCTGAGCCAAGAACTGTCGGCCAGAATGCCCAGGTAATCGTCTCTGCAAACATCAACGGCAAGGTGCAGACCTTCCCGCCCGTGGAGTTCAGGGTAAGAAGACTTCCCGACCCCGAGGCAAGATTCGCCAACATGAAAGAGGGTAACGTGCTCAGAAGCGTTGCATCTGCACAGCAGGTTGTGACTGCAGTCCTTGAGAACTTCGAGTTTGACCTTACCTATACTGTCACAGGCTTCACGGTTTCCGTCAATGACAAGGGCTTTGAAATCACGGCTGACTCAAACAACAACAGACTTACCGACAAGCAGAAGGGCCTCATTGCCAACCTGCGTGCCGGACAGAAACTCATAATAGAAAAGATAAAGGCAGTTGGTCCCGACGGAAGAACGAGGGATCTCAACCCTATCATTCTTAAGATTAACTAATACTAGAGATACACACCATGAACAGGAGAATTCTGGCAGGCCTTACCGGCCTCCTGATCTGTACAGCCTCAATGGCCCAGTCGTTCGGAGACATCTATTCCAAACAGATGCCCGATAACCAGAAGATCAATTACACCTACCTGGGAGAATCAGATGTCATCTGGTCAAAAAGACTCTACCGGATCATTGACCTCAGGGAGAAGATGAACCTGAACCTCTTCTACCCGTCACTGAGATTTGACAAGGACAATAACCGCTTTGTCTCGGAGATGTCGGACGGCAGAATGAACTTCTCGGGGATCCTTCTCAATGAGATCCTGTCAGGCAGGGTTGTTGCCACAGACGGCGATGCCATGACGGTGCCCACGACATACAATGACATTGCAGCCAAGATGAACCGAGATACCCTTACCATAACCGTAATCAACGCGGAAGGCAGGGAACAGGACTCAACCGTGACGAACATGGAGAACCCGTCCGATATCAAGCAGCTCATGCTGCTTGAGGAGTGGTTCTTTGACAAGAAGCATTCACGACTTGACGTGCGCATAATAGGCATATGCCCCATCTATATGGGCTATGACCAGATTACCTCCAGGCTTGTGAAGAGACGTCTCTTCTGGATCCGTTACGAAGACGTGAGGCAGGCACTGGCAAGCAGCGAGGCATTCAACTCATTCAATGATGCACAGCGCATATCATTCGAGGACCTGATGCTGCAGCGCCGGTTTGACGGGTACATCGTTGCCGAGTCAAACGTCTATGACGACAGGTCTATCAACCAGTATAAGATGGGCCCTGCACAGATATTTGAGGCTGAAAGGATCAAGAACGAGATATTCAACTTTGAACAGGATCTCTGGGAATACTAGAAGAATGCAAGTAAAGAAAAGCGCTCCGCAAAACGGGGCGCTTTTCTTTTACAGGTATTTCTCCCCTGTTTCCTTGCCGATATCGTCGAGATAAGTCTTTATGTTCTGCTCCTGCTCACGTGACACAATCAGCAGTACATCACCGCTGTCTATGATTATGTAGTCATCAAGCCCCTGTATCACCGCAATCTTGTCCCTGGGAAGACTGATTATATTTCCTTCGGAATTATAGGTGAGCGCCTTTGCATTAAGCACGGCATTGTCATTCCTGTCATGTTCCGAATGCAGGTACAGCGAGCTCCATGTCCCAAGGTCTGACCAGCCGAGGTCAGTGCAGATGACATAAACATTGTCAGCCTTCTCCATTATTCCGTAGTCAACAGAGATGCTGCTGCACTGGGCATAGGCGAGCTTTATGAACTCCTTTTCGGCCGGGGTGCCGAAATTCTTCTTCCCTTCAAGAAACGAGTGGTACATATCAGGCAGATGCCTTTCAAAGGCAGCCAGGACCGTGCCGGCCTTCCAGATAAAGATGCCGCTGTTCCAGTAGAAGTCACCGCTCTCAATGAAGAGCTTCGCCATCTTCAGCTCCGGTTTCTCGGTGAAGGCCTTCACCTTGTGCAGGCTTTCAAAGCCGCTTACCGGTTGCCGCAGGTTGGCCTGGATATAACCGTACCCCGTCTCGGGACGGTCAGGCCTGATCCCCAGGGTCAGGAGAGCATTATTCTCAGAGGCAAACCTGTAGGCCTCATTCATCACCTTCATGAACTCATCCTCTTTCTTTATCAGGTGATCGGCCGGAGTGACAGCTATCACCGCTTCGGGGTTCTCGGCCATGATCCTGAAGACACCGTATGCTATGCACGGTGCGGTGTTTCGCCGCAGGGGCTCAGCCAGCACATGATCACCGGCAATGCCGAGCTGCTCAACCACCATCTCACTGCTGTCTTCGCTGGTCACAACATATATGTTCTCGGCAGGACAGATCCCCTTAAATCGCTTATAGGTCATCTGTATGAGCGTTTCGCCTGTCCCGAGGATGTCAAGAAACTGTTTGGCCCTCTCCTTCCTGCTCAACGGCCAGAAGCGGCTCCCGACACCACCGGCCATGATCAGCAGATAGCGGTTTTTCATGATTATTAGATTTTATTAAGCACTCTTACAAATATATAAATTCCCTTCCATGAAAACCGGCACGGTTCCGGGTGCGGTGAATTATTGTTAAATTTGACAAAACTTTCAAATCATGTTCAGGTTCCTTGCAGGCTTCGGTTCATACTGGATATTACTCGGCAGGGTCTTTGCCAGGCCCGAGAAACATTCAATATACTACAGGCAGACCATGAAGGAGTTTGTAAGCCTCGGGCTGCGATCAATAGGCATAGTAATTATAATCTCCTTCTTCATGGGAGCGGTCTTCACCCTGCAGACCGCATACAACACTGAGAACCCAATTTTCCCTACCTACCTCATAGGACTTGGTACGAGGGACTCCATTATCCTTGAGTTCTCTTCGACAATCGTGGCCCTGATTCTTGCGGGCAAGGTTGGTTCAAATATTGCATCAGAGATCGGCACCATGAGAATCACCGATCAGATTGACGCACTCGAACTGATGGGAATCAACTCGGCCTCATACATCATCCTCCCCAAAGTGGTTGCATCAGTCCTGTTCAACCCGTTCCTCACGCTGATAAGCATCATTACCGGTATCATTGGCGGATGGATCGCAGGAACCGCAGCCGGGGTTATAACCTCGTCGGATTATATATACGGCATTCAGTATGCATTCATACCTTATTATATTACATACTCCCTGATCAAGACAGTCATCTTTGCGTTTATAATTACAACCATCTCGGCTCACCAGGGTTACAATGTGGAGGGAGGCTCACTTGAGGTGGGGCGCGCGAGCACCAAGGCAGTGGTCTACAGCAGCGTCACAATCCTCCTGTTCAATGTCATTCTCACCCAGCTGTTACTCTCATGATCAGGGCTGAACATATAACCAAGTCCTTTGCCGGCCGTGAGGTGCTGAAGGATATATCTGCAGTCTTTGAGCCGGGGCAGACGAACCTGATAATAGGCAAGAGCGGATCAGGGAAGACTGTCTTCCTCAAATGCCTGGTTGGACTGCTTGAGGTGGACGAGGGTAAGATCTTTTACAATGATGTGCTCTTTACCGGCCTCAACTTCAAGGCAAGGAAGGAGATCAGGAAGGAAATGGGAATGCTCTTCCAGGGAAGCGCCCTGTTCGACTCCATGACCGTTGAGGAGAATGTCAGGTTCCCGCTTGACATGTTCACCGGCATGTCTTACGAGGAAAAACTGGAGAGGGTCAACTTCTGCCTCGAGAGAGTGCACATCATAAACTCCAACAGCCTCTTTCCCTCAGAGCTGTCAGGAGGGATGAAGAAACGCGTGGCCATAGCAAGGGCGATAGCCCTCAAGCCGCGGTTTCTCTTCTGTGACGAACCCAACTCGGGCCTTGATCCAAAGACATCAATAGTTATTGACGAGCTGATCAGGGAGATAACCCTCGAACTGAACATGACCACCATTGTCAATACTCACGACATGAACTCCGTGATGGAGAACGGGGAAAAGATCATCTTCATAGAGGAGGGCGAAAAATGCTGGGAGGGGAACAAAAGCGAGATTCTCAAGTCAGACTGCAAACTGCTGAATGAGTTCGTCTTTGCAAATGCCCTTGCCAAACAGCTGAAGGACTCCTCGAAATAAGGATCAGAACACTGCAGGTATCTTTTCCTTCTCCCTGTTACCGAAGACAAAATTAATACCGAGCCTGGCATGAACTGTATTCCAGTTCTCGGGGATCGTGTAACTCTCTGTGCCGCTTGTAACCCTGGTGTACTGTAGCGGGATGTTGTCAACAATGGCATAGAACTGGAAAAAGCCTCCCCTGAAGGCCAGCCCGAATCCAAGGTTGTCATAGCGCCTGTTTGCGACGGTCCAGGCCAGGGTGGTTGAAAGGGCATTTCCCAGGTTGATGTTCCCGGAGAGTGTCAGCGCTTCATGCACCTGTTTGCCCTCGAACCGGGTCTGCGAAAGCAGCCCTGCGGTGAAGAAATCTGCCGGGGTGAAGCTGAAACCTGCGGTCATGTTGAACGGCAGATATGTGGTGTAGGAGCCGGGTGATTCATTGAGCTCTATTGACTTCTGCAGCGAATCGGCCGCCCAGTTGGTGAGTTCACTGAACGAAACACTTTCATCATACACGTCCTGCATGGTCAGACCGTTAAACTCGAAGGTTTTGGTGATATAAACCTCTGACCGGTCTCTCTTCCAGTTAATAAAACCTATATCGGTAAGGGCGGCCGAGACGGCGAACAATTCATTGAACCTGTACTCTGCTCCCAGCTCGATGCCGAGGCCCGGATTGGCAAATCCGAGACCGTAGGAGAGATAATCATTGCCCTCATTAAAACGGTCTTCATCAAACCTGATGTTGTCAATTGTCCCGTCGGTCTCGTCCCTTGTGAAAATGACCGGGGCGCTGAGGTTCAGTGACACATCGGCATCAAGGGTGTGCGTATTGTCCTCATTGACGGTAAGGGTCATGCCGTTGTTTGTAAGATAAGCGGATGCCACCCCCGAAAGAAACATAAGTCTTGCCCCGACCCTCAGTTTCTCAGTGATATTCTTTGATGCACCCAGCCCCATCTCATGGTAATACTTCATGTCAGCCCTCATCGACGACATATCGATGTTTCTTCCGATATAGCTCTCATTCCCCTGTATACCCAGCCTGATGAGGTCTCCCGGTAAAACGAAATTGGCATCGGCACGCTCCGTTATGTCGAAGCTTATCCTGAGGTCATCTCCCACCGTGAAGGCAAGTCCGAAGAGTTGCACTGCTGCCTGCGGTTCAAGCGAGTTGTTGTTTCCAAGGCCTGCAATGAAGTTGTCAAGGTCTTCACTACGATTAAGGATTGTAAAGGTCGAGTCTGAAATGACTCCGTTGCTGAACATGTCGGAAAGACTCAGGAAATTATTGTCAACCCTGACCGAAATGTCAGAAATACCCGGCAGTCCGACGTATGTCCTCCCCGATGGCTGTAGGGCGGGGTTGAGTGAAGTCCTTTGCGGGAGGTTCATATAGTACAGTACATTGCTGGTCTGTGCTTCTGCAATGCTTCCTGTCACTGCAGTCAGCAGGAGGAGCATCATGATCTTTTTTGCTTTCATGGCTGCAAATTATTTTGATCCTGAATCGAGTTCGTAGTTATAAATGTATGTGTCGTTTTCATTTACAATAATGTTCCATGAGTTCCTGTTGACAACCCTCCCGAGGGTGTACCATGGCCCTGCCCTGCGAGGGAATCCCGGAACGGAGCTCCCGCTCTTCCCGATCATATGGATCATCTTACGTCCGTTGTCGAAGACTGCCGTTCTTCTCTCCCCGGATCCCGTGCTGAAGACGGCAGGGCCTGTGAGCTGTTCTGATTCAAAGGAGCAGGCGTACATTTCGTTTCCTTTGCTGTCATATGTCCGCAGCATGCCATGGTCAAGAAAGAGGATGTCAATGCTGCCGTCACCGTCAAGATCGGAGAATTCAGTCCGGTGGCCGGCAGAAAAGGTGCTTATAGTGTCTCTCTTCACCGTGCCGTCGAAAAGAAGTCGTACGACGGTGCCGTCAGGAGCTGAAAAGATTATTGCCGGTTCGTCATCGTCCGTAAGTCGGGCCGCTGATCCCGCCGCCTTGCGGAGGGGTTCCTGGTGAGCCACCCTGATGTTCCCCGTTCGGTCCAGGACATAAACAGCCTGGTCATCAGCCACGAAGAGATAGTCTTTTCCCCTGACCCTGAAGAACGATACCGGGTCACTGACCCTGCCGCGGGTGGTGAAGAGATTCCAACCTCTCACAGGAGTACCGGAACGGTCATATGCATATATCTTTTTGTCCTCACCGGCAATGAAGAGCCGGTAATCCCTGTTGTTCTCATAGTCGAACACGGCAAGGGTGTTTGATGCCGGTGATCTCATCTTCACCGGGTATTTGTCGACGTAATTGCCGTTACGGTCAATGAGATGCAGATAATCCTTACCCGCAAAGAGAAGCTGGTTCTTGCCGTTCCTGTAATAATCGACCATATAGATATCCCCGGTAATCCTCTCCCTTATGGAGCCCTTCCAGAGGATCTTGCCTGATGCGCTTATGAGGTATATGTTGTTCTTCTGATCCTGGATGAAAATTTCAGTTGCTCCTGTGTTGTGGTTCAGGAAGAGAAACGGTCTGACTGCGGGATCGGCCTCGAGCTTCACCTTCCACAGCAGCTTCAGGGCTGAGGATGCCGGTGATTCGGTTGCCGTAGCAGCTGTGTCAGTCGCGGCTGAAGCACCGGCGGTCAATCCGGTGTCGCTGGCCGGGGCATCTGATGCAAGATTGTCCGGCTGATCCTCCCTGTCTCTGTACCGCACCGAAAGACTTGTATAGATCATCCCGTTGCTAGGAGTGAGACTTATGCCCACCCCGCCTATCCCTGACAGTGCAGCGGGTATCAGCCCGGCCTTTGCTTCAGGTGTCAGCACCCGGCTCAGAAGGGAGCCGAGCACATCTCCCGAAGAATAAAACAGATAGGAGCTTTTCGTCGGCATCGTCCTTTCCATCTCCCTGAACTCCGGGTCATTGATCATGGTGTTTTCATTGTCTGATTCCCTCTTTACCGATGCCAGTGCCTCAGGTGATCCGGAGAAGATCATATATGACCTGGCGAAGGTCACCCATTCATCATCGCCACTGTTGCCGGTCTCGCCTGCCAGTATTGAAGCCACGCCGGTGAATGGCATCTTGTAGAGTACCGCCTCGGTGCCGTCGCTGCTGCGGGCCGATGCCACAAAATGATTCTCCCGGAGTCCCATTGACCTGTATTTGGCTGTGAGTCTCTCCCTGAGCACATTCTCAGCCGACTGGCGGTCCGTCATCCTGAAGACTCTCACCCTGGCCTCTTCTGTTCCGGCAGGCACACGGGCATCGGTCACTTCTGTTCCTGTAAAGGGGCTCAGTATCAATGCCAGGTCAGTGGCATTGATTGATGCCGGGTCTGTCGCTGTTTCTCCCATCATCGATGCCCTGTGCATGACAGTCCTGTAGCTGAGGGTTCCCTGCGGCAGCAATTCATTGACACCGCACTCTGCAGGCGCTACGTTCATCAGGCGGTCAGCCCCCAGACCTGCTCCGGCGGTGGTCAGAAATCCGCTGACGCAAAGCCCCTCCTCTGAAGTACTGAGGTCGCCGCCTCCGGCAATTGCCACCGAGGTTATTGCAGCAATATCTTCGGGATCAATGAATGATTTCATGAAGCCGGGCAGATTCCTGAAGAGCAGGTATACATTGTCGGCATCTTTTCCTGAGGCATTGACCACAGGGGCAAAACCCTGCTGATGACGGATGTCAGAGCCTGCGCTTTTGTTGTCAAGGGCTGCCGAGACAAGATTTTCGGATGTTGAAATGATAACGATGCCTGAGGTGAGGGCAATGCTGACCGATGTCCGGCTGTTGCCCTTTCCGTATGTTACTGTGTATGTCCTTGTGCCTCCAAGGTCCCTGCTCTCCGTCACCGCTGCACCTGACTGGACGCACAGGCTGGCAAGACGCCTCGGCGTCAGCGCTGTCCCCCCGCTCATGACCGCCATCGGAGTGATGCGGCCCTGTCCTTCCATATGAAAGGAGATGATGACCCTTCTTCCGCTTATAATCGCGCGCACCTCCGGGGTTCCCGTGATACTGTCAACCTCAGAGGCGGCGCGTATCACCGAAGCAGCCCACTGCATCGCAGAGAGCCGTGACATCATCCCGGCCGGATCGGTAGTCCGGGTCAGCAACTCCGGGAAGTCGTTCGTTTCCACAATGAAGAAGGCATCCGAGGGCACTGCCACCCATGGATCAACGACCACCACCTGCTTGTCCTTTCTTATGAAAAAGGCAGCCACGGCCAATGCCAGAGCAAACAAACCTACCAGTAAGATCGCGGTTCTCCTGTGCACTATTTTGAGGTTTCTATCTATTCTCAAAAATATAAAATATTAATTTGCCCGTGCAAAAGAGTTTGACCAGGGTTTCCGGAGAAAAATGCCGGAAAGCATGCTCATCAGTGCTATTTATGGAATGCTTTTTGTGCATCTGTCACCGTTCTTAACTTTTGACTAATGAAGAGATTTTTGTTTCTGCTCCTTTTATTATTGCCTGTTCTGGCGCTGAACGCGCAGACTGTCACCGTTCTTTCAACGGAAGACGGCAAGCCTGTTGCTGACGTAGCCGTCTACAATGAGGCACGCACCCAGTTTTGCTATACCAGTCCTGCCGGCAAGGCCAGCCTCTCAGGATTCAGGGCAGGACAGCCTGTCTATTTTCAGCACTTCTCATACGAGAGGGTCTCATTCACTCCCGAGGAGCTCAGGGAGTCCGGGTGGGTTGTCAGGCTGGTGACAAAGACATTTGAGGTTGAGGAGTTCATAGTCTCGGCAAACAGATGGGAACAGAAATCCGATGAAGTGCCGAACTACATCAGTACAATCGCCCTTCCTTCTGTCAGGATACAGAACCCTCAGACGGCAGCTGACCTCGTCTCGCTGGGAGGCGATGTCTTCGTCCAGAAGAGCCAGCTGGGTGGCGGCAGCCCCATGCTCAGGGGATTTGCCACAAACAGGGTTTTGATAAATATTGACGGCGTCAGGATGAACAATGCCATATACCGCGAGGGAAATATCCAGAACGTCATCTCGCTCGATCCGTCTGTGATAGAACGCACAGAGATAATCTTCGGGCCCGGCGCCACCATGTACGGCAGCGATGCACTCGGCGGAGTGATGGATTTCCACACCAAAGGAGCCCTCTTTTCCACGGGAGATTCCGTCTACGTGAAGGCAGAGGCCATGGCACGGTACTCGACAGCCGCACGCGAGCAGACGTACCACGCAGATGTCAATATCGGTGGACGCAGGATGGCTTTCTTATCCTCGGTGACCTGGTCCGACTACGGTGACCTGGTGATGGGATCGAGGTCCCACCACGAATACCTGCGCAACGAATACCAGACCCGTATCGGCGGAAGAGACACGGTGGTGATGAATGAAAATCCGCGTAAACAGGTTGCCACCGGCTATTCGCAACTCAATACCATGAACAAACTGCGCTTCAAGGCAGGGAAGGACTTCGACATTGATCTGGCCCACCATTACTCGCATCTTTCAGACGTACCCAGGTATGACAGGCTGATACAGGTGAAGAACAGCACCCTGAGATACGGCGACTGGTTTTACGGTCCCCAGATATGGATGATGACCAACTCCACAGTCAGGTACAACAAGCCGTCGGCTGCATTTGACGAGGCCCGTCTGACGGTTGCGAGGCAGGATTACCGCGAGAGCAGGCATGACAGAAAGATAAATGACGTCAGCCTGAACGAACAGACAGAAAAGGTAGGGATATGGTCAGTCAACCTCGACTTCGACAAGACGCCGGAGAAAGAGAAAAGCCTCATCTATTACGGGGCTGAATATGTCCGGAACAACATCCGCAGTGATGCCGACATAAAGAACATAACCACCGGTGAGACAGTCCCCGCAGGTTCGCGTTATCCCAACGGCAGGAATATCTATAACAGCTTTGCCTTTTACGCAGGGTATAAATTTAACCTGGGCAGTAAGTTCACCGTCAGCACAGGTGCAAGGTATAACTTCGTCTCCCTGAATTCGACCATAGCAGACAATTCATACTATAATTTCCCCTTCACCTCCATTCAGTCGGCCAACAGTGCAGTGACCGGAGCTGCAGGCGCCGTATACAGGCCTGACGGGCGGACCGAGCTCACCTTAAACCTTTCGACGGGGTTCAGGGCCCCCAACCTCGATGACCTCGGAAAAGTATTTGAGTCAGCTCCCGGTGTGATCGTGGTACCCAATCCTGACCTCAGGCCGGAATACCTCTGGAATGCTGATATAGGTGCAAGCAGGGAGATCGGCAAAATGCTGCTCGCCGGGGCATCCCTCTTTTACTCCTACCTTGACAATGCCATGGTTCGCCGTGAGTTCCTCTTCAACGGAGAGTCAACTATCGAATACCAGGGAGAGGAAAGCAATGTCTACGCCATGGTCAACGCAGGCTATGCAATCATTTACGGCACGCAGATGAAGGCAGAACTGAGGCCGACGGCATTTCTCAGGATAAAATCATCACTGACCCTCACCGGGGGACACGACAACGACAAGGAGCCGCTGAGGCATATTCCCCCGGTCTTCGGAGCCACACATGTGATCTTTGAAAGGTCACTGGTGAAGGCAGATCTCTATGCTGTGTATAACGGGAGCATAACCTATGACAGGCTTGCGCCCAGTGAGAGAGACAAAGCATACATGTACGCCGCCGACTCTGACGGCAACCCCTGGTCACCCGGATGGTTCACCCTTAACTTCAAGACATTCTTCAATATCAGCAACAGGGTTGATCTTACCGCCGGTGTGGAAAACATACTTGACCTGCGCTACAGACCCTATTCATCCGGCATTGCTGCCCCGGGAATAAACTTCATCTTCTCGGCCAGGGTCAGGATCTGATCACCCCCGAACCCGCCAGGATCAGGATCTGATCACCCCCGAACCCGCCAGGGTCAGGATCTGACAAAACGGTAAGAACCGGGTATTAATCCGGGCTGTATGTCATAATTTCCCCTGGGGCCTTCGGGCCCGTACTTTGCTTTTCCAAAAGATTTGACTAAATTTCAACCCTGTTCGAAAACCGAGGAAAATGGCCGGCAATTTTCATCTTGCTGAGATAAAAAGCAAAAAGGAGATCAGGGAGTTTCATGATCTGCCGGCTTTTATAAACAGAGGCGACAGCAACTGGATCAAACCGCTCTTCAGGGATGTTGAGTCAATCTTCAGTCGCTCGGTAAACAGCCAGTTCCGAAACGGTGATGCAACCAGATGGCTGCTCCGCGACGGTTCCGGGAGGTGTGTCGGAAGGGTGGCTTCCTTCTACAGCAGGAAGATCGCGAATGCAGATCAGAAAACTGTAGGAGGAATGGGTTTCTTCGAATGCATCAACAATTACGATGCAGCTGCAATGCTGTTTGACGCCTGTCGCAACTGGCTTGCCGGGAACGGCATGACTGTCATGGAGGGCCCGGTGAACTTCGGGGAGCGCGACCGCTGGTGGGGGCTGCTGGTCGACGGCTTCCTGCCTCCCAACTACTGCATGCCCTATAACCCGCCTTACTACAGAGAGCTGTTTGAAAAATACGGCTTCCGGAACTACTTCGAACAGTATACCTACCATACACCCATCACCGACAGAAATCTCGACGAGGTAATCAGGGTCAAGGCCGAACGGATCTTCAACAATCACGACTACACCTTCAGGTACATGAATACGTCAGAGGCGAGGGAGATAGCCCGCAATTTCATGATTGTCTACAACAAGGGATGGGCACGTTTTCAGGGTGTCAAGACCATCAGCGAGAGGCACGCCAGGATGATTTTCAAAAGCTTCAGGCAGATACATGACGAGAAGCTCCTGTGGTTCGGCTTCTATAAGAATGAGCCGGTTTGCTTCTTCATCATGCTTCCTGAGGTCAACCAGATTGTCAGGCATCTCAACGGCAAACTCAACCATGTGGGCAGGCTGAAATTCCTGTGGTACAGGTATGTAAGAAGTGAGCTGACCAAGGCGTTCGGACTAATTTTCGGGATTGTGCCTGAGCACCAGCGCAAGGGGGTGGAAGGGGCTTTGATAATGTCATTCGCAAAGCTTGCGCTGTCCGAGAAGTTTCCGTATAAAGAGCTCGAATTCAACTGGATAGGCGATTTCAATCCCTCAATGATGCATCTCCTTGACCAGATTGGTGCAAAGATCATAAAGACACACATAACCTACCGCTATCCCTTTGACAGGGGAGCTCCCTTCGAGCGCGCCCCGACAGTGAACGTATAGCTTACGAAAATCTCAGAAAGGTCTGTAGCCGATTATCTCCCTCACCTCTTTGATTGTGGCAGAGGCGCTTGCCCTTGCCTTTTCGGCACCCTGTGCCACCACCCTGCCCAGGTAAACAGGGTCATTGATGATCTCATTGATCCGGATCCTGATTGGCTCGGTGACCCTGATGATGTCCTCCGCCAGCTGCTTCTTCATGTCACCGTACCTTATCGCGCAGCTCGCATGCAGCTCACGGAAGTGCTTCACCGTCGATGGTGCTGAGACAGCTTCCATGATTGTAAAGAGATTCTTCACCGGTTCGGAGGGTACTGAGTTCTCCTTTTCGGGACCGGCATCAGTCACGGCTCTCATTACCTTCTTGCGTATTTCAGCCGGCGTATCGGCCAGGAAGATGCCGTTGCCCTCGCTCTTCCCCATCTTGCCTGTACCGTCAAGTCCCGGAATCTTTATAAGCTGTTTGCCGAAGTTATATGCTTCAGGCTCAGGGAAATACTCGACGCCGTATATGGTGTTGAAACGGCGTGCAAAGCGTCGGGTCATCTCAAGATGCTGCTCCTGATCCTTCCCTACAGGGACCTTGTGTGCCTTGTGAATAATGATGTCGGCGGCCATGAGTACCGGATAGGTGAGAAGGCCGGCATTGATGTTGTCAGGGAGCTGGCGGATCTTTTCCTTGAATGATGTAGTGCGCTCCAGCTCCCCGACATATGCGTTCATGTTCAGGAGCAGGTAGAGCTCCGCAACCTGCGGCACATCGCTCTGAATGTATACCGTTGCCTTCCCGGGGTCAATGCCTGCCGCCAGGTATTCGGCCAGAACCTGGCGTATGTTGCCGTGAATGTCATCAGGATGTGGATGTGTGGTAAGTGAATGATAATCAGCAACAAAAAAATAACAGTTGTTCTCATCCTGCATCCTCAGGAAGTTCTTCAGTGCTCCGAAATAATTGCCCAGGTGAAGATTGCCGGTTGACCTTATGCCGCTTACTACAGTATCCATCAAAAATGCTTTTTCAGCGACAAAAATAGGGATAATTAACGAATTTGGTCTCCCGGAGTCCTCTTTCAACGGATAGCCCCGCAGTCCTGTCACGGCTTCATCCGGCTTCCTGGCCTGAAACCGGCCGGACCATCTACTGGCTGCGGAACCTCAATTCCCGCTGCACTCCTTTCGGCCTTCGGGAACAAAAGCCTCCCGCTGCAACAATTTTTGTATTTTTGCCGGGTAATTAATCCATTATGGAATCAACACGGCAGAAGAAAGTTGCAAGACTGGTGCAGAAGGAGCTTGCAGAGATAATAATGCACCATGGCGGCGAGCTGGCACCCGGGAAGATGATCTCCGTGACCACGGTCCGCGTCAGCCCCGATCTCTCTCTTGCAAAGACCTATGTAAGCATCTTCCCTTCAGAGGGGTCTGCCCTGGTCCTCGCAGGATTGCGTAACAGCGTCCCGAAGCTGAGATTCGAACTCGGACAAAAGGTTCGCAACCAGCTCCGGATTATACCTGAGATAGCCTTCTTCATTGATGACAGCAACGACTATATAGATAAAATCACTAACCTTCTCAAGGAATAAGGCCGATGCACTATGATCCCATAAAAGAGCTCCTCGGGAGGCAGTTCAACCGCCACCCGTTGCTGCGGAAGCTCTTTTACCGTCTGCTCAATATCCTTCTCCTCCGTTCTTGGCACGTCAGGAAGGCCCTGAAGAGACTGGGCCGAATTATTCCCGGATCAGCCAGCGTCCTGGATGCCGGGATGGGCTTCGGACAGTATTCGTGGTGGATGGCATCAAAGTTTCCGGGATGGAAGATAACGGCAGCCGACATCAAGAGTGAACAGGTGGCCGACTGCAACGCATTTTTCGCAAAGACCGGATTCGGAGACAGGGTGAAGGCTGTCGAAGCCGACCTGGTGATATGGAGCCAGGCAGCCACGTTTGATTTGATCGTCTGCGTTGACGTGATGGAACATATTGAGGAAGACAGCAGGGTTTTCTCCTCGTTCGGCAGCTGGATGAACAACGGCGGATACCTTGTCATCTCCACACCTTCTGACACCGGCGGATCGGATGTGCACTCCGGTGATGATACCTCATTCATCGGAGAGCACGTGCGCAACGGATACGGCAGGGAGGAGATAACGGAGAAACTTGCCTCGGCAGGTTTTGATGAAGTGACAGTATCATATACCTACGGTGCAGCCGGCAGCATCGCATGGCGGCTCTCGATGAAATATCCCGTAATGATGCTTTCAGCCTCAAAGCTCTTTTTCATTCTCCTTCCTTTATGGTATCTTGTCGTCATGCCCTTCGTCGTGGTGATGAACTGTACCGACCTGCACAAAAGACATGAAAGGGGGACCGGGTTGCTTGTTATAGCCCGAAAAGGAAGATGAAGCTCTCTGTATACATAGCCAGAAGATACCTGTTCGCAAAGAAATCGCGCAACGCCATCAATGTCATCTCAGCCATCTCGGTGGCAGGCGTGACAGTCGGCACAATGGCGCTGATAACCATCCTGTCAGTGTTCAACGGCCTTGAAGAGATGGTGAAGGGGATCTTCAGCACCTCGGACCCGGAAATAAAAATCTCTCCTGTGACAGGCAAGGTATTCACCCCTGACACGCTGACCCTGAAGCGGTTGGCAGCCATCGGGGGCGTGGAGGTGTATGCTGAAACCCTTGAGGAGAATGCCTTGCTGAGGTATGATGAACAGCAGTACATTGCCACCGTCAAGGGTGTTTCACTCAACTACACCGATGTCACCGATCTTGACACCGCAATGTGGGACGGCGATTTCAAGCTGCAGGATGAAAACGGAAGACCTTATGCCGTGGCCGGGTTGGGCGTGGCAAACTACCTTGGAATGAGACTTAACTTCATCTCTCCCCTGGCGATCTACATCCCAGACCGCAAGGCCAGGATAAGCGCCAATCCCGGGAGTGAATTCACAAGGAAATATATTTATCTCTCCGGGATCTTTGCAGTGGAACAGGAATTCGATTCCAAATATGTCTTCCTCCCGCTGGAATTCACAAGGGAGCTGCTTGGCTATACCAAAGAGATCAGCTCCATCGAGGTAAGGATGAAGCCGGGAGCCGATCAGCGCAGGACACAGAAGGTCATAGGCGAACTCATGGGCGATAAGTTCCTGGTGCAGAACAGGTATGAACAGCAGGAGATGTTCTATAAGGTGATGAAGGCGGAAAGACTCGCCATCTATGTCATCCTGACATTTATCCTGATCATCGCCTCTTTCAATATTATCGGGTCCCTCACGATGCTTATAATTGAGAAGGAAAGAGATATCAATATCCTCAAGAGCCTCGGCGCCGACAACCGTCTTATAAAACGAATATTCATCTATGAGGGATGGATGATCTCCGTTATCGGAACAGTGCTGGGACTGACCCTGGGTTTCCTGATCTGCGCTGCCCAGCAGCACTTCGGCATCGTAAAGCTGGCCGGCGAATCACTTCTCATTGATGCCTATCCCGTCAGAATGAAGCTGATTGACTTTGTCGCGGTGGCGGCCACAGTTGCAGCCATCGGCTATGGAGCAGCGTGGTATCCGGTCCACTATCTCTCACGGAAATATCTCAGGGAGAACAACAGAGAAAAGAGATGAGCCAAAAGACAATAATATTTGTTGCCGCCCTGATCCTTGGGCTGATTTCCTGCGGTGACCCCGGCGGCCACAAACCCGGCAGAAAGATGCTCATTCCCGATGATAAACTGGTGGCAATACTCACTGACACCTACCTCACCACAGGCATTATGGACTTCAATTTCATGAGGGATACGTGGGGACAGCGCGATTCCATACTGAATTACATCGATGTCATCGGCAGCCACGGTTACACCGTGGAACAGCTCAATGCAACCATGAAGTACTATTTTACGGATAAGCCCAGGAAACTGGCAAAGATCTATGACCGGGTCACCGGTAACCTGCTGGAAATGGAGACAGTGATAATGAAAGAACAGGGATCCGTTGATTCCGCCGCGGAGGAAAATCTCTGGACCGGAAAGGAGAGCTACAGCTTCCCGGAAGACTTCACCCGTGATCCGGTATGGTTCGATATGCCCGCGGAAAAGACGGGTTTGTATGTGCTTTCAGCCGACATCCGTCTATTCGAGGATGACAAAAGCCTGAACCCGAGAGTGACGGTCTACTTCAGTTACACCGACAGCGCGGGAGTCGAAATACGTGATTACTGGCAGGAGTATCTCCTGAACAGGGACGGGCAGTTTCAGAATGTGACGGTGAGTCATCAGCTTGACACTATCCGGGGCACCCGCCTCAGGGGCTGGCTCCTGAACCACGACAACCAGCCCGGATCGTGGATGAAACATGCCCGCATTGCCAACATCAGGCTCCGGGTTGATACAGTTCCCGCGCTACAGTGATAATGAGAAGGATTGCGGCACAATATGTCTTCACCTCAGCCGGCAGACCGCTCAGAAGGGCTGTTGTTATTGCCGCGGACGACGGGACTGTTATCGGGGTTGAAGATACGGGAGGTGAACTCAGGGAGACAGCCGGAACGGAATTCCACAACGGGATCATAATTCCCGGACTGATCAACTGCCACTCGCATCTCGAGCTCTCGCATATGCGTGACCTCATCCCCGGAGGAGAGGGACTTCAGAAATTCATTGTTGCCATCCGCGACCGACGTGAGGCGGACCTCAAAGAGATTGCGGCAGCGGCTGCGCGGGCCGACAGGGAGATGTACGACGGGGGGGTTGTGGCCTGCGGCGACATCAGCAATGGTTCGGTATCATTTGATGTAAAAAGCAGGAGTTCAATACGCTACCTCACCTTTGCTGAAGTCTTTGGCACAGATCCTCGCGTGGCAGATTCACGGATTAAAGGCGCGAGGGAGACAGCTGCCGCTGCCGCGTCATCAGGACTGCCCGCATACATAACTCCGCATGCTGTCTATTCGCTCTCGGAGCAGCTCTTCGCACTTGTCCGTGAACATATCACTCCCGAATCAGTGATCTCCGTTCACTTCCTGGAGTCGGAAGATGAGCGCAGGATGTCGCAGGATCATGTTGAGAGAGCGCTCGGGCTTTCGCGACTGGCCTCGCATCTCATGCTCGTGCACAACACTGTGATCACCCGCGGAGAGGCAGAGAGACTGGCCATGGAAGGAAACATATGGTTCTGTCTCTGTCCCTCATCGAATATGCATATAACGGGAACCATGCCGCCGGTGACGCTGCTGCGTGAAATCACGGACCGGATTGTTGCGGGTACCGACAGTCTCGCCTCCAATGACAGGCTTGACATGTTGTATGAGCTGAGGCTGCTCCAGGATGCTGCCCCCGGCGTTCCGCTCGATGAGATCATCAGGTGGGGAACTGTCAACGGCGCGAGGGCACTGAAGATGTCAGACACCCTCGGGTCGATAGAACCGGGGAAAAACCCGGGCCTGTTACTCATCGAGGGCGCTGACCTGGTAAACCTGCGATTGCTGCCCGGAAGCCGGGTGCGCAGATTAATGTAAATTTAAAGCCTGTAACCCGTATCTCAATGCCAACATTCCTTTTTGACAGCATAGTTTTCGGACCGGTACGCAGCCGCAGGCTGGGAGTATCACTGGGCATCAACCTGCTGCCGGTCAGCCGGAAGGTGTGCTCGTTCAACTGCATCTACTGTGAATGCGGATGGACTTCGGCGGGAAGCGTCAGGCCGGAGTCCATGCCCACCCGTGCAGCCGTGTATGATGCCCTGAGAAAGAAACTGTCAGTGATGAAGGAACAGGGAAAAGCTCCTGATGTCATAACCTATGCCGGTAACGGAGAACCCACACTGCACTCAGATTTTGCCGCAATTATCGATGACTCCGTGGCCCTGCGCAATGAGTTCTTCCCGGATGCAAGGATTTCCGTCCTCTCCAACGGATCAACACTGCGCCGCCGAAGTGTGCGCGAGGCGCTGAAGAGAGTTGACATGAATATCCTCAAGCTCGATTCCGC
This sequence comes from Bacteroidales bacterium, assembly GCA_049294275.1. Taxonomy (GTDB): domain Bacteria; phylum Bacteroidota; class Bacteroidia; order Bacteroidales; family VadinHA17; genus SR-FBR-E99. Next base: position 79,440 of record JBAQCQ010000053.1, read on the forward strand.
CCTGCCGGCTACTGTCAGGAGGCTGAACCAGCCCCGCGCCGGGGTCGACCTGGCACGGTTCGAACATTATGTGAAGGATTTTGAAGGTAAGTTCATCATTCAGACCCTTTTTGTAAGAGGTGAATGCAACGGCGGGACCGTTGACAACACAACACCGGAGGAGCTCACGGCATTGATTGAGGCTGTCAGTCGCCTCCGGCCGCAGTCGGTCATGATCTATACAATTGACCGTGACACACCCCCTGGAACCCGACTGAAGAAGGTGCCCGAGGCAGAGCTGAAGGCCATCGCCTCCCGGGTGCAGGCGCTGGGGATCAGCACCTCCGTGTCAGGATAAGCATTATGGGCGGCAGGACGATACTCATCAGCCCGCTGAACTGGGGCTTCGGCCACGCCGGACGGATGATACCCCTGGCCCTGGAACTGAAAAGAAGAGGCAATGACGTCGTATTCGGCGCTGACGCACAGCTGCTTCCGCTTCTGGAAAATGAGCTGCCCGGGATCAGGCTGATTGAGATCCCCGGACTGCGCATAAGGTATTCCGTGTTCCTTCCGCAGTGGCTCTGTATCTTCATGCAGTTGCCTGTGGTGGTTCTCAATGCCTTCCGCGAACACTTCGCTCTCAGGAAGATTGCCGGAGAGGTTAAACCCTCTGTCATCATTTCCGATAACCGTTTTGGTTTTTTTCACCGCGAGATTTTCTCAGTCTATGTTACTCACCAGCTGCGAATACCCTTCCCCCGTGGGCTGAGCTTCATGGAGCCTTTTGCCGCCCGGCTTCACCGGAAGATCACTGGCAGGTACGACCTGTGCCTGGTGCCTGACTGGCCCGGCCCGGTGAACTTCTCGGGAAGACTTTCGCATGGGCTTAAGCTTCCGGGAAATGTTCACTATATGGGGCCTCTGTCAAGGTTCATGATGACTGTGCCTTCGGAAGCGGCTCCCGCACTCAGGCATCCGTATTGCTGTCTTATACTCTCCGGACCTGAGCCTCAGCGTACAGTTCTGCTCGAAAAGGTCTGCGTGGCACTACATGGTTTTCAGCTTTGCGTTCTGAGCGCCGCCCCGGTTCAGACGGCCATGAAAGAGAATGAAGCCATTGACTTCTTTATAAAGCCGGATGCCGGTACAATGAGGCGACTGATCGAGGGCAGCTCACTGGTCATCACCAGGTCAGGGTACACCTCTGTCATGGAGCTGACCTCACTGGGAAAGGGAGCGATACTGATACCGACACCCGGACAGCCGGAACAGGAGTATCTTGGCGAATACCTCGGCGGGCGCTACGGTTTCATAACCCTCGGACAGCAACATATCGGGAGACTGCGCGCACTGGCTGAGGAGAAAATGACAGGTGCCGCTCTGACTGAACCGCCTCCCTGTCAGTTCTCTGAAACTGCATCGCCGGCAGAGAATTCTGCGCCACAGTTTTCTGACGGAGCCTGGATGTTTGAGCAAGCAGTAAATCTCCTACCTGATCAGAAAAAAGAGTGACAGCGCCATCACCGTAGCACCGGCAGATAACCCCGTCCACACCTCTGCCGGGGTATGATCACCCAGCCAGATCCTTGATGACATCAACGCACTGCCGGCTACAACCACCGTTGTCAGCTGCCATACCGTGCTTATGTGATAGAACACAACCATGAAGATTATAAGCACCAGCAGCCCTCCGATGCCGGCGGCGTGCAGTGACACCATGTACAAAGTGGTTATAAGGAGGGTGATGAGCGTGACAATGGCAATCGAGATGAAGTAAGCCCTGATCAGGGTCGGCACCTGCATCCTGAGAAGAAGCCAGGCGGTCAGGGTATACATCATAAGCGCGAAAACCATCAGGATGACCCTCTCATTGCGGTCACGGGCATTGAATGATGTTATGGCGCCCCTGATCCGGAGGATGGCCGCCAGGGCCAGGGGAAGGACGATGTTGTTCGCAAGAACCAGCAGAAAGATCACCGTCTTCAGCTGTGAAGGAATGAAGGAGAGCAGGGTGGGAGAACTGTATATGATCAGCAGCCCGTACAGCGGCATGAACAGGGGATGGAATATCGCGGAAAGAATCTCCGCCGTCCTTGTCTTCCAGCCCTTTTCTTCGGGAGTCATTTTATCTCCTTTCTCATCCTGGCAACAGGAATGTTCAGCTGTTCACGGTATTTGGCAACCGTGCGTCGCGCAATCTGGTAACCCTTCTCCTGGAGTATCTCGGTCAGCCTCTCGTCTGTCAGCGGCCGCCGCTTGTCCTCGTTGCCGAGACACTCCTGCAGTATCCTCTTTATCTCCCTTGTCGACACCTCGTCACCGGAATCGGTCTGCATCCCCTCGGAGAAGAAGAACTTCAGCGGATAGATCCCGAAGTGCGTCTGTATATACTTGCTGTTCGCCACGCGTGACACGGTGGAGATATCAAGCCCGGTCATCTCTGCCACATCCTTGAGAATCATCGGCCTTAGTTTGGTGTCATCACCCTCGATGAAATACTCCCGCTGGTACTGCAGGATGGCATTCATTGTCAGCAGGAGGGTGTTCTGGCGCTGCCTGATGGCATCGATGAACCATTTGGCTGAATCGAGCTTCTGCTTCACGAACATGATTGCGTCACGGTTCTGCTTGCCTGCAGCCTTGTCACGGCTGTATGACTCGAGCATCTCGCTGTAACCCCGGCTGATCTTCAGCTCCGGAATGTTGCGGTTGTTCAGGCTCAGCTCGAAGCCTGAGTCCGTCTGTTCAAGGATAAAATCGGGGATGATATGCTGGGCCGACTTGCTGTAGGGGTCGCTGACGGCTCCGCCCGGCTTGGGATTGAGCTTCAAAACCTCCTCAACAATACTCTTCATATCCTCTTCGCTGATACCCAGTTTTGACATTATTTTTTCGTAATGCCTCCTGGAAAACTCCTCAAAATAATCGGTCAGGACGGTCCTGGCAAGGGCAACGGACCGTACCGACTGGTCCTTCCTCTCAAGCTGAAGCAGCAGGCACTCGCGCAGGTCACGGGCACCCACACCGGCAGGCTCAAGGTCCTGTATGATCTTCAGCACGGCGGTCAGCTCGTCTGTATCGGTGGTTATGTTCTGAAGGAATGCAAGATCGTCGACCATGTTCTCCACCTCACGGCGCAGGTAACCGTCGTCATCGATGTTACCTATTATATACTCACCCAGGATATCCTCCCTCTCAGTGTCTGATCTGAGATTGAACTGCGAGATCAGGCTGTCATGGAATGATGAACCGGATGCATAGGGTATCTCATCCCTTCTGTCTTCATCCTTTGAAGTGTTATTGACCTGGAGGCGGTAATCGGGGATATCCTCATCATTGAGGTAATCGTCAAGGCCAAACTCCTCCTGGTCACGCTCATCCTGTTCAAAGTCGACATCATCCTCATCCTCGCCCTGTGCATCATCTTCATCAGGACCCTCTTCCAGGGCAGGGTTTTCTTCAAGCTCCTTCTTGATACGCTGCTCGAGCTGCATGGCAGGCACCTCCAGCAGCTTGATCATCTGGATCTGCTGGGGTGAAAGCTTCTGCAGAAGTTTCTGCTGTAGTTTCTGGTCGAGCATGGAGGCAGCCGTTCAGTTGTTTAAAACTCCGCATTCCGCGGTGTGCGCGGGAACGGGATCACATCTCGTATGTTCGACATCCCGGTCATGAACAGGATCAGGCGCTCAAATCCCAGCCCAAAGCCCGAATGGGGCGCCGTGCCGAATCTCCTCGTGTCAAGGTACCACCACATATCCTTCACAGGAAGGTTAAGCTCCTCAATCCTGGCCGTCAGCTTATCCAGTTCCTCCTCCCTCTGCGATCCGCCGATGATCTCCCCTATTCCGGGGAACAGCACATCCATGGCCCTGACAGTCATACCGTCGTCATTCTGTTTCATGTAAAAGGCCTTGATAGCCTTCGGGTAGTCGGTGAGTATGACAGGACACTTAAAGTGTGTCTCCACAAGATAACGCTCATGCTCAGCCTGGAGGTCGCGTCCCCAGCCCACTGCATACTCCCACTTGCGGCCCGAAGCTTCGAGGATCTTTATTGCCTCCGTGTAGGACAGCCTCACGAAATCGTTGGCGAGGACGAACTCAAGCCTCCCGATGAGGCCGTTGTCAATCATCTTGTTGAGGAATTCGATATCCTCCCGGCAGTTGTCAAGAGCATATTTTATAAGGTACTTGAGGAAATCCTCGGCCATGTCCATGTTGTCATTGAGGTCCCAGAATGCCATCTCCGGCTCAATCATCCAGAACTCGGCAAGGTGACGGGGCGTGTTGGAGTTCTCGGCACGGAAAGTGGGGCCGAAGGTATAGATCTCTCCCAGTGCCAGCGCGCCAAGTTCTCCTTCGAGCTGTCCGCTGACGGTCAGGTTGGTCGGCTTGCCGAAGAAGTCGGCTTCATAATCGATGGCTCCCTCAATTGTGCGCGGAGGATTATTCAGATCGAAGGTGGTAACGTGGAACATCTCACCCGCTCCCTCGGCATCGCTGCCGGTGATGATGGGGGTATGCAGGTAAAAGAATCCCCTGTCATTATAATACTTGTGAATGGCAAAAGCAATGGCGTGCCTTATGCGCATCACCGCTCCGAATGTATTGGTCCGGAAACGAAGGTGGGCTATCTCCCTCAGGAACTCCATCGAGTGTCCCTTCTTCTGAAGAGGATAGCTGTCAGGATCACACTTGCCGTAAAGGGTGAGCTCCGATGCGAGTATCTCAACGCTCTGCCCCTTGCCCTGTGAAACCTCCAGTGTGCCTGTCACCCCTATGCTGGCACCCGTGGTTATATCCTTCAGAAGATCTGCCGGGAAAGCGCCCAGATCAATGACTATCTGTATGTTGTTGATGGTTGAACCGTCATTGAGTGCGACAAATGCCACATTCTTTATCTCTCTCTTTGTCCTGACCCATCCCTTCACAAGCATCTTCTCCCCGGTAACCGGGTTTGCCAGCAGTTCCTTTACTCGTTTTCTCTTCATATAAAATCAAACCGTTACACTCACAAAAGTAGCATTTTGTTCCTCTTGTAGTGCCGGGATATTGACAAATGGCACTGTTTTTGTGCATAAAGGCAATTTTTCAGATATTGTCAGCGTTTCCCCTAGGAGGATTTCCTTTTTGAATTATCACCAAAAAAGGGTAATTTTACTTTTCAAACTGAAAACGCGAACATTATGGAAGTCGACAGCAAGATAATTGTGGTGCCATGGGATTTCACCCCTGTCACTGATTATGCATTGCAGCATGCCATCAAGATATCACGCATGACGCACAATGATATCTGCCTTCTGCACATCGTTGACAAGATCACTTCCGAGGGTGGCATCAAGGCCAAGCAGGCGGCGATGACCATAAAGGGGAACGAGGTTGAGCGCAACTTCGGCGTCAAGGTTAAGACACATGTTCAGCGCGGAACCATCTTCAAGCAGATACCCGAGTTCGTCAATGACCGCGGCGCATCACTGGTTGTGATGGGAACACACGGTATGAGCGGCATGCAGAAGATCACCGGCAGCTGGGCGCTGAAGGTGATAGCCAAATCGAAGGTTCCTTACATCGTTGTCCAGGCGGCCCCGGCAGACCAGGAGCGTTATCACAATATCGTATGCCCGATAGACTGGCGCGCCGAGGAGAAGGAGAAACTCTCGATGGCGATCTTCATGGGCAAATACTTTGATTCAAAGGTCCATATTCTCAAAGCCACCAGGAAGGATGAGTCGCTGGCCAAGAAGGCCAATCTTAACCTCAATTATGCCGTAAGGATGCTCATACAGAACAATATAGAGTATGACATCAAGGAGGTGCCATCGGACAAGCTGGCCGAGAAAACAATCGAAATAGCCCAGGAACTGAAGGCTGATCTCATACTGATCATGACCACCAAGGACATCACATTTGCAGATTACGTCATTGGTGCCAAGGAGCAGGAGATTATCGCCAACAGCTCCAGGATACCGGTATGCTGCGTGAACCCGTCATCGGCGTTTGCAAACCTCGGGCAGTTCATGTATGGGTAGGATTTTCGATTCCCGATTTTCGATTTATAATTGCGTTAAGCCATTCGACAATCGCAAATCGCAAATCCTTGGATCAACAGGCAGCAGGCAATAGTGTAGCCTTCAGTTAAATTCGCAAATCCCAATCGGCAATCGCAAATCGACAATCGACAATCCCTGAATGTCAATCACAGTAAGTAATGTAACGAAGACCTACGGCGCCCGGAAGGCTCTGGACGGCGTATCCTTTGCCATTCCTGCCGGTGAGATAGTCGGATTCATCGGTCCCAACGGAGCCGGCAAGTCGACCATGATGAAGATCATCACCGGTTTTTTCTCAGCCGATTCGGGCAGCGTATCAGTCTGCGGCCTTGAGGCCGGACCGGGCGCCACGGAGATGAAGCGGCTGATAGGTTACCTGCCTGAGAACAATCCCCTTTACACTGATATGTACGTCAGGGAATACCTGGGGTATGTTGCTGACCTGTACAAAATGGGCAAAAAGAGCCGCGAAGCAGTGAACTCGGTCATAGAGCGCACGGGACTCGCCCCTGAGCAGAGCAGGAAGATCGGGGCCCTCTCAAAGGGGTACCGGCAGAGGGTGGGACTGGCGCAGGCGATGATCCATGACCCGCAGGTGCTGATTCTCGACGAGGCCACCACAGGCCTCGACCCCAACCAGATAGTGGAAATACGAAACCTCATCTCCGAGGCCGGCCGTGAAAAGACGGTCATGCTCTCGACGCATATCATGCAGGAGGTTGAGGCCATCTGCAACCGTGTCATCATCATCGACCACGGCCGCATCGTGGCTGACGGCCCCATCGACGAGATCTCGTCCCTCGCCGGCGCCCGCCTCGAGGAGACTTTCCGGCAGCTGACCGGCCATCCGTAGGTTACTGACAATCCTCAGTCCTCAATCCCCAGTCCCCAGTCCCCAGTCGCCAGTCGCCAGTCGCCAGTCAATCAGGTATTTCCTGATTGCCAGATTGTCCGCTGCTGATTGCCGACTGCCGACTGAGCTTACTGCCTCTCAAGCCACCTTGACAGGAAGAGATCATAGACGGAATAGAATCTCCCGGTGCTGTCACTCTCCTCATAAATCATCTCCTTTGCCAGCAGGGCATCGAGCGCTCTCGTGATTGAGGCAGGAGTCACAAGGGAATGCAGTCTGACAAAATCACCTGAATGTGGTTTGTAAACCTTCCCCTCAATTGCCACCGCAGTAAGGAGCTGCCACTGATTTGCAGTAAGCAGATTCCGATACTGCAGAAAACTTTTTTCCTGCTCCTCAATTATTTCGCTGCAAATGGTCTTTGCCAACTGAATGTCAATTCCCTTACTTCCGTTGCTGAACAGTGTATTACATACTGACTGCGTATAATACGTGTGCCTGCGGGTCCATTCGAGGATAAAACCAATCGCTTCCCGGGAAATTTTTCTCTTGTTTTCAGCGAATTTCTCTTCAATAAAGTGGCCATAACTATCCGCCGGGATCGCCGGCAGGCTCATTATCCTTGTGCTGGCAAAAAACGGTCTCTTTGAGCTGTGAAAAATCTCATTCATCATATGCCTGTTGCTGCCACTGTAGATAAAATGAATATTGGTAAGTGGTTGAATCATGGTCCTGAGAATGGCCTCGGCATTTTCCTCCTCGTAGGAGGCAATTACCTGGAATTCGTCAAAGGCCAGGTAGACCTCGGTACCAACCTCATCCAGAAATTTCAGGAGAGCTTCGAGAGTAACCTCATATTCAGCCACGCTGGAGTATTCAAACCTGACCCCCGGAGCTCCTGTCAGGGGATCATAGGTTATTACCGGCCTCAATCCCTTCAGGAATGAAAGGAAGCGATTGCCTGTCCGCTTTTTCCTTGGGAGCATATTAATAGAGGCTGTCGCCAGCTGTCTTGTAAGATCCTTAATGCTTCGGGTGGGATAGAGGTCTACATACATACAAAAGGACTGCCTTTCTCTTAATATTTCATTAAATACATGATGAATCAGCGCTGTTTTGCCCATCCTCCTGAGAGATATCAGGGTTATGTTTAAACCACCCTTCAGATTCTTTGCAATCCTATCTGTTTCTTTCTCCCTGTCGCAAAACAGATCAGGTCCGTGATACCCAACCACCGGAAAAGGATTTTTATGATTCATTATAGCTTCCTTTTTTGCAAATATACATTTTTTCACATAATATATTATACATTTTGTGTAATACATATTGCGTAATATATTCATTTAATTATCCCGATGCAACCAGGGAGACTTTAAGACCTTCAGTCATGAAACCTTTTGACTTTGAACTTTGGACTTTCAGACTTTTTTCCTACTTTTGTGCCGTATTACGACGGTGGACAGATTTGCGCTGATTGCAACCACGGAAAAAAATGCTAAAACGGTTTTCACCCGCTGCTTTTCAACAATCCGTCCCTGCCTTTGTTAAACTTTAAAAATTAACAGATGAGCTATCTATTTACTTCTGAATCAGTTTCCGAAGGCCACCCTGACAAGGTCGCCGACCAGATCTCCGACTCACTCCTTGACAACTTCCTGGCATGGGACCCCGACTCAAAGGTGGCATGTGAGACACTCGTCACAACCGGACAGGTGGTGGTTGCGGGCGAGGTCAGGACTAAAACCTATATCGACGTGCAGAACATTATCCGGGAGGTCATAAACAAGATCGGATATACAAAAGCCGAGTACATGTTCGACGGCAACTCCTGCGGCATCTTCTCAGCCATCCATGAACAGTCGCCCGATATCAACCAGGGAGTCGTCCGGAAGAAGAAAGAGGACCAGGGCGCCGGCGACCAGGGAATGATGTTCGGATATGCCGTCAATGAGACCGGCAATTTCCTCCCTCTGTCGCTTGACATAGCGCATGAGCTGGTCTACCAGCTTGCCGCAATCCGCCGCGAAGGCAAGGTGATGAAATACCTCAGGCCCGACTCTAAGTCGCAGGTCACCATCGAATACAACGATGACAACACCCCGAAAAGAGTTCATACCATTGTTGTCTCTACACAGCATGACGAGTTTGACAGGGATGAGAAGAAGATGCTGGAGACAATCAAAAAGGATGTCATCAACATCCTCGTCCCAAGGGTGAAGGCCCAGTTCAGCGAGAAGGAACAGAAACTGTTTGACGGTAAAATAAAGTACCACGTCAACCCGACTGGCAAGTTCGTCATCGGCGGGCCTCACGGCGACAGCGGTCTCACGGGACGAAAGATCATTGTCGACACCTACGGTGGTCGCGGCGCACACGGCGGCGGCGCCTTCTCGGGCAAGGACCCCTCGAAGGTGGACCGCTCGGCAGCCTACGCCGCACGCCATATAGCCAAGAACATGGTCGCGGCCGGCGTGGCACGCGAGATGCTGGTGCAGGTTTCATACGCCATCGGTGTGGCGGAACCGGTAGGCATCTTCGTCAATACCTTCGGTACCTCGAACGTCAAGATGAAGGACAGTGAGATCGCAAAAATTATCGGCAAGATGTTTGACCTGCGACCTGCCATGATTGAAAAGGAGTACGGACTCAGGAAACCGATATATCTTGAAACGGCTGCTTACGGCCACATGGGCCGCACACCGCAGACTAAGGAAAAGACCTTCAGATCATTCAACGGCCAGCCCGACAAGAAGATAACAGTCAGCCTCTTCAAGTGGGAGGAACTGAACAAGGTCAATGCCATTAAAAAGGCTTTCGGTCTCTAGAACGACGCTTTTACGATACGGGCAATGTTATCCGATCTGCCGAGGGTATAGTAATGTATCCCCGGCACTTCGTTTTTAAGGAGGTCGCGGCTCTGCACCGCTGACCACTCGATACCCACCTCCCTCGCCTCTTCATCGCTGCGGCACTTTGAGAGCTCATGCACCAGTTCCTCGGGCATGTCAATATGGAAGGTCTGCGGCAGCAGGTTTACATCCGTCATGGCCGAGACCGGCTTGATGCCCGGTATCAGCGGCACGGTCACCCCCATGGCCCGCAGGGCATCGCGGAAGGCATAGAACTTCTCGTTGTCGAAGAACATCTGCGTGACAATGTAGCTTGCTCCTGCATCAACCTTGCGCTTCAGGTTGACCATGTCACTCTTCAGGTTCGGAGCCTCGAAATGCTTTTCCGGATAGCCAGCCACGCCTATACAAAACGACGTTGCAGCGGTGTTCCTCAACTCCGGGTCAAGATAGTGCCCGCGGTTCATGCCGGCTATCTGCTGCACCAGTTCATCGGTGTTCTTATGGCCGCCGGGATCAGGGATGAATACGCGGCTTCCCCTCGGGGGATCACCGCGGAGAGCCAGCACATCATTGATTCCCAGGAAGTTCATCTCGATAAGAGCATTTTCGGTCTCCTCCTTCGTGAACCCGCCGCATAGAATATGAGGCACCACGTTCACATTGTACTTGTACTTCACTGCAGCGGCAAGCGCTATCGTTCCCGGACGCTTGCGGGTCGTATGCTTCTCCAGCAGTCCGTCGGGCCTCTCTGTCAGCACCACCTCATTGCGGTGCGAGGTGAAGTTGATATATGCCGGTGAGTATTCGAGCAGCCCTTCTATTGTATGATAAATGCGCTCAATGCTGTGTCCCTTCAGCGGCGGCAGCAGCTCAAAGGTGAAAAGCGGCCTCTTCGAACCCTTTATAAGGTCAATTACTGTTACTCCTTTCATCTGGCATATTTAAAGATTCGGGGCAAGCCATTTCGCTGCCTCCTCAACCGTGATTCCGCACCGTGCCGCATAATCCTCAAGCTGGTCACGGGCTATTGTTCCCACATTGAAATATGATGAACCGGGTGACGCAAAGACATAACCGCACACCGAGGAAACGGGCACCATCACGTAACTCTCGGTCAGGGTGACACCAATAGTCTCCGGTGCCCTGAGCAGGTCAAAGATCACCTGTTTTCCCGTATGGTCAGGACAGGCGGGATAACCCGGCGCAGGCCTGATACCCTGGTACTTCAGCTTGAACAGTTCAGCAGCCGTGAGCGCCTCCCCCGGAGCATACCCCCAGTGCTTCACACGCATCTCGCGGTGCAGCCATTCGGCGGCCGCTTCGGCAAAACGGTCAGCAAGGATCCTGAACATTATGGTATTATAATCGTCTCCGGCGATACCCGCGGGAAGCTGCTCCACCGGCCTGACCGTCACCACGAACACCCCGGCATGGTCTCCCTTTTCTGCCACGAAGTCGGCCAGGCAGAGATTGCGGTGCCCGGGCTCCTTCTCCTCCTGGTTGCGGAGGAATCGGAACCATGCCTCTTCACTTCCGTTACCGGGAAACAGTTTAACATCATCGCCGTGACGCTCCGCCGGGAAGATTCCCGAGAGCGCCTCCGCAACCATCAGCTTCTCATCAATGATCCTCTCAATCAAGGCCAGGGCATCGTCATACAGCTTCCTGGCCTCTGTGCCCTTTACCGGGTCATTGAATATGTCCGGATACTTGCCGTTCACCTTCCACGCGAAGAAAAAGAAGGTCCAGTCAATGATACCAACCAGCTCCCTCAGGCTTACCGGCCCGGAGTTGATCACCCCCGGCATGAGGGGCGCCGGTGATGGTGCGTCCGTTTTGAAGCCGTTTCTTCTCGCGGCCTCAAGAGTCACAAGCTTCTTCTCCCTCCTCGAGGCTTCATGTTCCTTCCTCAGCCTCTCGTATTTCTCCTTCAACGATCTCCCCAGCGAACCCTCGGCTGACAGAAGTCCTGACATTACCGGAACCGCCCTGGAGGCATCCTTTACATATACCGCACTGAATGAGTAAACGGGTGCTATCCTGACAGCAGTATGTATTTCCGAGGTTGTTGCTCCGCCTATCAGCAGCGGAATCTTCATGCCGCGCTCCTCCATGAGAGAGGCGATATGCACCATCTCCTCGAGCGACGGCGTTATCAGTCCCGACAGCCCGATGAAGTCGACATTCTCTCTCTCAGCGGTATCAAGTATTGTGGCGGCGGGCACCATCACACCCAGGTCTATCACCTCGAAATTGTTGCACGAGAGTATAACTCCCACAATATTTTTCCCTATGTCATGCACATCACCCTTGACAGTTGCAAGCAGCACCTTGCCCGCCGACGATGCTTCGCCGGTTTTCATTTCCGCCTCGATATGGGGTGTCAGCCGTGCCACGGCCTTCTTCATCACCCTGGCGCTCTTCACCACCTGTGGCAGGAACATGCGCCCCGACCCGAACAGGTCGCCCACCTCATTCATGCCGTCCATCAGCGGCCCCTCGATGACCCTCAGCGCCCTGTCATACTGAGGCCGGGCCTCTTCCACATCGTCCTCGATGAAGGAGTCGATTCCGTTCACCAGCGCGTGCTTTATACGGCTGACCACGTCGCCGTCACGCCACCCGAGGTGCTTTGTGCTCTCCTCCTGCTTCCCGGCCTTCATTCCTGAAGCATACTGCAGGAGCCTGTCCGTGGCATCCTTCCTCCTGTTCAGAACCACATCCTCAGTCAGGTGCAACAAATCAGGTTCAATGGATGTGTAGACCTTCAGAAGACCGGGGTTGACGATACCCATGTCCATGCCTGATCTGATGGCATGGTACAGGAATACCGCATGCATGGCCTCCCTGACCGTGTCATTGCCCCTGAATGAGAACGAGAGGTTGCTCACCCCGCCGCTCACCCTGGCATACGGAAGGCTGGCCTTGATATACTCAGTAGCCTTAATGTAATCGACAGCATAGTTATTATGCTCCTCGATGCCTGTGCCAATAGCCAGTACGTTAGGATCAATGAAGATATCTTCCGGGGGGAAGCCGGCCTTTTCCGTCAGCAGCCTGTAGGAGCGGTCGGCCACCGCCTTTCTTCTCTCCAGCGTATCCGCCTGCCCGCGTTCATCGAAAAGCATCACCACTGCCGCGGCTCCGTACCGGCGTACCAGTCGTGCCTTCTTCAGAAAATCATCCTCCCCCTCCTTGAGGCTGATCGAGTTCACCACCGGCTTTCCCTGGATGCATCTCAGTCCTGCCTCCAGCACCTCCCACTTCGATGAATCAACCATCACGGGCAGTTTTGCTATGTCGGGCTCGCTCATCAGCAGGTTGATGAACCGCGTCATGGCCGCCGCACCGTCAATCATGGCATCGTCCATGCATATATCTATCACCTGGGCACCTCCTTCAACCTGGTCGCGCGCAACGTCAAGGGCGGCCGCGAAGTTGCCTTCGCGTATCAGCCTTGCAAACCTGATTGAGCCGGCGACGTTCGTTCGTTCACCTATGTTTACGAAGTTCGTGTCGGGTCTTATCACCAGCGGTTCCAGCCCTGCCAGCGCCGTCATATGTTTTCTTTCGGGAAGAGTCCTTGGTGCACGGCCTTTTGCCAGTGACGCTATGACCCTGATGTGATCAGGGGTTGTGCCGCAGCATCCGCCGATGATGTTCACCCAGCCGTTCTGCAGGAAGGTGCTGATGATGTTGCCCATGTATTCGGCCGACTGGTCGTACTCTGCGAACTGGTTCGGCAGTCCGGCATTGGGATGGGCCGAGACATAGAACGGAGCCCTGTCTGACAGCTCCTCGATGAAGGGCCTGAGCTGCTCCGCCCCCAGCGCACAGTTCAGCCCGATGCTGAGGAGCGGGTAATGCGACATTGTAATGAGGAAGGCCTCAAGGGTCTGGCCGGTGAGTGTCCGTCCGCTGGCATCGGTGATGGTCCCTGATACCATCACGGGAAGGTCAACACCCTTCTCTTCAAGCACCCCGCTGATGGCAAAGAGCGCCGCCTTGGCGTTCAGGCCGTCAAAGACCGTCTCGACAAGAATGATATCAGCCCCGCCATCTATCAGTCCGCGCACCTGCTCGCCGTAAGCCTCCGCAAGGTCTGTGAAGGTCACAGTACGGGCGCCGGGATCACTGACGTCGGGCGACATCGAGGCCGTGCGGTTGGTGGGTCCCACCGATCCTGCCACCCATGCTTCCTGCCCTGTCTCTGCCGTATGCCGGTCGGCAGCCTCGCGTGCCAGTTTCGCGGCAGCAACATTCATATCATAAACAAGCGGTTCCATTCCGTAGTCGGCCATGGAAATCCTGTTCGCGTTGAAGGTGTTGGTGCTGATGATATCGGCGCCGGCCCGAAGGTAACCGAGATGGATTCCGCGGATGATCTCCGGCTGTGTTACTGACAGAAGGTCATTGTTACCCTTAAGCGACCGCGGATGTGTGGCGAACCGGGTGCCGCGGTACTGCTCCTCGGTTAGCCTGTGGCGCTGTATCATAGTGCCCATGGCGCCGTCAAGGACAAGTATCCGTTCACTGAGGATTTTCCTGATATCTCGTTTCAACTCCTTTATATTAGTGATCTGCAAAAGTACTTCAGGAACCCTGAATATCAAAACGTCTCCGGTCAGATCAGAATCTGTGCCTGACCGCGTTCCATATTTGTATAATCGCCACCGCAAGACCGCCTATGTAATATGGCAGTCGTTGCGGACTGACCATTACCGATTCGCCCTCTTCCGTCACCTTCTTCACCAGGCCGGCCACTTCGCCTGACGGTATCCACGTATCATATATCATCGAGGTGTCTCCGCGGGTCCGGATGAGGTTTATGGACCTGCCTCTCCGGTAATCAGTGATACGGTGAACAACGAATCCACCGTCACGCCTGAGTGCCACCACCATTCCCTTTGCCAGTGGAATCTGAGGATCATACGGTATTATCGCTATCCGGTCTCCGGGCCTGATCACCGGCCACATGCTGTAGCCGCCGGCTTTGATTGTCACAGGCTTCCCCTCATTAAGCATTGTTGTTGCAGCCCCGGCGCCGGTTACTTTGTTTTCCGACTCGCGGGCAATCAGATAATCGCGTATCCGCCCGTCAGGCAGGAACGTGAGCCGGCTCACCCTGACAGATGAAACCAGGTCCTCCACAGCTGACGCCAGCCTTGTTGCAGCATCCCTGTCCCGGTTCTGCTGGACGCAGTTTGACAGCGCCAATGCAACCGCTTCGGCCCCGGAAACAGGAGATGACACATTCGACCTTCCGTGCATGATGCCCCACAGGTGATCAACCGGAGCGCTGCGCGGTTCGTCATCGCGGTAAACAGGGGTGCTGTGCATCACCCAGCCGCCGGCTTCCTTTCTGAGTATGAGCCGGTCGTCGTGGATCACCCTGTCTCCTGCCCGGTCAAAGATCCCGGCCATCGTGGTCTTGCCGCTCCCTGACCTCCCGGTGAAGATCCACCCGCGGCCGCCGCATATGGCTCCTGATCCGTGTATCATTATGTCGCCGGAGGCTGAAGAAAGAAAGTAGAGCAACAACCCGTCAAGCGGATAAGGCAAGGGATTTATCCGGTTCTCTGAATTGCCGGAAACTATCTGACCGGTCATTTCAGCGTCAGAAAAGATCTGACCGGTTATTTTGTCGTCTGCAGGGACCTTAATGGTCTTTTCGCAATCAGCGAAGATCTGCCAGGTCATTTCAACATGGGGCATGACAAGAACGGGATTTCTGACCGGATCATTAAGATAAACCCTCGCGAAGGTCACATTACCGTGGGTCAGTATCTCCCAGAACGGTTCTCCGGTATCGCGCATCCCGCCAGGAGTCTCCTCCATCAGCCGGGCGTCAAAAACTTTTACTGCCTCAACAGGGATCTCAGCCTTTCCGGGCATGACATCAACCGTAAGTTCAGGCTGGCCCGGTCCTTCTGCCATGAAAGCGCTGAACCGCTCATCGGGCCGGAGGGGGATGCCATCCTCCGATCGCAGGCGGATCCTCCTGCCGGCTATGATTAATTCAACTGTCACGACTCCCTGCCACGATTGGTTCAGCTGTCACAACTCCCTGAAATGAAGGAATTCCTGTACCTCACTGAAAAAATCAAGTATATCTTTTTCAGCAATATCTCTTTCCACATCGAACTCTTCTGCTACCTTTGACGTTATATCACTGATGGCAAGCTCGCCGTCTATCAGCTCCCAGATAAAAGCCCCTGTCTCAGTCAGCCTGTAAAGTGAATCCATATCGGCAATATTGTCGGTAAGTGGAATCAGCAGAAATTCGTCATTGATCCTGCGGAAAACCACACCCGGTGAATGAGAAGGTATTGAGGAGAGTGATATCATATAATTAATAATCAACTCAAAGATAGCCAATATCAGCCTATCTTTGATTAATCAACCCAAGCTTGAAATGGCAAGAAAAATTCATGAGAAAAAATCAGGCATTGACCAGAAGAGTCTGATCGAACTGATTACGAAGGCTATGGCCAAAAACCCAAACCAGCCTCTCAATTACAAACAGATAGCAGCCCGGCTCCGGATAACGGAGAAGGAGGAGAAAAAAGTCCTCACCGATGCACTCCTGAGAATGAAAAAGGACGGGATGGCCGAGGAGAGAAACCACGGCAAATACATCCTTAAGTCCGTCGGAGGATATGTCACCGGCACCGTTGACCTTACAAAATTTGGTTATGCATTCGTTATCTCCGAGGAATCGGAAGACGATGTCTTCATTGCCGCCCGCAACCTCAACACCGCCCTCCACGGCGACAAGGTGAGGGTTCTCCTTTATGCACGCCATAAGGGAAAGAGGCCTGAGGGAGAGGTGGTTGAGATCATCAGTCGCTCACGCGCAACATTCGTCGGGACTATTGAACTGACAAAACAGTTTGCCTTCCTGATGCCCGACAATAAAAATATGCCCTTCGACCTGTTTATCCCGCTTGCAAAGCTTAACGGGGCAAAACAGGGACAGAAGGCTGTGGCACGACTGGTGGAGTGGGATCAGCGTTCGAGAAACCCCGTCGGGGAGATAATTGAAGTCCTGGGGAATCCGGGCGAGAATGACACAGAGATGCACGCCATCCTGGCCGAATTCGGCCTCCCTATCAGATTCGAACCTGAGGTCGAGGCAGCCGCCGAGAAGATATCTGTTGAGATCTCGCCCGGGGAGATTGCGGCGCGGCGTGACTTCCGCGATGTGCCAACCTTCACAATAGATCCTGAGGATGCCAAGGACTTTGATGATGCGCTCTCGATGAGGCGGCTTCCTGACGGCAACATCGAGGTCGGGGTGCATATTGCCGACGTCACCCATTACGTCAGAACCGGATCAGCGATTGAAAAGGTTGCACAGGAACGTGCCACCTCGGTCTACCTGGTTGACCGCACCATCCCAATGCTCCCGGAGAGACTTTCAAACCATATCTGCTCCCTCAATCCCGATGAAGACAAGCTCACCTACTCAGCAGTCTTCGAGCTTGACAGCAAGGCCAACGTTGTCAGGGAGTGGTTCGGGCGGACAATCATCAGGTCAGACAGGCGCTTCTCCTATGCCGGGGCACAGATGGTCATTGACACCGGTGACGGCGACATGAAGGAACAGCTCCTGACCCTGAACAACCTTGCACAGACTCTCCGCAGCCGTCGCTTCGCCTCAGGCTCCTTCGCCTTTGAACGGCTCGAGGTGAAGTTCAACCTGAGCGAAAAGGGCGTTCCCATGGGAATACTCTTCCGCGAGTTCGGAACGGCAAACCAGCTCATTGAGGAGTTCATGCTGCTGGCCAATAAGCGCGTTGCGGAGTATGTCGGCAAGAAGCTGGGCGGTAAGACCTTCGTCTACCGAATCCATGACAAGCCCAATCCGGAGAAACTGAGCTCATTCAGCTACTTCATCAAGCGGTTCGGCTACCAGATCGACACCACAAATGTCAAGGGGCTCCCATCAGCCATTAACAAATTGATGGATGAGATCTCAGGGAAGAAGGAACAGAATATAATCGAGACCCTCGCCCTTCGCACAATGGCCAAGGCAATTTACTCCACGGACAACATCGGTCACTACGGGCTTGCCTTCAGCCACTACACCCACTTCACCTCTCCCATCAGGCGTTACCCGGATATGATGGTGCACCGTCTCCTTACAAAATACCTCGAGGGGCAGCCTGCACGCGACAAGGACAAGTATGCAAAGATGTGCGAGTACTCGTCGAAGATGGAACGACTGGCAACTGACGCCGAACGGGCCTCGATCAAGTACAAGCAGGTGGAGTTCATGAGCGACAAGATCGGAAAGGTGTTTGAGGGTGTCATTTCGGGGGTTACAGAGTGGGGGATCTATGTCGAAATCATAGAGAACCAGTGCGAGGGAATGATCGCTATCAGGGAGCTGCATGATGACTACTTCGAATATGACGAGGAGAACTACTGCATTAAGGGCAGACAGTCGGGCAAGGTTTATATGCTTGGCGACAAAATCGACGTGGAGGTTACAAAAGCCGACCTGAAAAAGAGACAGCTCGATTACCGCCTGGCCTCGCTCCCGCCGGCCTGATCCTTTTCTCCGGCCTGATTGTTCCCGCCGGCCTGATCCTTTTCGCCAGTCTGATCCTTTTCTCCGGCCTGATCCTGCTTAGCAGTCTGGTCCTTCCCGCCGGTCTGATCGCTCTCTATAAGCTCAAGAAGCCTTGTGAGCGCTTCGGCCTCCGCGACATTCTTCATCACAGCCTCAGTGCCGCGGTAGATATGCACCTTCCCTTCTGCAGCCCCCACATAGCCGTAGTCAGCGCCGGCCATCTCGCCCGGACCGTTGACTATGCACCCCATCACAGCTATCTTCATTCCGGTAAGATGCGCTGTGCCGGTCTTCACCCTGCGCACGGCCTCTTCGAGATTGAATTTTGTACGCCCGCAGGTGGGGCATGAGATATACCTCGTACGCGTTATCCTTGCCTCGGTGGCCTGGAGGATCGAGAAGGCAAGCCTGCGCAGCTGCTCTCCCTGAACCTTCCCGGTGTTAGTGATACAGAGCCCGGAGGGCTGCCTTGCGATGAAAAACCTGCCGAGCAGGGCCGCTGCATCAATGGCAAGTTTTTCCGGGTCATCCTCGCTGAAGACAGGGTTAAGGATTGCGTTGTAAGCCTGCAGATGACCGCAGCGCAGCAGCTCATCAGCATCCAGCGTCAGCACCACGGCTTCATGCATGCCACCCTGTTCATTCATAAAGATGCCTTCCGGCTCATCAGGGAGGCTTCTGTCACTCCACTCCGGGAAGCTGCCATCCCTCTTCGCCATGGGGCCGGATATCTGCTCGGTATAAACCTGCGGCCAATACCTCTCGCCCGCCTTCCTCGCGGGGAGTGTGGCGGCGGGCTGCCTTACCCTCCCTGCCTGACCGGCGACGGCGCTGATGATCTCCCAGGCTACGGGAATCTCGCTCTCCGGTGCCTCGGAGAGCGATACCCTTATAGTGTCACCTATACCCTCCGAGAGCAGTGTTCCTATCCCGGCAGCTGAGATGATTCTCCCGTCTTCACCCTCGCCGGCCTCGGTAATGCCGAGATGTACAGGGAAGTGCATTCCCTCCTCTGCCATCATTGTGACCAGCAACCGGTTCGACTGCACCATCACGCGGGTGTCGGACGATTTCATCGAGACCACCAGGCTTCGGAAGCCCTCATCTCTGAAGATCTTCAGGAACTCGATTGCCGAGACGGCCATCCCTTCAGGCGTGTTGCCGTAGCGGGTCATGATACGGTCAGAGAGCGAACCGTGGTTCACCCCGATACGCACCGCGGTGCCGTACTTAGTGCATATTCTTATAAGGGGAAGCAGTCGCTCCCTGATGCGTTCGAGCTCATCCCTGTACTCACTTTCAGAGAGTTCCTTCCTGATGAACGAAGCTCGCTTGTCGGCGTAGTTGCCGGGATTGATCCGCACCTTCTCAACGATGCGGGCAGCCACCTCGGCGGCGGCAGGATTGAAGTGTATGTCGGCACAGAGAGGGGTGTCAAACCCGGCTTTGCGCAGTTCTCTTTTTATGTTTGCAAGATTCTCCGCCTCCCTTATTCCCTGTGCCGTCAGCCTCACCAGTTCTCCACCGGCTTCGATGATACGGATGCACTGGCTGACGCTTCCTGCTGTGTCAAGGGTATCGGTGTTGGTCATGCTCTGAACACGCACCGGGAGGTCTCCTCCCATAGTCAGGCTGCCAATCCTTATAATCTCTGATCTGTAGCTAATCGCTGTCACACCGTTATCTCCCAGTCATAGCCGTCCTTGCGGTCTTTCACCGTGATGCCGAGCTCGCTCAACCTGTCGCGTATCCTGTCCGAAACGCTCCACTCTTTCCTGGCCTTGGCCTCCTGCCTCATCTCCAGGAGAAGCGTCAGCACCCCGGCGAGTTTGTCATTGCCCGCGGTCTCCTCTGTCATGAGTCCGAAGAGCTCATGAACGAAGTTCCTGAAGAGCTCCTTAAGCAAATCGATGTCAGCCGCTGTCAGCTTTTCCTTGCCGTCATTGACAAGGTTAATGATTCTGACCGCATCAAAGAGCTGAGCGATCGCCACCGGAGTGTTCAGGTCGTCGCTCATGGCTTCATAACACTTTTTGGCAATGCTGGCGACTTCTGATGTGGATACGTCTGATGGCTTCAGGGTTGCCAGCGTGCGCTCTGCGGCAAGGAGCTTCTGGAGTCCCAGCGATGCAGCCAGCAGCGCCTCATTGCTGAAGTCGAGCGTGCTGCGGTAGTGCGCCTGGAGCATGAAGAAACGTATCGTCATCGGGGAGTAGGCCTGTACCAGGAGCTTATGTGACCCTGTGAAGAGCTCCTCGAGGGTGATGAAGTTGCCAAGCGACCTGGCCATCTTCTGGCCGTTGATGGTGACCATATTGTTATGCACCCAGTAACGCGCCGGCTGGTGCCCCTGCACTGCGGTGCTCTGCGCTATCTCGCACTCATGGTGGGGGAAGATCAGATCCATCCCGCCGCCGTGGATGTCAAAGGTGTCACCCAGGTATTTAGTGCTCATCACCGAGCACTCCAGGTGCCATCCCGGGAAGCCGTCGCTCCACTTCGAGGGCCAGCGCATGATATGACCGGGAGAAGCCTTTTTCCAGAGTGCGAAGTCAAACTGTCCGCGCTTCTCATCCTGCCCTTCGAGGGCACGGCTGTTGGCACGCATATCCTCAAGCACCCTTCCCGACAGAATGCCGTACCTGTGCATGCTGTCATACTTTTCAACATCAAAGTATACCGAGCCGTTGGATTCGTATGCATACCCGCTTTTAATGAGCTGCTCTGTCATCTGCTGCTGCTCAATGATGTGCCCTGTCGCCCGTGGCTCGATCGACGGCGGCAGGGTGTTGAGGCGTTCCATGGCCCTGTAAAAGCTGTTCATGTACTTCTGGACTATCTCCATCGGCTCCATCTTCTCCTGTCGGGCCTTGCGGCTTATCTTGTCCTCACCGGAATCGTCAACCTCATTCTCAAGGTGCCCGACATCCGTGATATTGCGTACATAACGCACTTTATAACCAAGATGGATGAGATACCTGTAAAGCACGTCGAAGGTCACCGCCGGACGGGCATGGCCGAGATGTGTCTCGCTGTAGACCGTCGGACCGCATACATACATGCCGACAAAAGGAGGAGCAAGCGGTTCAAACAGTTCTTTCCTGCGCGTAAGGGTATTATACAG
>JBAQCQ010000054.1:0-33565 GCA_049294275.1 Bacteroidales bacterium
TTTAAGCAATAAGAATGAAAAATTTGATGAAGGTTTCTTTGTTTACTTGTTCCCAAAGAAGAATGAAGAGTGTCAGAGAGCTGTAAATAAATATATTATGCAATTTCGTTCGTATGATCCAGTAGCAATGAGGCATGATGAAGACTTGACTGGCTTTTACATAAGATATCTTGATGATTTTTTTGTAAAGATTAGACAGCTTACAGATGAAAAATGGACTCAGGAATTAATGAATAGATATCTTGGAGAGAATTGAGTTATTTCGGGAAAATATGTAGCATGGAAAAATCTGAATTAACCCCCTTTATTAGAAATAACCTTGATATACTATTTGTAGGATTAAATCCGGCCGAGGGATCAAATCGTAACAAACATTACTTCTCAGTTAATCAAGCATTCTGGAATCAACTGTACTACTCAGGATTAATTAACTCACGAGTTGACAAGATGACAGCGGATATTTATGTCTTTGGATCATCACAAATCAATTTTAAAGGATGGCAGTATGGAATTACTGATCTCGTGACTGAAATTGCAGAAAGCGATAGTAGCAAAATAAAACCAACTTACAGTGACTGCATGAGACTAAGGGACACTATACGTGAACTAAATCCAAAGACGGTAGTCCTCCTTCATGGAGTTGTATTAAAAAAGTTTTTAAACTTCCTGGGATATGATATCCCAAAAGCTAATTCTGGCAGATTGGGGAAATTGATTGAAAATTCAAATTCTTATTTTTTTAATATTGCATTCCCTCATGGTAACGCAATTACATCCGAAGAAAAGGTAAAGCGTTATATGGAATTGAAGACTGAAATTGAAAAAGTCAATAATAGGTTAAAATCAAATTAATATAAGGAATAATGAAAAATTTTCTCATTATTTTAATTGCAACCCTGTTTATCACAGTGACAACAAAAGCACAGAATTTATTTTTTATAGGTGAAAGTAGTTACCCTTGTACCGAAACTATTACACTACAATCCAATTCTGACTTTAATGACTTGAATGTATTATTTGCAAAGGACAAAACAACAGTACTTGTGGCACTTTCAATAGAATCACCCTTTTTTGATTCAACCTTTGGGGAGAAAATAATTGTCTATCTGGATGATGGAACGGTTATAACCTGCATTGACAAGGCAAAGCATGACTTTATAGATGGTAAAGCCTTAGCTGTGTACAATTTGGCAAATGAACAATTAAGTAAAATGATAACCAGCAATCTCAATACGGTGAGATTTGGATTAAAATTTGACCTCGGTTCTCTCTCACCTGAAGAAAGATATTTTACTGCTTCAAATAAAGGCATCAATAAAACTGATGTTCCTACCTTGCTTATTGAATTAATTGAGGGAAAAAAAAGACCTCTAACAAATTTAACAGATGTACATACAAATACCACAGGAGAAGGTTTTGTTGTCGGTCAGGGTAACCAAGGAATTCCTTCTGGTTCTATTGAACCACAAGTCCGAGGAGAAGGAAGCGGTACAGGTGATGGAGGAATCTCGTATGATCTTGCTGGAAGAAAAATTCTGTCTCTCAATCGCCCAACATTTGATTCACAAAAAACGGGAATAGTAGTGGTTGGGATAACTGTCGATCGGAATGGTAGGGTCACCGAGGCAACTCCCGGCATTAAGGGATCGACGACACTGGATGAATATCTTTTAATAGTGTCGAGGGAAGCTGCATTTCAAGCGAGATTTGAACCAAAACCCGATGCCCCCCTTATCCAGAAGGGCACTATTACATACAACTTTACACTCAGATAGACTCATAACTTTCTCCAATACTACCTAATCTGGTATTAGTCCTTTAATCGAACATTTTGAATAAAAAACATATAAGTGTTTTTACATGCAATTGCGTACCGACCTAACCACAGTCACTTAACCTGCAATCAGAGGGGACTTTGTCCATAGTCTTTGTCAACCCAATACGGCAGAAGGAATATAAGGTCTCATGAATCTCATTCCGAAATTGAACAGGTATTATAGGTTGTTATTTCAATCCAGGCTGTCACTTGTTTTCCTTGAAGAAAGATGCCAGACAGTAAAGTGCGGAACTATTCTTGAACAAACCAACGAAAGTTGTTCAAGATAAGGATAGATAGACACTCCTCTTATATCGTTTACAAAGAGATTTTGGATATTATTGTTTAACTTTCATACAAATATTAACGAGTTTTAGCCCATTATTCAATCGTGAAAATTTCAAAACTTTATGCAGCTTATTAGATTAGGTGAACCATTCTAATAAAATCAAACTCAATCAAGGCTATGGTACGACGAATTTCATCATCAAAACTAAAACAGGCTATTGATAAACATAATAGTGCTGTTCGGAAATATAATCAAGCTGCACGGAAGTATAACCAAGATCGTAAAAGGGCTATTGAAAACTATAACAACCAAGTTAGAAGATACAATGCGGCTCAAAGAGAAAAAAGAAACAAACTTAATCATTTGATTAGCGTCTTTAATCAAAGACCACCGCATAGAATATTTACAACTACAATAACACTTAGACAATCAACAGAGACATTAAAACAAAAATATCTTTCCCTTCAATCTGTTACCGATACATTTCCAAATACTTCTCTGGATAACATTCTAATTGATCAACCTGAAACTGAATTAAACAATAGCATAATCCTGTACAACTCACTGACTGGAATTCAGGATGGAGTAAATCTACCTGAGGATAACCTCCAAAGGACTTTAATAGAAGATGCTCTTTATAAAATATCCCCAGAATTAGAAAAGAGATGGAATGGAGCACTCTTTTCATTAAGCCCTGATAATCCAGATGCTGCGAGACATTTTTGCACAAGTGTAAGAGAAATCTACATAAAGTTGTTAGATATAAAAGCTCCAGATGATATTGTTAAAGTGATTCCCGGCTGCACTTTCTATAACAATAGACCAGACAGACGGTCTAAAATTAAGTACCTCTTATCTCAAAAATCAATTACAATAAACCAGCTCACAGAATTCATTGGTACTGATATCGATGATTTGTTGGAACTTTTTAACTTACTAAATGCGGGAACTCATGGTGAATCTGGTAGGTACCCCATTCAACAACTCTTAAAACTTAAAAAACGTGCCGAGGATGCTATTATATTCATGACAAGCATAATAAGTTAACAATAACGACCTATAACAGGTAAGTCTATACAATTGGCTATTAGCATAAATTATTCAATACAAATATTGACAGTCAAATGCTTTTAACTTAACTTTAATGAGCCAAAGGTCTTGGTCTAACAAGACTATTCTCTTACGAGGAAATGCAACGAGACAAATAGCCCCAGATGTACAGACAGGTCTGGGGCTTCTTTATGAGATATTGACCCGTTGTTTTAAATTCATTAATTAATTGCCTTCTATCAATGATTGATTTTTCTTTTGTAAGAGCGGGAAGATTACCCCAAAGTGATCAATACGCTATACTATGTGAAGAAAGAAGCTATATCCGAAGTCCTAATCATGGATTTGTAAGGATGAGGGATAAATCAACTCAAAATGATTTATCCATCTATCTATTTCTTAATTGATGGATTTCCTTTAAACTCCTCTCAAAAAATCTGATATTTTGTTATAGAAATTCTAATGAAATAACATAGGTGACCAAGTGTGTAAAAACGCTATAGAGAATTGAAATAGTGCTGTTTATATTTGGTTTTTATATTCGTATTTACTATTTTTATGGATAGAAAATTGATCTTTCCATACTGAAATCTTTCAAAGCATTATTAAGCAATTTGTATTGAAAAGAAGCTCCTGTTTAGGAACACCCTTGAGGGCATTAAATTGTAAGTAAAGGGTCAGAAGTCGGGTTGTAAGTGCACCTGATAAATTAATAGGATTTATAGCACTGAGATGTCCCCGATAGCTTCGCAAATAGCTCTGATATAAGGTTGTGGGAGTGAGACGCAATAGGATAGCTGAATATCACAGCAAGTTGCTCACTCGTAGGTGTACGGACTTGTGTCCCGACGTACGGCATATCAGAAATTCAGAGTTAATATCGGATTCTGGTGACAGAATTTCAGTTTTGTGAGGGGAGTTGGTATATCCAATTGCGAAGGATGATTGAAAAGTTAACTTAAACTGCAAATGCAACTGTACTGCTATTTTACTTGTATTAGAAACACATGTCAGCTGTAAATGGCAATATGTATGTATCACATATTGTAAGGTAGGATTGACAATCTGCTGTTCTTAACCCTTTCTATTAGATTGATTTTGTAAGTATTTATCCCTCAATGATGATTTATAATATGCTTCTGTTGAATGGTCGGGAAGAACATTTCATACAAAGGAGCGGGCTCTAAATCCGCAATTAATCCACAATTATATACGATATATATAGGGAATGGACATAAGGATTTATGGAATTCCGGAAATACTTATTTTGAGAATTCATACGTCCTTATATCCTTACCCTCTTATTATCGGTACTACAGCGGGATACTGCCAGGATAAAGGAGTATTTTAATCTCGTATAAACCTGACGAAATAATTTTCACCCGATTTCCGTTCATTTATCCGAATATTTCTAACTTCTGCAAAGCTTCTTAACCAGCTGGTAAATGTTCTTTGTTTCATGTGGCTGAAATCAGGATATTGTCGGATAAAAGTCTGGAATAAGTCTTTCTTATTGTACTCATTATCAAGACTTATGTCTTCTTGAGAAAAATCAAAAAATTCTGGTGACGTCGATTGTATTAATAATTTCAGGTCCCTATTAATACTTGGTGCTGTGACCAAACCAGTATTCAAATACTGCTTGCATGCATAGAATATAAGGTTATAGAACTTATTCCACTCTTCGTCAGACCATTCTTGAAAGAATATGTGCCCGAACTCATCAACAGGGCTGTGGCTTCTATTGTAATGGCTGGAAAATTCAAATTCAAATTTTCGCCGCTCAAAACTCCCGCCATTGCCTATTATCACATAATTAGTTGATGCAACTATTCTTGGACTCTTCTCAGCAGGTATTACAAATCTATCACGGTGTTTTCTCTCCACGATTATGCCATCAGTGATGGTTGAAAACAACCGCTCGAAGTCAAACCTTTTGGTTACATCATCGAAAAAGAGCACCCTTGTACTTGGACGGACCTGTTGAAATAGGAATCTTGTATTAAAGGTAAAATTCTTTCCATCCTCAACGACAGTCTGGCGTACCTGTTTAATTGCCTGAATAAACAAACCCTTTCCTGCACCGCCTTCAGGAGTTGGAGACAAATTTGCGTCCATAAGAATGACAGCCTTCATTTTTGAAAGGTCTCTATACTCATGTATGAGATAACCAGTTGCAGATAATATAGACTGGTATCTGATTCCAGCAACTGTCTGCAATTCTGCCTTACTGATGTTAATAAGGAATTGGTTAAAATCAGATGAAAACCAGTATCTCTCATCCTCAGTTACTAAGATATTGAAATCAAGAATCTGATCTTCCCAAATTACCCCAGGTGCATCGAGATAACTTATTTCTGTGACTCCGGACTTTGTAACAGCAATAATCTTATTGCTGAAATAGAAGTAGATCGTGTCACGTAAGTCAGACAAAAATTCTACATGGCTTACTTTTAACATGCTGTATGCAGATTCAGGTTTAGATAAGATAGTCTCAATAAAAGCACTATATATCATATTCCGCCTATAACTTTCAGGTTCTCTTTCTCTAATGTATAGCCGACTGAAAGTAATTATGGTATCACGGGAAACGACACGGGCTATATTGTCTTTAATACGCACATAGGTCGGTTTCATTTTCTCGCCATCGAGATAAATCTTCCCAAAACCATTTCTTTCCAAAAACTTAAAAAATTCAGGCTTGTCTATTACAACCACCTCAGCGTTAGAGTTGCCAACAATCTCAAATCTCCAAAAATCATTTATTACAAAATCTAAAGTCATTATTCACCCCTCCTTCCTTTATCAAAGGCTGTGTAGTAGTGTGAGTTGAGCAGACCTTCCAGATCAGAAATCTTGTAATAGATTTTTGATCCGATCTTTGAATAAGGGAGAATACCGTTATCTCGGTAGTTCTGAAGGGTTCTGGCTGTAACTCCTAAGAAGTCACAGGTTTCAGAGTTCGAGAACCATTTTGAGATTCTGTTTTGATCAGTGATTGCATCAATCTTCGATGCGAGGGTCATTACCTGATCCTGGATCTTTTCGAGTTCTTCAATCTTCAAGTTTAATGTTGTCATGTTTTTAAGTTTTAATTAAACATGACGCAATAATGTACTCTTTTTCAAGTCATTACATTACACTTGAATTCAAGTTGAATGATTTAATTTGCAAAATTAGATGATTCTTTGGCTTTCTAACGCTCATCTTTTTTCTTAGCATACTGGTCAAAGCTATTCTTGAGCTTTGTAAGAAATGGAGATACCTCCTTTATCCTTTCAGTAGCACGGGAAAGCTTACTTTCAGAATCTTTTATCTCAAGACTGAAGATTTCGCAGAAAAAAGCTATCGCTTCTTTCCTCGTAAGTGATTTGGTCGAGTTTTGTATTGATCCGCTTTCTACCAATGCAGTTACCAATTCAAGCAAATCTGTATCGTATACTTCCCAGGTTAGGGAGCTAATAACACTCCTTGAATTATCAAAATCATTCATCTTTATTTGGTTGATAGAAATAACTTCGAGCGTATGAAGCAAGGCTGTTTTTACTTGGCTCAGAAGTCCCATAATACTCAAACAACGTTGGACTTTTAAATCACGCATATTATCAAATGATTCAATGGTCTTTTTATAATACTCTTGACTCTCTGTTTCATCCTCAATCCCAGCTAACAATCCCCAGTCTGGTCCTTCGTATATTTTTTCAAAATAATAATCTCGTTCATTAATGTAATCAGAGATAAGAGTGTCAATCTTAGCAATAAAAACTCTTATCCTTTTATGAAGCTCATTTGATTGTATATTATTTAACCTTCTATTTTCATTCTCAATTATTTCAAGTTTTGTATAAATATCCTTTATTGGCGGGTTTAAAATGATATCACTAATCCCTTCAGTTTTAATATGTCTTTCAAAAGCTGACTGGCTATAAAAGATCTCGTTTATAAAAACTAATGCTTCATTCATATTATCCTGTTATTAATTCATTCGCCTGATCCAGTACCTCATTTTCAAAACTATCAAGGTAAATCTGGGTGGTTTCTTCCGAATCATGACCAAGACCCTCGCTTATGATTGCTGTCGAAATCCCACTCCTTTTCGCTATGGTTGCCCATGAGTGTCTTGCGGTATATGTAGAAATGGATTCAGAAAGACCAGCCATTTCAGATAGTTTCTTGAGTTTCTTATTTGTTAACCTTATTGCGTTTTTGTAGTCCAGATATTCCTCTCCCTCTCTCTTGATGACAGGGAATATATAGCTATCTCTTTCCGAAAGATCATTATATTTTTTTATTATTCCCCAGGCTTTATCCATTAGCTTAATAGAAAACTTCTGTTTGGTCTTCTTGCGTGTGTAATAGACCCTATCACCAACGATATCCTTCACTTTTAAAAAGGCTACATCAATGAACGACATGCCTCTCATGTAGAAGGAAAAGAAGAACAGATCACGTGCATAGTCAAAGTCCTTCCTGCCGGTCAGGTCAAGCTTGAATATTTTATCAATATCTTCTTTCCGGACAGCACGTTTCTTGGTAGTCTCAGTAGGGATTTTAAAATTCTTGAATGGGTACAGCTCTTCATTAACCGCCTTTTCTTTTATTGCACGATTATAGATTGCCCTCAGAGTCCGCAAGTAAACTGAGATTGAATTAACCTTACAGTCCTGCTTGATTAAATATCCCCTGAAATCCTCTAACACCTTCCTATCTATATGCTTCAGACTTATATCCTTTTCATTTCTATAATCCTTAAAAACTGAAACGGTACTGCTGTATATCTTGGAATTTCCGATTTGATTAAGCTCCTTTAGTTTTTCTACAGTCCTTTCGGCGAAGGAAAAGAATGAATCAGAATTTTCTGTAGCGGTAAGCTTATTTACAATATCATCTACAGTAAACGGCTTTTTCTTGTCTTCCAAATCGAGAATAATCCTTTCTGCATCATTCAACTTACCCCTTATTGCTGTCTTCAGCCTGACTGAATTTGGATGTTTTGCTTTGGGCACATTTAATTCCGCATCCCAATGCTCAGGTTTAACATAGTGACGTAGGAAGAGCAATTTTTTTCTCCTGTCCTTTATTATCTGCATAACAACCGGATGACTACCATCTGATTTCTTCTTATGTTTATTCAGAAATACTTTCACTGAAGCCATGACAATTTAAGGTTGGGTGAAACATAGGTGAAACATTTTTTGCATTCCATTACTTTTTTCTACTTTTGGCGTATGTCTGAAATTGCCTAATAATGTGTGCAAACGCAGAATAACAAAGAAAAGCAAAGAAATTGAATGAACCAAATCTATTGCTTGACAGGCAAGAGGTCACTGGTTCGATTCCAGTACGCCCCACAGTGAAAATGAGAGAGTTGACATAACGTCAGCTCTTTTTTGTTTTATCCGGTTGCAATATAGTTGCAGCAATAAAGTTATGATTTTTCTTTTTTTAATCTTTGATTAGCGAGCCATTCACCTCGTGTAATATTATTGGAGTCCAGCAGTCCTTCCCCAGGTGAAGTTCAAAGAAGCAGGGGTGTATTTTGAAAAAGAGATTATCCCTCCGGATCTTTCTGTCGATGTTGATCTTGAACTTGTTGAGCAGGTGATTATCAATCTTATTCAGAATGCACCGGAAGCAATTCAGGACATTCCTGACCCCAGGCTATCTCTCAGCGCCGGCAAGAACGATTCAGGCCAGGTGCAGATAAATGTCACTGACAACGGTCCAGCCTTATGCATGATAATGTTTCCTAATTTATTGTGGAATGGATATATTTACAGGTGACAAGGCTGATAATGAAGCAACAAAAGAGAGACCGTGGTGATCTGCGCGCAGGTGTAAAGACAAGTTCCGGTGCCGGGGCAGGTACCAGCTCAATGGCAGGTGCCGGTGCGAGTGCCGGGGCAGGTGCCAGCTCAATGGCAGGTGTCGGTGCAAGTGCAGGTGCCAGCTCAATGGCAGGTGCCGGTGCCGGCGCAGGGCATGCTTTTTTTCTTGTCCTGATGCTGTCTGCCCTGAGCCTCTCAACCCGCGGCCAGACATACCCTTACAGGGAATACACCATCGACGACGGGATGCCGCAGTCGGAGTCGATGTCGGTCTTCCAGGACAGCCGCGGTTTTATATGGATCCCCACCCGGAACGGACTGGCACGCTTTGACGGACACACCTTCATACCTTACCTGCGCAAGGACGGGCTGCCGTCAAATAATGTAACACGTGTTGTTGAGGACCGCGCCGGCACCGTCTGGGCCATGACCGCCAATGGTCTCGCCAGGTTCAATGGCAAAAACTTCAAAAGCTACCCGATACCTGATTCACTGGGACTGAAAAACATACGCATGGGCTGTGATGTCGGCGACACAGCTACCTGGTTGCTATCAGGCGCTACCGACACCAGACGCAATAAGGTCATTCTCTTCAAACGGGGAAGATATCACGATCTGACCACCGCTCACCCTGCCCTGAGGGATCAGTCGTTCGCCCCGTCTGTCTTTGACAATAAAGATTCAACCCTTTACATGGTAAACTCCAGCATGGAAGTTTATTCCTACCGTCACGGTGTTCTTAAAATGATAAGCAGGGGACCTGCCACACGGGTGAAACTTACTGACAATGGCATCCTGCTGATTGATGAAACTGCGGAGTACAAACAAGAGGCAGCACCATTTATCAACGAGATAGGTTCTGTAGTTCATGCCCTGACCGACAGGGAAGGAACCGTATGGCTTGGAACAGAGAGCTGCGTCTTCAGACTCATGTCTGATGCGTTTATCGAGTATGACAGGGATAATGGCCTCCCCCGTAACACATGGGCCCTGGCAGCCGACCCTGCCGGTGGTCTCTGGACAGGATCAATCAACGGTGAGCTGAGATATTTTGACGGAAAACAATTCGTCGACAGGAACGAATACCTGAAGCTCTTCGACTATCCTCCTCCCTTTTACCGGGGCAGCACAACCCTCTCCAACGGCGAGGTCTGGTTCTCAACGGGCCTGGGTGTCCTGATCTGGAACGGAAAAAGCTTCCGGAAGCTTGACCTGCTGAAGGGTAACCAACAGATCTGCATTATATATGAGGATCCGGTCGACGGCAGGATCCTCATCGGCTCGGATCAGGGCCTTCATATCATTAAGGGGACAACTGTAATAACCTATCCGCAGATGTCGTGGCCTGACTACGGCATCGCCGAAGGCATTGCACGCGACCATGACGGCAATTACTGGATTGCCGGGCATTACGGGGTGGTATTCTTCGACGGCACCAGTTTTGTTCCCTTCCGGTCAGCACCGGCGCCGGCGGAAATGGTTTGGGGAGTGGTGTGCGACTACAAGGGAAAAATATGGAGCGCAGGGTCGGACGGCATCTTCATATGCGACCCGGAAGAACCCGTTTTCAACGAGGCCCTGCCTGATGAAATAAACCTTCCCGCAAACGTTATACGAGATCTTGGTGACAGGAGACTGATCGTGGGGCGGATGATGGATATCTGTATAATCGACCTTGAGAAATACTATTCCGGACAGCCGGATTATTATTCAATCATCGGACGCAGCCGGGGATTCTCGGGGAACGACTGCCAGGACAACGGAATCGTAAAAGACGCTGACGGCAAGTGGTGGATCCTGTCGTCAGATAAGCTAATAAGGTTCGAGCCTGAAAAGATCGTAAAAAACAATCGCCCCCCTATAACCCACATAACGCTGGTTGAGACACCCGGTGACACAGCAGAATGGGTGGCGGCCATCGACAGCGCTCTCTATTATGAAAAAACCAGCAGGCTCAACATACGGGGAAGGCAGAACGGTGTCAGAATCAGTTATACGGGTATCTCAACCCTGAATCCCGATGATGTGACCTACACGCACCGGATGGCAGGTCTCGACGACAACTGGTCAAATAACACCAAAGAACGATCGGTGCTGTTCACTAACCTGCCCCCGGGGGAGTACATCTTTGAAGTCAGTGCCATCAACGCCGACGGAGTCATATCAGAAGAGCCCGACAGACTTGAAATAAATGTGGTTCCCACCTTTCTTCAGTCACTATTTGCCCGCATCATGTTCGCATTGCTGATTCTGGCACTGGTGGTTTTTCTCTCCCTGCAGATCCGGAAAAATGTCCTTGAACGAAGGGTTGCCGCAGCACAGCAGCAGGCGGACAGCTACCGGCTGCAGCTGAACTCGGTGATAAAGCAGTTTGACCCTCATTTTACCTTCAATGCCGTAACATCTGTGGGTTCTCTCATCATGAAGGGTGAAAAGGAGAAAGCATACAATTATTTCATCAAGCTTTCAAACCTGCTCCGTTCAATCCTCTCTGACAGCACCGTCCTGCTCAAGCCCCTGGAAGAGGAGCTGGAATTTGTGACCCGTTACTGCGAGCTTCAGAAGCTCCGTTTTGGCAACAGGTTCGAATACGCTATCACAGTCGCTGAAGACGTGGATCTGAAGACTCCCGTACCCAAGATGATAATCCAGTCCTTCACTGAAAATTCCGTCAAGCATGGCCTGGAGAACAAGAAGGGTCACGGTCTCGTGGAGATAAAAATCACACGCATGCAGGAGGGGATTGAAGTGACAGTGCGGGATAACGGCATCGGACGTGCTGCCGCCTCGGAACTGCATACTGGCGGAGCGGGTACAGGACTGAAAAACATTTCCAGCATTCTGGAGGCCATGAACAAGGCCAACAGGGAGAAGACAACCTTCACCCTGACAGACCTGTATGATGACGGGAAGGCGGCAGGAACAGAGGTCAGGGTTTTCCTGCCTAATAATTATTCATTAGATTTCCCGGCTGAAATGCAATGATTGTAAAACCTGAAAGGAGCAGCATATGAATGAAGATAAAATAAGGGCAATAATAGTCGAAGACGAACCGGAAGCGCTTGACCTCCTGTCAGGACTCATTGAAGCTACCGGACTTGCAATTGTTGAAGCGTCAACATGTGACCCGCACGAGGCGGTCGATCTCATCAGCCGCCATGAGCCCGACATGCTTTTCCTGGATATACAGATGCCGGGGATGTCAGGATTTGAAATCCTTAATGAGCTCAGAAAACTCAGCACCGTGAACCCACATGTTGTCTTCACAACAGCTCATGATGAATATGCAATAAAGGCATTTGACTATGCAGCCTTCGATTACCTGCTGAAGCCTATTGACCCCGACCGGCTACTGGAGACCCTTCAGCGGTTCAGGCAGAACGGTCATAAAGGGGCCGCCGAGCAGCGCACCGGGACCGTGTTTGGCAATGAAAGGATACTTGTTTTCAGGGGAGTTACCGGTGTGACGTTCATTGACCCTGCCGAGGTGGTGTTCATCACGGCCGACGGAAACTATTCCAGTTTCAATTTCATCTCAGGAAGGGTTGAGACGGTTACCGCACTTCTCGGCACCGTTGAGATGCACCTGGGGAAGCAGTTCTTCAGGACAGGCCGCTCCTGCATAGTCAACACCTCTTACCTCGCACGCATTGACATGAAGCAGCTGCAGTGCGTGTTCATCAGGGAGAACCGGGAATACAGGTGTGATATCTCGCGCGACAAGGTAAAGCAACTGATGGATCACATTAAGTCGCGCCTCTCTGAAAACTAAAATCCGGCATTTTGTTCATTTCACTTTCCTAAATGTACTTCCGTACATTAGATGGTCCCTTTCATACAATTGAAGCAAAATTCCTTTGCCTTGCAGTTTATTAATGCAAGATTTGCAGCAGCATGCCTTCATTTGAAGGAGATAAGGGTTTTTAAGGATATTTGACAGGTGGTTCTTCCCCCCATTTCCCTGTCAGGCCACACAGATCACCGATGCAAAGTGCATCAAACGAGGTCTGTGTGGCACGTTTTTATAAGGTACCCGTTATTTTTCGATCTTCATCACCCAGACATGGTCTGAGGGAGGATTCTTTCTCACCTGCTGCGGCACTCCAACAGTGAATGAGTCCGCTCCGTTCTTCCATGTACAACGGGCATCTGAACCAGGTAGGCTTATCTTTGCGCCTGCCGGGAGTGTCAACCCGTTCATTGTAATGGCTGCCGGCATTTTCTCTCCTTCATCTGCCATGTAAAACAGGTACATCACCCCGTCACCCTTCCTGTTGATGCACACCTTGCCGTCCTTGTACGGAGCCATAGCCCTGGTGCCGTAGATCGCTTCGCCGTTGACCTTCATCCACCGGCCAATCTCGTCAAGCAGGGTATATGCGCCGTCAGGCCAGGTTCCGTCGGGCGCCGGACCAATGTTCAGAAGCAGGTTTCCACCCTTGACGACAATATCCACTAAAAGCTGAATGGCATCATGTCCCGACATGAACTTCGGGTCAGGAACCCATGCCCAGCCTCCTCCGGCTATAATGCACGACTCCCACGGATAGGGAAGCGCCTCAGCAGGCACCCTGTTCTCAGGGGTGAGGTAATTCTGATTTTTTCCGTAGACAGCCCTGTCAACCACTATCAAACCGGGCTGCTTCGCCCTTGCCTTAGTAACCAGCTCATCCATGCGGATGTCCTGGCTCTGTGTGCGGACGAACCTGTGGCCTGGAGACAGAAGGTATTCGCGCTCCTCCTCCTGGCTCATCTTCTGCACCCATCCCCCGTCGAGCCAGAGGATATCAACCTTCCCGTAATCTCCGCCCACGAGCTCCATGATCTGGCCATGGGTGAACTCCACGAACTTCTCCCACCTGTCGGGATAATTACTGATATTGTAATTCACATTGCGGTCCGGAGTGGCGAAGTTGGGCCACCAGTAATACTCGCTGTGCCAGTCGGGCTTCGAAAAATATGCCCCTGTCCAGAAACCCTGCTCCCTGAATGCGCCGAAGATCTCCTTCGTCACGTTTGACCTCAGGCTGACGCTGAAGGGGCATTCAGGATCAGTTATTTTATAGTCAGTCAGTTTTGTGTCAAACATCGAAAAGCCGTCGTGGTGCTTGGTGGTGAAGACAACATATTTCATTCCTGCTTTCTTTGCGGCGGCGGCCCACTTTTCGGGATTGAATCCGACAGGATTGAAACTCAGTTTCAGGGCTTCGTACTGTTTTTTATACTCGATATAGTCAGGATTTTTTCTGCGGCACCAGTCTTCATCCTCGGCGCAGATCGACCATGATTCGACTATGCCCCACTGGCTGTAGGGGCCCCAGTGCATCAGCAGTCCGAATTTCAGATCCTGCCACTGTTCCAGTTTTTGCAGTACAAGCGGGTCTGTTTCCGGGACATACCTCTCATCGTGTTCCTGGGCTGCCAGTCCGGTCATAACGCTCATCATCAGCATGATTGCTAAATATCTTATCATATTGTCAGGATTTATTCCGGCCCGCTGATTTCGCCAGGTGCAGGGAGGGTGCGTCGCCTGGTGCGAAAGGGGATTTGAGAATGGTGAAGAAGGGGAGTTTCATGCTGTGCAATGGGGGATTTGCCAATAGCGCAAAGTAAATTTTCACCTGGAGCAAAAGGGATTTTGGGTTTGTTCAATGGCGGTTACTCAATTTTAAGTTTTCCGTCAAGGGAAAGACCTATGACCGTCATCTTCTCATCGAGCACCTCTTCGGGAACTTCAATGAAAAATACCCCGGCATGGCTGCTCCACCACGGCCTCAGGTACTCCTTAACCTCCAGTGTTGTTCCGTTTCCGACTACGAAAGCCTTGTTTATCCGGTTTTTAACACCTTCGAGCATCAGCTCTCCGCCGCCGTCACCGTGAAAGAAGAGGTAGACCGTGGTGCTGTCGGGGCTCATGGTTGAGGGGCCCGCAAAACAACCGTCGGGCAGCCCAGCCACCGTGCCGTAGATTGCCTGCCTGTGCTTTGAAGTCCATCGTCCGAGCTCCTTCAGCACCTCCTCCTGTTCCGGGGGTATGGTACCGTCAGCTTTCGGACCGATGTCAAGCAGCAGGTTACCTCCCATCCCGATGCATTCGGTAAAGATGCGTATCACCTGTGAGGGGCTTTTGAAATTGCCGTCGTTACCCTGGTAACCCCACGAGTCATTGATTGTCATGCAGAGCTCCCAGTACTTATCCGGCGGCCGCCTGTTGGGCAGTCCCTGTTCCGGCGTGGCATAATCGCCGTGACCGGCAAGCCGCGAATTGATTATTGCCTGGGGATTCTGATCAAGTATCATTTTACGAATCGCCGGCGCACGCCACATTGCTGCACACTGCTCCCAGTCGCCGTCAAACCAGTAAAGGTCAGGCTTGAACTCCCTGCCCAGCTCGGCAATCTGGCCATGGCTGAATTTCACAAACCGCTCCCAGCGAAGGGTGTCAGCGGCATATCTCTTAACGCTTTTGGTCATGTTGGGGTAGTCAGGATGAGACCAGTCCAGCAACGAATAATACAGCCCCACCTTCAGTCCGGATTTCCGCAACGCCTTCACGAACGGTTTCACCAGGTCGCGTCCGGCAGGGGTGGTGTCAACGGCATCAAGCCGGCTCAGCCTGGTGTCCCACAGTGCCACGCCGTCATGATGCTTTGATGTCAGAACGGCATAACGCGCACCGCTCTCCTTTATCAGTTTAACCCATGCATCAGGGTCATATGCCGAAGCGGTGAAACCCTGAAGCTGTTTCATGTAATCGTCATAACTGATCAGTTCATTGTAGAATGACCATGACTCGTCAATCCCGTTGACGGCATATATTCCCCAGTGAATGAATATGCCCAGTTTTGCATCTGCAAACCACTTCATACGGCTTGCCTCGTCAGCCGCAGCGGAATCCTTTATCTGACCTGCAGCAGTAAGGGTCATGCAATAGATCAGCAGGCAGGCAAGAGTACTGCGGACGATAATTTTGCAAATGAGATTCATTGTATGCTTTTTTCCAGGATGTTATGAAAAGTCAAATCCCGAAATGTAAGCCGGGGAGTCGTAGAATTTCTCAGTCTCCGTGGGTGAGAGCCCTGTAAAAAGTGCATAAACCAGTCCCGGCTTTGCGTTCAGCATCCTGTTCAGAGCTCCCATTCTCCTGTTGGTGCGAAGGGTATCGTACAGGAAGGAGTGATCATCGAGCCATGTAAGTGCAGTATGATAGCCTTCCTCCGCGCACACGGCTTCGAACAGGTCAGGAAGCAGTTCTTCGCTGCCCTTGCGGCAATAAATTGCATTAAGTATAATATACCTGAACTCCCTTGGTCTGAAAAGTCTCCTGAACCAGGGGGTGTAC
Organism: Bacteroidales bacterium; assembly: GCA_049294275.1. Lineage (GTDB taxonomy): Bacteria > Bacteroidota > Bacteroidia > Bacteroidales > VadinHA17 > SR-FBR-E99. Next base: position 16,326 of record JBAQCQ010000054.1, read on the forward strand.
GGCAGCACCTTCATCATCAGCCATCCCCACACTCCCGGCACATTGACTACTGTATACTGTGCGGGTATGGCTCCTACGCCTGCCACTATCTCCCCGTTGCGCCTGAGCACGTAATACCTGTGGTCATAAAACGAAAATTCGTCGGTGTAGAAACAGTAGTCGCGGTAATATTCTTCAAGGAGTATTGCCATGGCAGGCTCCTCCTCTGTCCTGAGCCGTGTCACGGTACTGTCAGGTTTCGGGCTGAACCTGCTGAAGGCCACTGTCAGGAACGAGCGTATATATTCATATCCTGCCTGGTTTATCATGTTCCGGGAGCGCTCATTGCTGCTCTCGACATAAGCATACATCACATGCGAAGCCGTCCCGTCATTCTCCTCCCCGGTGACATGCTGCGGATCTCTTATTACGGAGAGGATCCTCTGCCTGAAGCTGTCAGTGTCCTCCGTAAGTCTCTCGCGACGGCGCGACGGCGCTTTCTCCGTCTGAAAAGCACTCTGTATGGCCAGATAACGAAGATAGGTCGAGTCATAGCGTACCCCCCTGTTCAGGGTCGCACGCCTGCACACCCCGATGACGCCCTTAAGGCTGCTCTTCTTATAGAGAGCCATGAATGAGAGCCCGTCACCGTAAGACCTGATCCGCTCCGGGGTGTTCTGCATGGAGTACCGCATTCCTCCCTCAGATCCCAGCACTGTAGCTTTCAGAAGTGCGATTATCTCGTCATCAGGTTTTCTGACTCTTTTTACTTCCAGCTTTTTATAATCGAGAATGCTCTCGTGTTCCATCATTTCCTGCGGTTCATATTCTGAGAATCCCGGCCAGGGTGTGTGCCACGGCCATATCCTCTGGTGTAGTTATCTTTATGTTCTCCCGGTTACCGTGCGTGAGATGAATCTTTACCCCTGACGCCTCTGCAACGGTGGCATCATCGGTGAAGGAGGGATCGAATTCACGTTCATACGCCTTCAGGATCAGGCTGCTGCGAAAGACCTGTGGTGTCTGTATCAGCCTCACCTTATGCCTGGCAACGGGTCTGCTGTCATCGACGTCGAGCACCCTTACAGAGTCTGCGGGCTCAACGAAGGGAACAGCTGTCCCGAATTCTTCGGCATCGGCATAGCATCTCCATATGGTGTCATGGCTCACCAGCGGCCTGACGCCGTCATGAATGGCCACGAGTGACTCTTCTCCGCGCACATCAGTCCCGGCGCCCGGCGCCAAAGGATGGTCATCCGTCCCCTCAGACGCGGCACCTTTCACAAGCGCCAGGCCTGCCCTGACAGAGTGGAACCTCTCCTCACCTCCGGCAGCCACGGTGTGACTGATGCTGAAGGAGTACTCCCTGACCAGGCTGTTCCAGAGCGAATGATGTTCTGCAGGGAGCACGAGGATCATTTCAATTGTGCTGTCAAATGTGTGAAACCGTTCAATGGTATGCATAAGCAGAGGCTTCCCGTCAAGCAGGAGGAACTGCTTGGGGATGGCCGATTTCATTCGCTGGCCACTGCCACCTGCAACAATGATACAGTACTTTTTCACAATCATCTGTCATAAGAGAGGCCCGTGACGGGCCTCCACCTTTCAGTCCGGCGCTACTGCTTCATATAGAGGTAGCGCTTGATGCTCTTCTTCGGTGTTTTTGCAAACTCCTCGGGGTGAACCCTGAATCTGGTCACCGCCATGTAATCAGGCAGACGTCTGTTCACATCCTTCCTTATTTCATCAAGTGCGGCAGCAAGCCCATCCTCCCCGATACCCGCGGCCCTGAGGGTATCATAGTCGGGATAAACAAGCCCGACTAACTTGTCATCCTCGGAGATGACAACGGCTTCGTTAACATACTTGTAGTTGTTTATCAGGGATTCTATCTCCTCAGGATAGATGTTCTTTCCCGAAGGTCCAAGCAGCATGTCCTTGCTTCTTCCCTTGATATAAATGTATCCGTCGCGGTCAATGACACCGAGGTCACCTGTATGCATCCAGCCGTTCTCGTCAATAACATCTTTGGTGGCCTTATCATTCTTGTAATAGCCCAGCATCATATTGTCTCCCCGAAGTATAATCTCTCCCACAATCTTTTCCTGGTCCGGAGAGTCAATCTTTACCTCAAGCGTGTCAACAGCCTTTCCGCAGGAGGTGATCCTGGCAGTCTTCCACCCGTCATAGCTGATCAGCGGGCCGCATTCGGTCATGCCGTAACCGATTGAGAAGCGAAGACCGATCTTCTTGAAGAACTTCTCCGCGTCGGCATTGAATGCCGCTCCGCCAATGACCAGTTCCTTAAAACGTCCGCCGAAGCTGGTCTCCAGTTTCTCACGGATTTTATTGAAAAGGACCTTGTTTATGCCGGGAACCTTAAGCAGAACTTTCATTGCAGGCTTGGTAATGGCCGTCAGTATCTGCTTCTGGTACACCTTCTCTATCACCAGGGGAACGGAGATGATCAGCTTCGGTCTTATTTCCTTGAATGCCTGTAGGAGAATCTGCGGTGACGGGGTCTTGGTCAGGATTGAGATATGACACCCTAAAGTGAAGGGGAAGAGAAACTCAAACGCGCATCCGTAGGTGTGTGCCAGGGGAAGGAATGAGACGACAGGGTCTCCCGGTTCCAGGGGCATGTTATTCTGCGCATACCTGATATTGGCGGCCAGGCTGCGGTGGGGTATCATCACACCCTTCGAGAAACCGGTTGTACCGGAGGTGTAACTGATAACGGCAAGCTGCTCATTGTCAACGCCCGAGAACCTGATGTCAGAAGGGCCAAATTCGGGGAAGGCCTTCCGGAAACGTTCGTCGAGGTTTTTGTATATCTCCGTGATCTCTGCTGACCGGCTCATGATCATCTCGAAGCTGTCAAGGCTCCTGACGCATCTGACCTCCTTCATCTTCTCCGGGTCAAGGAGCTCCCATATCTTCTCGTCAACGAAAAGCATCTTTGAGTCGGAGTGGTTGATGATGTTGTGCAGGTCGTCAGGCTTGAAGTCGGGCAGTATGGGCACGATAACCGCCCCGTAGGTCACAACGGCAAGGTACATGGCACACCAGTTAGCCGAGTTCCTGCCCAGCAGGGCTACCTTGTCTCCTTCCTGAATGCCGTATTCCCTGAAGGCAATGTGCTGCTTGACCATCAGTTCGGCAATCTGCTTGTAGGTATAGCCCTTCTCACGGTAATTGGAAAGAGCTTCGATTTCCCAGTTCTTCCTGATGCTCTCCTCTACATAGGTGATAAATCTTTCTCTGATCATGATTTTGGAGTTTTTCTGTTTTATGTATCAAATATAGTTTTTTTGGAATGTTGCCCAGTGGTTAAATTCTGTAAAGCACAAGCACTGTCAGTGCCATGATGATATTGACAACCGTAAAAATCAGATTGTAGCGGACTCTCTTCGTGCTGAAGCGTGTGATTTTACGTGAAAAGATGGCTGCCGTCGGTACAAACAGCACCACAAGGAAAACGAAGAACTCTGCTCCGTCAAACACCTGGCTTACCCCTCCTCCCATGAGACTTGCGAGATAGATGACAACCAGCATCACAATGAGGTAGAGCAGATAGCTTCCTTTCAGGGCAAGTGTCGACAGCGGTCTCGAGTGATGCAGTTTATGGGGTTTAAGATAGGCGTAGGCAATTGAAAACACAATCACTGCGAAGAGGGCTCCTATGATATAACTCATCATCTCCGGAAAATTGTATTTGCCCATTTACTCTGAAAATGTTACTTATCCTGGATCATCTCCTGCCAGACCAGCGAGCTTGCTCCGAGCACTGCCGCATTCTGGGTGCTGAGCTCGGAAGGGAGAAGTTTCACCTTGTCACGGTAGATATAAAGCAGGTTTCTCTCCATGTGCTCCTGTGCCGGCTCGAAAATAAGCTCCTTTGCAAGTGCCAGTCCCCCGAAGAGGAAAATCGCCTCCGGGTTGGTGTGCGCCACAACGTCAGCCAGCTTAAACCCCAGCATTGCGCCGGTATGCTCAAAAGCCTCCAGGGCTATCGGGTCCCCGCGGCGGGCTGCTTCATAGATCTTCTTTGAGTCGAGCTCCTCGAAGCTGAAGCGGCGCAGCTCGCTGTCATCAAGCCTGTCTGCCATAATCTTCAGCACCGTTCGCTTCAGCCCGGTGGCCGAGACATATGTCTCAAGACACCCCTTGCGCCCGCATCCGCAATCGCGGTTTGACATGCCCGGCCTGATGGAAGTGTGACCGATCTCGCCGGCAAATCCGTCATGTCCGTAGACAAGCTTGCCGTCAACGACGAAACCGCTGCCAAGGCCCGTGCCGAGAGTGATCACAACAAAGTTCTTCATCCCTTTTGCACCTCCGTAAATCATCTCTCCGACCGCGGCGGCGTTGGCATCATTGGTGACAATGACAGGCAACGGAGTATGCTTTGAAAAGATCTCAGCCAGCGGGATGATGCCTTTCCATGGCAGGTCAGCCGGGTATTCTATCGTGCCCTTGTTGATGTTGCCCATGGGGGCCCCGATGCCAAATCCGAGGATCTCCACCTCCCTGCCGATCCTGGACAAGGTGATCATCATCTTCTCATAGAGCGCCGCGACAAACACCTCCGGCTCATCATAATGAGTGGTGGTGATCTGATCAATGGACAGTATCCGGCCTGACCTGTCAACAAAACCAAAAACGGTATTTGTCCCTCCTATGTCAATGCCAACAACTACCTTTTCATTATTCATGTCAAGAATTGAGTTTATCCTAAGGTAAATATACAGTTTTGATCAGACAGGAGAAAATAAACTCCTTCCGGGAAAACTGCTTAAGCTTCTCCTAAACGGGAACATATTCATTCCCCACCTTTCTTGCCCTGCGGGGATGGTCAGGATCGATCTTAAGGGCGATTCCGGTCTCAACCAGTACGTTCCATCCTGCGGCAAGCTGGAGGTACTCGGCGTACTGTCCTCCGTCAGGAATGACGATTGTCGGGAAAATGGTCTTTTCTTTAGCCAGTGCGATGACATTGACCTCTGCTCCCCTGACGATGCACTCCATGAACTTGTCGTGGTCATGCTCGAAGGGATCAACCCAAATGAGGACATCATTCTTGTTCATCACTTCCTCGATGCCATGGAGGGCGAACGTACCTTCCAGGAATGACGATTTCTTGCGGGTTATCTCATTGGTCTTCAATGCCAGCTCCGCAGCCACACCGTTGTCACGGCCGGCAAACCAGATCATGCCGGCATTGCGTACCATATCAATTATCTTCTTATCGATTTTGGCCGTCAGCACCTCTTCAGCCTGGTCCGCTGCTTTCCTCAGTCCTGCCATCTTTTCGCCGCGGAGATTGCGCATAAGGGAATCATAGAATAAGCCCTGTTCCACCACCGACTTGGTTGCGGCGACGGCATTCTCCTTGCCGCATGACAGCACGTGGGTTGCATCGGCATACTCCGCCAGTATGGTATTCTTATTGGCTGTCAGGCCGAAGACTGCATCATGCTTCTTCTTTTTGAGTGCGGCGACAAGACGAATCACCTCCTTGGTCTGGCCGGAGTTGGAAGCGGCAAACACTACGAAGTCGCTGAGATTGTAATCGAGCGCCTGGGTACAGCCTTCAGTCAGCACCGGCAGAAGGAACTCCTTCTTCAGCGACGAGAAAATGGCTCTCTTTGCGGGGAAGAGCCTGCTGCTTCCCTCACCTGTGAGAAACAAGCCCTTTTTCTTTTTGAAAGCCCACAGGTAGGGAACCGACACCTCTGGCCTGAATGACCTTATTATCGAGGGTGTCTCCATCATCTCGCGCACCAGGGCGAACTTGCTGTACTTCTTTTCGTTAAGATTCATATCATTAATATGTTATTGTTTTACAATGAATTCTTTCAGGTCGCGCTGAATCTGGGGATCTTTCTGGAACCCTCCGCCGAGATGCTGCCAGTACACCTCCGCATACTCAACCCCGACCATCCTGCCGTAGTTTTTGTTTCCCTCCAGCACATACCCGAAGAAGTCGTCAATCTTGTGCATATGCTTCATCAGGTCGAGCTGTGAGACATGCTTGCCCAGCATCTCGATCTTCGTCTGCACGGCGCTGGTGACATCAACGAAGAAGTGGGGAGGGACAAGCTGTGAACCAAGCGGGTCGCTGAGCGTAAGGGGCGAGGTGTGATAGAGAAGGGGGGTTATCTCCAGGGGTTTCTCCGGCACCGGCACCGGGTCAAGTGAGGCTACCATCGCTGCTGCCTCTACGATGGCGGCGGTGGCACGGTGGTCAGGGTGATAGTCGTTCGGAAGGTGTGTGAAGACGATGCCTGCCCTCACCTTTCGCATGAGTGATATTGTCTTCAGCCTCAGCTCCCTGGTGTCATAGAGGGAGCCGTCAATGCCCCCCATCGTGTAATACTCAGCATCGAGGACGGCGGCGGCGGCCTTAGCCTCCTCGAAGCGTACCCGTGCCGTCTCCTCCATGCTCATGTCGCATCCGCCCAGGTCGCCGCCGGTCATGGTGGCAATGACAATTTTGTATCCCCTGTCGTGCAGCAGCTTGAGCACCCCTGCGTTCCACGCCTCTGCATCATCCGGATGTGCGTTGATGGAGAGGGCTGCCTTATTGAATTCCGTTGCCATTATGTTTCGTTTTACCTTAATACCATTATCTTTTTGAGCCTTACAAAATCAGGAAGTTCCCCTGTCAGCGGCTTCATATACCTAATGAACTCATCAGAGACGAAGTTGCCTGCGGGATTGAAGTATCCGTCAGGCATGGGCCTCGCAGCCGCGGCGACCTCTCCGAGAGGCACCTTACCGAATGTCACTTCATAAGGATCATCGGAGGCCCTGGCTATGCTGACCATGCAACCTGACTCACCTCTCTCCGCAAGCCTGACGGCTTCAATGCCGCAGTTGAATGCTTCTTCGATGTCAATGGGCAGGGCCCTGGCAAAATCGCTCATTATCAGCGACTCGGTTATCTGGAACTCGCCTCTCAGGCCGAACTCCGAGGTGATCATCCGGTGAAGGCTTACCGCCACGCTGGCTCCCCCCATGGCGCCAAACTCTGTGTTGCTGAATTTATCTTTCACCACCGAGGAGCTCACGGGGGTGCCGTCGGCATATTTTATCCCCTCTCCGCAGACCACCGAGACCCATCCGTATCTCCTGATGCACTGATCAACGTCTGCAAGGAATTTTCCCTTATCGAAATGATGCTCGGGAGTATAGATCAGGTGGGGTGCGTCATCCTCATCACGCCTGGCCATGGCAGTTGCCGCAGCGAGCCAGCCGGCATCACGGCCGATGGTCTGGTAGACAACGAACTGGTCGACCTTCTTCATGTCGCGGGCAAGCACCCCGGCCTGCATGACGTTCAGTATGTTTGACCATGCCGCAGAGGCAAAGCCCGGTGTGTGGTCAGTGCCGAAGAGGTCATTGTCAACGGTCTTGGGAATGCCGATCCCGGTCAGCTCATAGCCTTTTTCCCGGCAGTATGCCTCAACCCTGTGGATTGTATCCATCGTGTCATTCCCTCCGATCAGGAAGAAATACCTGATGTCATACTTCTCAAGCACGGAGAGTATCCCGGGAAAATCCTCCTCCTTCAGCTTGTGTCTTGATGAACCGAGGGCTGATGAAGGGGTGCGGCGAAGGCCAAGGATGATTTCGTCAGGCTGTGCCCCGAGGTTGAAGAGCCACTCGTTCATGAACCCCTCAATGCCGTAGTTCATTCCGTAGATGCCGGAAATTATACCTGAGGACCTTGCGGCGGTGATCACTCCCGCGAGGCTTGAATTTATAACTGATGTAGGACCGCCGGACTGCCCGATAACCGCATTTCCTTTAATCATAAAAGAGACATTTATAGTTTGTTATAAAAACTTCACAATTCCGAAATATTCAGGCCGGTGAAAGTCCGGTTTTTCCGTGCCCACAGGGTTCCAGGTCACAAAATGCGGATTACTCAGCTTGTCTCCGCACTTGTAGAAATTGGCCCTGAAGCTCTTACTGGCAAGACTCTCAATCCGGTGATGAAAGAAGGCCCCAATCGGGATGGCCACCGTCAGTGACCATTTTATGTCGCCGCTGATCTCTTCGAAGGGTTGGTCGCCCATTGTCGTCAGACGGCGTATTCCGTCCACTATCGAGGGGTCTGTCCTGGCGCTGTCATGACGCCCGTGGCCCGATCCCATCAGTGCGGTGCCAATCGGATTGAATTCAAAATTGTAATAGATTCCGTCGTCAGATGGCGATACGAAGAACTCCACGCAGGAGTCCTCACAGACCATCTCATTTGTGTGGCTCTTTTCAGCTTTTGTATGAGCCTCCCTGACATAATACTTGATATAGATCTCACTGTCGCCGTATGCAATATTGAACTTTACCTCAGGCTTGTAGGGAAAGGCCTCCCAGTTGACGGTTCCGACGGCGTGGCCTTTACCCAGCTCGTCCAGCCCGGCAGAAACCTCCGCCATCGGCGGGATAAGCTTGTCAGTGTTCAGTCTCCTTACTTCAATTGTTCGCATCTGTCTTGTTTTATGTATTACAAAACTAAAAAAACAACCAGTGTTTTTATACCATTACCCGATTATCGTTTCAATTTTACCTGGCATCTTTCCAGATGAGTGCAGATGCTCCGAGTATTGCAGCCCTTGCTTCCGGCAGTCCTGACGGCATCACATTGAAGGTGCCGCGGAAGATGGGCTGGACCAGCTCATTGGCATATTTTCTCACCGGCTCGAAGATGGCCTCTCCGGCCTGTGCCAGTCCTCCGAAGAGGAATATTGTCTCCGGGCTCGAGAAGATTACGGCGTTGGCAATGCCCAGGGCGATCATGCGTGCTGTCTGGTCCATGGCCTCTTTTGCTATGACATCTCCGGCCGCCGCGGCCTCAGCCACCCTGCGCGAGGTGATCTCGCTGCCCCGGAGTTCCCGCAGCAGGCTCTCATCGCGGCGGTCGCTGAGCAGGGCGAGGACAGTGCGCACCAGGCCTGTTGCAGATGCATAGGTCTCGAGGCAGCCGCGGCGGCCGCACCCGCATACCCTGCCTCCCTCGGCAACGGTCATGTGACCCAGCTCGCCGGCGAAGCCTGTATGTCCATAGACCACCTCACCGTCAACGACGATCCCGCTGCCGAGACCGGTGCCGAGGGTCAGGATGATGAAGTGCTTCATCCCCTTCGCCCCTCCGAAGATCATCTCACCCAGCGCGGCCGCATTGGCATCATTGGTGATCCGTGTCTTCAGACCGGTGCGCCGCTCTGTAAGCTTAACCAGCGGTATGATCCCCTTCCAGCGGAGGTTGGGGGCAAGCTCGATGGTGCCATTGTTGAAGTTGGCATTCGGGGCGCCGATTCCGATACCGGTAAGTTTCAGGTCTTCATGACCTGCTGTCATCTCTTTGAGCTTCTGATCCAACGCCACGACAAAATCATCTGCAAAAGCGTAGTCAGGCGTCGAGAGCCTCCCCTCGGCATGGATCTTTCCCTCAAGGTCGACTAGCCCGATAATGGTGTTTGTTCCGCCAATGTCTACTCCGGCAACTACTTCTGTCATAATATTTCAGTTTAGATTTCTTTCAGCAGCTCAGGTTTGGTTCTGTAGGTTCCGAGCACCAGCTCTCCGAACAGGGTGTTTGCCCAGGCAAACCATTTCCTGGTAAATTGCGTCGGGTCGTCCTTCATGAACGACTCATGCATGAAGCCCGTTGATGCATGGGTGTTTTTAAGCATCTTCAGCGATGATACAATATCGTAATCATTGCCGGCAGTAAGGGCCCGCATGGTGATGGCTATCGGCCAGATGCGGTTGAGTCCGGTGTGCGGACTCCCCACGCCGTGACCGCTGATACCTGAGAAATAATACGGATTGCTTTTGCTCAGCACAAAATTTCTCGTCCGGAGATACAGAGGGTCATTGCGGTCTATGGTGCCAAGGTAGGGCATACTCAGCAGGCCCGGCACGTTGGCATCATCCATGAAAGTGTAATTGTAGAATCCATCGGTCTCATAGGGAATGATCTCACCGTGCTCCGGATGAACGGCCCTGGCATACCTGGCCAGCCCGGCCTCCACCTCGTCGGCCAGGGCCCTGGCATCAGAAGCCAGCGATTCGTCCTCGCGGACAACAACGGCGATCTCTGCCATCTGCCTGAGCGACTTCACGGCAAAATAGTTGGACGGTACCAGGAACGGCCAGATGGTTGCATCATCCGATGGCCTGAAGATGGAGACAATCAGTCCGACAGGATTGACCGGGTTGCCGTAGCCGCCTCCGGCCACCGTGTCTGTCTGCCATCCCGTCACCCGCTGGAAGCGGTAAGGGCCCTGGTCTTCCTTGCGCTGCTGCTGGCGGAATGTCTTAATGATCAGTCTCATGGCGGAAGCCCACGCCTCGTCAAAGACCGAGGTGTCGCCCGTGGCCTTCCAGTACCCGTGAGCCAGCCTGACCGGATAACAGAGAGAGTCTATCTCCCACTTCCGTTCATGGAGCTCCGGCTTCATGTCGGTGAGGTCATTCATCCACTCGCTCTGTCCGGGGCCGTCATTGAAGGCATTGGCATACGGATCGATGTGGATGCACTTCACCTGCCGGTTGATGACTCCCGCGATAAGGTCCCTGAGTCCGGGATCCCCGCCTGTAAGTGAGATATAGGGCCAAACCTGTGCGGTTGAATCGCGCAACCACATCGCACTGATATCACCGGTAATGACGAAAGTGTCAGGTTTATCATCTTTAACTGAGAAACTGACAGTAGTGTCGAGGGTGTTGGGAAAACAGTTGCCGAAGAGCCATGCAAGCTCGCTGTCACCGAGATACGATTCTATCTCCTTTATGGTCTCCTCCACGGCCTTGCTTCGAAACTTGCGCAGCTTCTGCGAGGGCCTGTTTGAGGTATATGCTGCCGGCCGGCCGGTGGTGAATACCGGGACACCGGCCGTGATGGCGGCACCTGCCACCACGGTGTTCCTGATGAACCTGCGACGCGTTGCCATCTTACTATCTCTTTACTACCGGTTTATTCCTGATTGAAACATCTTTGCTGTGCATTACCCTGAGATCCCAGTCCTGCCTCAGCTCCCAGTTGATCTTAACCTCCAGCTCTCCGGGGTAGTAAGTGACCGGCTCGGGACTCCTGAGGATGTTGAAGTCACCCGTGGTCCATACCCTGTTTGAATCAAGGTCATAGACGGCTTTCAGCCTGTACGTGCCTTTGTCAATGAGCGGGAAAACCACATCCCCGGGACTCCTGACAAATGCCTCACCGACCACCTTGTCCCTTTCAGCCATCAGCTGCACGATGACATCGCCCTCGTAGCCTTTAAGTGATACCGTGATTTTACCGTAATCATCATCCTTTGCAATTGAAAACCTGTAATTGATCGAATCGGTGGCGTTCCCGAAAAAGTCCCTGAAGGCACCCGGGAGACACAACAGAGAGTAGCTGCCGCCGGGAATCAGGGTGGTCTTCATCCTGATCCGTCTCGAGGTGGTGCTGTCCCTGATAAATTCATAGGGCAGCTCTGTTCTGACCGAATCGATTGTCTGTGTCAGCGTTATCAGAGAGGTGTCCGGATCATTCAGGGGCGCCCCGGCGGTAAAGTAAGGCTCTGTGCCGGGCCGCAGCCTGCCGGTGAGATTGGTGGAGAGGGAGAGAGCGGGTATACGGCCGGCGCCGCCACGAGGCGATGGAGGTTTGGTGTACCGGAAGCTGAGCGTGTCGGTCTTTGAAATCACAGTACCCGTACTATCAGTAAAAGGATAGGTGAGCATCGCCTCGATCAGATCCCTTCCGTAAACTTCAGGTGAAGTGATCCAGAGCATGAAGGTGTCACGGGCCCGGTTGTTTTCCATAAACCATGCTTCAGGCGGAGCATCGGCAAGAGTTATAGAAACCTCTCCCGAATCTGTTGGCAGGGCCAGCCCGAAGCCGATGGACCCGGCGCTTTTTCTTTCCGAAAACTTCAGGTATTGTTTCTTCGACACCTGCTGGAACGCATAGAGCCTGTGGAGGCCGAACATGAACAGATCGGGCTTTGTAGTCTCGGTGGCGCCGGGGGGTTTGAATTTCAGGGTGTCCGGGACAAGATTATAGTATTCTTCCGGAGTGATGTTTATTACTGAATCGCAAAAGGCGAATATCTCATCATCAAGATCGTACCGACGGTTGCCGTTAATATCCTTCAGGGCGTAAAGCCTGTAATGACCCGGCCTTATATTGCTGATCACGAATGCACCTGACGGATCGGGACGCGAGATATAGGCGGGAAGAAGCTTTCGCGGGGCGGTGTCTGAGAGGTTGGAGTACATCATGACGGTCACATCCTCCACAATCTCGAGGTTATCAGCGCCGAATACGTTGCCTGTAAGCGAGAGGGAGTCGAGAACCGGGCCCGTCGAAAAGACATACTGGTAATTGGGGATGGGGTTGTTCTCGTTGTTGTCACGTATGGCGTCCTGGAAATAGAAAGTATAGGTGGTGCTGTCTGCCAGCTCTTCATCCCAGGAGACAAGCAGGCTCTTCCCCTTCAGCCTGATGTCAGGCTTTGTGGCAAGTGGCGGTGAGACCATGAATTTCTCGGAAATCCGGTCAAGCAGCACATACTCGTCAAATGTGACGGCGAACGATTTACCGGTGAAAAGCACGGTGCCGTTCCCGGGCTGACTTTTAAGTATTACCGGGGGATCTGTGTCCTTCGAACCTCCGGAAGGTGCGCTGATCTTGGCACATGACAGTGCAAAGAGAATAATCAGGGCCGTTGCGCCCAGCCTGCCTGATATGTATCTCCCGTGGTCCACTACCTGCAAACTTACATCAAATTTTGTTAAATAAATTACGCTTTTCGACTGCAGGGTATGTCCTTCGGAGACTTATAATCTCCCCTGTTGCTTTTTTATTTAAATTTGTATCCCAAACAACAGAGTTATGGAGCTTCAGATAATTCCGTGGAATGTTGATCCGGAGATCTTCCGCATCGGCAATTTCGCCGTGAGGTGGTACGGCCTCCTCTTTGCATCCGGATTTGTAATCGGATATTACATCATGAAGAAAATCTTTAAGAACGAGGGACTTGGCGATGCAACCCTTGACAGGCTCACGGTCTATGTGGCGATTGGAACAATTGTCGGCGCCAGGCTCGGACACTGCTTTTTCTATGAGCCCGCCTACTACCTGGCAAATCCTGTCGAGATACTGAAGGTTTGGCACGGAGGGCTTGCCAGTCACGGTGCAGCCATCGGTATCCCGCTGGCGCTGTGGTTTTTTGTCAGGAAGGAGAGGAAGCCTTACCTCTGGGCAATAGACCGGGTTGTCATTGTGGTTGCACTTGCCGGAGTGCTGATCCGTACGGGGAACCTGATGAACTCAGAGATTTACGGTGTAGAGACTACTCTTCCATGGGGATTCGTGTTCCTGCGCAATCACGAGACCGCGCCAAAGCATCCGACACAGATATATGAGGCACTTGCCTATCTCATCACTTTCGGGATCCTGTTGAGAATATACTGGAAGAACATGGGGAAACAGAAGCCCGGACTACTCTTCGGTCTGTTTCTCATACTGGTGTTTGGATTCAGGTTCTTTGTGGAATATATCAAGGAGGACCAGGTGGCATTTGAAGCCGGAATGAAGCTGAACATGGGCCAGTGGCTCAGCATTCCGTTAGTCATTTTAGGAATTGCTCTCCTTGTGTGGGCATACCGGGCCAAACCGGTTCCCGTCACGGCTGCAGGAAAGAAGAAATAAGCAGCCTGCTATCCCCGGCAGATGCCGTTGAAGATAAGGTTTAATATTGCCTCAAGCCGGTCGTTGATATCCATCTCGCGCTTTCGCCAGAAGAGCGGAACCTCCATCCCCTTCAGCATTGTCTGGATAGCCATGGCAGTGTACTCGCTGTCCTCCACTTTGAAGACACCCCTGGTATTGCCCACATAGACAAGCAGCCGGAGAATGGCCAGCTCCTCACGGTCATACCTCGACCTGATCTTTTCAATGAATTCATAATGGTCAAGGTTTTTGTCAAAAACGGCATTGTAGTAGTTTGAGAGCTTGGCAAAAGCCTTCATCCTTACGTAAATATAGTTGCGGAGCTTATCCGTGGGTGATTCAACCTCCTTGATTGCGGTTGTGAGCTTTGTGCGAAGCTGGTTGGCCTCGTACAGGACCACCGCCTCGAATATCTCCTCCTTGCTTCCGAAATAATAATAGATGGAGCTCTTCCCTTTCTTCAGAGCCCTGGAGATCTCCTCCATGGTTGTCTTCCTGAAGCCGTAATGACTGAAAATCTTACTGGCTGTCAGTATGATCCTTCGCCTGAATTCCTCCTTGTCTACCATGAATTTTAAGCTTGCTCAAAGATAATTAATTCAGTTAAAATATGTAGAACAAACGGGTCGGAAATTCGAAAACCCGTTTTGTGAAATTATGTAAACGCACTGATAATCAAAAACTGTATAATTATTCTTAATTTTACGAATTAATACCGAGGGATTATTTTTTAATGAAGGTTGGGGGAAAAAATTACAGGAGCATCTGGCCCGATGAGGATGACGAGAGATCGGTACATGTGATTGATCAGCGGAAACTGCCATTTTCATTTGAGGTGATGACGCTCAGGAGCGCCGGTGAGGTCTGTGAGGCCATAAGCACCATGGCCGTCAGGGGTGCGCCGCTGATTGGTGCTGCGGCAGCATGGGGTGTCTTTCTCTCCTTCCTTGCGCACTCAGAGGGAAACGATCTTTACGGTTCAGTTATGAATGATGCCCGCAGGCTTAAATCGGCGAGGCCTACAGCTGTCAACCTGGAGTGGGCAGTCGATTATATGACCGGGGTGCTCAGGCAGTTTCCCGATGCTGTGGCGATGCGAAGGGCGGCGGAAGGACTGTGCGATGAGGAGGCTGAGAGAAGCAGCCTGATCGGCGGGAACGGGCTGCCGCTCATAGAAGAGATAAGCCGCAGAAAGGGGAGCCGGTTTGTCAATATACTTACGCACTGCAACGCGGGATGGCTCGCATGTGTCGATTACGGCACTGCCCTTGCACCGGTATACCTGGCACACGACAGCGGAATAAAGGTGCATGTGTGGGTTGACGAAACCCGGCCACGAAACCAGGGCAGTCGTCTGACAGCCTGGGAGCTGAGCAACCACGGCGTTCCGTGTACTCTCATAACTGACAACGCCGGCGGTCACCTGATGCAGAACGGCATGGTTGACATCGTCATCGTGGGGTGCGACAGGGCCACGGCATCGGGCGATGTGGCTAATAAGATCGGGACATACCTCAAGGCATTGGCTGCAAACGACAACGGAATACCGTTTTATTCGGCCTTCCCGGTTTCGACCTTTGACATGACTATGGACCGGGGCGACGAGATAGCCATAGAGGAGCGTGACAGTGATGAGGTCAGGATGATTGATGGCATAAAAATTGCACCTGAAAATATTCAGGTATCGAATTACGGTTTTGACGTTACGCCTGCACGTCTGATAACCGGGATCATTACCGACAGGGGAATATGCCGGGCGGACAGGGAATCGATTTTAACATTATTATCTTAGTATAGAGTTATATGGAAGGTTTTGTAAAGTTCAACTGCTACTGGAGCCAGTCGGGTTCCGTCATCACTGATGAGCAGTATGAGATAATCAATCACTGGAGGGAGATCCTCTTCAATCTCGACCTGGTGGGGGCATTTGAAAACGGAGTGGGGTTCGGGAACATAAGCATACGTATTGGGAAGACGCAGCAGTTCATCATCACCGGTTCATCGACGGGGGATATCCCTGAGCTGGAGCCGGGGCATTATGTGAAGGTATCACTATACAACATAGAAGATAACGCGGTGATGTGCAGCGGGCCACTGAAGGCGTCGTCGGAGTCGCTGACTCATGCGGCAATATATACAGCCGACCCGGGTACCAATGCCATTATTCACGTACACTCCAATGAACTGTGGGAGGAGCTTATGAACAAGGTGCCCACCACCGATCCTGCAGTTGAGTACGGCACACCCGGCATGGCTCGTGAAATGATACGCATCTTCAGCGAGCCGGAGGTCTTCGAAAAGCGGATCATCGTGATGGCCGGCGACCACGGCGGGCTGATCACCTTCGGTTACGATCTTGATGAGGCAGGCGGGGTATTGTTTGATTACATTAACAGGCAATAGGGAATTGGCTGTCGCTGGTCGGCAATCGGCAACAGTTAAAGGCCGCCGGCCTTCCAGTATTGTAGATATGAAATAGGTTTGCAGATAATTCAATTTGATATTATATTTGCACCCTGTTTATTGGGGCCCATAGCTCAGATGGTTAGCAGCATCCCGACTTTAGTCGGGAGGGTCGCTGGCCCGAACAGCTAAGTGGTCCGGTAAATTTGAAATATTTTGGGGCCCATAGCTCAGATGGTTAGCAGCACCTGACTCATAATCAGGGGGTCGTTGGTTCGATCCCAACTGGGCCCACTCAAAATCAAGAAGTTACAACCTCAGAAATTGTAACTTTTTTTTGGTGCCAGGTTGGTGCCAGGATTTTAATGAGAATAGGTTGTTTTATCCACTGCAATAATGAATCTTCAGCCTAAATTTAAGTAATCTCATCATAGCAATGTGTTGGTTTCCAGCGATAGTTTAAAACCTTCAGCAAAATAGACCGGTTAGAGACTTACTGAATCGGAGGCGGAACTGTATGCAGAAAAACTGACTGATTACATGAGATCATCGAGACCATATCTAAATCCAGAGCTCACCCTTTCACAACTGGCTGGCGAACTGGGGATTTCAAGCCATATCCTTTCACAAGTAATGAATGAAAAGCTGGGTATTAATTTTTTTGATCTCATAAACGATTATCGGGTGGAGTCATTTAAAGAAAAAATAGTTGATCCCAAATATGTGAATTTTTCATTGCCGGGTATTGCGCTTGAATGTGGATTTAACTCAAAGTCGGCTTTTAACAGAATCTTTAAACTGAAAACAGGCCTTACCCCATCGCAATATAAAAATACTTTATAATCAAAGACATAGGAGTCATATTCCTTAATTTCGTCTGTCCTATTTTATAAAACAAGACCTGTTAATCAGGACTGATATGTCCCGATTTATAACATTGGACGATTTCCATTTTTCCACATAGTATTTTTGACCCGATTTGAATTTAATCGGATTTCTCTAAGTACATGACAAAAATTTACAACATTGGTTAAAGCTACTTATATCGCTGCTAAAAAGCAAGTTGGCTATGTAATTCAATCCATACTTGAACAAGCTTTTGGCTCTTCTGCCGTGCTTTTTG
>JBAQCQ010000055.1:0-1722 GCA_049294275.1 Bacteroidales bacterium
GGCCGTCCCAATCAGAAGTGGAAGCCGACCTCTCCCCAGACGAACGCCGGCTCGGCGACCGCCACGAAGAACTGACCGGCGATGCTGGGGCTGCCGCTCTGGTTCAGCACGTAGCGCTGGTTGAGGACATTGCGCCCGCGCACCGCCACGTAGGTCCCGTTGTTGAAGGTGAACTGGGCGGACAGGTTCAGGTTGGTCTGTGGCTTGATGTCGTAGAGTTCGAAGGGCGAGTCCGAGTTGACGTAGGGACTGCGGTACTGGACCTCGGCGCGAAGCAGGTAGGTTCCCAGTTCGGTCGTGCCCGTATAGTTGCCGGCCACGCTGCCGGTCTTCTTGGGCGCGAAGGGCAGGGAGCGCCCGCTGAGATCCATGATCGCCGACTGCGTCGTGGAGATGCGGATCGAGGCGTTGGGGAACTTCTTGTAGTGGGCGTCTTCGTAGCCCGCGGACCCGTCGATCCAGAACGACCGGTTCACCTGCAGCTTGAAATCGGCCTCGACGCCACGCGAGACGGCGCTGGAGGCGTTGTTGATCACGTAGCCGAAGGTCGTGCCGGTGATGTTGACGTACTGCTGCCGCTGCAGGTCCTTGTACTCCTGGTCGAAGATCGCGACGTTGAGCATCAGGCGGCGATCGAACATGAAGCTCTTCAGGCCCACCTCATAGCTCGTCAGCTTCTCCGGCCGGTATTGGCACAGGCTGGCGTTGACGGAGGTCGAGGCGCAGTAGGCCCCGTTGTAGCCGCCCGTCTGGAAGCCGGTCCCCACCGTCCCGTAGACCATGATCGACGGCGCGATGTCGTAGCTCAGGCTGACCGCCGGGGTGAACCGGGAGTCCTTGATGCTCGGAAGGGTCGTGAGCACGCCCACCGGCGCGGCCGGCGAGGTGTAGTTCCTGGCCACGAAATTGTGGTCGTTGGTTGTGGTGTCGGAGTAGCGCCCGCCGAGCGTGAGCTTCCAGTCCGGTGCGAAGCGCCAGTTCACCGAGCCGAACACCGCCTTGCCACGGCTCTCGAGACGGTCGTAGCGTGTCTGGGTGATGAAGCGGGTCAGGCCGCTGGAGACGCGCAACGGCACCCCGGGTGCGGTCTCGAAGTCCGGGCCAAGCGAATAGGACATCGCATTGACCAGGGTCGACTTGTTGTAGAAGGCGCCGATCAGCCAGCTCAGCTTGTCGTCGCCGCCCAGCAGGCGGAATTCCTGGCTGATGGCGCGGTTCTTGACCGGACCCAGCACGTTGAAGGCCTGCGCCGGCGTGTAGTCGCCGTCGAAGTCGAACATGTCACTGCTCCACCGCTGCGCGGTGATCGACACGAGCTTGATGTTGTTCCCGAAGTCGTAGTCCGCGCGCAGTTGGCCGCCATAGACCTTGCGCAGGTCGGTGCCCGGGAAGTTCTGGGTCGAGGGGCGCGAGCCGTGGGAATTGGTGGCGGGGTTGTAGAGGTAGTAGTCGTCGATGATCGGCTTATCGCGCTGGTAGTCGCCCGAGAGCTGGATCGAAAGCTGCTCGGTCGGGGTGAACAGCAAGGCGCCGCGGACGCCGCGCGAGTTGAGGGTCGGCAACTCCTTGCCTTCCGCGTCGGTGTCGAAGCCGTCGCGCTTCATGAAGAAGGCCGACGCCTTGAACGCCAGCAGGTCCTTGACCAGCGGGCCGGAGATATAGCCGTGCGCCTCGCGCCGGTTGTCGCTTCCGTAGGAGGCCTCGGCGTCTCCGGTCCAGGTG
>JBAQCQ010000056.1:0-50316 GCA_049294275.1 Bacteroidales bacterium
TCAAAAAGCACGGCAGAAGAGCCAAAAGCTTGTTCAAGTATGGATTGAATTACATAGCCAACTTGCTTTTTAGCAGCGATATAAGTAGCTTTAACCAATGTTGTAAATTTTTGTCATGTACTTAGTATTGCGAATTATAATTAGTTTTATATCCTGATTGCCACAAAACATGTCCCATTCAGTCAGAGTTTTCCCCAACCCAGAGGCCCTGGCTCAAAGCTTTGCCATGATACTGATCAAGGACCTTGATCGTATCGAACCTGATCATTTTTACACCATTGCCCTCTCCGGTGGAACGACACCCGAATATTTGTACCGGTACCTTTCGGACAATTATGCGGAAAGGATTAGCTGGGATAAATTACTGGTTTTCTGGGGTGATGAGAGATGTGTGCCCCCGGAGGAGAATGATAGCAACTACAGGATGGCATATGAGAGTCTTCTTCAGAACGTCCCGATACCTGACGCAAATGTCTTCAGGATACGCGGCGAGAATGATCCTGAAGCTGAAGCCAGGCAATACTCGGAACTGGTCAGCAGCGTAGTGCCATTCTTTAACGGCCTCCCGCAGTTTGACCTGATGCTGCTCGGACTCGGCGACGACGGTCATACCGCATCCATTTATCCTGACAGGCCTGATCTTTTCAGCTCATCACAGCTCTTTGAGGTAGCGGTCAGGCCAGGCACACCCCAGAAGCGGATTACAGCAACAGGCAGGCTCATTAACAACTCATCCAGGATCTACTTTATAGTCACTGGCAGTAAGAAGGCCTCAATCGTGTCGGAGATCATTGAATCGAAAACCGGATCGGACCGCTTTCCCGCCTCCAGGGTAAATCCGGGTTCGGGACACATTGTATGGTTGCTCGACAGTGAGGCAGCCGCCCTGCTAAAGTCATGATCACAGTCATTACATTAATAACGCACCTATGATTACTGGAATTCTAAGGGAATCGGGAAATGAAAACAGGGTGGCAATTCTTCCCCCTGAAGCAGCCGCTCTGATAAAACTCAAACTCGGATTGATGGTTGAAGAAGGCGCCGGCTCAAAGGCCTTCTCATCCGATGCTGAATACCTTTCTGCGGGAGCTGTTATTGCCACCAGAAGAGAGGTCATCGCGAAGGCGGATCTTCTCTTCACTGTGAATCCTCCATTGAAAGATGATATCGGTTTGTTCAGGCAGAGACAGATGCTCTTTACGGTGCTTGACCCGGTTGAAAACAGGGAGTGGATTGAAAAGGTCCGTCTCAGGGGAGTGACGGTACTTGCCCTTGACCTTGTGCCAAGGATCACCAGGGCGCAGTCAATGGATGTACTCTCATCAATGGCCACGGTGTCAGGTTACAAGGCAGTCCTCGAAGCTGCATCAATGCTGCCGCGGTTCTTCCCGATGTTCATGTCTGCAGCAGGTACCATCAAACCGGCCAGGGTACTGATCCTCGGAGCCGGTGTGGCAGGACTGCAGGCTATTGCCGTTGCACGGAAGCTGGGAGCGGTGGTTGAGGTGTTTGACGTAAGGTCAGCAGTGAAGGAAGAGGTTAAGAGTCTCGGGGGAAAATTTATCGAGGTTGAGGGAGCCGTCGAGGATGCTGCTGCCGGTGGATATGCTGTTGAACAGTCCGAGGATTTCAGGAAGAAGCAACAGGAACTCATACAGCAGAGGGCAGCGGCTGCAGATGTGGTCATTGCCACAGCCCAGATACCCGGCAGAAGAGCCCCGCTCCTGGTTGTGAAGGAGACCGTGGGTAAAATGAAACCCGGATCGGTGATAATTGACCTTGCCGCTTCGTCAGGCGGGAACTGCGAACTCACGGTCAACGGCACCACGGTCGTGACAAACGGCGTCAGGATCATTGGCAAATCTGATTATCCTTCAGAGATGCCGGCAGACGCAAGCAAGATGTTCGGAATCAATATCATCAACCTCATAAAGATTATGGTCGACAAGGATGGACAGGTGGTCCCGGATATGAACGATGAAATAATAAAGGGGACAACTGCCGTTCATGCAGGAGAATATGTCAGCCCGAGAATAATACAAATGCTTGAAATAAAACAGACTGTATAATGGAAGGATTTCTCGAGTTCTTTATGGCCAACAGAGGCATCATCTATATGGTGATACTCTCGGTTTTCCTGGGCATTGAGGTTATAAGCCACGTGCCGGCCATTCTTCACACCCCGCTTATGTCAGGTGCCAACGCCATACACGGAGTGGTGATCATCGGGGCGATAATAGTCATGGGACATGCCGGGACAACGGGTGCAATGGTTCTCGGTTTCCTGGCCGTGGTTCTTGGAACTCTCAATGTTGTCGGCGGATTTGTTGTCACAGACAGGATGCTGGAGATGTTTAAAAAGAAAAAGTAGAAGCAAAACAGTATTTGTAGCAGTACGGTCACTGATTAGATCCAAATTTCCGCATAATGAATGATGTCTCTCAGTTTTCAGCAGGAATCTCGGTTCTTGAGATAACCTATATCGTTGCTTCAGTACTTTTCATTCTCGGGCTCAAGATGTTAAGTCACCCTCTGACTGCAAGGAGGGGAAATCTGCTTGCAGCAGCAGGTATGATAATGGCAATTGTGGCTACCATCCTTTTTCACCAAAAGGACGGAACCCGGATCGGCAATATTGGTTGGATTATCGTTGCCATCGCAATAGGAACGGCCATCGGCTGGGCCATTGCCAAAAGGGTGAAGATGACGGCCATGCCCCAGCTGGTCTCATTCTTCAACGGGATGGGAGGAGCAGCTGCCGCGCTCATTTCAATGATGGAGTTCCCCCATGTCAGCGCTGAGCTGATTGAAAAGAGCGGCATGGCCAACGGACATGTACTGGCGATAATGCTCGGCCTGGTAATCGGTACGGTCTCCTGGGCAGGCAGCATGATAGCCTTCGGCAAGCTTGACGGCCGCATAGGTGACATGCGGGTCAAGGCAATGAAATATGTCAACCTTACAATACTGGCTGTCATAATTGGCTTTGTTGCATACATTATGACGCGCGACGTGCAGGCCTCGGCAGAACTGGTGCCGATGATCATCATACTGTTCGTCATTTCCGTGGCATACGGAGTGCTCTTTGTCATGCCAATCGGCGGAGCCGACATGCCGGTGGTGATCTCCCTGCTCAACTCATTTACTGGGGTGGCAGCGGCGATGGGCGGATTCCTCTACAGCAACCAGGCCATGCTCACCGGCGGTATCCTTGTCGGATCTGCAGGAACGATCCTGACAGTACTGATGTGCAAAGCCATGAACCGGTCGTTGCTTAACGTCATTGTCGGGGTGTTCGGCGGAGGAGGAGCGGCAGCTGTCAATGCCGGAGGCGCCATCAGGGAGATAACGGTGTCTGATGCAGCTGTACTCCTGAGCTATTCAAAGAAGGTGGTCATTGTGCCCGGATACGGTCTGGCCGTTGCCCAGGCTCAACATATATGCCATGAGCTCGATAAGCTTCTCGATGAAAAAGGTGTGGAGGTCAGGTATGCCATTCACCCTGTGGCAGGACGCATGCCGGGGCATATGAATGTGCTGCTTGCTGAAGCTGATGTCCCTTATGAGCAGCTTGTCGAGAGTGACGAGATCAATCCTGATCTTCCCAAGACCGATGTACTGGTTGTCATCGGGGCCAACGACGTTGTCAACCCGGCAGCGGAGGATGATCCTTCGAGTCCGATATACGGCATGCCGATTGTCAAGGCGCGCGATGCAAGGAACATCATCGTCATGAAACGCGGCATGGGAAAAGGTTATGCTGCCATAGAGAACATGCTCTTCTTCAATGAAAAGACCCGGATGCTCTTCGGTGATGCCAAGTCAACTCTGCAGGCACTGGTAAATGAGGTGAAGGCATTATAGATGAGGCAATTGGGAATAGGCAATAGGCAGTAGTAATATTACTGTTATTAATACAGGAATTGCATGGTATATGTCAACACTATTGCCTATTGCCTGCTGCCTATTCAGCCTGCTTCCTGATTACGGAGGAGATATGCCCCCAGTACTTCTTATGGAATTTCAGACTGTTTTTGTCAAGCATCGAGTGAAGCGTTTGAGGAATATCCTCCGGGGCGAATTTAACTTTTGCGCGGTCTTCATAGAGCGCTGATACCTCCGGGTGAAACTGAACGGCGAAGACGTTCGGGTACTTAACATGGGCAATACCTTCCACAACCTTGCCGTCATCAGAAAGTGCAGTCACGGCGAAACAGAGGGCAACATCCTTCAGCGACTGGTGATGGCTGCTGTACACCAGTGGCCTCATCTTCCGCGAAACCTTCACGGTGCCTCCGAAGAAACTGTTGCCGGTGAATTGCACCGGATGAATATTTGTGCCCATGAAGTCAGGGTCTTCCCTGATAACCTGCCAGTAATTGCGGTGAAGGTTAGCACGGTCAATCAGTACGGTGCTCTCAGCCTTGAAACTCTGGTAGATCTGCGCCGGGATGTCCTGGTAAAGTGTGCCGCCGGCGGCAACATTCATCGACTGCATGCCGAGACAGAACCCGGTGACCATATAATCAGGATTTTCTTTCAGGAGAGGAGTGAAGGTTAAGTTGCGGGTTCCCCCAAGCAGGTGGAAAAGGAAGCTGACCTCGAAATAGTGGCGGCCGGGATCAGTTGTCTCGGAATACCAGTTCTCCTCACCGTAAACGGCAGGAGGAATATCCTGTCCGCCGAAGAAGATTACCCCGACGGAATTTTCAAATATCTTCCTGAAATCGTCGCTGCAGGGATTCGGTCTGTATACCATATCTTCTGCCAGGGTGCCTTCTACCTCATGCAGGTGCCACCGGGTCAGTCCGTTGGTTGCGATATGTTCAGCCGACTTTGAGAAATCATACTCCTGGCTTGAATGGTAAACTCCAACGAGGCCTATCTTTTCCTGATTGATGTTAAGGAGTTTATTTTTAAGGAGAAATTCGACCACTCCGATATTCCCTACGGTAGGATTGACAAGGATTAGATATTCCTCGCCCCGGCTGAAATCCTCCCTGAAAAAGTCCTGCGGGAAAAGTGAGAAAACCAGGGAAAGGAAGACCAGGGTCAAAAACAGTTTTTTCATGTTATTGCTGATTTATACCGTAAATGTAAATGTTAATCCCGTACAATCCTCTCCTTATCGGCGAGATATTCCGTTTTAGGATTATCCCGGTCATCGGGAATAACATCCCGGATGGTGGCATGAGTGCTGCAGGAGATGCAGAGCAGAGCAATCAGGGACGATACTGCGGAAATGCCGGTCAACAAGGGCTGTTTCATAAAGAAGTGGTTCACTTGTTTTGCAGCGTGAATTCAGCTTCAAAATTGGATTGTCGAACTCACTCCTGCTGCAGAACCTTAAAAATTCATATTTTTTTGTGACGGGTATCGTATGTTATAAAAACCATTACTTTTGTTTCGTCATTTCCCGAAATGAGATGGAAACAAAACAGGCAAGGCGGAATTATTACACGGCTGACCAGGAGAGGATGGCGAGGTATGCCAAGGCTCTCTCACATCCGGTAAGGGTATTTGTGATGGATTTCCTGGCCAATAACCTTGACAAATGCTGTTACAGCGGGGACATGGTGGAGGAACTTCCGATAGCCCGCTCAACCCTGTCAGAGCATTTGAAAGAGTTGAAGAAAGCGGGACTGATACAGGGTGAGATTAATCCGCCCTATATCAAATATTGTATCAACCGTGAGAACTGGGATGAGGCGAAATTATTACTGAACAATTTTTTCAGGAGATAAAAAATTTATAAAGTATTTCGACGTTTTACGAAATATAAAGAGTGTATTGGGAATGGACATTAAAATTCTGGGCCCGGGTTGCCCAAAATGTAAAACCCTTGAAAAGATGACCCGTGAAGTAGTGGAGAAGAACGGAATTGAAGCTACTGTAACCAAAGTTGAAGACATTGTTGCCATAATGAACTACGGTGTGATGACAACACCGGCACTTGTGATTAACGAAAAGGTGGTTCTGAAGGGCCGTCTGCCTTCAGCAGAAGAACTCAGGAAATTATTGGTCAATTTAATCTGAAGAAAGAATGAAAAAGCTTATGTTAATTTCAGTAGGCATTCTAGCTGTTGTTGCCTTCTTCGCATTCAGACCAAACGCCAGAACCGTAAATGAAGAAGTTGTTTTTAACGCAGGTGACAAGGTAGAGGTTTATTACTTTCACTTCGCGCGCAGGTGTGTTACATGCCTTGCTGTTGAAAATAAGACGCGGGAGGCTATAAGCGCTCTGTATCCTGAAGAATACAGCAAGGGTCTCATTACTTTTTCCTCGGTAAATCTTGAGGACGAGAAGAGCAAACCGGTTGCTGAAAGAGCAGATGTTACTGGTCAGGCACTGATCATAATGAGCGGTGAATATAGAAAGGACCTTACTGCCGAGGGTTTCATGTACGCCAACAACAATTTTGAGAAACTCAAATCTGAGATCAAAAAGGTGATGGATCCCCTCGTTAAAGACTTTAAATAATCCGCATGGAATTGCTTCAGAGGATTCTCGAGAATTCTCAGTACTCATTTATAACGGCGGCTATCCTGGGTCTGATGACAACCATCAGTCCCTGCCCTCTGGCTACAAACATATCGGCAATTGGTTTTATCAGTCGTGACCTGACTGACAGAGGAAGAGTCTTTCTTAACGGCCTGGTCTATACTCTCGGAAGAGCCATAACTTACGTTGGTATTGCTTTAATCATATTCTTTGGCGCCAGCCAGATGGATATATCAGGGTGGTTCCAGAGATGGGGGGAGAAGTTCATCGGACCGGTACTCATCCTGATAGGACTCTTCATGCTTGACTTCATCAGGCTGAAACTGCCTGGCGGAATGGGGTCATTTACCGAGAAGATAGGGGAGAAGGGCCGAAAGAGCTACCTGAATACACTGTTGCTTGGCATTTTGTTTGCCATGGCCTTCTGCCCATACAGCGGGGTTTTGTACTTCGTGATGCTGATTCCAATGACGGTGGCGAGTCCAGAAGGCCTTTATCTTCCGGTGATTTTTGCCATCGCGACCGGTATACCTGTGATCATCTTCGCATGGTTACTTGCTTACGCAGTCGGTAATGTTGGCAAGATGTACACGCGGATCAAGGACTTTGAGATCTGGTTCAGAAGGGTGGTGGCTGTACTGTTCATCGGAGTAGGAATGTACTACATAATAGTAGCCGTATTCTAAAAAAATTTATAAATGTATTTCGGGTTTTTGCGAAATGAAAATCTTTAACTTGATATGGAACTGAAGAAAGAACTGAAGATCCTTCTGTGGATCATTGTAGTATTTGTTTTTGCGTTTTTCATGCCAATTGAAAGCGCCCGGTTTAACTCTGCGATTGCAGCGACTTTTGATCTTGTTAAGTGGTATGCCAGGGAGCATGTGATTCTATGCCTGTTACCTGCTTTTTTTATTGCTGGTGTGATATCTGTCTTTGTAAGCCAGGGGTCTGTAATAAAATACTTTGGCGCTAATGCCAAAAAGTGGCTGGCTTATACCGTCGCCGCCGGATCCGGGACAATTCTGGCAGTCTGTTCCTGCACCATCCTTCCGCTTTTCTCAAGCATTCACAAGCGTGGCGCAGGTCTTGGCCCGGCAATAGCCTTCCTCTATTCCGGTCCGGCCATAAATATTCTGGCCATTATTCTTACTGCCCGGATACTTGGGTTTGAAATGGGTGTTGCCCGGATCATTGGCGCAGTTTCATTCAGCATTATCATTGGTTTGATGATGTCTCTGATTTACAGAAAGGAAGAGAAGGTTAAAAGGGAAGAACAGATGAATGTTATTCCGGAGCCGGAAAAGAGACCGATGTGGCAGACCATGACACACTTCTTTACCCTGGTGATTATTCTGGTCTTTGCCAACTGGGGTAGTCCGTCAGCAGATGATACCTCAGGCGTCTGGTACTATATCTTTACATACAAATGGTATATTACGGGATTTTTCAGCATCGTCCTTGCCATGTCACTGATCAAAATTCTTAAGATAAAATGGCAGTGGGTTCTTGGCGCGGCAGTAGTTACCATTTTGTCAGTGCTGTTTTCCAATTCATTTATTGAGAGTGCAAAAGTGAGGCCCCTGGTACCGATGGCTGTCGGGATAGCAGCTCTAAGTGTAATTACTCTTCTGGACAAGAGGGATGAGGAAAACCGTGAGTGGACACTCTCTGCATGGGGTTTTGCCAAGCAGATTATACCATTGCTGGGAATTGGTGTAGTGATAGCCGGTTTCCTCCTTGGCTCAACACATGACGGTCAAAGCATTGCCGGCGTTATTCCCAATGAATGGATAACTAAGCTGGTGGGAGGTAACTCCGTGTTCTCCAATTTCTTTGCATCAATTGTCGGAGCATTCATGTATTTCGCCACACTGACAGAGGTGCCGATCCTTCAGGGACTGATAGCTTCAGGTATGGGCAAGGGCCCTGCCCTGGCGCTTCTCCTGGCCGGACCTTCACTCTCACTGCCTAACATGCTGGTCATAAGAGGCATTATTGGCAACCAGAAAACAATAGTATATGTAAGTCTTGTTGTTGTCATGGCAACAATTTCAGGACTTATTTACGGTGCAATATTTTAGATTTACCCTTAAGAAACACGGCCATGATACACCTGAAAAATACCTCCCGACACCAAGGTGCACGGGAGGAGTTCAGGTATGGTCGGCAGCCTAGCTGCGAAACTCAGGCTGGCCTATTTTTTTTCAGTGCCGTGATGACTGCATTTTGCCGGATCACATTTTGTATCCGTGCCGGTTTTTTCACAGCTGGTCTTGCATGCCGGGTCACATTTACCTTCCTTGCACTTGGCAGGATCACAGTTTGTACAAGCATGCTTCGCATGAGATCCGGGCACGGGAGCCTCACCGGCTGCAGTTTCACAAGTTGATGCGGATGGGCATTTTGAGCAGTCCTTTACTGTTTCGGTTTTAGCTTTCTTTTCCTTCTTTTCATCGCTCTGACCATTGACCGCAGAGATTACAACGAATGTAAGTATTACCAGCGCTGAAATTCCTAAAATAACTTTCTTCATAACTTTTTTTTTTATTTATCGTAAAATTACCCTAACAATTCCTCGTTCATGTTATACCGGAGTTAATTAGTGTTATGCAGATGTTAAATCTGAACGGGGGTCAGGATTTCTGTTTACTTTTGGAATAATGAAAAATTCAAGAATCCAGCTGACAGTGCTGACCCTTGCCCTCTGTGCACTGCTGGCACTGACCGGGATACAGTTTTCTTGGATAATCAGGACGGCCAGGATGCAGGAGGCACAGTTCAACCACAGTGTCGAAATGGCGATGAACAGAATCGTTGAGAACCTGTCTCAGAACGAGGCTATCTGCAGCGAGGTTAATAACTGCCTGAGATACGGTCAGCATGAGTCATGCCTGATTGTAATGAAAACCAGGGAAGAATGGGCCGATATCAAATCGGTCATTAAGGAAGATCTCAATTACTTCGGAATCGACCTGGATTTTGAATTTGACATTATTGATGCAGGCAGCGATAATATCTCTCTCCGGCCAAAGAACACTTACCTGAGCAGGAGCCTGGAGGAGATGCTGGAGAAATCGGGTTATAAGCTCAGTCTGAGATTCCCTGAAAAGCGTGATTTCATTATCGCCCAGATTGGAGACATGTTTATATTTTCATTGTTTCTCCTTCTTCTGGTTACTCTTTCATTTATAATGATGTTTAATCTGTACACCAAAGAAAAGCTTGTTTCACAGGCCACAATTGATTTTGTGAATAACGTCACCCACGAATTTAAAACACCTCTTACCAATATTTCACTTGCCAATAGCATGATATCAAAAAATACGATGGTTGAAAGTGATGAAAAACTGTCGTATTATTCAAAGATAATCAAAACAGAGCAGTCAAAACTTAACGAGAAAGTAGAGAAGTTACTTAAAACAAGCTTTTCAGACATCGGCAGGTCTCAACCTCCCGAAGAAATAGATATTGAATCTGTTGCTGATGATGTTGCAGAAGCCTTTAGGGTTCAGGCTGAACAAAAGGGAGGTTCAATTATGGTAGAAAAGACAGGCACCCGGTTCATCGTTTCCGGTAATTTGGACCTGTTCCAGATAGCTTTGGGAAATCTTATCGACAATGCCATCAAGTATTCAGTTAAGGCTCCATTGATCAGGATAAATCTCAGTGCTTCAGATGGTCGTATAACAGTTGAGATCAGTGATAACGGGCCGGGTATTCCCAGGGAGTACAGGGATAAAGTCTTTGACAAATATTTCCGGGTGCCTTCCGGAAATATTCACAATATTGACGGTTTCGGACTGGGACTTTATCAGGTTAAGGGAATTATATCAAAGATGCGGGGAAACATAAGAATAACCAACAGGAAAGAGGGCGGACTGAGAGTATTTGTTGAACTTCCACCTGCCTCGTAAAATGCCGGATAATAAGCGTAATATCAGGATAATTCTCGTAGAGGATGATGTAAATCTCGGATTCCTGCTTGTGGAGTTCCTTGAATCCAACGGGTTTGAGGTTAAGCTTTACCGTGACGGCACATCGGCTTTGCAGGGATTCGCTATTTCTGCCTTTGACTTTTGTATCATTGATGTCATGCTTCCGGGAATCGATGGATTTACACTTACCGCGAAAATTAAGGAGATCAACAGGGATGTCCCTGTAATTATTCTGTCTGCCCGGTCAATGAAAGAAGATAAGCTTGCCGGCTTTCGCCTTGGAGTTGATGATTACATTACCAAACCATTTGATGAAGAGGAATTGCTTTTCAGGATCAGGGCTGTACTCAACAGGCTTAAGAACGGTAATGACAATACGACCAGTGATCTAAAACCCATAACGATAGGCAGTTACAGATTTGACCCGTTGAACCAGGTGCTATCGTTTGAAGGTCAGGTTCAGCGAATTACGGTAAAGGAGAGTCGCATACTCCAGGTTCTGGCTATGCATAAGAACAATATCGTAACCCGGGATGAAATAATGATCACAGTATGGGGCGAGTCGGATTATTACACTGGCAGAAGCCTCGATGTGTTCATCTCAAAGCTGCGAAGTTACCTTAAAAAAGATCCGACACTCCAGATAGTGACAGTCCCTACCGTTGGCTATCTTCTTGAGGAGAAATGAATGGGATTTTTTTACAAAAGTATTTCGTAAATTTACGAAATGGTTATATTTGAAGTGTTAAATTTGCAGGGGTTTGTAATCTGAATTTTGACATCTTTGATGATATTTAATGCAGGA
Source organism: Bacteroidales bacterium (assembly GCA_049294275.1). Lineage (GTDB taxonomy): Bacteria > Bacteroidota > Bacteroidia > Bacteroidales > VadinHA17 > SR-FBR-E99. Next base: position 11,246 of record JBAQCQ010000056.1, read on the forward strand.
ATTATTTCATAATAAAGGTTTTGTAAGTTCGGGTTTCAGGAATTTATTACCACGTGAAGCCTATGCTGAGGCCACTGAGGGTGATGCAATTATTGTGGATGTCAGGGAGGAGAGACTCACAGGTTATAAGAACTTCAATGTGCCCAGGCTCATTCACCTTCCCAAAAGCCGCCTGAGCGAAGATTATGTTAAACTTTCCCGTGACCTGCCCCTGATAATTGCAGATTCCGTGGGCTTGAGAAGTCATGAGGTGACAGAGTTTCTTATCAGCATGGGATTTACAAACATTGCAAATCTTGCCGGCGGGATCGTGGAGTGGGAACAGGACGGACTGCCGCTAAAGATTGATATTGCAGAACAACTAAGTGGATCATGTGTTTGTCAGTTAAGACCAAGAAACAAAAAATGAAAATACTGATTCTATGTACCGGCAACAGTTGCCGAAGTCAGATGGCTCACGGCTTCCTGCAGTCGTTTGACAAAAACCTTTGTGTCCGGTCTGCGGGTACCGAGCCGGCTGCACAAATTGACCCAAAATCCGTTGAAGTCATGGCTGATCTCGGAATTGACATCAGCCATCACACTCCTCATCTGGTTGATGAGTACCTTGATGAAGAGTGGGATTATGTCATCACTGTATGTGACCATGCCAATGAGACCTGCCCGGCATTCTCAGGAAAGGTGAAGCACCGTCTTCATCTGGGTTTCGAGGACCCGTCTCATGCCACGGGAACACCTGAGTTCATTCACCGTGAATACATCAGAGTCCGTGATGAAATACACGAGACCTTTAAGAAATTTTACAGCGAAAACCTTGAGAAATAAAATGAAACCATCTGACTTAAAGTTAATTGTGAAGGAAAAATATGGCAAGGTTGCTGTCGGATCGGGGAATGAGAAAGGATCTTGTTGCTGTACACCCGGATGTTGTACCCCGGAAGGATATACGGTCTTCAGTGAAGACTACAGCCATTTGCCCGGCTATAACAGTGATGCGGATCTGAGTCTTGGCTGCGGGATTCCCGTTGAATATGCCTCAATAATTCAGGGAGACACTCTGCTTGACCTCGGAAGCGGAGCGGGCAATGACTGTTTTGTTGCAAGAGCCCTTGTTGGTGAAAACGGCCATGTCACCGGCATCGATTTCACTGAGGAGATGCTTTCCAGAGCTGAATCGAACAGGCAAAAGCTTGGCTACTCCAATATTAAATTTGTGAAAGGAGACATTGAAGAGATGCCCCTGCCTGACAACAGTTACGACGTTGTGGTTTCGAATTGTGTCCTTAACCTGGTTCCTGACAAGCAAAAGGCATTTAGCGAGATACTGAGGGTTCTTAAGCCCGGGGGACATTTCTGCGTCTCCGACGTGGTAATCAGGGGCACTCTTACTGACAGTGCACGAACGGATGCTGATCTCTATGCGGGCTGTGTTGCCGGAGCGTCGACCATGGATGAATATCTGGGATTTATTCGTAGCAACGGCTTTACTGACATCATGATCCACAAGGAAAAAAGGATTGAAATGCCTGATGTTATTGTCTCAGGAAATGCAGGGGATGATGAATCCGGTATTTACAGTATCACAGTTTCAGCCGGCAAGCCACACATCACCGGCTGATTTCCCCTGAAATCGAAAATCGAAAATCCCAAAATTCTGCTTATGCCCTCAAAGAAACGTCTCAGATTGCTTGACAGGTACCTTACCCTGTGGATCATGCTGGTGATGATGGCCGGCGTGGTAATCGGATGGCTGAGCCCTGAGATTTCCGGGTTCTGGAACAGCCTCTCGAGCGGAACAACCAACATACCTATAGCCATCGGTCTGATTGTGATGATGTATCCGCCGCTTGCAAAAGTGAAATACGAGGAATTTCCTGATGTGTTTAAGAACCCCAGAATCCTGGGCCTCTCACTGGTACAGAACTGGGTCATCGGACCCTTGCTGATGTTTTTCCTCGCCATACTCTTCCTGAGGTTTAATATAGACTACATGTACGGTCTGATCCTGATCGGACTGGCCAGGTGCATCGCAATGGTGATAGTCTGGAACGATCTGGCTAAAGGTGACACGCAGTATGCGGCAGGACTGGTGGCCTTTAACTCGATATTCCAGGTCATCTTCTTCTCTGTTTATGCCTACGTTTTCATAGCCATCCTCCCCGGATGGTTCGGCCTGCCGGTCAATGATGCCGTGGAGCAGATCACGATCGGCCAGATTGCGAAAAGCGTCTTCATCTACCTCGGAATACCCTTCATCGCCGGATTCCTTACCAGGTTTGTGCTGATACGGGCGAAGAGCAAAGAGTGGTACCATACGAAATTCATTCCGAAGATCAGCCCGCTCACACTGGTAGCCTTGCTGTTCACTATTTTCGTTATGTTCTCACTGAAGGGCGAGTATATTGTGAAAATACCCCTTGACGTGGTTCGTATTGCCATTCCGCTGGTTATTTATTTCGTTGTGATGTTCTTTGTCTCCTTCTTCATGAGCAGAAGGGCCGGAGCAAACTATGAGCAGACGACAACATTGTCATTCACGGCAGCCAGCAATAATTTCGAGCTGGCAATTGCCGTGGCAATAGCAGTCTTCGGAATCAATTCCGGTGAAGCTTTCGCGGCAGTTATCGGTCCTCTGATCGAAGTTCCTGTAATGATAGCCCTGGTCAACGTGGCTTTGTGGATGAAATCTAAATACTTCAGGCCTGCACCGGTCGTAAATTAAAATTTCAGGTCAGCAGGCCAGTGAAAGCAGTTTCATCCCCGGGATTCAATGTTTTGACCGGCTCTGTTTATTCCATCCGGAGACCGGCCTGGTTCCGAATGAGGTTAAAAGATCCGGGAGAGAATTGATTATTTCCTTCTGAACAGCCGGGGTATGAATTTCGGGACATCCTTCTGGTAGGTTGAGTAATCAGGGTATTTCCCGCTGCTGATTTTTTCTGTCATCACAGAACTGCCGATGAACAGGATCACCAGCAAAACCGGCCCGATAAGCGAGAAATTGATCAATTGACCGGAGGCAGCAACGCTGAAAATGTAAAAGCTTATCCAGATAGCCTGTTCGGAAGCAAAATTGGGGTGACGGACATGTTTAAACAGGCCCTCTGTGAGGAATCCTTTCCTCAGAGATTCGGCAAATACCCCGTCATTCACACCCTGGACGTGTTTGGCATTCTGGAACCTGGACTGCTGGTTGTCGGCGATGGTTTCGGTTATGATGAAAAGCAGCATCATAGCGGCAGCGACAAGGTCAGTCGCACCCACGGGAGCATCACTGTAAAGAGCCGGCATCAGCAGGGGAGTGCTTAAGAGCAGGATAAGCAGATTCTGGTAAAATGAGATGAAAAACAGGTTGAACAGTCCGAACCTCAGCCTGCCTCTCAGTGCGGGGCTCTCCCTCAGGATTTTCCACCTGTAATCTTCCTCCCCCTTCCAGGGAATGATATTATATCCTCCCTTGCGGTAGAAGTTATAGCTCAGCCTCAGACCCCAGATTGTCACCAGTGCCGCCATGAGAAATATCCTGGGCGACGGATAAGCTGCAACCGTGATCCAACCGTATGCAACCGGCACCAGGCTCCAGAGCTTGTCAACCTGGCTGTAGTTCCGGGTTATTTCACTCACAATGAAACAGACCAGCACAACAACAGTCATCAGCCCGATCCATGCCGAGACGAGACTTTGAAACCGGGGGTCAAATCCTTCCATAAATCCAAAGGACAATACAGACAGTGACACAGGGCTCCTCATAATTAAGTAAATTAGTCCCAAATATGAGATAAATTACTTAACCAAACTGTCTGCCCTAAATGAAAGTAAATCGTCAATTGTCTGGTCCGGCGAAGTGGCTGGTCATCATTATATTGTCAATGAGCATTTTCTCCGGCTGTAAGGATCACAGTGCTGGAATAGCCGAAAGCAGTACAGGTCCCGACATCGGAGACCTGTCAATGTCTGATGATCTGCGGCAGGTGTTCTCTGAAAGAAGAGAAAGGCTGATGGACAGTGTTGAAGAAGGCATATTTATAATCAGCTCCGGGAGTTTTCCCTCAGGGAGCCATTGCGAGTACAGGGTGAATGACAACTTCTACTGGCTTACCGGCATTGATCAGCCTTTGAGCGCTGTTGTCATCCGAAAAAATGTGCCGGATTCGTATGCATTGTTTCTCAGGGAGAGGAACAGGCGTGACATCATCTATAATGGCAGGGCACAGGGTAATGAAGAGATCATTGCTGTTTACGGTGTTGATACAATCATTCCCTACAGTGAGCTCACGGGCCTGATACAGAACAGCATCAGCAGCGGAACTCCGGTATACATCGATTTCAAAGACAGAATGTTACGGGGCAACCTGGTGTCTGAAGCCGAAAAGCAGGGCAAGACAGAGACTCTTGTCAGGGACATCGGCCCGGTTATTGAAGAGATGAGGGTGATCAAGGACGAGGTTGAAATTAAGCGAATCCGGAAAGCCATAGACCTGACGGGGGAGGCTTTCGTGAACGCATGCCGTATATGCCGGCCGGGTTTATTCGAGTTTGAGATTGAAGCGATGATTGAATACATTTTTCGCCGTAACGGTTCGGACAGACCCGCTTTTTCATCGATCACAGGTTCAGGCCCCAATACCGTAACGCTTCATTATTCAGACAACAACAGGAAAATGGAGGACGGCGACCTGCTTCTGATGGATATCGGCGCTGAATACGGCTACTATGCTGCCGACATCTCAAGGACAATTCCTGTCAACGGAAGGTTCACGAAGGAGCAGAGGGAGATTTACGACCTGGTTCTGAAAGCCCAGGAGGCAGCAATCAGGGAGATGCAACCCGGAAAGCCGCTCTATGCAGGACACCCGAAAGCCACCTCTGTAATAGCCCGCGGACTCTTTGATCTCGGCTTGCTGACAGACACCGCATCAATATGGCAAAAGGAGTTCTATACTATTTACCAGATCAATCATTACCTGGGACTCGGGGTTCATGATGCAGGAGACTACGGATTGCCGGGCGCCTTTATCCATGACCTCATTGCTGTTGACACTGCTATCGGAAGGCCGCTTGAAAAGGGCATGGTTCTGACCGTGGAACCAGGGATCTACATGAGGGAAAACGGGCTGGCTCAGATCCATGAAATTGTTGGCGACAAGGTAAGCGAGGAAGAGCTCCGGGAGTTTATCAAAAGGGTTTCTCCGGTATATGAAAAATACAAAAACACTGGCGTCAGGATTGAGGATGATGTCCTGATTACCGCGGACGGGAACTTGATCCTCTCGAAAGACATCCCGAAGCAGCCTGATGAAATTGAAACTATTATGAACAGCAGGAGGATTCGTTGATTAACAACCATTTGACATGAAGATTATGTTTTCTTTTCTAGCAGCTTTTTCCCTGGCCGCATACGGAAACCAGGGCCTCACAGCTGCTTCCGGTAAAATTGAGAGACCTGAGAACTTCCAGTCAGAGAATATTGCTGGGTGCGGGGTTGAATTACAATCTCTTTACATCACAAACTCTCTTCTTAAGGTTGGACTACTCATACCTACCCGGGCGACAGCATGTTTTCATCAGTTCGTTCTGCAGGAATTTCTGCCGGTATAAACTTCTGAAGCAATGAAAATATCACTGTCAATAAGCTCCCTGGCTGTATTTTTCAGCATATTGTTCACTTTGGCGTGTCAGGAGGAGAAATATACTGACAAGGGTATTCCTGAAGTGGAAATTACCGGGGTCACCGTACTTAAAGGTGGAAGAGCACTTTTTGAGGAGAAAATTCTGTCCAAGGGCTCTGCAGCGGTTGTACAACATGGTTTTCTCTTGGGCACGGATGAAAATCCACTGCCGGGTAAATCAGAAATTGTAACCCTGGGTCCCGAGGCAGGGATTGGCGAATTTGCCTTTGAGGCAATGACTGATATCGAAAATAGTAAAGCATATTATTCACGCGCCTTCCTCAGAACGGAGGGCTTACTGTCCTACAGCGATGTCATTTCTGTTGTTGGAGGCGGAAGTCTGCACCCCGAGCTTGTCTAGATTGTTCCAAATGCAGCAGTATGCGGTGATACTGTTACAATAAAGGGCAAGTATTTTTCCTGTACCGAAAACAATAATAACATCTGTTTTGATGAAAGTCAGGCAAGGGTCATCAGTGCCGGACCGGGTGAGCTGCGGGTGATTGTACCGCTTGCAGTGGAGTTACCTGTTAAGGTAAGATCCATAGTATCAGGACTTAACTCCGTCAAGGAACCGGACTTCACAATGATGCAACCCATTCTGTCTGATTTTGAACCCCATAACGGCACCTTTGGTGACATTATTACGCTATCCGGTAAAAACTTATGCCTTGACAGAAACTATGCAAAAGTCTTTTTTAACAACGTCCGGGCTGTAATACTGGAAATGTCCGGGACGCATTATAAGGTGTTGGTTCCGGCTGAAAACAATATTTCACCGGCTGATGTGCAGATACAGTACTTTTATCATTTTGCTTATAGTGCTCAATTCCACCTCAAAATGACGACGATCATTGACGTGTCACCCGTGATTGCCAAGCCGGGAGACATCATTCAAATTTCCGGTGAGAACTTCAATCCGGTGGCAGACATGAACCAGGTGAGTATCGGTGGTGTTGATGCCAGGGTGATTACCAGCAACGCTGCAGAGCTTAATGTGGTTGTTCCTCCGGTTCTTACAGCCGGTCAGTATTTGATTAAACTAAGTACCCTGCATGGAATCGATCTTGAGTGGACCCGAACCGTTGAGGTCATATCCCCCTGGAAAAAACTTAATGATTTCCCGATCTTAGGGCTGGATTATGCCACAGGCCTTGCAGTGGACGGTATGGGCTATGTTACCTGCGGGGAAACGCAGGGAGACTGATATAAGGTTCTCACCCGTTACAGTCCGGACCCGGATACCTGGCAGGCAATGGCTGAGAAGCCCGGAGAAGGATCAAGCATGAACGCTCCGGCATTTGATATTAATGGCAGGGCCTATGTCCCCGCAGCTGAGGAGATGTATGAATATAACCCACCAACGAACAGCTGGACAAAGGAATCATATCCCACGGAATTGGGCTATTTTGCAAGCGGGGTAGCTTTTTCGATCGGAGATAAGGGGTACATTGGAATAGGATGGATACACCAGAATGGAAACAATACTGCCATGTTATTTGAATATGATCCCGCAACGGATCGCTGGACCAGGAAAGCCGATTTCCCCGGTACCCTGAGAAGCAATTAGGTCTTCTTTTCCTTTCCTGACGGCAGGGCTTATGTCGGCCTTGGGACGACAATCGATCTGCAATACCTGAACGATTTCCGGGAGTTTTCACCAGGGTAATAACAGCATGGCGCGTTATGCAGGCAGAAAGTCCCGATATGCCTTCCGGCTTTCGGGGCAGGCTCTGCGGGCAATTATTCACCACTGACTACTGCCTATTGCCTACTGTCTGCCTTTGGACTTTGGGCTTCAGGTATCTTGCTGTATACGATGTCTCGCATTTGACAAGTTGTTCGGGTGTTCCTTCAAAGACAACATACCCGCCCCTGTCACCTCCCTCCGGGCCGAGGTCGATGACCCAGTCGGCACACTTGATCACCTCAACATTGTGTTCTATGAGTATCACTGAATGGCCGTGATCAACCAGGGCATTGAGCGATTTCAGAAGCTTGCTGATATCATGGAAATGGAGCCCGGTGGTTGGCTCGTCGAATACGAACAGCATCTTCTCGCTGCTCTTCTCCTGGCTTAGGTAGAATGCCAGTTTCACGCGCTGGCTCTCGCCACCGGAGAGTGTTGATGATGACTGTCCCAGCCTGACATAGCCCAAACCAACATCTGCAAGGGGTCTCAGCTTGTCCGCAATCTTCCTGCAAGCCTTGTCGTTGCAGGTGCCGAAGAACTCAATCGCCTCATCAATAGTCATTTCGAGGACATCATAGATATTCTTTCCCCGGAATTTCACATCGAGGATGTCGCGTTTGAAGCGCATACCCTTGCATGCCTCGCATGTCAGCTCCACGTCGGCCATGAATTGCATCTCGACCCTGATGACTCCTTCTCCCTGGCACTCCTCGCACCGTCCTCCTTCAACATTGAATGAGAAATGGGCCGGTTTGAAGCCCGACTGCACTGCAGCCTGCTGGTCTGCGAAGATCTTTCGTATGTCATCAAAAGCCTTCAGGTATGTCACCGGGTTCGAACGGCTCGACCTGCCTATCGGGTTCTGGTCTATCAACTCGGCAGCAGTGATGCTGGCAATGTCACCTTCAAGCGCTGTACAGCGCCCCGACTTCGTGCCGTTACTGCCCAGGCGCGATGTAAGTGAGTTAAACAGTATGTCATGGACAAGCGTGCTCTTTCCCGATCCGCTGACTCCAGTTACCGCGGTAATTGTATGAAGAGGGAACTTCACATCTATATCCTTCAGGTTGTTTTCCCGGGCACCCCTGACACCTATATAACTGTGCCATTTGCGGCGCACGGCCGGTTCTTCGATGCGCATAGCCCCGGTCATGTATGCCGCGGTGAGTGATTTATTCTTCTCCGGGAAGTCAACACCCCCCTGGTAGATTATCTCCCCTCCGTGAGTACCTGCAGCCGGACCCAGGTCTATGATCTGGTCAGCCGCTCTGATTATCTCCTCCTCATGTTCAACGACGATCACGGTATTGCCCAGGTCGCGCAGTTCCTTAAGCACATTTACAAGCAGGTTGGTGTCGCGGGGGTGGAGGCCTATGCTCGGTTCATCGAGGATATATAGCGAGCCCACCAGGCTGCTGCCCAGCGAGGTGGCCAGGTTGATCCGCTGCGACTCCCCTCCGGAGAGCGTGTTTGAGAGCCTGTCAAGAGTCAGGTATGAGAGGCCCACGCTGACAAGGAATCCCAGCCTTTGCTGTATCTCCTTCAAAAGGCGTCCGGCTGTCTCCCTCTCTTCCCCGTTAAGGGTCAGGTGCTCGAAGAACTCATGGGCTTCGCTGACGGGCATTGAAGATATTTCTGTGACAGACCTGCCGCCTATCTTCACCCATCCGGCTTCCTTGCGCAGTCGCTGTCCGCCGCAGGCAGGACAGGTGCGTTTGCCACGGTAGCGGCTGAGCATGACCCTGTATTGTATTTTATATTTTTTTTCTTCCAGGTGCTCGAAGAACTGGTTCAGGCCGAAGAAATACCTGTTGCCGCTCCATACCAATGCCTTCTGTTCGGGTGACAGTTTGTACCAGGGTTTATGTATCGGGAAATCAAACTTATCAGCGCTGTATATCAGTCTCTCCTTCCATTGCTTCATTGTCTCTCCCCTCCAGCAGGCAATGGCATCATCATAGACCGAAAGGTTTTCATCGGGGATGACCAGGTTCTCATCTATGCCTATGATTTTTCCGTAGCCCTCACAGACCGGGCAGGCGCCAAGGGGAGAGTTGAAGCTGAAAAGGTGTTCCGTCGGTTCTTCAAAGGTTATTCCGTCCTCCTCGAATTTGTCAGAGAACCTGATTGTCTGGGTTGTCTCCTCGTCAGTGACGGTAAGGGTTATATGGCCGCGCCCGGTCATGAATGCCGTCTGCACAGAGTCTGCAGCGCGGCCATAGTCCTCGGGTGTATGCCCCGAGGCAAACCTGTCAATGACAAGATCAACGGAGGTCATGGTGCCAAGCAGTCCGGCAGTGCTCTCTTCGTCAAGCCGCAAAATTCCCTTCTCCGTGCTGATACGGTTATAGCCCTGCTGAATAAGGAACTTAATGAACTCTGCCGGCTCTACATTGGCGGGCACGGCCAGCGGCGCCGTCAGTACCACCCTCGTTCCCGCCGTTAGCTTTGACAGGTAGTTTACGACGTCGTCAACGGTATGCTTTCGCACCTCGCGTCCCGAAACAGGGGAGACAGTCCGTCCGACGCGTGCCCACAGCAACCTGAGGTAGTCATTTATCTCAGTTGATGTACCTACTGTTGAGCGGGGGTTCCTTGAATTGACCTTCTGCTCTATTGCGATGGCCGGGGGTATTCCATTGATGAAATCAACATCGGGCTTGTTCATGCGCCCCAGAAACTGCCTGGCATACGACGAGAGGCTCTCGACGTAGCGCCGCTGGCCTTCGGCATAGATTGTATCAAAGGCCAGTGACGACTTGCCGGAGCCGGATACCCCTGTGATTACCACCAGGTTATTTCTCGGGATTGAAAGGGTAATATCCTTAAGGTTATGAACACGCGCTCCTTTTATCTCAATGTTACCCTTCATTCACTCTCCGTTTGTAAGTTGGCAAAATTAATCATTTTGGATTTACGTTTTTTTGTTTTCTTTGTCAAAGGGATAAATGAAACAAACAGGGGACCCACCCCGTATAAGACACAAGAAACAAACAAACGAAACAAAGGAGGACCGCCTATCGTATAACTCTACTCACAACCAAAACTAGAGTTAATTATGAAGAGCAAACTGACCGATTATGAGCTTATTACAAGCTACATGAACGGTAACGAGAGAAGCATCGAGCTGCTCATCCTCCGACACAAAAGCAAGGTCTATTCGTATATAAGCCTTTACATTCGAAACAGGGACCTGGCAGATGACATTTTCCAGGATACTTTCCTGAAGGTCGTTCAGTCGATCCGCGCCAGACGTTACGAGGATGACGGGAAGTTCATCTCATGGGTAATGAGGATAGCTCACAACCTGATCATAGATCACTTCAGGCATGAAAAGCAGATGGGGATCGTGCTCAATGATGACTATGAAACTGACCTCTTTAATTCAAAATGTCTTTCCGATGACAATGTTGAGGATGTCATCGTGCGCCGCCAGGTGATGCGTGACGTGAGGCGCCTCATTGGCGGACTGCCGGAAGATCAGCGCGAAGTGGTAATCATGCGCCATTATGCGGGTATGAGCTTCAAGGAAATTGCTGACATGACCGGGGTGAGCATCAACACCGCGCTGGGCAGGATGAGATACGCACTTATCAACATGCGCAAAATCATGGTTGAAAAAAATATAACCCTTTCAATAAGCTGATACAATTTTCCGGGTGAGAGTGGCGTTTCTCTAGTATGAGAACAAGAACGCCTATGGATAAGAATTCTACCCTCTTACTCTCTTATTTGGAAATAACAAATACCCCGTCAGACCTGATCGCAGATGCTTTTGGCATCGATGTTGCCCTGGGAATATTGCTTCCCGATATGGAAGATCAGCCTTCTGATGAGGTTATAAACAGGCTGTTCGAAAAGATCAGAAAAGATAAGACAGTACACTGAGCCGGATTTCCGGCATGATTAAAATGAGGCTTCCTTCGGGAAGCCTTGTTTGTTATATCCCTGTCACATGTTATCATTTATCTGTGATGATTTTTTTACCTTCGCAAAACCCAAATAAATCAATATGAAAAGAAATGCAATCTTTTTAGCGGTTATAATGGCCTTTACCTGGTCATGCACCTCAAAACAGGAGAAGATGGAAAAAAGGATGAACGGGTTTATCAGCGGATATGAAGCGAAGATCATACCCCTATATAAGGAATATACACTGTCGGACTGGGAAGCCAACGTCACAGGCACCGATGAGGCATGGGTACGGAGAGAGAAGGCTTCCTTTGATTTTATGAGCTTCTACACTGACAAGGAAGCCTTTGCAGAACTTAAGGAACTGAAGGAATCAGGCCTGGTAAAGGAACCGTTGCTCGCCCGCCAGCTCGAACTTCTCCATAACCAGTTTCTTCAGGGTCAGATTGACACCAGCCTGATCTCGGAACAGGTGAAGATGGAGACTGGCATAACGAAGAAATACACAACCTTCAGGGCTATTGTTAACGGCAAACAGCTAAGTGACAATGAGATCGAAAATGTTCTCCGCACATCGTCAAACAGTGCGGAACTGAAGGCGGCATGGGAGGGACACAAGATGATCGGACCATTGGTGGCTGAGGACATCATAAAGCTTGTAAAACATCGCAACAAAATTGCCACCGGGCTCGGTTTTGACAATTATCACCAGATGAGTCTCAGGCTTTCGGGTCAGGACCCCGAAGAGGTCACGCGGCTCTTTGATGAGCTCGACAGCCTCACGCGAGGCAATTTCGCTCAGCTTAAGGCAGACATTGATGCCTATTTCGCTAAGCGATACAAACTCGAGCCGGGTCAGCTCCAACCGTGGCACTACCAGAACAGGTACTTCCAGGAGGCTCCGGAGATATACTCTGTTAACTTCGACCAGTATTACAGGGATAAGGACCCGGTTCAGCTGGCTTCAAAATTCTATGCCGGACTCGGCCTCCCGGTGGATGCTATACTTGAAAAGAGCGATCTTTATGAAAAGCCGGGGAAGAACCAGCATGCATTCTGCACTGATATTGACAGGGCGGGAGATGTCCGTACCCTTAATAACGTAAAACCTGAAGCAGGATGGATGGGCACGCTCCTCCATGAGCTGGGACACGGCGTATACTCATACTATAATGACATGTCACTTCCATTTACGCTGAGGGATGCTGCACACACCTTCACCACTGAAGCCATAGCCAACTTCTTTGGCAGGATGGCCACGGATCCGGGCTGGATGAATTACATGGGCATCATTGATGAGGCAGAGGTGAACAAGATAAAGGACGACAGTTTCAGGGCCCTCAGGCTTCAACAGCTTGTCTTCAGCCGCTGGGCCCAGGTGATGTACCACTTTGAAAAGGCCATGTACGAAGATCCTGACCAGGACCTAAATCAGCTCTGGTGGGATATGGTTGAGAGGTACCAGATGATCCGCAAGCCGGAAGAGCGTGACATGCCCGACTGGGCAACCAAGATACACGTAGCTCTCTATCCATGTTATTACCACAACTATCTCCTCGGAGAGCTGCTGGCATCCCAGTTTGCGAATTATCTCGAGACCTCGGTCATGACCGGTAATAACACTGAGGCCAATATGAAAGCAGCGGGCGAATATTTTAAAACCAGGGTCTTTATGCCCGGCACAAGATACCAGTGGAATGAGATGATTGAAAAGGCCACCGGTGAAAAACTGACGGCCAGGCATTACGCAAAGCAGTTTGTACAATAATAATCACACCTGAGAATAATTAACCATGAAAAAGTACCTGTTCCTTATGATTGCAGTTCTGACCGCCTGTTCCGCCCCGGAAAAGAAGAGACCTGAACCTGTTGCAGCCTTCATAGATGAGGCCATAATCACAAGTTCCGTTGAGAAAATCCGGACGGCACAGCCCTCTGCAGACCTGAAGCTGCCTGAAAAAGGGGTGAAGCATGCCGCTTCGCTCTGGAGAGCAGAGGATGGCACTCCTGAAGAGTTTTCAGGGTTTGTTGTCGCAAACTACATCTCTGATCCTGAAAAAAGAAGGGTTGCATTCCTGAAGATCAGCAACTATTTTGAATCGCTCTCAGGCAACATGAATGAGATAACCCTTGACCTTCGCAAAGTTCTTGATGAGGCGGCCGGCGAGATTGATGAGATTGACCGTATGTTCGGCAACTACTCTGTGGGAACGCATCTGCAGACTGACTTCTTCGACAATAAGATTGCCTTCGTAACGGCCCTCAACTTTCCCTACTTTACCCTTGCAGAGAAGGAGGAGCTGGGTGCCGGATGGAGCCGTGAGGAGTGGGCGATGGCCCGCCTCGGCGATCAGTTTGTCTCGCGGGTGCCGGCCGAACTCAACCAGGCCGCGGGAGTGGCGATGGGTAATGCGGAGATGTACATTGCAGAATACAACATCTGCATGGGTAAACTGCGCACCGATGAGGGTCAGCAACTGTTTCCCGATGACATGGTCCTTCTCTCTCACTGGAACCTGCGCGATGAGATAAAGTCAAACTATGCCGACAAAGAAAAGGGTCCGCAGAAGCAGGAGATGGTCTACAAGGTCATGGAACGCATCATACGCCAGGAGATACCGGGGAAAGTTATCAACAACCCCGATTATGAATGGGCCCCTTATTCAAACAAGGTGACAAAGGATGGCTCTGAAGTTGAAATGGAGGCCGAACCGGACACACGGTATTCGCATATAATAAACATTTTCAGATCTGAGAAGGCTATCGACCCCTACAGCCCGGGAATGAATACTGCAATTATCCGCAGTTTCTCAGGAGGCATGGAGATTTCACAGGAAGATGCCGAAGCGCTCTTTGATGAGTATCTCAGTTCGCCTCAGCTCAAGGCGCTGGCGCGACTTATCAGCGAGAGGCTCGGACGCGATCTCAGGCCTTATGACATCTGGTATGACGGATTCAAGTCGCGGAGCACCATACCCGAGAGTCTGCTGACCTCGAAGACATCATCTCTTTATCCTGACCCTGCAGCCTTCAGGGCAGCAATGCCGGGGATGCTTATAAAGCTGGGATGGTCGGCTGAAAGAGCGAAGTACCTGGCTGACAAGATCGTTGTTGATCCCGCCAGGGGATCCGGTCATGCATGGGGCGCCGGCATGAAGGGATCTCTGTCACATCTCAGGACCCGCATATCGGATAAGGGTATGGATTACAAGGGATATAACATTGCAGTCCATGAGTTCGGCCATAACATCGAACAGACAATTTCCCTTTATGATGTTGATTATTACATGCTCTCGGGTGTTCCGAACACCGGTTTCACTGAGGCAACGGCATTCCTCTTCCAGGACCGCGACCTGATGCTTCTCGGCATGAAGGAGGATAATCCTGAAAAGGAGAAGCTCCGGACTCTTGACGCAGCATGGTCACTGATGGAGATAATGGGGGTCAGCATGGTTGAGATGAAAGTATGGAAATGGCTCTATGAAAATCCTGAGGCTGCACCGGCACAGCTCAAGGAGCAGGTTATAAATATAGCTGTTGAGGTTTGGAACAGGTATTTTGCTCCCGTGCTGGGGGTAAGCGACTCGCCCTTGCTTGCCATCTATTCACACATGATCAACGGACCCCTCTACCTTCAGAACTATGCTTTCGGACAGATTATCCAGTTCCAGATAGAAGACTACCTGAAAGGAAAGGATTTTTCAGATGAGATTGACCGCATGTACAGCCTCGGACGCCTGACACCGCAGCACTGGATGAACCAGGCGGCAGGAGTGAAACTGTCGGCGCAGCCTGTACTCAAAGCCCTGGACGGGGCGCTGAAATAATATAGTAACCGGTGGTTGCAATGAAGTTTCTCAGAACCGGTATTTCTCCAAATAACTGAGGCAGCCTCCGCGGTTTAAGCCCGAATTTGACCTCAAAGTTAGGGTTGATGAGCCAGAGGGATTTCTTCGCAATGAGGAATCCCTTTTTTTTTATTGCCCTTTCGAACCGTCCGATATTAATGCCTGTATCCTTAATCTCAAGCAGCCCTTCAGTACGGGCCGGGCTTTCCCCTGCAGAGAGGAGAAGCCTTCGGTATAACAACCGCGGAAGAAGATGTATCCATGGCATTTTCGAGAGGAGCCTGCTGTCACACATCTGCTGATGCCCTCCGAACGGATTGTTCCACGGCGGGAAGGCAACGAAAAGCACTCCGCCGGGGTTCAGAAATCTTTTTACGAAACCGATGAACTTCTCCTGGTCATGGATATGCTCCAGGACATCGCGCATCATTACTATGTCGAAGGCTCCGGCTGAGCCTGAGTCATAAATATCGGCAGAAATGAATTTAATCCTGTCGCCTCCCGGGATGGCTGAATAGAAGCGGCGTGCATTCTCAATCTTGGTCTCTGAAATGTCGATGCCTGTTATCATGGTACAACCGGCTTCAAGAAAGGGGAGGAGGTTGCCTCCTTCACCGCACCCGATCTCAAGGACAGAGACAGAATCCTTTACCGGTAAAATGCTCTCAATGAATGGAATGACGTACCTGGAGGTGGTGTGTGCCTGCTCCCTGAAGTACAATTCCCTGTCGGTGTGACGTTCATGCATGATCCAAATGTAAATTTTTTTTCTGTTTTTCTTGACTTTTGTAATTTATGGTAATATCTTTGTGATATCAAACTAATATCATATGTCATGAAAGAAGAAAGAATTTTCAAAGCCTCATCGGGATATCTGTTCCTGCTGATCGGACTGCTTGTGGTGGCAGCAATGGTTTTTGCATTTATTAATGAAATCTACTGGCTTGGGACAGTACTCATCGTACTGACGATGCTGATCCTGCCCGGGCTGATGGTTGTGAATCCGAACGAATCGATGGTTATGGTGCTCTTTGGTGCATACAGGGGTACGGTTAAAACCAACGGTTTCTGGTGGGTGGTACCATTCTATGTGCGCAAGAAGATCTCCCTGAGGGCCCGTAACTTCGACAGCGAACCTATCAAGGTAAATGACAAGAACGGTAACCCGATAAAGATCGGCCTGGTGCTCGTCTGGAAGGTTGAGAACACTTACAAGGCAGCGTTTGATGTTGACAACTACGAACATTTCGTTCTTGTACAGAGTGATGCCGCACTTCGTAAACTGGCAGGTCTCTATCCTTATGACAACTGGGAGAGTCATGAGCAGGAGATGACACTGCGCAGCGGGGGAGAAGAGGTGAATGAAGAGCTGGAAAGGGAAATAAGGGAGAGACTGATGATCGCAGGCATCAACGTCATTGAGGCCAGGATCAATTACATTGCCTATTCCGAGGAGATTGCCGGTGCGATGCTTCGCCGCCAGCAGGCTACGGCAGTAGTGGCTGCCCGCTTCAAGATAGTCGAGGGAGCAGTGTCAATGGTTGAAATGGCTCTTGAACAACTCTCCGAGAAGGGTATAATTGACCTTGACGAGGAGAAGAAAGCTGCAATGGTAAGTAATCTGATGGTGGTGCTGTGTGGGGACAAGGATCCCAATCCGATCATCAACACCGGTACTCTTCAGCATTAGTCATGCAGAAAAAGTCATTCATCATACGGATAGATCCGGACAAGCTGGGTGCCATTGAGAAATGGGCCTCTGACGAGTTCCGCAGCACCAACGGTCAGATAGAATGGATCCTTGACCAGGCACTGCGCAAGTCCGGGCGACTGAAGACTAAAAAGGAAAACAAAAACAACGACAGCAATGAAAAATGAATTGCCGGTACTCAGGTATACCTGTCCGAAATGCTCAGGGAAGAAGTACAGTGTAAAAGGAGTGGTTATTCAGCACAGTCAGGCCAGCCAGATCTTCAACCTGCCCGGTACCCGCTATACGGCAGTAACATGTGAGAAATGCAGGTACACTGAATTCTACAATACCCAGGTAAAGAACATTAAAGAGGCCTTTGATTTCTTTCCGGGAAGGGTCTAGGTCAGATATTTGCCAGGTAGACGGAGCAGCAGGCGGCAACACCTGCTGTCTCTGTTCTCAGGCGGCTCTCTCCGATATGGACCGCCGCTAAACCTGAGCTGATTGCAATTTTAACCTCCTCCGCTGTGAAATCACCCTCCGGCCCTATAAGTATCGTTACTTCTTCACCGCGGTTGAAAACGGAGGTAACCGGGATGCGCTCAATGGCCTCGTCACAGCAGGCAATGATTCTTTTTCCCTGATATTGACGATCAAGGAATTCACTGAAGGTGATGGGTTCGTTCAAAAGCGGCAGCCAGCACTTGACCGACTGTTTCATTGCGGAGAGGATCAGTCCCTCAAGGCGCTCCCTCCTGATCCTCCTCTTCTCAGTCCGGGTACAAATCAGGGGTGTGATCTCATCTATTCCGATCTCAACAGCCTTTTCAATAAACCATTCGAACCTGTCCTCGTTTTTAAGCGGAGATATTGCCATGTGAAGCCGGTAACCACGTCCCCGCTCATCATGTTGCACTGACAAGACCGTGGCAGTCATTCCGGCAGGGTCATCTCCCGCAATAGCTCCATCATAGATGTTTCCCAGTCCGTCGGTAAAGCTTATGCTGTCACCACGCCTCATCCGGAGCACCCTCAGGCAGTGCAAAGACTCCTCCCTGCTGAAGAATGCTTTCCCTTCCGAAATATCTGATGTATAAAATATCTGCATTATGGCACTTATTTGCACAAATTTATTGATTTTAGCATTCGTAAAATTATTCTTCCCTAGAATGAAGATAGGAGTGATGTCTGACACTCACGGATGGGTCGATCCGGCTGTTTATGAACATTTCGCGCGTGTTGACGAGATATGGCATGCAGGAGATGCCGGCAGCATCGATGTAATAACGGAACTGGAGTCATTCAGGCCGCTCCGGGCCGTATGGGGCAACTGTGACGACTTTCAGGTCAGGAGCGCGACAAAGGAATTTCATTTCTTCACAATCGCCGGAAAAAAAGTTCTCATCATCCACATCGGCGGCTATCCCGGCCGTTATTCACCGCGTGCGTTTGAGCTGATAAGGGAACTGAAACCTGACATTTTTGTCTGCGGCCATTCGCATATCGTCAAAGTCATTTACGATAAAAGCCGCAGTATGCTCTGTATAAATCCGGGATCAGCCGGACGCACAGGTATACACAAGGTTATGACCCTGCTTCGTTTCACGATTGATGATGAGAGGCTCAGCGATATGGAAATCATCGAATTCGGTAACCGGGGCAGAACCGGCTGATAATGAAACTGTTATCAGTAGCTCTCGGAAGCCATGCCACCGCTCTCCATTCTCCGGAGGAAGTTGAGAAGCCTGTCGCGCACACCCAGCATGTAAACATAATCCACCCTTGAGTTAGCCCTGGGATCTCTCCTGGTCTTTTCTTTTATATTGCTGAGCAGGTCATTGTAAGACTGGTTTGAGGAATAGCTCATCAGCATGCCCCTGAAATAGGAGAACCAGTACCATACATTATCATTTCCCTTAAGGTATATGTCAAGCTGGTCGCCCGACCTTTTCCTCTGGAGTTCCACCCAGCCGTCGACATAGATATTCATGGGCTGTTCACCGATGAATCCTATCCCTATCCTGCCTGTCGAAATAAATGACAATGTATACGGGTTCCATCTTAATGTCACCTCATTAAGCATGATCTGCGAGGCATACTCTTTTGGAAGGGAACGGGCAACCCCGAAGAGCTGAAGTTCTTCATTCAGTGTTTTTGCCGCCTGCTCGCCGATCAGGTCACGCATAGCTTTTGAGTTGAATTCCGAAGAGAGGTTGACTGCCCTGAGTGCCGGGACTGAGCGGATGTCGTCAGCCATGAGCTTCAGGGCCTCGGGACTGAAGTAGAATGAGAAGCTCAGCATCGATCTGGCCTCCACGAGTGATGAGTCCGTGTTATTTGTCACAACACCGGAGCTGCTCATCTTAAGCAGGTCATAGTTAACCGCGAAATTGATTCTGCCCTCGCTGACCAGCAGGCACCTGTTTCTGTCAAAGGTGACCATGTTCCCATGCCTGGTCAGGTCAGAAAGCTTTTCGAGCGAGGCAATGCGGTACCTGTCCGAGCCCTTGTCAAAAAAGAGGAATCCTTCTGCACTAATAAGAGGATTATCGCTCCATGAACGCCTTTCCGACAGGAAGGTGCCGTATACCCCTGCAGAGTCAAGTGTTACGAATGTTCCGGAGAAGAGAAGATTGTCATTGAAGTCTCGCGGTTTGTCATCCACGGGTATCAGCACATTCAGCGGATCAATGGCCGCGCTGAACCTGACAGGATTGCTCCTGATATTCGGGCACAGTGTGATGATGCCGGCAGCCCCGGTGAACCTCAGATGCGGTTCCCTGGAGCGAAGGCTGACGTCGCCCGTGAAAGTGAAGGCAGGACTTAGAGTGAAGTTCTGCGTGACCGGAATATAGCCCTGGGCCTTTGTGATCAGAGTGTCTACCTTTATCTCACTGAATTCAATGACCTGGTCTTGCCCGGCCTCATTCCTGTAGCTGTATTTACCTGATCCGTAATAGTTTGCACTGCTTTCGATATTCAGCTTTGCAGAATGGATCAGATGCCTGTTATTGACAGCCACGAGTGCGCTGTCGGTCTGTCTGATTTTAGCTCCCTTTCCGATGTAAAGTATCCCGTCACCTGGTTGGATCAGGGCATCTGCCACCGGAATATAATTGATATCCTTGATCTGTACATATTCATCCTGGAGGAAGTAGGATGCAGAGCCCGACTGGAACTTGATGGTGTCCTTCATGTTGTTGGTTGAAAAGAAAGTAGGCTTTTCAACCCTGCCTGGCGGGACCTTCAGCAACTCATCGGCAGACATGAGCTTTGTACTCTCCCTTCCCCGCTGAGACATATCGAGCACCTTGTTCCTGATATCATACTCAAAGTTTGTCATCTTGGAGATGTATTCTATCTCCGGGAACACTACCAGGGAAGAGTCGGTGTTGAGTCTGAATGAAGCACGCTGAGTCACGAAGTCGACTGAAGTATTGGCATTGCTTGCCACGAATCCGTAACCGTCACCCCTGAGAGCCTTGAGGTAGTAATCTGAGGTGTCGGCCTTTATTGTTGACTGGCCAAATGCAAATGTCTCCGAAGTAATCCTGGCGTCAGCCATGTTCAGGATTCCTTTGCCCTTAAGCTGATCAGGAGTCAGTACCAGTGTTCCGTCAAGGGTTGTGCCGTTGCCGAACATGCTGAAATCCTTGCCCTCATTATTGACGGCATACCACTCATCGGTACCTGTGAGCCACTGTATGTCCACATCGGACGATTTCAGTTCCGGGAACCTGTGAAGCGAATCGCGGAGCATTTCAAAACTCTTTACCCTGGAGATCATGTATTCAGGGAAAAGGCGGAAAGTATCAGATTTCACGGTGGCTGTGAGGTGCTCTATTGTTCCGTTTGCTATCATTCCGGAATTGCTCATGCTGAGATGATTGTACAGTCTTCCTCTGCCATTGTAGATGGGTATCCCGGCAGGGGGGATGTTCATGGTGAATCCGAGGGAGGTGTCGGGCTGCACTGTCAGGGTCTGGCGCATTGGTTCCGTTACTCCGCCGGCTATGAATTCACCGTCAAGCGACATCGCCTCATTGGTATAATGGTCAATGTTGGTATAGGTGAAGGGGTCGAGCTTGAAATAAAACTTATCACGCTCATATAAGCCTTCCAGGCCGGGAATATCATCATAGAAGATGTAGGAGTTTGCCGACGATCTGATGATCGGGTATTGCTTAAGGCTCCGGAGGCCTGACTTGTTGTTGGGGTCATCAACGAAAAGCTGGGCAGAAGCCTGTTCTATCATATTGTCAATAGGCTTTATCACAGGCCTTCCGAAGGCATCTCTCTCACCCGTCTCAACAGCGATCTTTATTGAATCGATTTTTTCAAGCTTAATCCTGAAGGTGTCATAGTTGAACGAGAACTTTTTCCCGTAGATTGTGAAAAGTCCGGCCTGCACAACACCATCAAATGAAATTGAGCGGTTCCTGCCCACTGTAAGCCTTCCTCCGTACGGCCTGATAGCAACCTTCTGGGAGTCACTCAGTGACACCATTCTCACACCTGCCAGGTGGAGGTCATAACTCTTCAGGTCAAGGATTGCGTTCTCTTCCTGATCCCTTGTCTCACTGTTGATGGTGATGGCGTCATAATCCTTCTTTTTGGCAAAGGAGGCTATATAGTCATCAACCTTTCTCTTGATAGCCACCTCATTGTAGTTCCTGTCATAGAATAGGAATCCGTTGTTGGCGAGTTCAATGCATAATGCGGTTGCCTGCTCCAGGGGCATCTTCATCCATTTGGCAAAACCATCCACCGGGAAGATGTCCGAGCCATACGCTTTGGCATAATCTCTAACCCGGTACAGCGGGTGGATGTCGTCGAGCCTCATGAGCCTGAAAAAGTTGGCTTCGTTGTAGAATGAGACAGACTCAAACTTGGCGGCTCCGATAGATGATCCCCTTGTTCGCGACATGATTATGAACGGGTTATCCATGTCCCATGACAGATGCTCAAAATAAAGGTCGAGATTATGATAGGAATCATAATAGGGGCTTCTTGACAAGGGGCTTGTCGTCCGGAACATACTGACCTCGCGCGTTTCAGTGTTATAGGAAAACCCAAGGTTTGTATGGTAAACCGAATCTGTCCCCAGGTAAAGGGTTGAGGATGTCTCGTAGCTGTTAATGGTCTTCTGCGAAAGAATGAAGTTTCTGGATACCAGGTTGATAGCCAGTGTGTCATTCCTGTAAAGCTTCACACTCGCGGGGAACCAGTTGGTGCCGGTCCCTCTTACTATGGCTCCCTCCAGTGCCAGTCCTCCTTCGTAATCGACACCCCTGTAAATGTTTTTGATAAAGAACCTGGTCTCATAGGTCTCGAATTTCGGCATGGTGGCTTTATCAGGCGAGAGTATCGCCACTGCCCTGTCTGATAGCCTGCCCGGCACCGGCTGCTGGAAGTAGGTCGGATGGGTAAGGAGGGAGGAGTCACAGGTAAACTCGCTCTTTGTGACATCGATATCGAAATCCGATACCATAGCAAAAACTGTTGCCGGATCGTACCCGGCTTTTTCCCAGGTCACCCTGCCCTCCTGGCAGTGGAGCCTGAATACGTCGGGGTAGTATGTGCCGGTGAAATCGTAGATCTCTGTGCTGTCCTTTCCAAGAAAAGCCTTAAGGGTCACCGCCTTGATCTCTATCTTCAGGACGGTGTCACGGACGAATTTCACGGTGCCGTCTTTGGTCTTCCATCTTACCGATCCTGCTGCATAGATTGTGTTGTCAACCAGCAGGAGCCCTGTCACCTCGATGAATTTTTCCACTGAGTTGTTGGTATAGCGCGGGTCAAATGCCATCTCGCTGAGACCTTCGAGCCAGGCGCTGATTTCCTCCTGGCTTTGTTCCGTGGTTATGAAGTTGGTCAGCGTCCTTGCGAAGAATACAAATCCCGGGACCTGGCTAAGTCTCCGGCCTCTGAGCTGGCTGGCTACGTTTATTATCCTGTCTTTGACCCTTAAGTCAAAGCATGTACTGTCATAAAGAGAAATGAAGTGATCGATCTCAGCCTTCTGCGGCTTACTGACAAGGGTACCCATGAATGCCGACAGTTCCGAGGTGAATTTTGCAGTATCACCTGAAAACTGTGAGGGAACCTGGCCCATCAGTGTTACTGAAAGGGCTGCAACCGTGAGGAGGGTGAGGAGGATCTTCTTCATCTTCCGGTCAGAGGGCTTTGACTATGCTGCAGAACTCTTCCTGTACAAGTGATGCTCCGCCTATCAGGCCGCCGTCGACATCCGGATTGGCAAAGAGTTCGGCAGCATTTGATGCCTTGCAGCTTCCGCCGTAGAGAATGGTGGTATCATCAGCCACCTCTTTCCCGTACTGTTTGCTGACAAGACTACGGATAAAGTGATGCATCTCCTGTGCCTGAGCCGGAGAGGCTGTGACGCCTGTCCCTATGGCCCATACCGGTTCATAAGCTATGATACATTTTCTGAATTCTTCCACAGGAAGGATAAACAGACCCTTTTCAAGCTGCCTTTTCACAACATCAAAATGGATCTTCCCTTCTCTTTCTGCCAGCACCTCCCCGCAGCAGAAGATAACCCGCAGTCCGTTGAGAAGAGCCTCAGCCGTCTTTGCAGCAAGCAGGGCGTCATCCTCACCGTAGTATGTGCGCCTTTCCGAGTGTCCGATGATGACGCTTGAGGCGCCTGTGCTCCTTATCATGGCTGCGGATATCTCTCCGGTGTAGGCGCCCGATTTGTGGTCATTGCAGTTCTGCGCCCCCGTTGTCAGTCCAGGCGCATCCAGCAGAGAACTGACAATTGCGAGATGAATGAAGGGTGTGCACATTATCACCTCTTTGCCATTCAGGGGCTCGGCCAGGAAGTGTTTGTTAATTCCGGTTGCAAGAGCTACTCCCTCAGCCAGTACCATGTTCATTTTCCAGTTGCCTGCAACTATTTTTCTTCTCATTTTATCTTTGATTTTAAGTGTTTTTCCGTATTGTCTGCCTTGCCTCTGAAAGCCTGAAAGGCATTGTGAATGCAATTGCCAGCAGTACCACCAGTATGGCGCTGACCGCTACAAGGCGGTTCTTTTTGACAGTCTGTGTCCTGAGGGCAAGCGAATTCAGGTTACCCGCAAACTTACCTGGTGGCGGAAGGTTATGATGTGACCATTTTGCCGCCACAGTGCCGTTGTGAAGCAGCACGAATCCCGGGTCTGACCTTATCACGGTCTTGAGGGTTGTCTCGTCGGCATAGAGCGCATTAAACCCGGTGACGAATCCGGCAGCAGCCTCAGGGGTGGTAGCTGTCACAATATAGAACTTCGTTTCACTCTCCCTGAGGGCCATGCCAAGGTCATAACCCTTCACCAGCCCGTCCCTGTCTGATTTCTCAATCCTGCGTGCAATCATCAATATAACGTCGCCATAAAGACCTGTCACCTCCCCTGTCATATCCGTTCCTTCACTGGTAACCAGGGAGAAGTCGTGGATGAGAGGCTCATAACCCTTTGAGATCAGCACTGACTTCTGATCGATGAATTTCCACGCTGTGTCATCGGCCGGGTAATCGTTCAGGGTGAACTCCTGCCTGACTCCCTCTTTCTCGTAAATAAACCTGATGTCATACCTGTCCGGTTCGGCATCATGCGGTATTGCCATCGCCTCAGGCAGGTTCGTTCCCACCTTATAGGGTCTGAAATCAATCAGCGGCAGGCAGGCCAGGTTGTATCTCATAAAAAGAAGAAACAGGAATATAAATACAAGGGTGAAATTCAGTCCCGCCTTCAGAGAGAGGGTGCCGGTCCGGTCATCCTTCCTGATGAAGACAAATACAACCAGCAGAGTGATTACGACATTCTTGAAGAAGGTCTGCCAGTTGGTCAGGTGAATTGCATCGCCGAAGCAACCGCAGTCTGAGACGGGGTTAAAAAGAGCCAGTATGAGGGTAAGAGGAGTGAAGAGAGCCATGAAGAGGGCCGCCATCCATGATGCGAGCCTTATCATTGACCCGGAGAGAAGCATCATACCGGTGATGAATTCAACAAGACACAATGTTATTGACAACGGTACTGACAGAACATCAAGGAATTCAATGCTGAAGGCGGTGAAATAATCGTTGAGCTTAAAGGCTGTGCCCATCGGGTCAATGCCCTTGACAAATCCCGAGAAAACAAAGACCAGCCCTGTCAGTATTCTTGCTATCTGAGTCAGGTTCTTCATCTGAGAATGTTTTTCTCCCTAAGTTTATCCATTATCAGCCTGAAAATAACTTCAGGTTTGAGTATCTCATTTTCAGAGTTATAGCAGTTCATAACCTGCAGGTTCGGGTCTCCGGCGGCAACGTCAATATAAACCTCCCTCACCCTCCGCTGGAAGTCGAGGCTGCTCTCATGTATGTCAATGCTGCCCATAAGATAGCTTCTGTCTTCGCCCTGCCGGTTGTTCTTCAGTTTCTCCTCGGTGAACCGGAAAGGCACATCCAGAAAAATATTAATGTCAGGTCTTGGTATCCCGAAATGTTCAAACTCGAGTTTCAGGATCCATTCCCTGAGTCTTGTCTCCTCATCTTTCGAATGCAGTTTCGCGCACTGATAGGCAATGTTGGAATAGGTATAACGGTCAAGGATGACAAAGTATTTCTCTTCCAGCCAGGTTTCGATCATTGCGGAGGCATCTTTCCTGTCTCCTGCATAGAGCATGGCGACGAGGTAGGGATCTACGCTGCCGATGTCGCCGAACTCCCCCCTGAGAAAACGGGCGATCAATTCGCCGAACCAGGGGCTGTCGGTGCGCGGGAAATGAATGTACCTGCAGTGGAGGTTCCGTTCCGCAAACCATTCCTTAAGCAGGGCTATCTGTGTTGATTTGCCAGCCCCGTCAAGACCTTCGATAACAATTAGCTTCATTCCTCCGTAGCTTTTACTTTCTTCTCAGTCGGCCCCGGGCAGGGGTCGGTTTTAAAGATAAATATTAAAGATATGCAGGTTGCAGGCTCAGGCACTGATTTTATCAACACTCTCGCCCGTCACATCTAAGCGAGCCTGATTCTAATCTCGAACGAAATGTTCCATTACCGGGGGAAGTTCGATAGCAAGCTCAACCAGTCCTCCAACCTGGCCCTGATCATACCATGGAGCCTGGAATATTAGTTTCCTTGTACCTCCCTTTTCGATAGTATAGCAATTGCTCTTCCCGCTGTTCATTATCTCATTGATCTTCTCCCGCGATGCCGCAAGGTGGCAATCTTTCAGGTTCCTGCCTTCAAGTTCCCTGCCCCCGTATTTTGAGAATGTCGAGGCCGACTTGTCGTTCAGGTAGATAATACTGCCGGAGGCGTCGGAAACGGTTATCGCCACGCAGAATTCACCTGCCCGGTTGATTTCGCTCATATCATATTTTTATTGGGTTCACGGACGCAAATATAGCATTTTGGTTCATGGCTCCGGGCAGGGTAAAATCACTAACCGGAGCAATGACTATCTTTATCCCTGTTAACACGACAGCCTATGTTGATAAATACAGGAGGTAAATTGCTTGACCTTTCAAAGCCGAAGGTGATGGGGATAATTAATGTAACTGATGATTCATTCTACAGCGGAAGCCGTTACACCGGTGAGCAGGAGATAACGGAGGCCGCCGGGCGTATGCTTGAGGAGGGGGCAGACCTGCTGGATATCGGGGGGTGTTCAACCCGGCCGGGTGCTCAGGAGGTGCCTGAGGCGGTTGAGAAGGAGCGTGTCTGCAAAGCTGTGAGCCTGATCCTTAAACGGTTCCCGGGAACAGTCATATCTGTCGATACGTACCGGGCTTCGGTAGCTGAGGCTGCTGTTCTGAACTCGGGAGCAACAATCATAAACGATATTTCAGGCGGGGAGATGGACCCGGAAATGTTTCCCTTTGTCATAAGGCTCAATGTTCCGTATATAATGATGCACATGCAGGGGACTCCCCGTACAATGCAGCTTAATCCGCAATATGATGACGTGGTCGCAGATATTATTTTTTGGTTCGGGCAGAGGATTGCCAGGCTCAGGGAGGCCGGTGTAAAGGATATTATTCTTGATCCGGGATTCGGATTCGGCAAAAATGCTGACCATAATTTTGAGATGCTCAGGAGGCTGTCCGAGTTCCGGGTTGCCGGGTTGCCTCTGATGGCGGGACTGTCGAGAAAGTCGATGATCTGGAGAACCCTGAATATTTCACCTGATGAGGCCCTGACAGGTACGGCAGCCCTTAACATGGCGGCGCTCATCAACGGCGCATCGGTCCTGAGAGTGCATGATGTAAGGGAGGCACGTGAAGTGATAACCCTTTTTGAAAAGATTTATCCGGCAGGCATCCTTTTCGCTCAGAATTCTTAAATTTGTCGCGCACCGCACTCCGGATTATGCTCGATTTCAACATTCTCGATATCATTGATATATTCATGGTAGCCTTCTTGCTCTACCAGCTATATCGTCTTATCAGGGGAACAGCAGCTTTCAGCATTTTTCTGGGTATCTTTTTCGTATATCTCTTCTGGCTGATAGTCAAGGCTCTGAACATGGAGCTAATAAGTGCAATCATCGGCCAGGTGATTGGCGTGGGAGTCATAGCGCTGATCATTGTTTTCCAGCAGGAGATACGCCGTTTTCTGCTGGCTATCGGAAACAGGTACATAAGCCGCAACAGGTTCTCTTTTGACAGGTATTTTCCTTCAGGGGCGGTTGACCAGACAACCAACCAGATAGTTGAGGAGATTGTCCGGGCAGTGGAGTCAATGGCACAGTCGCGCACGGGGGCGCTGATTGCAGTGGGAAGGACGAGCATGCTTGACATCTACTCTGACGGAGGAGAACTGATCAACGCACTTGTCACCGACGAGTTGCTGAAGACAATATTTTATAAAGGATCACCTCTTCATGACGGGGCGGTACTCATTCAGAACGGGAAGATATTTGCAGCGCGGTGCCCTCTTCCTTCAACTGACCAGGCCGGATTGCCGGCGCGGTTCGGCATGAGGCACAGGGCGGGCCTCGGGCTTACCGAGCATACCGATGCCGTGGTAATAATAGTCTCTGAGGAGAGGGGACGTATTTCCTTCGCCGATGCGGGTAAGATGCACGAGGACGTGACTCCGAATGAACTGCGCCAGCTTTTGCTGACGCTCAAGATCTGAAAAAGTCGCTGTTAATATCTGAGCCTCAGATCGAGGACATTACCGTAAATAAAATAACAGGGCTCTTCGCACGTCGACTTATCATATCCGGTCTGCGGACGCGCCCCTGCCGTGGTGATGTATTTGCGGCCGTCAAGCGTGAACTCAAGTGTTGCTGAATAGTCCTTGTAAAGAATTGCATCCTCTTCAACATATGAATAAGCCTCTTCCAGGCTGAACTGTCTTATAACAATTCCGTCTTCAACAGCCCCCTCATAAAGAGTTACCGTTGGGTTAACAGGTACATAATCCGGATTCCTGATGAGGATCTTCAGCTTTGCCTTCGAGACGCCTGCGGGATAACATTCACTGCAGTCACTGACAAAACTGTCCTCACAGGAAAAGAGGAGTGTCAATAATATCACCACGGCAATTACGGTTCTACTCATAGTTGTACAGTCTGATCTTTTTTCCGGTGAATCTCCTTTGATCGCGCGTAATGGTGTACGATGCTTTCAGGGTAAACCACAGGGGTGACACCTTGTAAAAGGGGGTCCTCATGTATGCCAGACCCGATCCGAAAACAAGCCGGGGTATTCTCCACCTCAGTTCTGTTGCAGGGATGATG
Source organism: Bacteroidales bacterium (assembly GCA_049294275.1). GTDB lineage: Bacteria > Bacteroidota > Bacteroidia > Bacteroidales > VadinHA17 > SR-FBR-E99. The sequence goes on from JBAQCQ010000056.1 coordinate 39,796, forward strand.
CAGAATTTATTATCAGGTCTCTCATTCGTGCCCTCATACAGGGAGTAGAAGCGGTATCCTGCCGATAATGAAGGGACCAGGCTCCAGGTATATCCTCTTCCGGGGCTGCTGATAATGAACTCTTTAAAGACTCCGGCACTGATCAGCGATGATCTGACGCCGTACTGGTAAATTACGTCATCGTCATCCTCTGTCAGCATTCTCTGGCTTGAAGGAGTAATCGCCGCGCCGAGGATTATACCTGCCTTCAGTCCCGGGTCGGTCAGTGAAACTGATGCAGAAACCATCTTACTGTGATTGGTGAACACACCGCCGGCGGAGACTGAAAATTCCTCGGGCACAAATTCCTTTCTTCCCTCCATTCCTCTTTCGAGCATCATCTGCATCACCTCCCTGCGTCCGTAGTAGCGGGCGAGGTTTACGGGGTCACTGTTCTCCCTTTCGCTGTAATTCCACTTTTTCCCTGCATCAAGCAGGAATTCTGCTGCAGTTTTCTGATTGTAAATAACAGCACAACCCAAAGCGTCAATGCCGTCTTTGTTTATGGCATACAGGTTGGCTCCGGCATTAAGCAGAAGCCTCATTATCAGTGTATCTCCATTCTGTGCCCCCGCCATCAGCGATGTGAAACCTCTTTCGTCTGTTGCATTGGGGTCTGCTCCCGCCTGAAGAAGGAGATCGGCGATGTCAAAATAACCAAATACCACCCCGGTCATCAGGGGTGTATTGCCCTCCAGGTCCTTCAATCCGGTCTGAGCCTCGTAATAGAGGAGCATGTCAGCAATATAAAAATAGCCAAGCGCCGAGGCATGATGAAGTGGAGTCGACCTGTTCCTGTCTGTCCCGTCAGGCGGGGCTCCGAACCTTATCAGCATCTCTGACATCTCCAGGTCATTTGCCCTTACTGCCGAAATCAGGGGGGTATTGCCATACATGTCCTGTACATCAGTCTTTGCCCCGAGTAAAAGCAGAATTTCAACAGCCTCTTTTCTGCCGTAAGAAATTGCATAGTGAAGGGGTGTCGCCGTTTTGCCTGCATAGTTATTCACATCTGCTCCTTTCACATACAGCCTCAGGATCTCATTGCAGGCCCCTTTTGAGGCAGCTATCTGAAGGTTCAGGTCATTGGCATAAATTCCGTCGATATAATAATCAGATGTATCAACGAACAGAACCTGTTCATTATAGATTTCGAGAATAGTCCTGATCCTTTGCAGTATTGAATCGACAACGAGTGAATCCTGTTGTGCTAATGCCGAAGATCCGCTCAGGATAAACATAAACGAAAGGGCCAGTCTTTTGAGGGCGGAGACCATATATACAAAAATAGTCTCTGTTTCTGTGCAGACCAATTTTGTTGATATTTTTTTTACATGGTTAAGAAAATAAGCATATGCTTTGGAACATAGCGGTATAATATCCTATTTTTACGCACGTTTTAAGAGAAGATTGAAGCCAATGAATTTGCAGCACAGATACCTGCGTGTACTCATAGCAGGAACATTATTGTTTTTTCTCTTTGTACCTCATGTCGGAACTGAAAGGGTCGTCATGATTAACGGCAGTATTGCTCCCGTGAATATTCGCATTGATAACACCCTGACTGACAGTGAAATGTTCGAAGGTGCAGAAAACGGCGTCGATTGGTTTATGAAGAACTGGAGCATCAAGGGAGCCTCAGTTGCTGTGGCACGGGAGGGGAAACTTCTTTATGCCCGGGGTTTCGGATATGCGTCAATCAATGACTCGATCCCGGTGGAACCTTACCATCGTTTTCGTGTGGCGAGCGTTTCAAAGCTGGTGACCGCTGTGGCGATAATGAAGCTCCAGGAAGATGGCCGGCTAACAGTGAATGAACGTGTTTTTGGTCCCCAGGGCATACTTAATGACACAATTTTCGCACATCCCAAAGACCGTCGCGTCTTTGATATTACAGTGGCACACCTGCTTGCGCATGAAGGAGGGTGGTCACAGCGCTACGGTGACCAGATGTTCATGCCTGACGTGATTGCAAGATCCCTCGACGTACCCATGCCTGTGGATCTAAAGAACATCATCAGGTTCGCCCTGAGCAAGAACCTGCATTTCACACCCGGAACCGGACAGTCATACTCGAACCTTGGCTACAGCATACTGGGACTGGTGATAGAGAAGGTGACAGGTACGGATTATGAGGCCTTCTGCAAAAAGGAGGTGCTTGAACCGCTTGGTATTTATGACATGATCATTGGCCATAACCTGCCAGAACAGTCTCATCCGCTTGAGGTCTCTTATTATGAAGTTGACAATGCTCCGCTGAAACCGTCTGTTTACGGTACAGGTGAGATGGTGCCGGCTAGCCGCGGCGGGAATGATATTGAGACACTGGGTGCCGCAGGAGGATGGGTAGCCACGGCTCCCGACCTGATGAGGTTGTTGCTTGCGATAGACGGATTTGAGCGGCCGAAAGACTTCCTCTCCCAGGAGAGCATCAGGTTCATGACTGACGTCTACAACGGTTATGCACCGGTAGGCTGGAGGGCAACGCTGCCAAACGGATCGTGGTGGCGGACAGGATCCTTCCCCGGAACATCGGCAATGATGAAAAGAATGCCTGACGGAACTGCCTGGGTGGTGCTGACAAACAGCAGCGCCTGGAACGGTCCTGAACTTACATCAGACATAGACCGGATGATGGTGAAATTCATTTCAAGAGTAAGAGAGTGGCCGCAGGAGGATCTATTCACATATTCATTGCCGGTGCCGCTGTAGAGTCAGAGTCGAAATAAGGCAATAGACAGTAGGCGGTAGGCAGTAGTCAGTCGAAAATCAGCAATCGAAAATTAAGACAGAATGTGTGTTTTACAGTTAACGTAAATATTATCAGGGAGGAGCTTGAGGAACGTTACGGTTCTGAACTCATTGACCATGACAAATACCGTCCGAGTTATTACTATCATGCCTACAGCCTGCCGCTTCTGCCCGTTGTATGCTCCGATGAATCTGCCAGGCTGAGACTCATGAGGTGGGGACTGGTGCCCTCGTGGGTTGCTGATGAAGGGGAGGCGAATGAAATAATGCTGAAGACCTTTAACGCCCGTTCTGAAACCATCGCCACCAAACCAGCCTTCAGGGATTCGTTTGTTTCGCGCCGGTGTCTTGTCCCTGTCAGGGGTTTCTTTGAGTGGCAGCATTTGGGAGGCAGAAAAATACCCTGGTATATTACCTTTAAAGAGGCTGACATCTTCTCTCTGGCAGGTATCTGGGATTCATGGATAATGCAGGGAGGCATTACCCTGGAAACCTTCTCCGTTGTCACCACCCGCGCCAATGAGCTGATGGCCGGAATACACAACACAAAGAAAAGGATGCCTGTGATTCTGCCGTCATCAGCAGAGAAGCTTTGGCTAGGAGAGGGCGCAACACCCATGTCACTGACACCGCTGATGGAACCTGTTGCTTCCGAAATGCTCGGAGCCTATACAATAAGTCCGCTTATAACCAACGACCGTGCCGACCGCAACCGGCCGGAATTAATTCAGCCCTACAACTATCCCGTTCAGGGTACACTCTTCTAGCAGAGCCATTACTGGGAGACAAAGACAAAGGTCAGGAACCCACCCTGTTTCTCCGGAGCGCTCTGGTCAGCATTAAACCTTGATTTCAGGGCATGTTCCACTGCAGTCTCCGCCAGGCACGGGTCTTTGGTGGTCGATAACTGCGATGCCGGAGAGGCCTTAATCACGTTTCCCGAACGGTCCACGACAATAGCCAGGGTCATCTGGCCGGCGCCTTCGCACTTATATATTGGTATGGGAAGGAATACATGATGGCGACCCGGAAGATCGTAAAAGATCCGGGTCGGCCCCCTGAAGGTACCTTTCTCATCAGGTTTTTCCTTTTTTTCAGCCACCTGTGGTTTGATCTCATCATCCGGTATTGCAATCTCTTCCCTGCCGGCTTCCTCGGCCCTTTTCTGTTCGTCAAGGTAGTTGCTCTCGCTGAGCATGCCGCTTTTGATCATCTCCTCCTTGACCAGATCCTCATAGGCCTTTGGATCTATGTCAATGGGCTTGTCGGCCAGGTTCTTGATGATATTGACCAGTTCCTCAATGGGTGCGTCCTTGAACTGATCACTTTTTGACAGTTCAAGGGCTTTTTCCAGGTCACGGTCGGGCAGATCCTCTTCTACAGCCAGTATTATTTCAGCGGCTATCTCGCGTTTCATTGCAGAGACCTTAACTGACATGAAAACCACGGCTACAGTCAGATGTATTATGATTGTAGCCATTATCGCCGTAAATGTTATCTCAAACCTGTTCATCAGGGTACGAAATTAAAAATAATTACCGGCATGACATCCTTTTGTGTCAGAATCGTGCGGTTACTTTCAGGTTAAGGCTCCTTCCGGTGAGGTAAACGGGCACGGCGTACTCACGTGTCTGTCCCTCACTGTTTTTAACAGTACGGATCCAGGTATATGATATTGTGTTCCTGATGTCAGCAAGGTTAAATATTTCCACTCCGGCAATGAGTTCCTTTATAATCGACTCATCCCTGTCTTGGTCGTGTCGGGTCATGACTTTGGAAAAGCCAATGTCAACCCGCCGGTAGGGGGGCATTCTGAACCATATGTCCCACTGATCTCTTCCTGGGGGTGACGTTGGGATGCCCGTGCCGAAAGCAATGTTTATATGAGCCCTGAAATCGGGATGCCCGGGAAGGTAATCCTGGAAGAAGATGCTGAAGTTCACTCTTTGGTCAAACGGTGCAGGATACCAGCCTGAGTTGTAAGCGGGTATCTTCAGTTCGGACTTCATGAGGGATAGGCTGAACCATGACTCCACGCCTGGAACGAACTCCCCGTTAACCCTCATATCGAGGCCCGCACCGTAACCCTGTGCGATATTCCCACCGAAGTAGATCAGCCTGACATTGTCAACCGTATATGGTACGAGCCTGTCAAAGAGTTTGCCGTAAGCCTCGGCGGTGAACCTGAAGGGTCTCTCCCAGGCTATGAAATCATAATGTGCTCCGGCGGTGAAGTGATATGATCTCTGTGCCTTGAGCAATGGCTGTTCGTCGTCTGTCCCTGTCATAATTTCACGGCCACCGGGAGGCTGATGGTATGCACCTGCAGCAATATATGCCGAAGTCCGGGTTGTCAGAGCCACAGTGAGGGAAAGTCTCGGGGAGATCAGAACTTCTGAATTGTAGGTGTCAACAGATGATCTTATTCCTGCATTTAAATCCCACTTTCTGCCGGCGGCAGTAAAGCTGCTGCGTCCAATCAGCCAGCCCTCGGCTACAAAACTGCCTACTCTGCTTCTGCGGTCCGACCATGAGGTGAGGGTCAGACTCTCACCGGTCCCACCTACGGTAAATCCGGCGGAATCGACACGCAGCCATTCGTTCATGGCAATGTCATGGCTGCGGTACTTGCCCGTCACTCCCCATTCCAACCCGTTCCTGCCCGTCATGTAAGACCCCCTGTATGACAGAGTGGTCATTCCCGTTCTGAGTTTGTTCCGTGCATGTGTGAGCCAGCTTCCTGTGCCTGCATTAAGAAGCGTATCAGGATTATTTTCCGACCCTTCAGTCCTGTCAAGGGAGGAGAGACTGTAGGCTCCGCGTATGTCGTAACTTTCTGTTTCATCAGCTATCTGTGCTGACAGGATAAGCTTTAATGACAGTCTTTCATTATGCCTGGTATCAAGAGTTATCGCTCCGCCGCCGATCTCATACCTGTCGCGTTCGCCTCCCTCGAAGAAGGCATAAAGTCTGTATGCATTCTCGATGGTTCCGAATGTTGTTGTCTGGCTTTTCGGTGCAAAAGTGTACCTGTTTGATGAACCCCACACCGACAGTGTCAATGTGGTTTTGTCGTCAGGCATGTATCCTGCAATAGCCTGTATGTCTGCAAACATTGGCCTGTACTGGCCCCTGGTATCAAGACTGCCAAGCAGGATGGCGTTGGAGCGGTACCTGGCGCCGGCAAGGATCCAGAACCTGTTGTTTGTACTGCGCGTTCCGGCATATATTGATGATGTCATCAGGCTGAGAGAGACAGCCCCCTCGCTTTCATAGGGCTCGCGATAAGTGATGTCCAGCACTGACGACATCCGGTCGCCGTAGGATGCGCTGAAGCCTCCGGGAGAGAAGTTCACCGAGGCGGTGAGATCGGGGTTAATCCTGCTCAGCCCCTCCTGCTGGCCTGCCCTGATCAGGTAGGGTCTGTATACCTCGACCTCGTTTATGTACACCAGGTTTTCATCATAGCTGCCTCCTCTGACCGAGTATCCGGAACTGAGCTCGCTGTAGGAGGCCACACCGGGCAGGGTGGCAACAGCCGTCTCGATGCCGCCGGTGACTGATGGTATGACGGCGCCTGCAACGGCAGGAATGCTTATGACTGTTATGTTGTCAGGCCTTGTTGCCCTGACCTGAACCCCCTCGATAGCCACTGTTTCACCCTCGAGTATTATCCTCAGTTCATTGGCCAGATCCTCCGGGCCGACAGCAAGAGTATCAGGCCTGAAACCGACACACGAGATGATCACTGTCCGGATATCATTATCCCATATGAGTGAAAATCTGCCGTCGCTTCCGGAGACCGTCCCCTTCTGTTTGCCCTGAATATGGATTGTTGCCCCCTGAACGGCGGATCCGGAGGAATCTGATATGGTTCCCCTCAGCATCCTCTCCTGTCCTGAAAGGATGGCCGGCACAACAATCAGAAAAAAAGACGCGAGCAGAGGTTTTATCATTGATGACTGTGCCATCAGTCACTCTTTTTTTTCTTACGGGGCTTGATCTTCTTTGCTTTTGAGCTTTTGGTGGGTTCATTCTTCAGCAGTCCGCTCTTCACTTCACGTGCAAATTTCTGCCATGCAAACGGGTTAAGGAGATTGTTAACCGGCATCTGACCGCGGGTGTAGAGATTATCTGCCATCTGTTGCATGGTATAACGGTATGCTTCCCCGGGGGTGGCGCGCATGTCACTCCATATTTGCTGTTCCACCAGCGCCAGGTTGTATTCCATATTCTCCATAAGCGGATCAACCGGCTTGTTCTCTATCACTGCTCTTTTGAACTCCGAGTAGGTCTTCCATGGAAGGACAAGTACCTCGCCGATCTGTATGGTATCGGTCACCATGATGACATCCGTTATAAAGTGATTCCCTGTTATTGAAGCCGGGATTGTAAGCAGGGTCGACTTGTATCCGATTGCGCTGAAGAATACAGTATCGCCGGGGGCGCTTATGATCGAAAATATGCCCCTGTGATCGCTGGCAGCGCCGCGTCGCAGGTGTTTTGAATAAATGCTTACATCCGGAACAATGAAACCCTTATCGTCAGCTGTCAGCCCGTCGATCTGGATAAACCTCCTGTCGTCGACCTGCGCTCCTGCACGGGCAAGAGAAACTGTCAGCATGACACAGATCACTAAAAACTTCTTCAATGACAGATAATTTTGCGCTGTAAAGTAAACAATAATGACATTTGGTTCTTGATTTTAACTTAACTTTAATCATCTTTACTGTCATTGGAGAAGGAATTTCAAAAAGCTAAATATATATGCAGAAACAGTTATTGCTTGGTGATGAGGCCATTGCCCAGGCAGCTCTGGATGCCGGCATGAGTGGTATGTATGCTTATCCCGGCACACCCTCGACGGAAATAATGGAGTACGTTCAGGCATCGTCGCAGGCTGCAGGGGATAACGTGCACCGTGAGTGGTCTTCAAATGAGAAGACAGCCATGGAAGCAGCCCTGGGGATGTCCTATGCCGGAAAGAGGGCCATGGTGGCCATGAAGCATGTAGGGTTGAATGTTGCCGCTGATGCCTTCATCAACTCAGCCGTCACCGGGGTTAACGGCGGGCTTGTGGTTGTAGCCGCCGATGATCCTTCGATGCACTCATCGCAGAACGAACAGGACTCGCGTTTCTACGGAAAGTTTGCACTGGTTCCGGTCTTTGAGCCGAGAAACCAGCAGGAGGCCTATGACATGATTTTTGATGCCTTTGACCTTTCTGAGAAGTACAGGCTACCTGTTCTTTTCCGCATCACCACACGTCTTGCTCATTCGCGTGCCCCGGTACAGAGGAGGCCCGTAATGGCGCAGAACAGCATTCATCTGCCTTCTGATCCTCGCCAGTTTGTGCTCCTTCCTGCAATAGCCCGAAAGCAGTACAGGGCCCTCACATCCCTTTTCACAAAACTTTCTGACGATCCGGTTCTTGCTGGATACAACAGGCTCTCCGGAGGCAGTGGCAGAGGAACAGGCATAATCACATGCGGGATAGCCTTTAACTACCTCATGGAGAACATTGGTGACAGGAAGGATGATTATCACATCCTCTCCGTGGCAACCTATCCGCTGAGCAGGACTCTTGTATCGGATCTGGTCGGTAAATGTAACCGGGTTCTGGTGCTGGAGGAGGGCTATCCCTTCATAGAGGAGCAGCTTCGCGGCCTCCTCGACAGGGATGTCAGTGTGCTGGGCCGGATGGACGGTACCGTGCCTCGTGACGGAGAGCTTAATCCGTCTATTGTCGCTGCCGCCCTGGGCCTCGATGCCACGCGAGGCAAGGACGTGCCAAACGTGGTCCGACAGAGACCGCCATCATTCTGCAAGGGATGCGGACATGCCGACGTTTACTCGGCGCTGGCTGAGGTGATGAACGAGTTCGGACCCGGACGGGTCTTCTCTGACATAGGATGCTATACCCTAGGCGCGATGCCGCCTTACAATACGGTTAACTCGTGCGTTGATATGGGAGCCTCGGTAACAATGGCTGTCGGTGCGGCTGACGCAGGACTCTGGCCGGCAGTTGCTGTCATAGGCGACTCGACCTTCACCCATTCGGGCATGACCGGATTGCTCGATGCGGTGATCAAGGACTCACCGGTCACCCTGATCATCTCCGACAACTTAACAACCGGCATGACAGGCGGACAGAAATCGCAGGCAACAGACAGGCTGGAAAGCATCTGCCTCGGACTGGGTGTAAGTCGCCATCACCTGAGAGTCATCGTACCACTCAGAAAGAATCATGAGGAGAACAAGGCTGTGCTAAGGGAGGAGCTGAAACATCACGGGCTCTCGGTCATACTGGCCAGGAGAGAGTGCATTCAGACCGCTTCAAAGAGCAGGAAGGCTGAAGCAGCGGAAAAAAGTAAAAAGGACGAATAAGATGAAATGCGATATCATACTTGCCGGAGTGGGAGGGCAGGGTATACTCACGATTGCTGCCACAATAGGTCTTGCTGCCGTGGAGGAAAACCTCTTCCTGAAACAAGCTGAGGTGCACGGCATGAGTCAGAGAGGAGGTGATGTTCAATCACACCTCAGGCTCTCCGATAAGGAGATCTATTCAGACCTCATTCCCCATGGCAGGGCTGACCTGATAATCAGCGTCGAACCAATGGAGGCGCTGAGGTACCTGCCATGGCTCTCCTCCGGCGGATGGGTGGTCACCAGTTCCGTGCCCTACGTGAACATTCCCGATTATCCTTACCCTGCGGAAATACTGACTGAACTGAGTAAGACCGGAAACACGATCGTGCTCGATGCTGATGCCATCGCGAAGGACCTTGGATCATCCAGGTCAGGCAACATGGTTATCCTTGGAGCAGCCTCAACATTCCTGCCTGTATCTTACACGACCCTTGAAAACGCTGTCAGGAAAATGTTCAGTCGTAAGGGGGATAAGGTTGTAGGGCTTAATCTGAAGGCTCTCAGTGCAGGACGTGCTTCTGCCGGCAGATAGCGAGGCACAAAAACCAGGTCGTGACTCCGGCACAAACCGAAGACCGGTACGATCTGAAAGCGAAAACCGGATCCTGGCAATGAAAACTGAAAACAAGCTCCGGCAGAAGACCGGAGCTTGTCAGCGAGACATCCATCCACCAACACCCGATTCGTAAGTCAATAAATACCACCGGTCACGGGCTCACGCACCGGGTTATTTACCCCGGCTCCTCGTGCCGCGTCCGGCATGCTCACTGCCGGCTGCAGGCTCGCTTTCGATTCCTGTCTCAGGTTCATCTGTAATTACCTGCTGTAACCTGTTTCCCTGGCTGAGCAACACGAGGTCAGAAGCCACGATCTCCGTGACATTCCTCTGGACACCGTTCTTGTCAGTAAAGCTGCGGTAGTTAATCCGCCCCTCGATGCAGACCTCCCTTCCCTTGCTGAGGAACTTTGAGGTGAGCTCAGCGAGCCCGTTCCAGGCAACAATGCTGTGTAATATAGTTAATTTAAATTTATTATATTTGTAATCATATATTGATGAAATATTGATGATTATGAAAACAAAGGCAGTTATTTATGCACGTGTCAGCACAGACAGGCAAAAGACCAAGGTTCAAATAGAGGAACTTCGGGAATACGCCAAGCTGAATAATTTTGAGGTGGTAAGAGAGTTTGATGAAACAATCTCTGGATATGTTAAGGATAGGGATGAATTGTCAGCACTTAAGGTATTTGTTAAGGAGAACAATATAAAACAGATACTTTGTTTCGAGTTATCCAGAA
>JBAQCQ010000057.1:0-65334 GCA_049294275.1 Bacteroidales bacterium
ACCCGGGCGCGGTATACTGGTGAACTGTTCGTAGTCACCCGGACGGAAATCGCTGTTGCGGGTGCACAGTACAAGCGGTCCGCCCGTGGTGTAACTGTTGTATATGCCGCTGATGACCTCCGGCTCATCACTCTCCCGCCTTGTGGTTGTTCCCGGCAGCAGTCCCTTCCGCCTGGAGAGATCAGCCATCAGCTCCTCACGCCAGAAGGGAAGGCCGGCAGGACAACCATCGATAACCACTCCTATCGCCGGTCCGTGTGACTCCCCGAATATTGATACCCTGAAAACGGTGCCTACTGTATTCATTTCCCCTCCTTTTGTTTATTATCTTCTCGTTTTTTCTCCCTGTAATAATTCACAAAGGCTCCCATCTCCGTAGGTGAAATTCTTCGGATTACAGCTTTGCCGACCGATCTCAGCATGACGAAGTTCAATGAGTCCTTTTCGCTTTTCTTGTCTTTTGAAATGAGATCTGCAATATTAACGGGCAGCTCATAATCATGGTTCATACCCATCTCCGCAAGGGCAACCCCGAGCATCCTCATCTCCGCATGCGGCATCTCACCGGTCCATACCGAAAGCTCGGCGGCAATGAGCATTCCCTGTGCCACAGCCGCACCGTGCGGGATCCTGTGATAAGTCTCGAGCACATGTCCGAAGGTGTGACCGAAATTCAGTATCCTCCTTATTCCTTTTTCCAGCGGATCACGCCTTACCACTTCGGCCTTGATTCTCACTGCCCTGGGGATAAGGTCACCGAGCAATGACGGATCACGTTCCATCAGCCTGTCAATGGAGGCCGCGATATCAAAAAAGAGGTTCCGGTCCCTGATCACGGCGTGTTTTACAAGCTCGCCCATACCTGAAAGATACTCAGCGTCAGACAGAGTTGAAAGCATTGTATGATCACATAAGACAAACTCAGGTTGCCTGAAGGTGCCGATTATGTTTTTGTAATCGCCCATGTTTACTCCGGTCTTCCCTCCGATGCTTGCATCAACCTGGGAAAGAAGCGTGGTTGAAACAAAAGCGTGCCTTACTCCTCTCATGTAAACTGAGGCGACGAACCCGGCAAGGTCACAGACCACGCCTCCCCCAAAACCGAGGATGAATGACGAACGGTCTGCACCCGCCTCCAGGAGTCTTCTGCAGATGTCTTCTGCCATGGCAAGCGTCTTGCTCTGTTCTCCCGGTTCCGTCTCGATTATCTCACCGGCAGGGAACAGACTGCCATAGAGTCTTCTCACGTTCGCATCGGTGATGATGAACACACCCCTAGCCGGGAGTAGTGATACGAGGTCATCCGGGGTTCCCCCCATCACCAGCAGTGACTTGCCTTCAGCCGTATTGATCCTGATATTCTGCATTGTGGCGAAAAGTAACAAACAGATTAACTAATTACCATGATTTTATTCACAAATTGAAGGTGTCACGGCAAAAAGGCCAAAAAAACATTACTTTCGTTCCTTAAACTCTTTAAGGAAGTGAAGGTCAGGGAGAGGTACACAGGTGTTCTGGGATGGTTCGCTGAGAACATGCCGGTTGCGGAGACGGAGCTGAGTTACAGCGATCCCTTCCAGCTGATTGTTGCGGTGATTCTTTCGGCACAGTGCACTGACAGGCGTGTGAACATGATCACTCCCGCCCTCTTTGATAAGTTCCCTGATGCCCCATCGATGGCGGCAGCCGCACAGGAGGAGATCTTTGACCTCATCAAAAGCTGCTCGTATCCCAACAATAAAGCGAAACATCTAAGAGGCATGGCGCAGATGATCGTCGACAGGTTCGGTGGGGTGGTACCTTCCGGGAGGGATGAACTCACGCAGCTTCCGGGTGTGGGGAGAAAGACCGCCAATGTAATATCGTCGGTCGTCTGGAACAATCCGGTCATTGCAGTCGACACCCATGTCTTCAGGGTTGCCAGACGCATCGGACTGACACCGGGTGCCACGACCCCGTTGCAGGCAGAGCTGAGGCTGACAAAAGAGATACCGGAGGAGCAGAGGCCGCTGGCCCATCACTGGCTGCTCCTTCACGGAAGGTACACCTGCACGGCACGCAAGCCTGCGTGCAGCAGTTGCGGGTTAACGCGCTGGTGTGCATGGTATCGGAAAGTGACCGGGCCCGGGGTATAATATTGGAAGCGGATTATCGTTTTAAGAATGAGACAACTGTTTTTGCCTCAGTCAACCACCCCTTCCGGAACTAAACCTATTCTAGAGAGACATTCAGATGGAAAACCGCAAAGAGAAAACCAGGGAATCTGATCATTCAGCTGAATTTCCTGTCTCTCTCAAACAGCTTGCAGACATACCCGGACTGGCGTTCAACTCAACCAACCAGCTGATCACGCTCAGTAACCTGGAGACCCAGAAGTACATAGAGGTGAACCAGGCGTTCCTTGACACCACAGGGTACAGCAAGGAGGAGATTGTCGGGAAGACTTCGGAGGACATCCAGCTCTATGTTGATCTTATACAGAGCCGCAAATACATGAGGCTCCTTTCCCGTCTGAAACGGGTGAGTGACCTGGAGATCCAACTGCGCATGCGGTCAGGTGAGGAACGCACGTTTCTCTTCAGCGCACGTACCTTCTTCTTCGGTGAGGAGATCCTGCTCATAACCTACTACAATGACATAAGCACCCTTAACGGAGGGTATGCCAGGGCAGAGTCGGAGAAGATCCTTAAGGAGATATTTGACTCCATGAGCAGCTATTCGGTGATACTGAGACGCGAGGCTGACAACAGGTATTTCATAATTGAATTCAATTACAGGGCTGAGGATGTTGAGCAGCTCGACCGACGGGAGATGCTGGGCATGGAGGTTGGAGAAACGCCCTTTGGAGATAACCAGGCCTTCCTCACGCTGCTTGAGAATGTCGAGTCCAGGAGGAGCCCATTCAAGATACCGGTCTCCCCTGACGGAACCGATGAGAACGGTTTTTACATAGGACTGCTCCTCTCATCAGGTGACATTGTTGTCACGTGGGAGGCAGGGCAGCACCAGAAAGAGAGGGAGAATGAGATCCTCAGGCAGGGTTTAGTCTTTGAGACTTTCGCCGAGCTGCTCCCGGAGATGATCATGGAGATAGACACCCGGGGAAACGTGACCTTCATGAACACCCAGGGTATGATGACTCTGGGGTTTGACAACAATGACCTCACCAGCGGGGTCTCCCTCCCGGAACTCTTCCTTCCCGGGGACCTTGAAAGGCTCATGAAGGAACTGTCCGAACTGACCAGGCCGGGCCAGATCACCTTTGACGAATATGTTCTGGTCAACAAACATAAACGGAACGTCTCTGTCCTTTTCCATGCAGGCCCTATCATTCTCAGGAACAGGGTAACAGGCTACAGGTGTGTCCTGACCGACGTCAGCAAGCACAAGGATTACGAGCAAAAACTCTCGAACGAGAAGGCGATGCTCGAGCACCTTATTGACGCTGCCCCTGAGGCCATCGTGCTGACCGACTTCGACGGCCGCATAATGAGGATCAACAAGGGCTTCACCAAACTCTTCGGTTACGAGCCGGAGGAAGCAGACAACAGGATGATAGACGACCTGGTGGTACCTGACGAACTGAGGGACGAAGCTGTCAGGATCGATGAGGCGGCCCTTGCCAACGGCACCGGGGCCCTGGAGACAATCAGGAGGGACAAAAACGGCAACAGGATCAACGTCTCACTAATAGCATCTTCGGTTATTTCCAATGACAAAACAATAGCTTTCCTGGGCATTTACCGTGATATCAGCCGCGAGATAAAGAGCCGGCTGATGCAGGAGATACAGTATAATATTTCAACCGTCGCGTTGCAGGATTCAGATATTTTTGACATCTACCCCACCATCGTAAAGGAGATAGGCAAGCTCTGGAACGTCAACAACTTTTTCATCGCTCTCTACAACAGGGAGAAGGATACCCTTACATTCCCGTTCTTTGCCGATGAACGTGACCATTTCCAGGAGACGGCTGCAAAGAATACCCTTACGGGATGGGTCATCAGGAACAACAAGGCGGTACTTCTCGATGAGTATGACATACTGAAGATTGAGAAGACCGGCGCCATCAGCCTGGTCGGATCGCCGTGCAAGATCTGGATGGGTGTGCCACTGAAAATGGATGATGAGGTGATTGGCGCCATCTGTCTCCAGGACTACAAGTCGGTTGACGCCTTCAACAATGATGACCTGCAGGTTTTTGAGTTTATCGCCAACCAGATCGTGCTCACCCTCCAGAGGCGAAGGATGCTTGACAACCTTATCACAGCCCGCAAGAGAGCGGAGGATGCAGCCTTCTCGAAGCAGCAGTTCATGTCTACAATGAGTCATGAGATCAGGACCCCTCTCAATGAGGTAATAGGTATCACCAACCTTTTGTACCAAAGCGACCCGCGTGAAGACCAGATGGAGTATATCAAGACACTCCGCTTCTCGGCAAACCACCTTTTGACCCTGGTAAATGATATCCTTGACTACAACAAGATGGAAGCCGGCAAGATAGTCTTTGAGAAGACCGAGTTTGACCTTCTCAGCATGCTTGACGATATAAAGGGCTCATACAGTCACCGTGCACATGAGAAAGGTATCTCCTTTGCCGTTGAGAAATCAGCCGATCTTCCTCCGTCTCTTATCGGTGACCCCATCAGGCTTAACCAGATCATCTCCAACCTGCTTTCGAATGCCATGAAGTTTACCTCAGAGGGAGGTGTCACCCTGAAGGTTTCGGTAAAGAGTCAACAGGAAGGCAGGGCTCTGCTTGAGTTCTCGGTGGCGGATACAGGCATCGGGATAGCCACGGAGAAGCTCGAGGAGATCTTTGAGAGCTACGCCCAGGCATCAGCCGACACCACACGCAAGTATGGAGGAACAGGACTTGGACTGGCTATATGCAAGCGTCTTGTAGAACTGCAGGGTGGCTCGATAAGTGTCACAAGCGAGCCAGAAAGGGGCTCGGTCTTCACCTTCTCGATTGAATACAGCATCCCGGCCACTGAGACGAAGGCCGTCGACCAGGGTGCGGCTGACACCATGAAGGAGCTGGCAGGCAAGAGGATCCTGGTGGCTGAAGACAATAAGATCAATTTCTTCGTTGCAAACAAGTTTCTTGAAAGCTGGGGTGTCATCGTAACACATGTTGAGAACGGGAGCCTTGCCCTCGAAGAGATCAGCAGACAGGAGTTCGATCTGATCCTTATGGATCTGCATATGCCTGTAATGGATGGGATTGAGGCCACGCGCATTATCCGAAGCTCACCCGACAGGAAAATAAGTCAGATACCAATAGTGGCGCTTACAGCAGCCGTAATGTCGGAAGCTCATGACAAGATTGATAACCTGGCCATAAACGACTATGTCCTCAAGCCCTTTAAGCCCAAGGACCTGTATGACAGGATTGCCAGGAATGTAAGATAGGTCTCCCCCGTGGTTCGGGGTTTCACTTAATGCAGTGCTTTGCCAGGTACCCGCTGGCACTCTTTTCTCCCAGTTTCATGGCCTTGCGGAGGTAATGGCAGGCATCGTCAGTCCTGCCACAGCTTATCAGCGCGATTCCCATGTTAAGGTTCACCCCTGCATTTTCAGGGTCAAGGTCAAGGCTCATTGTATAATCCTCCACAGCCATATCCCAAGAGCGCGCGGCCATCCAGGCGTCACCGCGCAGGCTGAAGGCCGACGGCTCCCCGGGATGTTTTTCAACATTGGAGTTAAGGTACGGGAGGGCTTCATAGATGGCACCCTCCTCTGCGTAGGCTTTTCCTATCAGTCCCAGGGCCTCTGTGTTTTCGGAATCAATTGAGATATATCTGACCATGTCACTTTTTGCCGCATCCCTGTCGCCGGATTTGAGCAGCCAGCGCGATCTCTTCAGAAGCAGCCCGGGGTCAGGCCAGCCGGCATCGATGAGCCTGGTGATGGCCGAGGCAGCAGCATACCAGTTGCCGTCACCCGCATGAGCCTCCGCCAGTTCGTAAAGCCAGCCTGCAGGCGTATCTTTGGCACCGGCCAGGCGTGTGAGTATCACTGCAGCCTCACGGTAGCGGCCCTTGCTCATTATTATGCGTGCATTGCTGTATTCCGTGACTGGCATGTCAGGATAAAGAGCGGATAGCTCTCGCCAGGTTTCTTCGGCCAGATCTGTACGCCCGATCCTTAGGTAATGATCAATCTCCCAGCTTTTTCTTTCATATCCCCTGTACCAGTCTTTTTTCCAGAGGGCTTTCCATTCAGGGGTGGAAGAGACCTGCCTGAAGGTATTGTCAAGGAGTATCTCCGGTTCGCTCTTCCTGTACTGAGATTTCAGGTGAGCCTCAAGATAAGCTGCTGCAGCCTTTGAATCTCCTTCTGTTGCAGCACACCGGGCCAGGCCGTACATGCCCGACCCCGGCCTGATGTTTTCTGCGGCCGTAAAGTCCCTCTTCGCCTCCCTGATCCTGGAGGCTTTGATGAAGATATCCCCCCTTACCAGAAGTAAGTCGCAATCGGAGATTTGTTCCCCGGCGGAGGCCAGGATGCCGGCAGCCTCATCCGTCTCTCCTCTTTCAGAAAGAGAGACCGCCCTGAGGATGGTTTCATAGCCTGACTGGCCTGCGACAAGCTTTGATACGAGTACTATTGCAAGACACAGCGTTATCTTTTTCATACCTTTCATTATTTTCCCTCCACTATTCCGGGGCCTGCCCCCTTTTCAGCGATTACGTGAACAAAGCCGGTGAGATGGAACTGTTCCAGACCGCTTATCCTGCGTTCAAATACTTCACAGTCGTAATAATAGACACCCGTCGGCACTACCCTGCCCTTGTAGGTACCGTCCCAGTTAAGTTTCGGCTCCCCGGTGCTGAAGACTATCACCCCTGCCCTGTTGAACAGCCGGAACTCCACCCTTTCAATCAGTGCAGAGGTCTTGGCCACGAGAAAGTCATTGAATCCGTCGCCATTGGGGGTGAATACGTTGGGAATTTCATAAAAATTGCATGAGTCAACACATATCAGAGCTGACAGCGGGCTCTCGTTTCCAATGGCGTCAAAGGTTGAGATGGCGTAGCATCCTGCAACATAATCCGGGAGTGAATGTACATATTTCTGAATACCCCTGTCATTGAATGTGATAAGCAATCCGAGATCCTCTTCCGAAGTCTGTTTGTAATAGAGCTTATAGCCTGCCACATCAGCCAGGCAGACCGGGTCACTGATGGCCCAACGCACTGTATTGTACAGGCTGTCGCACTCCGAAGATACCGTCAGAACAGGTGTGCATGGCGGCTCATTGTCAAGAGGGATGGCGCAGGTTCGCTGCGAGAAGTTGATCAGTCCGGTGGGAGATCCTGCCCGCTGGTATCCGCCGGTGGAAACAGCATAATAACAGTACTCCGTACCGTTGACAAGGTCTTCGTCAACCCAGGTGAGCTGGTTTGTAGAACCCACAGGCTGCCATGCTGAACCGTTAAACCTGTAGAAATCATATGAGGTGTTGATCCATGGCACATTGCGGTTAAGCGTGAACCTCACCTTCCTGTCACCCGGGGCAGCAAGCAGGAAGAGTGATGAGGCGATGCCCGGGTCGCCGATAAGGAACCTGTTGCCAGGAGCGTTATTGTAAAACTCTATCTTGTATATCCATCCCTTTTCAAGTGTGTTTATCAGGGTATCGATGTAGACCGTATCATTCAGATCGGAGGTGGGGAGCGTATGAATGAGCTGGTAGGCAGTGCCCGCAATCCCCTCAGCCCTGTAGATCAGGTATTCGTATGGCCCGTTGGCCGGGATGGTATCGAGCTGGCGGGGTTTCTGCCACGCAAGAGTAAGAGACCCGTTAACAGAGTGCGTATTGCGTATTGAAACATTGGTAATCAGAGGTATTCCCGTTATCAGTGAAGTAAGTATCTCATTGGATGGCTTGCTCTCAGTGCCGTTGGGATAGACCGCCACTATCCTGTATGCGTACTCGGTCCCGCCATCGAGTCCGTTGCCGTTGTCAGTGTCAGTAAATGTGAGGGTGTTGTACCCGGAGACATACCCCACTTTTGTAAATCCTGCCGAAGGGGGTATACCGTCATAGCAGGTGTCAGCCACAAGCGAAGAGTTGCCTTCGCGCCTGTAAATGCTGAACCCTGCTATCTCCTGCGTTCCGTAGGAGGCCCAGGAGAGCAGTACAAACTTGCCCTGAGGCGCCGCAGCTGTCAGCACAGGAGAGGGAGCGAGCACCTTAATGCTCATGTTGTCAATGTCAACAAGCTGAAGTTCGTCGCTGGAGTCCTCTGACTTAATAATTATGTCGTAGGGCTGATGCCTGACGCTGCTGTGACATGGCACCCAGGTGAGCCGTGATGTCGTCAGTCCCGGTCCGGCTGAGAGAGTGGTGAAGGTGGCAGGACAGGCGGATGTTGTGAAAATCCCTGAAGTAGCAATAAGTGATATTGAGTCGCCGTCAATGTCGGTAGCCGTGATGTCGAGGGTGACAGTTTCTCCCACCTCAACGCAGAGGTCGGGAAGCGGTGAGGTTACCGGTGGTTTGTTGTCAGTCTCATAAACCTCTATCTGCATGTCTCTCACCACCACCCCGATCTTTATTCCGCCCCGCCATTCCTGGATCTCCATGGCAACATTATAAATTCCGATGGATGTAGGTGCGTCCCAGACGAGATCACCGGATATGGAGTCGACATAAAACTTGCGGGAGGCAGGCGGCAGAGTATAATTCTGAATAGGGTTGCCATCCTCCTTTGTGCAGACCGTCAGCTTGTATGACAGGCTGTCACCATCAGGGTCAAATGCGGCGGGGTTATGAATGAAAATCTGGCCGAGAGCAGCCTTGTCGTACGGAGGATTGAGGAGCACGGGAGTGCTGTTTCTCCCTATGGCGGTATTTACAATAAGTATCGTTGAGATCGAAAAAACAACGTTGACGGAGTTGGGTATGTTTTCAACCCCGTAATTCCTGTTCGGATCCTGCACCACTATCCGGTAAATGCCGGGACCGGGATAGGTGTGCTGTGCAACATAAACATTCTTCTTATAGTTGTTCGGCAGAAAGGTCTCGGATATCCTCGAGACGTTGGTGATGGAGTTGTCGCCCCATTCAATATCAAGTGACGGTCTGTCAGCCTTGCTGAGGGTATACGTAAAGGTTGTCACCGTAACCTCAAAGGTGAGGTCGGATATCTGTTTGTAGGTTATCTCGCCGGCACGGTTATGAGTGGCCATAGCCGATGAGATCACCATAAACAGAAATATAAGTGCCCCGGTAACTTTTTTTGTCATTTCAGTCCCTTTCAGAAATATAAGTGCCCCGGTAACTTTTTTTGTCATTTCAGTCCCTTTCATTTGACTTTGTAAATCTTCATCGTGTCGGTTGCAGTGAACCTGTGTCCGTCTTCTGACCCGTTATAGCTGAAGAGCAGCATGTTAGCCTGGTCTTCATACAGTCTGGCCATAATTCGGTTCACTACTGTAACGCTCCTGACCTTTCTTCCCCCCTGCGCCTTGAGGTTGAACCTGTGCTCAAGTCCGTCAGCCTCCGTCTTCAAAAGCGTCATCTCGAGCCGCCTGCCATCCTCCATGATAATCAGCCTGTCAGCAATATATTGAAAATATCTCTCCTTTTCCTCTCCGGGTATCTCTCCTCCGGCTGCCAGTCCGAGGCCAATGTCTGATTCCAGGTCATCACTGTAGACCTTAACAAAGACCGACCAGACCCTGTTCACGATGTCATATTCAATTCCGGTGAGCGACACATGCACGGGGTGGATCAGCAGCAATATGAACAGTGATAATATTTTCATGGTGTCACACCTGGTTTCACATCAAAAATCAAGCCATCAGGTCCGTTTCGTTTATTCGAACCCTCTCCTTAAGATATTCGACTGTTCCCACCTCGATGAATGAGAATCCCGTGCCCCTTGAAAAGTTTCCTGCGAGCACTACCACTATATCATCATCCTTCAGGTTATGTTTTCTGAGGAGATCCCTGAGAGAGATCCTTATGAACTCATCCACAGACATCTTCTTTTCCATAAAGACCGGAATCACCCCGTAAGAAAGTGCCAGCTCCCTCATGGTACGGTATGAATAGCACTGAGCGATGATGGGGTTGATGCCACGGAATCCTGCCATGTTTCTTATGGCGGTGCCGTTGACGGTATCAGCCAGGATGGCCCTGGCCTTTATCCTCACTGATGTCTTCACGGCCACCTTGGCCAGGTAGGCTGACACAGTGCCGCTCAGTGACCCGGCAGGCATCTCAAGGTACTGGTCCTTCTCCTTCTCCACCTCGCAGGCTATGCGGGTCATCGTCTTCACCGCCTCAACGGGAAATTTTCCCGCTGCCGTCTCACCGCTCAGCATGACGGCGTCGGTCTGGCTGTATACGGCATTGGCCACGTCACTCACCTCGGCCCTTGTGGGTCGCGGATTGACTATCATTGAATGAAGCATCTGGGTGGCGACAATGACCGGTTTGCGCTTCCCGACACACTTGGCGATGATCGTTCTCTGGATTCCCGGGATCCGCTCAAATGGCACCTCTATTGCAAGATCGCCGCGTGCAACCATAATACCGTATGAATGATCCATGATCTCATCCAGATTGTCAACCCCCTGCTGGTTTTCGATCTTGGCAATTATCTTGATCCTGCTCTGCTGCCTGTCGAGAAGCTGCTGAACGGCGAGAACATCTTCCTTTGACCTGACGAAGGAGTGTGCTATGAATTCAATGTCAAGCTTCACTGCCAGGTCTATGAATGCCAGGTCACGCTCGCTGACCGAGGGAAGATTGATTCTCAGCTGCGGTATGTTCACCGTCTTTCTTGAGCCCAGAACCCCGTCATTTTCTATCCTGCCGGCAAGGGAATCGCCCTCACTTTTAAGGATCTTTATTTCCAGCTCTCCGTCATCGATGAGGATAGTGGCTCCCACGGGCACGTACTTCGCAATCTCGTCGTAATTGACATTGATTACCTCAGCTGTGGTCTCTGCCCTGACGTTTCCTTCGATCCTCACGGTCTGTCCCTTGAGGAATCTTACAGGCTCGTCGCAGATTGTGGTTCTGATCTCCGGCCCCTTGGTATCAAGCAGTATGGCAATCTTGTCTGAAATGCTCCTTACATTTGTGACTATCTTTTTCACCCCGTCGGTATCAAGATGCGCCGAGTTGACCCTCACCACATCCATACCCGCCTCATGCAGGCTGCGAAGGAAGTCCGGTTCGCAGTTCTTGTCGGAGATGGTCGCAACAATTTTCGTTCTCTTCTTAAGAAGTCCTTTTGCCATGCTATTGTCTATTTCCTGTAAATTCCCATCAATGCTTCAACAGCGAGGCAGTAACCGTCAAGCCCGAGTCCCATCACCGTTCCCCTGCAGTACCGTCCTGTGAGGCTGGTATGCCGGAACTCCTCCCTTGAAAGGAGGTTTGATATATGCACCTCGATGGCAGGAATGCTGATCGCGGCAATTGCATCTGCCAGTGCCACAGAGGTGTGTGTATATCCTCCCGGATTTATTACAACACCATCTGCCTTCATACCCGCTTCCTGAACCATGTTCACCAGTTCACCCTCGACATTCGACTGGGAATAAGTCAGTTCAATTTCAGGATAGCGCCCCCGAAGCCTGGCAAGGAGGGATTCAAACCCTTCGTTACCGTAAATTTCCGGCTCTCTCCTCCCCAGAAGGTTGAGATTAGGCCCGTTTATGATCGTTATTTTCATACTATAAATGCAGAACAATGGTTCTTGCCGGCAGTACAAAAATAAAGAAATGAGCGGATTTATGACCGTTATATAGTATAACTTTGAGGCCGGACGGCGAACCATATGACAATACCATGGGCAGAAGCGGTGAAGGGGTTCGGGAGATACCTCAGGATTGAGCGTTCGCTCTCTCCAAACAGTGTTGCCGCTTATCTCAACGATGTCCGCAAGCTGATGGATTTTATCGTTGAAAAAAAGGATGGCAAGTTGCCTTCGGAACTCACCTACAGTGATCTGAGCGATTTCATTGCCTTCACTGGAGGGCACGATGATACGGCCAGAACGCAGGCAAGACTGATATCCGGAATCAGGTCCTTCTGCCGTTTCATGACAATTGAAAACATCATTGCAGATGACCCTTCCGTGCTTCTTGAATCACCCAGGACCGGGATGAAGCTGCCTGAAGTGCTTTCGGTGGCCGAGATAGACAGAATGGTGGCTTCAATCGACCTTAGCACCCCTGAGGGGCACAGGAACAGGGCCATAATTGAAACGATGTACGGCTGCGGACTGAGGGTCTCCGAGCTGGTGAACATGCGCCTGACCGACATACACCGGAACGAAGGCTTTGTGAGTGTCACGGGAAAGGGCAACAAGCAGCGGCTGGTGCCGCTGGGATCAGTGGCACTGAAGGAGATTGACAACTACATGGAGCGCCGGATGATGCTGCCGGTCATCACCGACCGGAATGTGTTATTCCTTAACAGGCGGGGAAAGAAGCTCTCCAGGGTGATGGTCTTCACGATAATTAAAAATACGGCTGCCGCCGCCGACATCACCAAGAGCATCAGTCCGCATACCCTGCGCCACTCCTTTGCAACCCACCTGGTTGAGGGCGGAGCAGACCTGAGGGCAGTGCAGGAGATGCTCGGACATGAGTCAATAACAACCACCGAGATCTACACCCATATTGACAGGAGCTATCTCAGGGATACGATGCTCATGTATCATCCAAGGGCAAAACATAAGTAGTTGGGTGTTTTTTAATATCCGGTTTTATTTTAATTTTGCGGATCAAAAAAAAGAGATTCATTAATAAATAATCAGATAGAGTATGTCAAAAGTTAAGCGCGTTTATTCCTTCGGCAACAGGACAGCCGAGGGCGGAGCAGATATGAAGAATCTGCTTGGCGGCAAAGGAGCCAATCTGGCTGAGATGTGCCTCCTTGGCCTTCCGGTACCGGCCGGTTTCACAATCACCACAGAGGTTTGCACCGAGTATTACCAGAACAATCATCAGCTTCCTGCCGAGCTCATGCCCGAGGTATGGGAAGCCATGAAGAAGACTGAAGAAGCTATGGGCCTGAAGTACGGCGACAGGGATAATGCTCTCCTGGTATCATGCCGCTCGGGAGCCCGCAGCTCGATGCCCGGGATGATGGACACCGTCCTCAACATAGGTCTCTGCTCTGAGACTATCCCCGGCCTCATCAAAAAAACCGGAAATCCACGATTCGTTTGGGATTCATACCGCCGCCTCATAATGATGTATGCAGACGTTGTGATGGAGAAGGCTGAAGGCATGGAGCCGTCTGACGGCAAGGGCATCCGCAGGCAGCTTGACGAGATGCTTGATGAGCTCAAGCACTCAAGGGGCTATAAGTCTGATACCGACCTGACGGCAGAAGAGCTGAAAGATCTCGCTGAAGCTTTCAGGAAGAGGATCAGACAGTCGCTCGGGAATGAGTTTCCTGATGACGCACGCGAGCAGCTTGAAGGCAGTATCAAGGCCGTGTTCAAGAGCTGGAACGGAAAGAAAGCTGTTTCATACCGCCGCATCGAAGGAATTCCTGACGAGTGGGGCACTGCCGTCAATGTTCAGGCTATGGTCTTCGGTAACATGGGAGACACATCTGCAACAGGCGTTGCCTTCACGCGTAACCCTGCGACGGGAGATAATCTCTTTTATGGTGAATGGCTTGTCAACGCACAGGGCGAAGACGTGGTTGCAGGTATCCGCACCCCGAACCCGCTCAACGATGACACAAAGAATGAGCAGAACAAGCACCTGCACAGCATGCAGGAGTCGATGCCCGGAACATATAAAGAGCTGGTTGACATCAGGAACATACTTGAGAAGTCGTTCCATGACATGCTCGACATTGAGTTCACCATCCAGGAAGGCAAGCTCTACATGCTTCAGTGCCGTGCCGGAAAGCGTACCGGTACTGCAGCCCTGAACATGGCAATGGATATGCTTCAGGAAGGACTCATTGACGAGAGGACAGCCGTCATGCGTGTTGACCCCGCGCAGCTGGACGAGCTTCTCCATCCCATCTGCGATCCCGCAGCTGAGAAGAAGGTCACCCCGCTTGTCAAGGGGCTCCCCGCAGGCCCCGGCGCCGCGGTCGGAAAGATTGTCTTCACCGCTGAAGATGCTGTGGCATGGAACCGTAAGGGTGAAAAGGTGATCCTTGTCCGCGAGGAAACCAACCCCGAGGATGTTGAAGGTATGCGCGCAGCTGAGGGTATTCTCACGGCACGCGGTGGCATGACCTCGCACGCTGCCCTCGTGGCACGCGGCTGGGGCAAGTGCTGCATCGTAGGCGCCGGAGGAATGCATGTTGACGTAGCAGAAAAGAAAGTGAAGCTTGCAGGATCAGATATAGTACTGAAGGAAGGTGATGTCATCACCCTCAACGGTACCAGGGGAAATGTGTACAACGGTGCGATGGTTCTTATGGATGCCACCGAGAACCCCAGGTTCCAGACCTTCATGAAGCTGGTAGATAAGAACCGCACCATGGGTGTCCGCACCAACTGTGACACCCCTGATGACGCAAGGATAGCCCGCGAATTCGGTGCAGAAGGCATCGGTCTCTTCCGTACGGAACACATGTTCTACGGTAAAGGCGCCGAGCAGCCTCTGTTCATCCTCCGCAAGATGATCCTGAGCAGCACCGTTGCAGAACGTGTCAGCGCCCTCAATGAGCTGTTCCCGTTTGTAAAAAAGGATATGAAGGGTACGCTGGAGGCTATGGACGGACTGCCCGTCACCTTCCGTCTCCTTGACCCGCCGCTGCATGAGTTCGTGCCGCAGGGTGCAGAGAAGCAGGCTGAGCTGGCAAAGGCGCTGGGCATATCTGCCGAAGCCATCGCCAGACGCGGAGAGGCTCTGCATGAATCAAACCCGATGATGGGACACCGTGGGGTCCGCCTCGGGATAACCTATCCGGAAGTGACCGAGATGCAGGTCAGGGCTATGTTCGAGGCTGCCGCTGAGCTGCTTAAGGCAGGAAAGCACCCTGTTCCCGAGCTGATGGTACCCGTGACCTGCGATGTGTCTGAACTTGATGTAACTAAAAAGATCTTTGACAGGGTACGTGATGAGGTAAGCAAAAAGTTCGGCCTCAGCAAGCTTGATTGCAAGTACGGAACAATGATCGAGATCCCGCGCGCAACACTTCTTGCTGACCGCATGGCGAAGACAGCCGAATTCTTCTCCTTCGGTACCAATGACCTGACACAGATGACCTTCGGTTTCAGCCGCGACGATATAGGAGGCTTCCTGAATGACTATCTTGACAAGAAGATGCTTGCTGCCGACCCGTTCCAGACAATTGACCAGGATGGTGTGGGTCAGCTCATCACCATGTCAGTGCAGAAGGGCCGTGCAACACGCCCTGACCTGAAGATAGGTATCTGCGGAGAACAGGGTGGCGATCCGGCATCAGTGGAATTCTGTTTCAGGAACGGACTCACCTATGTCAGCTGCTCACCCTTCAGGGTTCCGATAGCCAGGCTTGCCGCAGCACAGGCAGCAATCAGGGCAATCAAAAAATAATATCGGATCTAATGCATAAAAAAGGAGGCACCACTGCGAGCCTCCTTTTTTATTGCCGACTGCCTATTTGCGATTGTCGGTTAATCGAAAATTCTACTTCACCACAACCCAGCTCCTGGACGTGTGCTGCCACCCCGTGTGGCCCTGACCGAGCAGGCTGAACCGGAGCGTGTATACACCCGGCGCTGCGGCCGGCGACGGGGACCAGGGTATTGAGTGGGCTCCTGCATCGAGCATCCCGCTGAAGAGGTTCATGACCAGGCTCCCATTTGAGGAGAAGAGGTTGATCTCAGCCTGGCCGGGCGTCTGCAGAAAAAAGTTTACAGATCCGTTTGTTGTGACCGGATTAGGGTAAAGAAGCAGACCTGTATCGGTGACTTCTTCATCATCAATCGCGGTGGGTGTGATGACCATGGCATCATCAAAATACATCGTTCCGCTCTTCGTCGCACCGGGTGTCTGCCTTATCACGATGCTGTGGTACTGCCAGGCGCCGCTGCTTCCGATGCTGTTCATGGGGATTGAGATCAGGTCCCACCCTGCCCAGTCGATGGTCGCTGCTTCCACGATCTGATTAACCGATCCGGGGGAGTAGAACCAGAACTCAAGGTTGTTGAGGCTGAGATCTCCGTAGACCCACATTGCGAATAACTGGCTTGTATTACTTCCTATCCCCGGTTTGGAGGTGTCGAAGACCCGGCATACACCTCCGCCGGGGCCGGCAAAGACATAGTTGAGTTTGCCCGCCGATGGCGCTGATCTGAGTATCTCGGAAGAGGCTGTGAATGTGGTCAGCGGGTTGTCAGTACCGGTGGTGCTGCCGCTTGCTTCCGGGTCCCAGAATGCTGAAATATTGTCGAACGATTCTACAATG
This sequence comes from Bacteroidales bacterium, assembly GCA_049294275.1. Taxonomy (GTDB): domain Bacteria; phylum Bacteroidota; class Bacteroidia; order Bacteroidales; family VadinHA17; genus SR-FBR-E99. Next base: position 16,403 of record JBAQCQ010000057.1, read on the forward strand.
TTTCCTGTCAAGTATGACTTGGTGCGGGTGGTAAAGCTTATCGCGTCATCGATTCCCAGGGCTACACCGGACAGATCTCTGACACCGGCGTCAAGTACCACCTGGTACGGCGAGTTCAGCTGCAGGGCCTCTGCAGGTTCAAAACTGTAAGTGCCCTTACCGTCTGCTGTAGTAAAAATCTCGCGAGTCTTGCCAACGGCAACCGTCTGGCTGTTGATAAGCCTGATGCCCTGGGTGGCTGTGAGGTGATCAACAGGAGCGTCAAAATTGATTGTGATCCTCGGATAAAGAGTTACACCGGTCAGGCCGGACGGGGGCCAGATCTTCTCCATAACCAGTTTCGTTCTTGCTTTTGTGACGAAGCTGACCTGGTATTCATCCGGCAGCGGTACACCCCATTTCGAGATGGCAGCTGTCGTCAGCCTGAAGAGATATGTGGTCTTGCTGGCGAAACCGACCTGAGGTTTTACTCTCATCAATTTCCCGTTCTCATCCCACTCAAAAAGCAGGTTCACGGACGGTTCAGTCACAAATGCCGCCTGGGCTGCATTCCTGTCCATCGGTAGATTAAAGGTGAATGTGAATTCCTGGTTGAAGGGAATGCTGTCGGCTGTCGATGGCAGCAGCCCGGTAACCACGGGTACTTTTGTCGTATCAAACTGAGGGAGGAAATCTGCCAGTATGGTCTTTCCGGCAAAAACGGTTGCGGTGATCGTGTCATTGAAAAAATCCGTTACGTCACTGCAGATAATCTCGTAATCGCCAGGGGCAAGCGAGTCGAACATGAAAAAGCCGTTGTTCAGGTTGTCAGTGTTGACAGTCCTGTCTCCCTGATTGAGAGTGACCGTTGCGTTGTTTATCGGTATTGCCTCATCCCTTGTTCCCGGTTTGAAATAGTAACCGGGTGATGTCAGCTTATTCCTGACTGTTCCTGCAATAATGCCGGTTGGTTCCGGCATGACATTTTCATATACTGCCAGTGCCCTGAGCATGGCCCAGGCTTCATGGTGCAGGTGGTTGTTATTACGGAGCCTCCAGCCCTCAGGAATATAGTCGTGGTACGACCCTTCCGAAAGAACACCAGGCATATTGAGGGTTCTCAGAACACCGAGGCCCACCTTGTCACCCCACTCCGGATAGAATGTCCAGTCGCCCTTGACCCATTCGAAAGTATTCGTCCAGCAGTTACCCTTCTCGAAGAGTTTTTCCCACAGTATCTGTGCCATCGCCTTTGCCCCCGGGTAGACAGGCTGATCGTCATATCCCCTGAAGAGCACCAGCGGCTGATTACGGGTGCCGTCAAAGCCGTTGCTGTGTATTGAAATGAATATGTCAGCATTGGCGGTGTTGGCCATTGTGGCTATGCTGGAGAGCGGCAGGTCATCTGACGTGAGATTGGTGGTGCGCGACATAAAAACCGTTGCGTTGCGCGACTCGAGCAGCTCCCTCAGGAAGAGACCTTTTTCCAGGTTCCCTTCCGACTCCCAGAAGTCGGTCTCCAGCATATGCCTGTCGTCGCCGTCATTGCCTCCATGACCCGGGTTCAGGAAGATTTTTATTCCCGTGAAATCGGCCTTCTGGCCGCTCAGTGGCAACTGGGAGAAAGTGAATAATGTAATGAATAAAGGCCCGGGCCAACGCTTCATCTGATTCTTATTTTCATCACGTAAATCTCCCCTTTTTCAGTTGAGAAGGCAATTTTACCAGCGCCAAAGGGATAGGGGAACATTTCAGACCTGTTCTCCGTGTCTGTGAGAACGCGTCTCTTTTTTTCCGGCAATGAATAGTATACCAGTTCAGAGGAGGTAATCATATGGCCGTCATCCCTGTCATCCATGCCGATTACGATCCTGTTGTCAAGCCATCTTGGGGCATTGACCTTTCCCACATCGTGCAGTATTTTGCCGGAGGTATCACATATCCAGGTGTTCCTGCCCTGGTAATTATAAAGTATCATTGATCCGTCAGGTGAAAGTGAAGCCCAAATATAGAACCCCCCGCCATTGGGCATGAGCGGCTTTCTCTCTCCGCCACGATATAGTACGGGTATCATCTCCTCTGTTACGACGAAATCATCCTCTCCTGTACTTTTGACAGCAACTGTTTCGGGGAGACGGCTGAACCGTGTTTCCCTGTCCGATTTCAGGAACAGTGTATTTCCTGACACAGCAGGAGGCTGCACGCCCCTCTCCCTGTTGATCAGGGTCTGAGTTTCCCCCGTCGTAATATCAAAGCTGTAAACAGAAGAGTATTTCCTGTTGTCCTCAAAACTGTCAGACCTGTAAAATACCTTTTTGCCGTCGGCTGTCACGGCAGGCTCATAACCAGCGCCCGGCCCGTCGGTTATGGCCCTTATCTTTCCCTTTCGGGTGTCAAGAAGAGACAGCCCGTTGTATCCTTCCCCCGCCACCAGGAGCCAGCGCGACCCCGGCAAAACACCAGACAGGAGGTACGTTCCGTTGTCCTCAGGCATAACCATTTTAACGCCCTTCACCCTGATCTCCTGTGCGATAGCCTGAAGTGAAAGAACCAGTAACAAAAGAACATAAATACTTCTCATTGCGTCGTATATTGCCATTTAAAGATAATTATTTCATGAATATTCCCGAAGTGATCTTTTTGTCTCACCGGGCTGACAATTATCAGGGTGTTGGAATACTTAATAATATTAACTTTGGGGGACATCAACATCACCCCGACAATGATGTCAGAAGAAATTTTAAAGCAATACGGCATTTCAGAAGTAAAGGGATTGGTCTATAATCCGTCCTATAATCATCTTTATGAGGCTGAACTTTCACCCGGGCTTTCGGGCTTTGAAAGGGGGATGCTCACAGACACGGGGTCGGTGGCAGTAGATACCGGGGTATTTACAGGCAGGTCGCCCAAAGACAAGTACGTTGTACTCGACAAAAAGACTGAAAACACAGTCTGGTGGAGGTCTGAGACAGCCACTGTATCTGACAACAAGCCTCTCAGCGTTGAAGCCTGGGAGCACTGCAGGAAGATTGCCGTGCAGCAGCTGTCAGGGAAGAAGCTTTACGTGGTCGACTGTTACAGCGGGGCCAATGCCGATACGCGCATCAGGGTGAGATTCATCATGGAGGTGGCCTGGCAAGCTCATTTTGTAAAAAACATGTTCATCAGGCCGCCGGAGGAAGAGCTTGATGCTTTCCAGCCTGATTTTGTGGTTCTGATGGCATCAAAGGCTGTAAACCGGGAATGGGAGCTTTTCGGGATGCACTCCGAGAACTTTGTGCTCTTCAACCTGTCGGAAAACATGGCACTGGTAGGAGGCACCTGGTATGGCGGAGAAATGAAAAAGGGGATCTTCTCGGTGATGAATTATTACCTGCCTCTCAGGGGCATTGCCTCTATGCACTGCTCCGCCAACGTAGGAAAGAAGGGTGATGTCGCCATCTTCTTCGGCCTCTCCGGCACCGGCAAGACAACACTATCAACCGATCCGGACAGGGCACTGATAGGTGATGATGAACACGGCTGGGACGATGAGGGCATCTTCAATTTCGAGGGTGGCTGTTATGCCAAGTGCATTAATCTCAGCAGGGATAATGAGCCTGAAATCTATCGTGCCATAAGGCGTGACGCCCTCCTCGAGAATGTCGTGGTTGATGAGAAGGGGCGCATCGACTTCACCAGCGCTGCGAAGACGGAGAACACCAGGGTATCTTACCCAATCTACCATATTGACAACATTGTCAGGCCGGTATCAAAGGCAGGTCATTCAAAGACGGTCATTTTCCTGTCGGCGGATGCCTTCGGTGTGCTTCCTCCGGTTGCCAGGCTGACAGCTGAACAGACACAGTACTATTTCCTGAGCGGATATACGGCCAAGCTGGCAGGCACCGAGCGAGGTATCGTGGAACCGCAGCCATCGTTTTCTGCCTGCTTCGGCGCTGCCTTCCTTATGCTTGATCCGCTGATATATGCACGTGAGCTGACACTTAAGATGATTGCCCATGGTGCAGAGGCATGGCTGGTGAACACAGGGTGGAACGGCGGACCATACGGTACCGGCAAAAGGATAGACCTCCCCTCTACAAGAAACATCATTGATGCCATTCTCAACAGGACCATTGACAGTACACAGTTCGTCAAACTGCCCGTCTTTAACCTTGACATACCCCTGGAGGTGCACGGGGTAAGGGCTGATTTGCTGGACCCGCGCCGTTCGTGGGACAGTCCGGGGGCATGGGACAAGGCGGCAAGGTCCCTGGCTGAAAAATTCATAAAAAATTTCAGCAGGTTTACATCGAACACGGAAACGGCAAAACTCGTATCTTCGGGTCCTGACCCGAAATAGAAATTAAATGGTTATAACCCTGTCCATCCTAGCTCTGGTACTGGCCTATCTCGCCGGATCAATTCCAAGTGCCGTGTGGGCCGGAAAACTGTTCCACGGTATCGACGTCAGGGAGCATGGCAGCGGCAATGCCGGGGCCACCAACACCGTACGGGTCCTGGGATGGAAGACCGGAATCCCGGTGCTGATATTTGATCTCTTCAAGGGGTGGCTGGCTGCCTCGCTGCCCGCGTTCCTGAATGCAGCACCTGACGGCTCAGAACAGATGATGGTGCTGCAGATAGTTTGCGGCATGGCTGCCATACTCGGACATGTCTTTCCGGTTTTCGCAGGTTTCCGCGGAGGCAAGGGAGTGGCAACAACATTCGGTGTGCTGCTGGCACTGCACCCGCTGCTGACACTGATATGCGCAGGTATCTTCGTGGCTGTGCTGCTTATCTCAGGTTATGTGTCACTCGGATCGATCATATCTGTAATCATGTTCCCGCTGCTTCTGCTTACCCTCTTCCCCACTCCCTCACTTCTCTTCAAAATCTTCGCGATAGCTGTTGCCATAGCGGTGGTGGCGACGCACTCCGGGAACATCAGGAGGCTTGCCAGGGGCGAGGAGAAAAGATTCCTGAAAAGGAAGAATGGCTGAACCTTACGCATTGTCCCAAAACCGGGACTGCAGGTGCTCAACTATGATAATTATGCAGGTTTGCGGCTTTGTTCCGTCAAAGAAAATTGCTAATTTTAGCCCACGCTAAAACAAACAAACAATCTAATCATAAAGAAATGGAAGGTATAAAAGGAACCCTTACGGAGAAGAATCTCCTGAAGGCATTTGCCGGCGAATCGCAGGCAAAGAACCGTTATGAATTTGCTGCCAAGGTGGCAAAAGAAGAGGGCTATGAACAGATAGCGGCCATATTCCTTGAGACTGCACTGCAGGAGCAGCAGCATGCCAAGCGTTTCTTCGGTTATCTCGAGGGAGGCAAGGTGGAGATCACCGCCGCTTATCCGGCAGGCAGGACATCTACGACCAGCCACAACCTGGAGGCAGCCGCGGATGGTGAACATGAAGAGTGGTCAGAGCTCTATCCGACGTTTGCCAGGGTGGCCGAAGAAGAGGGATTCAAGGAGATAGCCACAGCCTTCAAAGCCATCTCGGCAGCCGAGAAGGTCCACGAAGAGAGATACAGGAAGCTTCTTGCCAGCGTCATGGGCAACAAGGTGTTCGAGCGTGATGAAAAGGTCTTCTGGTACTGCCGCAAGTGCGGCTATGTGCACTTCGGCACCAAACCCCTGAAGAACTGCCCGGCATGCCTCCATCCCTACAATTACTTCGAGGTATTTGCCCAGAACTATTGATCTTCCTGATTCTGAAATGATTGACGGCAACGGGATGCTCAGCCTGATAAAAAGCAGGCAGAGCGACAGGAAATATTCTGACAAATCTGTTGAGAAGGAAAAGATTGAGAGGATAACCGAGGCGGGCAGGCTGTCTCCTTCGGCATGCAACGGCCAGCCCTGGAGGTTCATCGTTGTGGATGAACCCGGACTTCGGGAGAAGGTGGCAGGTGCAACCGAATCTGAGCTGCTGAGAATGAATACTTTCGTTCACCAGGCTCCGGTGCTGATTGTGGTTGTGAGGGAGAAATCCAATTTCACCTCCCGTGCAGGTGACCTGATTAAGAAGAGGGATTATTCGCTGATCGACATCGGGATAGCGACGGCATCGATGGTGTACCAGGCTACTGCTGAGGGACTTGGCACCTGCATAATCGGATGGTTTGACGAAAAGAAGATCAGGGAGCTGCTTGAAATTCCGAAGTCGAAGAAGGTTGAGGTGGTCATCTCAGTCGGTTACACTGATAACAGGTAGAGGGACAAAGCGCGCAAGCCGCCGGGAGATGTAACGGCATTCAACAGGTATTGAGCATAGCAGAGCCGCATCCCGTGATGCGGCTCTGTTCATACTTGTAAATTCTGGTTGGCAGCAGGTTGCGGCCGGCCTCCCGTCCTGCCGGGCTCCTGTTAGCTGAGTCTGGCCAATGCCTCTTTTATACGTCGTACCGCCTCTGTAATCTTGTCATCAGAGGTAGCATAGGAGATTCTTATGCAGTTGTCTGCCCCGAAGGCGCTTCCGCTGACCGTAGCCACCCTGGCCTCCTCAAGAAGGAAGAGGGTGAGGTCGTCAGCGTCTCTCATCACCTGTCCGTTATAGCTTTTCCCAACGAAGTTGCTTATGTCAGGCATCACATAGAACGCGCCCTGCGGCACCCTGACCTTAAGTCCGGGTATCTCACCAAGAAGCCTGCAGATCAGGTCCCTGCGACGAAGGAATGCCTCACGCATCCTCTCTTTGGAATCGCTTTTTGAAGTCACCGCCGCCAGGGCGGCCCTCTGTGCTATTGAGCATACACCGGATGTGAACTGACCCTGCAGCTTGTTGCACGCTTTCGCCAGCCAGAGCGGGGCTCCCATGTAGCCTATCCTCCATCCTGTCATTGCATACCCTTTCGAGACCCCGTTGACAGTCACAACCCTGTCGGTGATCGAACTGAATGTTGCCAGGCTGATGTGCTTGCCGGTGAAGGTAATATGTTCATAAATCTCATCGGAGATAACAATGACATGCGGGAATTTCTCAATCACCCTGACCAGTGCAGCCATTTCATCTCGCGTATAGACCATCCCGGTGGGGTTTGACGGTGAATTGTAGATCAGCAGGCGTGTCTTCGGAGTGATTGCTGCCTCGAGCTGTTCCGGGGTTACCTTGAAATCATTGTCAATGGAAGTCTGAATGATTACCGGCTTCCCCTCTGCAAATATGATGTGATCAAGATAGCTGACCCAGTACGGGGCAAGCAGGATAACTTCCTCCCCGGGATCTACAACGGAGAGCACCACGTTGATGAGGGTATGCTTCCCTCCTGCCGATACAATTATCTGTTCAGGCGAGTAGTCGAGTCCGTTTTCCTCCCTGAATTTCCTGGAAATTGCCTTCCTCAGGTCTGGATATCCGGGTACTGGGGGATAGAAAGAAAAGTTGTCATCTATTGCCTTCTTGGCTGCCTCCTTTATATCATCAGGGGTATTAAAGTCAGGTTCCCCCAGGCTGAGGCTTATAACGTCAATACCCTGCTCCTTGAGTTCCTGACTCTTCTGCGACATGGCAAGAGTCTGCGATACTGAGAGTGACTGGACCCTCCTGCTGACATGCTCCATACTTGTTTTTTACCGGTTGTGAAAAGGCCAAATGTAATTGTTAAAAGTGAAAAAGAAAAGGGTTTACAACATGCCCGGGCCGGATTGTCTGCCTTTAATAAAAATGATTAATTTGCATGCCGTAACATCATTAACCATCCCCGACATGGAAACCTTCCTTGAGATTCTCAAAACACTGCTACCTGCTTTGCTTGTGATGATCACGGCATGGCTGGTGATACGGAACATGCTGCGTGATGACCAGGACCACAGGCGGCAGGATCTGTTGCTCCAGACGGTAAAGACCGTCACGCCTGTGAAGCTGCAGGCATACGAGAGAGTTGTACTCTTTCTTGAGCGCATCTCACCCGAGTCTCTCATAATGCGGACAGCGAAGCCAGAGATGACTGCGCAGCAGCTCCATTCATCTCTTGTGAGCAACGTAAGGAGCGAGTATGAGCACAATCTCTCGCAGCAGATCTATATGAGCAATGAAGCATGGGAGATGGTTAAGAACGCACGCGGGACGGTTGTCAGGATGATAAACGGTGTTGCCACTCAGTTGCCCCCGACAGCATCGGGGGAAGAGCTCTCACGCCTTCTTATCGAGGAGGTGATGGAGATGGACACCGAACCATGCCGCGCTGCCATCAGCTACATCAAATCCGAGCTCGCCCGGATCCTGGGATAGGCACCTGGTAACCCCTGTGAAAATTAACATTGCATGCTGACTGTGGTTTTTCAAAAAAAAGACGCCCCTGCGGGGCGCCCTTTAATAAAACTTTGATATATGTAGTGCCTCTAGAGGAGGCTGATGCTGCGCTTGACGAACGCGCTCAGGGCCTCTCCCTTTAGCATGTTGTTGGCCAGCATGGCGAGGTCAATCAGTTGCTTGACTGCTTTGTGATCACTCCCGAAGCCCTCAAGTATGCTTTTCCTTTTTTCCTCAATCTGTTTCAGTTCGCCCCTGAGCCTTTCAAGGTCATCCTTTTCAACTGAAGGAATTTCCTCGGGCTTTTTCTTGCCGTGTTCCTTCTCCATAAAATCAATTTCAACCTTAGTCTTCTCAATCCCTGAGCTGTTCTTTTTCAGTTCGTCAGCGTGCTCCTTATCAAGGTCAGCTGCGAGTGCGACAACAAGCGGATGGTTTGTGTTCAACACAAGGTCGAAGCTGTCAGGCATCTCACCGTAGAATGAGTAGCCGCCCCCGAACTGTGCCATATCCTTCATCCTGCGCATGAACTCACTCTGGGTGATCACAAGCGGAAGATCATCCTCGGCGAGGCTCTCGGCTCTGACATGGAAGCGCGCCTTGTCGCTGTCGGCTACCTGGCTGCGGAACACCTGGGCAAGGTCATCCGACTGTCCCTTTGAGAGTTTGGAAGTGTGGCTTTCATCCTTCTTTATCAGGTTCTCAATTACGTCACTGTCGACTCTCACGAACCTTGATCCCTGGTCCTTCGACTCAAGAGCGTTTATAAGGTGTGTGTCAAGCTGACCGTCGAGCACAAGCACATCATAGCCCTTCTCTGCCGCTTTTGCCACGTAGGTATGCTGGGCGACAGGGTCAGTGGTGTAGAGATGGATCAGAGCCTTGTCCTTGTCAGTCTGATTCTCCTTGATTATCTTGTCATACTCCTCGAGGGTGAAATATTTGCCGTTAGTGTTCTTGTACAGGGCAAACTTCGAGGCCTTCTCGTAGAACTTCTCCTCGGTGATCATACCGTACTCAATGAACAGCTTGAGGTCATCCCACTTCTTTTCGAAATTCTCCCTTTCCTTCTTGAAGATATCAGCAAGTCGGTCAGCCACCTTCTTTGTTATATGACTCGAAATTTTCTTGACATTTGAATCACTCTGAAGGTAGCTCCTCGATACGTTGAGAGGGATATCAGGCGAATCGATGACACCGTGAAGCAGAGTCAGGAAGTCCGGCACTATGCCCTCAACCGAGTCGGTGACGAAGACCTGGTTGGAATAGAGCTGGATCTTGTTTTTCTGTATTTCGAAGTTGTTCCTGATCTTCGGGAAATAGAGTATACCCGTTAGCTTGAAGGGATAATCGACATTCAGATGGATGTTGAACAGCGGATCCTCACCCATGGGGTAAAGCTCATGGTAGAACTTTGTATAATCCTCCTCCTTCAGCTCTGCGGGCTTGATTGTCCATGCCGGACGGGTGTTGTTGATCACTTTGGGTTTCCCGGTATCGACCATCTTGCCGTCTTTCCACTCCTTCTCATTGCCGAAGTGCACCGGCACAGGCAGGAAGCTGCAGTATTTCTTCAGGAGGCTCTCAAGCTTGTGCTCATCAAGGAACTCCTTGGAATCCTTGTCGATGTGCAGTATCACATCCGTTCCCCGTTCTGCCTTTTTGGTCTCTTCAATCGAATACTCAGGACTCCCGTCACAGCTCCATTTCACTGCTGGCAGCTCATCGTGGTACGACTTGGATATCACCTCCACTCTGTCGGAAACCATGAAGGAGGAATAGAATCCAAGCCCGAACTGACCGATGATTGCGCTTGCCTGGTCCTTGTATTTGTCAAGGAACTCGTTAGCGCTTGAAAAAGCAATCTGGTTGAGGTATTTGTCTATCTCTTCGGCACTCATCCCGATACCGTTATCAGAAATGGTGATTGTCTTCTTTTTAGCATCGAAGCTGACGCTGATCCTCAGTTCTCCCAGTTCGCCCCTGAAATCGCCCGCTGAAGCAAGTGTCTTCAGTTTCTGGATGGCATCCGTGGCGTTTGATACAAGCTCTCTCAGGAAGATCTCATGATCTGAATAGAGGAATTTCTTGATGATTGGAAAGATGTTCTCTGTAGTAACTCCGATTTTACCCTTTTCCATATGATATAGTTTTCGTGATTATCCTGCCCCTGAACTTCAAAGTGCGTGCCGCGGGCAGGAAGTATGACAGAGTGGCAGTCAGCAGTCAGATCAGGCATAAGGCAGTAGGCAGTAGGCAATAGTGGAAATTCCCCGCCGGGAATATAGAATTGCAGAAAGATGCACAAGATCAGGACGTTGGTCATAGATCATCAAGAATTGTACGAACATTCTTCCCGCAAAACCCGCAACTGTCTGCTTTGACTGAGGAATTCCTAAGACTGCCGACTGGACTACTGCCTATTGCCTTTTGCCTGTTGCCTGAAACACCGCCTCTGTCAGCCCTTTCAGGCGCTGGCAGGCTAGGTTTATCTCTTCGGGCGAAATTGTCAGCGGTGGAGCTATGCGGAACGCCTCATCGCAGAAGAGGAAATAGTCGAGCATCAGCCCGTGTTCCGGGGCCCGTGCCACCATGGCGGGAATTATACTCTTATCCTCCGGCACTACTGCCAGGAGCAGCCCTTCGCCCCTGATCTCCCTGAACGGCATTCCTGATAATTCCTGCCTGAAGAGTTTCTCTTTCCCGACAGCCTTCTGTGCCAGGTTTTCACTCAGGATCACCTCCAGCGAGGCAAGTCCTGCGGAGCAGCATACCGGGTGGCCACCGAATGTAGTGATATGGCCCAGTACCGGGTTATGGGCGAGTGAAGACATAATTTCCCGTGAGGCGATGAAGGCGCCAAGTGGCATGCCGCCACCCAGCGCTTTGGCCAGGACTAATATATCTGGTACCGTGTTATACCTGTAAAGTGAGAAGAGACTGCCGGTACGGCCGAAGCCTGTCTGCACCTCGTCAAATATGAGCATGGCTCCGTGCCTGTCGCACGCACTGCGGAGGTCTGCCAGGAAGCTGCCTTCAGGCGCAATCACTCCTGCCTCGGCCTGAACCGGCTCAACAAGCACGGCAGCAGTCTCTGAAGTGATCATGCCAAAGGCCTCCGGCGAGTTGAACACTGCCATTGTTGTGGCCGGCATCAGTGGCCTGAAGGCATTGCGGTAGGTTTCGGACCCCTGTACGCTGAGGGCACCGGTGGTTGAGCCGTGGTACGCGTTCCTGAAGTAGATTATCTCATTCCTGCCGGTATACCTGCGTGCCAGCTTGATGGCTCCCTCGATGGCTTCGCTGCCCGAATTGACAAAGTAGACCGACTGCAGTGAAGGGGGCAGCAGGGATGCGAGTTTTTCGGCATAGCGGACCTGGGGGCTTTGTACCACTTCGCCGTAGACCATGAGATGCATGTAACGGTCAGCCTGCTCCTTCACGGCAGCCACAACAGCCGGATGACGGTGGCCGGTGTTACTGACAGAAACACCTGAAATGAGGTCGAGATAATCCCTTCCGTTGCTGCCATACAGAAAAGACCCTTCTGCTCTCTCTATCTCAAGCAAAAGAGGTGCGGGAGAGGTCTGTCCGAGATGATCAAGGAAGAGTTGCCTCAGTGACGGCATTTAACGCGTCATTATGTTGATATAGTTCATTATCCCGTCGCGGTACGATTTTCCGACGGGCAGGATCTTTGGCGTGTTACCGATAAATATGGTCAGGCTGTTCTCGCTGATCGACCTGATGACGCTTTTATTTACAAGGTATGACCGGTGTATCCTGACAAAGAGAGTTGAAGGCAGTTGTTGCTCGATCGCTCTCATAGTAAAGTGAATGGTGTACTTTTCGTCCTTGGTGATGACACTGACATAGTTCTCAAGGGCTTCCACATAGAGAATCTCCTTGAGTTTCAGGCGCACGAGCGATGAAGCCTTTTTGATAAAAATTTCCTCCTCGCCGGCGGTTGAGGGAGCCTGGCGCGGGGCATAGTACTTCATGATCTTCTCCACCGCCCTGCAGAAGCGGGGGTAGGTGATTGGTTTGAGAAGATAATCGATGCCGTTGTAGTTGAACGCCTTGTAAGCATGCTCCTCACTCCCTGATACAAATATTATATGGGGTGGATTTTCGAGGCTGGAGAGGAAGTCGAACCCGTCCATCTCCGGCATCTGTATATCAAGAAAGATCAGTTCAATGTCCCTGCGTGACATCAGAAGGTTGCGTGCCGATAATGATTCGGTGAAGCTTCCGACCAGTGAAAGGGATGAGGATTTGCTTACAAACTCTTCAAGTGTTCTGAGCCATACGGGGTCATCATCAACGATAATACAATTCATTTCGGGACTTTGCGGTTGCGTTCAAAGCGTGGTTAACAAATATACTAAAAAAAATATGATTCAAAAACCGGCCGGAAATTTTGAGTTTTATAAAATAAAAGAAATGCCGTGCATGACGGCATCATTTTCAGAAAATTAAAAAGGGGTGCTGGTGCACCCCTGAAACTTTTACTTCAGGCCTTTTGTAAGAGCCGGAGCAGCTTTGAATTTTACGACCTTCTTGGCCGGAACATTCAGTTTGGCGCCTGTGCGCGGGTTGCGGACAACTCTTGCGCTTCTCTTCTCAACTTTGAAAGTACCCATTGACGGGAGCTGGAGCCTCTGACCTTTTTTCATGGCGTCACCGAATGCACCAACGAAGGCATTCAAAGCGATGTTGGCATCTTTTAGTGAAAGTCCTGCTTTTTTTGCAATGCTGCCTACTAATTCTTTTTTTGTCATAGTCAATACAATTTTAGGGTTAGACGAATTCGCTAATTGCATACAAATTTATTTCATTCTTATTCAAAAGCAAGTTTTTTGACTTTTTTTTATGCTGAGAGGCCGATTTTTATGAACAATGAGCGCTTTCATAGGTAAAAAATCCCCATTTTGTGATGAGAAGCGCATTCGTGGGAATGTCAAAGGCCCATTTGCGGGGAATTTCAGGCGTCAGCCAGAAAGGTAAAAAATCATAATTTTCCCGGTTCGGAAGCGAAAAACAAAAAAAAGCTATATTTGCGGCGGAGAAATGGCAGAGTGGTCGATTGCGGCGGTCTTGAAAACCGTTGTCCGGGCGACTGGACCGGGGGTTCGAATCCCTCTTTCTCCGCAGAGCTTAAATGGCCCCGCTACAGGCGGGGTTTTTTGTTTAACCGAAGACGCGTTGAAAACTTGCTTTCAAGAGCGGCTGAGATAAATAAAAAAGACCCGCAGGGTCATTTAAGCTCTGCAGGTTTCCCCGCAAGGGATCACGAGCGAATGCAATGAGCGAGCAATCCCTTACCCGTTGCAGGACAATAGAGAGTGCCCTGTGCCCTGAGTCCTGAGTCCTGAGTCCTGAGTCCTGAGCCCTGTGCACTGAGTCCTGAGTCCTGAGTCCTGTGTCCTGTGTCCTGAGTCCTGAGTCCTGAGTCCTGAGCCCTGTGCCCTGAGCCCTGAGCCCTGTGCCCTGTGCAATTTGTGCTATCTTTGCGCCAACACTGACCGGGATGTATAAGGAAATAACGCTTACTGTCGGCGAAGACACAACCCTGATGCCGTTCTTGCTGCAGTCGCTGGCAAACAAGAGCCGTGACAATGTCAAGTCGCTCCTGCGTAACAGGCAGGTACTGGTGAACGGGGAACCTGTGACACAGTTCAACCAAGAGCTGAAGGTTGGAGACCAGGTGTCAGTCAAAGGTAAGAGACAGGCGGGCGGCGTCGTGGCACGCAACATGCGCATCGTTTTCGAGGATGAGCACATCATTGTGATCGACAAAAACGCCGGACTGCTCTCAATGGCCTCTGATAATGAGAAATACCTTACTGCCTACAATATACTCAGCAATTACGTCAAACAGCAGAAACCCTCAAACCGGATCTTCATTGTGCACCGCCTCGACCGCGACACGTCGGGGCTGATGATGTTCGCACGCAGCGAGAAGGTGCAGAGTCTGATGCAGCGCGACTGGAAGCACAATGTCACTGCACGGACCTATGTGGCCCTGGTGGAGGGTGAAGTGACCGAGCCGGAAGGTGTGATCAAATCATATATTTTCGAGAGCAAAGCCCTGATGATGCACTCAACACGGAATCCTGAAAAAGGCGACCTTGCAATCACCCGCTTCAGAAAACTGAAAAGCAACAAGGATTATTCACTGCTGGAGGTCACGCTGGAGACAGGCAGGAAGAACCAGATACGATTACATATGCAGGAGCTGGGGCACAGCATAGCAGGAGATAAAAAGTACGGGGCCACCACCAGTCCCATCGGCAGGCTCGGGCTCCATGCCAGCGTGCTCGCATTCGTCCACCCCGTTACAGGGAAGGAGATGCGGTTCGAGTCAAATGTCCCGGCGAAATTCCGGCGAATCGTTTAGCCGGGTTAAAAAGGCCAGAAGTTATTGTCATACCATACCTCTTCCCTCAGGTCCTTGTCAATCCTTGCAAGCCACTTGTGGTGCCCCCTCTCCCAATCAGCCAGCATCCGGTATAGTTCTTTTTCGTTTTTGTCCGTAGCCGACTCGGCACGCGTTGAATAGAGTTCCACAGCCTTCGCCTCGAAGTCCATGGCAGCGCTGATGGCTGCAGCCTCAAAGCCCGCAGCGGTGATCTGGCTCTTCATCTCCTCTGAGAGTACCTTCCTTGCCACCTCATCAGGAGTGTTTGCGGTCAGCAGCGAAACGTCCATGAAGAAATTGTGCTTCTGGTAGTTCCTGTACTGATCAGAAAGAAAGCGAATATGCTGCTCTTCCTCTTCCGCAATCATTGTAAATATCCGATTTACGGCATCGCTTGTCGTCTGTGAGGCTATGTTTGAATAAAAGGCTCTGCCTCTCTGCTCAAGCAATATCGCCTCT
Source organism: Bacteroidales bacterium (assembly GCA_049294275.1). Classification (GTDB taxonomy): domain Bacteria; phylum Bacteroidota; class Bacteroidia; order Bacteroidales; family VadinHA17; genus SR-FBR-E99. Next base: position 31,511 of record JBAQCQ010000057.1, read on the forward strand.
TTCAGGATGTCAGTTGTGCTTTTCGTCTCCATTGTCTTTAGTTTACTCAGGCGCAAGTTAACATATTAATAAATTAATTTAGATATTGTTTTTATGGTCATCTAACTACAATACTTTATGGACTCCGGCCAAAGGTATCATGCTACTTTTCATTCTCAGTCTTCAGTCGCCAGTCAATCAGCAAGCTACATGTTGCCTGGTGCCGAATGTCTATTGCCTGTTCACTAGAACGTCTGCATGGTATACAGCTTCCTGTACTTGCCATCAGGATTCCTTATCAGCTCCTCATGTGTGCCGCACTCCTCTATGCGGCCGTCCTCAACAACCACAATCAGGTCAGCATGCTGAATGGTGGACAGCCTGTGAGCAATTACGACCGAGGTGCGGTTCTCCATCAGCTTCAGCATGGCGTCCTGAACAAGCCGTTCCGACTCCGTATCAAGTGATGAGGTAGCCTCATCAAGGATGAGAATCGGCGGATTGGCCATGATGGCCCTGGCTATGCTTATCCTCTGTCGCTGTCCTCCGCTGAGCTTGTTGCCGCCCTCGCCCACGGTGTTCTGATAGCCGCCGGGTGTCTCCATAACAAATTCATGCGCATTGGCAATCATTGCAGCCCTCTCCACACTCTGAGCGTCAGCCTCCTCATCGAGGGCAAAGGAGATGTTATTATAAAAGGTATCATTGAAAAGAATGGCCTGCTGGCTGACTATGCCCATCAGATGCCGCAGATCCCTGATGTTTACGTCCCGGAGATCATGTCCGTCAATCAGCACCGCACCCCTGTCAGGGTCGATGAATCGCGGTATCAGATCGGCCAGGGTCGACTTGCCTCCCCCCGAGCGGCCAACGACAGCCACCGTCTGGCCCTTTCTTATCGTCAGGGAGACATCCTTCAGGACCGGTTCATGGTCATAGGCGAACCATACATTCCTGAACTCGATGTTATCCCTGAATTCAGTTATCCTTATTGCATCGGGTTTCTCACTGATGGTCTCCTCAGCATCAATGACCTGGTTGATACGGTCAATCGAGGCCATACCCTTCTGAATGCCGAACCATGCGCTGGAGATAGCCTTGGCAGGCTGTATGATCTGTGAGAAGACCACCACGAAGGCAATCAGCTTATCGGGCGACATATTACCGGTTCCCTTGAGAGCAAGCATACCTCCGTAATAAATCACTATCAGCAGGACTATCGTCGAGAGAAACTCGCTCACGGGGTGAGCCAGGTAAGCCTTTCGCGCCACACGGCGGAATATCTTCGTGAACTTCTCGTTTGCCTGCGCAAACTGCGCTGACATCTTCTCCTCGGCATTGAATCCCTTGATGATCCGCAGTCCGGTCAGGGTCTCCTCAAGCACCGACAGCAGCCTTCCAAGTGCCTGCTGCCCGACGAAAGAGGCGCTCTTGAGCGATCGGCTTATGCGTGCAATGGCCCAGCCGCTCAGTGGCAGCATCAGCAGAGCGAACAGTGTCAGTTGCGGGCTTGTGACAGCGAGATAGGTTACAAATATTATTATTGTAAAAGGGTCACGGAACATCATCGACAATGATGACATAACCGAGATCTCTATCTCCTGAACATCATTTGAAACCCTGGTCATCAGGTCGCCCTTGCGGGCTTCGGAGAAGTATGAGAGCGGCAGTCTCAGGATTTTGTCATAAACCCGCTTCCTGACATCCCTAACAGTGCCTGCCCTCAGGCTGGCCATGCAGTTGTTCGCCAGGAATACCAGAAGGTTTTTAATGAAACTGGCCAGGGCAAAGATGATGACCACCACCAGGAGGGTTCTCATCTCACCGTACCGGGCTATCTGCGAGGAAAAGAACCAATCGGCCCAGTCACTGAAATACTTCATTGAAAAGGCAAATGATCCAGGATGGGGTGCTTCGCCTATCCTGTTAAACAGGATCTGAAGGAACGGAACAATGAGGGTGAAAGTGAAGAGTGCAAATAAGGCACTGAGGATGTTATATGTCATGTTCTGCACCGCAAGCCATTTATATGGCTTCAGGTACTGCAGGAGAATCTTCAAGCTCTTCATGCCCCGGGGTCAAAAACCTGTATAGTTGAACGGTGTGACAGCTTTCATCTCTTCTTTCAGCGCATCGTTTATGTCAAGAGTGTCAATAAATTTGCGGATTGTCTCGCCGGTGATCTTTTCATTGGTCCTGGTGAGTGCCATCAGGGTTTCATAGGGCTTCGGGAAACCCTCCCTGCGAAGTATTGTCTGGAGAGCCTCGGCCACCACAACCCAGTTATCTTCCAGGTCACTCATTATCTTTTCTTTGTTTACAATGAGCTTTGACAAGCCCTTTTTAACTGATTTCCAGGCAATGAGTGAGTGCGCCATTGCCGCCCCCGTATTTCGTATCACGGTTGAATCGGTCAGATCGCGCTGCAGCCTGGAAAGTGGCAATTTTGAAGAGAGGTGCCCCATCAGCGCGTTGGCCACACCGAGATTACCCTCACCGTTTTCAAAGTCGATCGGGTTGACCTTATGAGGCATGGCTGACGAACCTATCTCGCCCTTCACGATCGTCTGCTTGAAATAATCCAGTGAGATATAGCTCCAGAGATCCCTGCAGAGATCGGTGATGATTGTGTTGATGCGGCTGATATTGTCAAACAGCGCTGCCAACCCGTCATAGTGTTCAATCTGTGTTGTCGTCTGCTGCCTCTCGAGACCCAGTTGCTCATTGAGCAGACGGTTGGCAAACTCAATCCAGTCGGTGGCCGGGTAGGCCACCCTGTGTGCGTTGAGGTTACCAATGGCGCCGCCGAACTTGCCGCTGTATTTCGTCATCATCAGGGTCATAAGCTCAGCATCCAGCCTCTCGCTGAAGACCCTTATCTCCTTGCCCAGCCTGGTGGGTGTTGCAGGCTGACCATGAGTGCGTGCAAGCATGGGTATATCAGCCCACTCATCTGCCATGCCATCAAGTATCTCACGCAGGGTTACCAGCATCGGGGTCATCACTTCCCTCACCGCGTCCCTGACAGCCATAGGCATGGCAGTGTTGTTTATGTCCTGCGAGGTGAGGCCGAAGTGCACAAACTCACTCCAGTGGCCAAGACCGAGTGCATCCACCTTACCCTTTAGAAAGTACTCCACAGCCTTGACGTCATGGTTGGTGACAGCCTCTTTTTGCTTGATATATTCAGCATCAGCCATGTTAAACTCATGGTAAACGGATCTCAGCTCCTGCACCTTTCCTTCCGGGAAGTCTGCAAACTGAGGCAGGCGGGCCTGCGAGAGGGCAATGAAGTATTCCGTCTCAACATGCACACGGTAGCGCATTAGTCCGAATTCCGAAAAGTAGGGGATCAACTCAGTCACCCGGTCGCCGTAGCGGCCGTCAACCGGTGAAATTGCCTTTAAGCGGTCCATTTTATTGTTTCCTCACCGTGATTAAATCAATGAATCAAAAAACAAAAATACTATTTTGTACTGGTGTAAAAAAATTGAACCTTTGCATTTATCTGCAAGCAGAAATAAGGGATGGAAAAGATAAGGGTATCGGCAGTCAAATATATTAACAGCTATCCGTTCATGATAGGCCTCCGCGACGGCGAGGTGGCCGGGATGATCGACCTGGAGGTATGCCACCCCTCCGAATGTGCCGACAGGCTTATCGCCGGCGATACTGATATCGGACTGATTCCCGTTGCCATGATCGCCTCGATGAAGGAATATCATATTGTCAGCGATTATTGTCTCAGCACCAACGGCGAGGTGCGCACAGTGCTGCTGGTCAGCAACACTCCGTTTGACAGGATTCAAAGGATTTACCTCGACTTCCGGTCGAGGAGCTCCGTGACCCTTTGCCGGATACTTGCGGCAAAGGCATGGAAGCGCGATTTTGAATGGATGCCCGCTCCGCGTGAGTTTGACATCACATCCATGAAGGATGGTGAGGCAGCCGTCATGATCGGAGACCGTTGCTTCGAGTATGCTCATCTCTTCCAGTTCAGGTTAGATCTTGGTCTCGAATGGAAGAAATTCACCGGTCTACCCTTTGTCTTTGCCTGCTGGGTCTCGACCAGGAAACTCCCGGAGGTGTTCACGACACTGTTCAACAAGGCCCTGAGCGAGGGACTCGATCGCAGGGACGAGGCAGTGGCTCTGCTAAAGGAAGGCACCAGGGCAACTCCGGAGGAGGTTATTTACTATCTGAACCACAATATCGATTTTCGCCTCGATGACCGGAAGAGGGAGGCCCTGTCGAAATTCATTGACTACATAAAAGAACTAAAACTAAATCCATGAATAAGCTCACCGTCATACTCATCTTCTTCCTGTCTGTCGCTTCCTGCCCTGCCGGTACACTGAAGGCGCAGTCAGGACCCGATACCACCTCACTGGTGTACAAGGTAAAAATCGACAAGATGATTGCGGCCCCGCTGTGGCGCAGCGTGAAGAAGAGCTTCCTTGAGGCTGATTCTCTGAACGCCGACTTCATCCTGATACACATGAACACCTACGGCGGGCAGGTGGACATAGCTGACTCCATGCGCACGCTGATCCTGAACTATCCCATCCCCGTAATGGTTTTCATTGACAACCAGGCCATCTCTGCCGGGGCGCTGATAGCAGTCTCGGCTGACAGCATCTACATGAGGCCAGGAGCCAGCATCGGTGCAGCGACAGTGGTAGACCAGACCGGGGCGAAGCTGCCCGACAAGTACCAGTCGTTCATGAGAGGCATGATGAGATCAACGGCTGAAGCCCACGGCAAGAAACCGGTAGTGAAAGACGGTGACACAACGTGGGTCTGGCACCGTGACCCCGAGATAGCCCAGGCAATGGTAGACCCGTCAATAGTACTGCAGGGTATTGTTGACACTGGCCAGGTGGTGACCCTCACTGCCCTTGAAGCCATTAAGTACGGCTTCTGCGAGGGAGAAGCCACAACGGTGGAAGATGTCATGGCACAGGCCGGGATAGAGAGTTATACTATCAAGGAACTTAAGCTTTCAGGCGTTGACAGAATCATAATATTCCTGATCAATCCTGTTGTCTCAGGTCTTCTTATAATGCTGATCATCGGCGGCATCTACTTCGAGCTGCAGACGCCCGGCGTTGGGTTTCCGCTTGCAGCCGCGGTTCTGGCTGCATTGCTTTACTTTGCACCGCTTTACCTTGAAGGTGTGGCCGCCAACTGGCACCTCATGATCTTTATCGTGGGAATAATCCTTGTTGCGGTGGAGATTTTTGCCATACCCGGCTTCGGCGTCACCGGAGTGCTCGGGATTATTGGTATTGTCACGGGGCTGGCATTCGTTATGATCGACAAGATTGTATTCAGGTTCGGCCCCTCTGGTGACGGCGTAAGGGAGGTGGTCGGAGCATTTTCCATAGTGGCGGTGGCTGCGGTTCTCTCGTTCGGACTGTCGCTCTGGCTGTCGAGAAAGCTCTTTTCCCCGAACAGGCTCTTCGGAAGCCTGGCTCTGGAGACATCAGTCAACAAGGCTGATGGATTTGTGAGCTTTGACACCGAAAAACTTTCAGCGCTGGTCGGCAGTGCAGGAACAGCACACACGGTCCTGCGCCCCTCCGGTAAGGTGATAATCGGCGGCGACGTTTACCCTGCAGTGGCAGAGACCGGTTTTATTGCCAGGGGCACGGAGATCATTGTCAGAAGGGAGGAGCAGGGACAGCTTTACGTGGTGCCTGCCGAAAGGAGCTGAGAATTTATGAAGGGGATTACCGTCAGACCATATTCAGAAGGCGACTTCCCGGGAATCATGGAGCTATGGACCGCCACCGGTCTGAGCAGGCCCGAGCGAGGCGATGATGAGGCAACCGTTGAACGAAGTATCGCACTGGGAGGTGCATTGCTGGTCATGTGCGACGGAAATAAAAGTGGAAATATAATCGGAACATCATGGATGACCTTCGATGGCAGACGCATCCACCTTCATCACTTCGGGATCACCCCGTCATACCAGGGAAAGGGCCTGGCTAAGCCACTTCTGAGGGAATCCCTGAAGTTCGTTAAGGAAAAAGGTTGCCAGGTCAAGCTCGAGGTGCACAGGACCAATGATACGGCCATGCGGCTTTATAAAAACTACGGATTTGAGTACCTGGGCGACTATGATATATTCATTATCAGGGATGTTCAATCTATTGACATCTAAAATGTTAAAATAACCTTAAAGATCGGTTCAGATTTCCAAATTCATTAATTATTCAGTATATTTGAAGAAATCTATCCATTTAAAATCATGGCACGAACAATCACTTTTTCAGATCTGAGAAAGATCAAGGACCAGCTTCCTGACGGGAGCATAAGGAAGATAGCGGATAAGCTTGAGATGTCAGAAGAGACCGTCAGGAATTATTTCGGAGGCTGGAACTTTGATCGCGGGCAGAGTGCCGGGATCCACATAGAAAAAGGACCCGAAGGGGGTATAGTCACCATAGAAGACACAACAGTACTGGACCTTGCTGAAAGCATGCTGCCACGCTAATTCACAACCCGACAGGTGACAAAAGCAAAAGTTCTTACTTTTGCTTTTTTTACATCCGGAATGCCGTACGATTTTATCATTGCTGCAGAAAACAAATACAAAAACATCCTCGCCGGGGAGTGCAGGAGGATTTTTTCCGGCACAGACATGCCATCGCATGACCAGCTTCACCATGAGCGGGTTTGGGAGAATGCCTCCCTCCTGCTGAAGCACCTTTCTGATGGCGGGATGACAGATGACCCGAGGCTGGCGGAGAAGGCCATCACCGCTTCATATTTTCATGACACCGGACTGACACTGAACCGTGGAACCAACCATGGCCGTGAGAGCCGTATGTTATGCACATCCTTCCTTGAATCCACGGACTTCACCCCTGAAGAGAAACTGGAGATTCTCGACGCCGTGGAGAGGCATGACGACAAGGATTATCCTGTCAGATCCGATCCCTCATCTCTGGCAGCCATCATATCCGTTGCCGATGACATGGATGCCTTTGGCCGGAACGGCATTGAGAGGTATACCGAGATCTACTCGGTGAGAGGCGTTTCTCCTGAGGAGATGCCAGGACTGATTATCTTCAACGTCATGTCAAGGTTCAGGCATCTTGAAACAACATACGGCATGTTCCCAGGCCTTGTTGAAGAGCAGAGGGCCGGAGCGGCAGAAGTAACAGATCATTTTACAAATAAGATATAATGAAAAAGTACCTGTTGACATCACTCATTTCAGTAATCCTGATTCCGGTTCTGACAGCCCAGGACCGAAGTGCCACCCCCGCTCTCAGGTATGATGAGAATCACAGCCTCTCATGGGAGGAGGCCATCGGCTATTACACCGCACTTGACGAAGCCTACCCTGAAGCCAGTCTGATTGAAATGGGCATGACTGATGCCGGCAGGCCGCTGCATCTGTTCATTATTTCAGGAGACGGAGAGTCCGATCCGGAGGCAATCCGCCGCAAGGGCAAGGCCATAGTACTGATCATCAACGGCATCCACCCCGGTGAGCCCGAGGGTATCGATGCCAGTGCACAGTTTGCGGCAGATATCCTGGCCAACAGAGACGGCACGAAGAAGTACCTCCGCAACTGCGCCGTGGCAATCATCCCTGTATACAACATTGGCGGAGCCCTGGCACGCAGTCCGTACTGGCGTATCAACCAGAACGGTCCCGGGGAGAAAGGGGCCAGGCGCAACACGCGGTTCCTCGACCTGAACCGGGACTTTGTCAAGCAGGACTCGCGAGATGCCCGTGCCTTCGCAGGTATCTACACCTGGCTTGACCCTGATGTCTTCCTCGACACCCACACCACCAACGGGTCAGACCACCAGTTCACGGTCACACTCATAGCCGCCCAGCCGGAGAAGATGCACCCTGAGATGCAGGAGTTCTTTCGCAATAAAATGCTCCCCGAACTTTACAACCGCATGAAGACGGCACAAAAAAATGAGATGGTGCCATATGTCCAGTACACTGAGAGAGGCGAGATCAGGGCTATCATAGGTTTCGAGGAGCATGCATATTATTCAACCGGGTACTCCTCTCTTTTCAACTCCTTCGGCTTCATGACCGAGACGCTTGTATACAAGCCTTATCGTGAGCGTGTTGAGGGAACGCTTCAGTTCATTAACGAACTGGTCCGTTATACATCAATGAACCATAAGGATATCATGAGGTTACGGGCTGAAGCCAACAGACAGACCCTGAGCTTACCAGAGCAGGTGCTTGACTGGGAAAAGGACAGCACCAGGTGGGACCTGGTTGAGTTCCACGGCTACAGGTATGAGGATACCGTCACACCCATCACCGGCAGGAAAACCGGTTTCTATAATCATGACAATCCTTACACTGACACCATCAGGTTCTACAACTACTTCAACCCCGCCGTCACTGTAACCGTCCCGGCAGCCTACATTCTTCCTTTCGCGTGGGAAGAGGTCATTGAGAGGCTGCAGGCCAACGGAGTGGTTATGCAACAGCTGAAAAATGACACCACCGTCACGGTGGAGTCGTATTACATTGACAGCTATGAACCGTCAAAAAGAGCCACACAAGGTCATTATTTCAACAGTAATGTCAAACTGAGAAAGGTAAAACATGAAGTTGACTATCTGAAGGGAGACTACCTGATTCCCATGAACCAGAGGGCAAACAAATATATTGTCACCATGCTTGAACCACAGAGCGAATCGGGGTTCTTTGCCTGGAACTTTTTTGACTCCTTCCTGGAGGGGCAGGACTGGTATTCTGTTTGGGGATTTGAGAGTCACCTGAAGGAGCTTCTTGATCATGACCCCGTTCTGAGGGCAGCCTTCGACAAGGCGCGCAGCGAGGATGAGAGGATGGCTGCCGACCCTGTTGTGCAGCTTCAGTGGCTGTACCAGAACACCCCGGCATCAATCCTGGAGAAACGGACCAGGTTGTACCCGGTTGGGCGGATAATGCGCTGAAGCCTGATCAAATTACCTGACGAAGAAGTCAAGCAAGGTCTCATCACCGAGACGTGCAACCAGGTTATCGCCCCGGCGCACTGGTCCTACACCTGACGGAGTGCCGGTGAAGATGAGATCCCCGGTCTTCAGCGTGTAGAATTTTGAAACATACTCTATTATTTCCACGAAACCGAAAATCAGGTCCGAAGTATTGCCTTCCTGCCTGGTCTCGCCGTTCACCTCAAGTGAGAAACTGATATCCGCGGGGCTCGTGAACCGCTCTGCCGGCACGAAGATGCCGACCGGCGCCGATCCGTCAAAAGTCTTGGAGAGTTCCCAGGGATGGCCTGCCTGCGAGAGTTTATTCTGCAGGTCGCGAGCCGTGAAGTCTATCCCCACCGTCAGAGCATCATAATAGCGGTGAGCATATCGTCTGTCGATACCTTTCCCCAGCTTGGATATCCGCAATACCACCTCAGCTTCATACTGCAGGTTATTTGAGAAATCGGGAATAAAAAAAGGTTTGTTTTTTTTCAGCAGTGCGGAGTCAGGTTTCAGGAAGATCATCGGCTCCTGCGGAAGCGGACGCCCCATCTCTGCCGCATGTTTCCGGTAGTTTAGGCCAACACAGATTATTTTCATAGGGCTGTCAGGCTTTCCCGAAAGACCGTACCTTGATGGCGGTGAGAACCTGCTTTGTATTAAGCGGGAAATCACCGTTCATCATCCATGAATAGTATGAAGGCTCTTCCTTTAAGACAAGTTCAACCGGCTTGCCCTTGTGCTTGCCGAAGTTGAACACCTCCGCACCCTGTTCGTTAAAGACGATGCGTCCGGCAAGGTCAGCATTGTTATTGAATGCACTGAAGGAAGAGAGCTTCTCTATGTCGTTTTCAAGATCAGGATACCTGTCGAGCTGTGCCTTGAGTATTTCATAGGTGGCAGCTGTATCGGACCGGGCGCTGTGAGCGTTTTCAAGTTCACGGTGGCAGTAGAATTTGTAAGCTGCACCCAGGGTGCGCTGTTCCTTCTTGTGGAAGATGACCTGCACATCAACGTACCTGTGCCGAGCCGGGTTAAAATCGACATTGACCCTGAGAAACTCTTCACAGAGGATGGGTATGTCGAATTTCATCGAATTAAATCCTGCCAGGTCACAGCCTTCCAGAAATGCTGCAATTTTCCTTGCAACATCCTTGAAATGAGGTTCATTGGCTACATCTGCATCGGTGATGCCGTGGATGCGTGTCGCCTCGGGTGAAATAGGTATGCCCGGGTTGATGCGCATTGTCAGCCACTCCTCTGCACTCCCGGGGGAGACCTTCAGTGCGGAGAATTCCACGATACGGTCAGAAGCGATGTTCACCCCCGTGGTCTCGAGATCAAGGATGACCAGGGGTTTTCTCAGGTTAAGTTCCATTTCAGCAGGTGCCTCAGGCGTTGATCATCATGGGCATGAGAAGCATCAGCAGGTCTTCATCCTCATTGGCCGGCTCGGCGGGCAGGAAGAGCCCGGCACGGGTAGGATCAGCAAGCTCAATGACAACATCCTGTGAGGCAATGTTAGAGAGTATCTCTATCAGGAAGACCGACTTGAATCCTATCTCCATGTCATCACCTTCATAAAGACACTTGTGGCGCTCGTATGCGGAGATGGAGAAGTCCAGATCCTGGGCGGAGACTGTGATCTGGTTGGGAGTGAACTGCAGCTTGACAAGGTTGCTTGCCTGATTCGAGAAGACAGAGACCCTGCGGAGAATGTTGTAAAACTCCAGGCGGTCAATGCGCACCTTCCGTGGGTTATTCTTCGGGATAACTGAATTGTAGTTAGGGTAGTTGCCTTCAACGAGGCGGCAGACAACTCTATAGTCAGAGAGGTTGAAGAACGCGTTCCTGTCATCAAACTCAACCGATACAATCCCGCTCTCCTTCGGGAGGATGTTCTTCAGCAGTGAAGCAGGTTTTTTGGGGAGAATAAATGAGGCATTCTCATCCGCCTTTGCGTCGCTCCTCTGGTACCTGACCAGCTTATGGGCGTCGGAGGCAACAAAAGTAAGTTTGCCTGTGGATGCTTCCACAAGAATTCCTCCCATGACCGGGCGCAGTTCGTCATCAGCCGTCGCGAAAAGGGTGCGGGTTATGCCTGCCAGCAGTACATCGGCCGGAACAGTGAATCCGAACCTCTTCTCCTTCTTGATGACAGGCAGGACCGGGAAATCGATCCCGTTCTGGCCTACAATGCTGAAACGGCCGTTCTCCGAATTAATGACCACAGCCATTGTATCCGGATTGATGTCGAATGTCAGTGGCTGCTCCGAGAACTCCTTAAGGGTATCAAGCAGGATCCTTGCAGGCATTGCGATGGTGCCGCTTCCGGTGATATTGTCAAGCCTCATGCGTGTGATAAGTGTCGACTCAAGATCGGAGGCGGTTATCTCCAGATCATTGCCGGTGATGTTAAACAGGAAATTGTCAAGGATCGGAAGCGTATTCTTCGAACTGATCACCCTGCTTATCGCCTGCAGATGACCCAGCAGTTCTGTACTTGATACAACAAATTTCATATTGCAAATTTTTAAATTATCCCTAATTGCACTGATATTAACCGGCAACTCATTGATTTACTGAATTGTCTGCTTGTGGAACCGGTTTATCAATATTACAAAAAAATATCTTACCCTCAAACAAATTTATTTAACCGAAAAATAACGCCTGCGCCGCAGCCCGTTCCAGGCAACTCCGGCGAGGATGATAATGATTACCGGCACCAGTGTATTTCCAAGCTGCCATACGGTCCTTCCGCTTTTTATCCTGGCCTGGTCAAGGAGCCGTGGTTTGATCTCACGTGAACGCATTTCGATGAGGCCGTTGTCATGAACGAGGTAGTTTATACAGTTGACAAGGAAGTCCTTGTTGCCGAAAGTCTGCATTGTATACCTGTCAAGGCCGAGCGTAAGGGGTTCCCCAACCCCTCCTGACCAGCTCACTTCATTTCGGATGATGTCACCGTCAGCCACGACTATCATTTTTGTCGGCTTGCTTTCGGTCAGTATTTTTCTGCCTGCCTCTCCCATGATGCTTTCAGTCATCCTGTTTGAGAACACTGACCGGAAGGTGCCTTCGAGCAATACTGCCACCGGCAGAGCACCGGCAGTGAACATCTCACGCGGGAGCATCTCGTCGGCCTCATCAAGTGATATGACCAGGGGTGGCATGACGGTTCGGGTCTGTCCGGATGTGGTAAGTAGTATGCTCTTTTTTATACCGGAGTCACGGCCAACCGTGTCAACGGTGCCGGCGAACTCAGCCTTCACCCTGTTCAGGTTACGTGTTACAGGGTGGGCTTCGGAGGGCCGCAGCAAGGGGTAATAAATCCATGGCACGGGGACATACTGTGCTTCTCCGCCGGGATTGACTACCTTCAGCGGTATGAGCATGCATTCGGCATCCTGCACTACAACAGGATTGATCCTTGCCCCGTACCAGAAGAGCATGTCGCTGAAACTAAGAGGTTCATAAAGCGCCACCGTTGATCCCGCAATGAGGCTGTCGGCATTTACCTTCACCTCCTCGGCCAGCCAAATGACACGGCCGCCGTTCATGATATACTGATCAATGATGAACTTATCTTTCTCATCAAAAGGCTTCTGCGGTGAGGCTATGATGATGGCGGAATAGCGGTCAATAATACCGGGTCTCCCTCCTATCACCCCCCGGTCAATGTTATAGAACTTGGCCAGTTCAAGGGTGAGGTCTGCAACAAAGATCTCCTCCATCTCACCGTGACCCTCGATGAATGCCACCGTGGGAATGGTGTCTGCGGTGGCAGTGGCAATAGCCTGGATGATCTCATATTCAAGTCCTTCAGTAGAGTGAAGGAGATTTGTTTCAGCAGGCAGGGTAGGATTGTTCCTCAGGAAATTGACCGGGATGACCGTCTCTCCGCATGTGACTGTGAGCGACGGGAATATTTTCTTCTGTGTCCTTCCGCCTTCTCCGTCGGAGGCCATGACATTCACAGGCAACAGTCCGCGACTCATCAGCTGCTGGTGGTATTTCTCACGCCCGGTGCGGTCAGGCGAGCCGGAGGGATTGATAAAGTCATACGAGACCTTTCTTCCTGATGTGATCCGGAACTCGTCGAGGTACTGGGCAGCGCTGCGTATCAGCTTCCTGAAACCGATGGGCATTTCACCTTCGAGGAAAACATCGACCTGTACATCCCTGTCAAGCTCCCTGAGGATCTTCCTTGTAGGCTCTGCAATTGTGAAGCGCTTGTCTTCGGTCAGGTCGACCCTGATGTGAACCAGCGACAGGAGGATACAGACTGCACCAACGGCAGCTGTTACGGTCAGCGGCTTCTTCAGTGAGCTGCGGCGAAGTGTCAGTCGCGCCGCTTCACAGAAAAGAACCGTAACAAATACGAAATATGCCACATCGCGGATATCGAGCACTCCCCTGCTGATCGACTTGTAGTGTTCGTTGATGCCCATCGCAGACACCTGTTCTCCTATGGACGAAAGCCCGGGCACCAGCGACATGGAGTCAAATCCCGTGAACATAATGAATGAGAGGACGGCGGCGATGATGAAGGCGATGACCTGGTTCTCCGTCAGTGAAGAGGCAAAGAGCCCTACTGCAGAATACACTGCCGCCAGCATCAGCAGCCCTATGAATGATCCGGCTGTGCCTCCCCTGTCCAGGTTACCGGGAGTCTCTCCCAGTATCCATACGGATATCACAAACACGATACATGGCAGCAGGGCAAACACAACCAGCGCCACCGATGCCAGGAACTTGCCGTAGATGACAGCGCCGTCTCCCACGGGGCGTGACCAGAGGAGCTCCATTGTGCCTGAGCGGCGCTCTTCGGAAAAAAGCCTCATTGTGACGGCTGGCACCAGAAAGAGGAATATCCAGGGCGAGAGTACAAAGAGGGTGTCGAGACCTGCATATCCGCTGTCAAGGAGATTCCACTGACCGGGCATGACCCACATGATAAGGCTGTTGGCCAGCAGAAATACAATCATGACAATATAGCCTGTGAGGGAGCTGAAAAAACCTGCTATCTCTTTTCTGAAGAGAGTGAACATAACTTCGAGTTTGCTGTAAAAATATCCAAAAGTTTCATGGTCTCGCCGGGCTGCGGGCATTTTTGACGTCAGTTATCCGTGTACCCGGGTAGTAGAAGCCTGTAATCTTATCATATGTCATCTTTTTTTCTGCCATATTCCTGGCTCCGTCCTGGCATAGTCCCACCCCGTGTCCGTAACCCCTGCCCTTGAACAGTATGCTGTCACCTGCCGGTGTCATTGTGAAAAATGCCGACCGCAGTCCGAACCGCCCCCTGATCTCCTCACTGGTCAGATGTCTTCCCGCGACTGACCGGTCCATCTTCCTCACCGGTTTGCCTCCGGGTAGTGAATAAAGTGCTTTCTCCTCTCCCGTTGCTATGCCCTTCGACCTGAGAAAGCTGTACCAGTCTGTGAGCGGAATGCTTTTGTTCCAGTTAAATGAAGCCGAATAGCTGCACCAGGGGTCAACCACACTGACAAGGTACGGGTAACCTGCAAGCCACACATCGGCAGAAGTGGCAGTTACGCCTCCGCAATTACCGTGGAAAGCCGGGACAATCAGCATGCTGTCGCGGTCAACCAGCACCTGTCCGGCGGTTGACTGGCAGGCGGCAATGACAGGCAATTCGCTTATGAGCCCGGGGTAGACCTGGCAGTGAGTATCATCACAGAGATTATAACCATCGAGTTCATGCCGGTTGACATTCCGGTGGACATAGGTGCGTGCAACCACCGCCTGGGCCCTGAAGTATTCCGGCGGACCGTATTTGCCTGCCTCGGCACGTACCACACCGGGCAGGTAGTTCTCCTCAGATGTAACATTGAGAATCTGCAGCGAACCGGGGAACGATTTTATCTTCAGAATTCCGTCAAGGCTCTTGCCAGCCTCCTCTTTGCCCGGAGCGCGGAGCCGGAAGACGGAGCCGGCAGATGCAGGGGTGAAGAGAAGTGAATCAGCCACTCCGGATTTGCCTGCGGAGCTCCGGTATATCACTCTGCCGTCATGAAGGGTGACTGCAATGGTCTCACCGGTGACCAGCCTCGCATCACCTGCTGGCCAGCAGTGGAGGAGGTATTCTCCCCGGTCAGGTGTAAACACCACCGTGACAGGCCTGGTACAAGCAAATATCCGTATTGAAATCTCGCCCCTGGCAGTCAGGGGCAGAAAGACAACAAGCAATGCTATGACTGTCCGCGTTTTCATGAGGGGCTCTTCTCCCGAAGGCTTGTCACCATATCCCCTGCAACTCTCTCTGAGGCTCCCCTGCCACCCAGTAGCTCACGGAGCTCACTGTAGTCACCTTTGATTATTTCATGTCTGTACCCGGTGACGAGTATCTCCTGCAGTTCGGCGTGCAGCCTCACCTGGTTAAGGTCATCCTGTATCAGTTCCCTGACCACCTCCCTGTCCATTATCAGGTTCACAAGTGAGAGGAAGCGAACCTTGATGAATCTTTTCGCAAGGTGGTATGTGACAGCGCTTGTCCGGTAGCACACAACCTGGGGAACACTGAAGAGAGCAGCCTCCAGGGTTGCGGTTCCGGAGGTCACCAGTGCCGCCTCCGCAACAGAGAGCAGATCATAGGTCCTTCCGTAGATCACCCTTACCGGCATTGATCCTATGATACGGTCATAAAGTCCGGCCGGGAGGTGATCCATCCCCGCCACCAGGAACTGGTAATCAGGAAATCCTGCTGCCACGCTCACCATCACGGGAAGGATTTTCTCAACCTCCTGCTGCCTGCTGCCAGCCAGTAGGGCTATGACAGGCCTCGGGTCAAGTTTCAGCGAGGCTGCAATGGCCTCTCTTCCCTGTGCGGAACTCCGCCATGACTCTATGTGGTCAATAAGCGGATTACCCAGGAAGGTGACCCCATACCGGTGCCGCCTGAAGAACTCCTTTTCAAAGGGAAAGATGATATAAAGCCTGTCGACATACTTTTTAATCTTTTTTACCCTTCCCTCCCTCCAAGCCCAGAACTTGGGTGATATGTAGTAATAAACCTTTATTCCGAGCTCGTTCACAAACCTTGCTATCCGAAGGTTAAAACCGGGGTAATCGATCAGGATCACCACGTCGGGACTCATTTCTGTTATCTGCTTCCGGCACTCACGGAAATTGGCCCTGATAGTGCGGATGTTCATAAGCACCTCCCATGCGCCCATGAAAGCCGTTTCACGGTAATGCTTCAGGAGCAAGCCTCCCGCCTTGCTCATAAGATCGCCGCCCCAGCACGCAATTTCCGCCTCCGGATCAGCCTTGATCAGGTTGCTGACAAGGGTGGAACCGTGAAGATCTCCGGAAGGTTCGCCGGCAATTATAAAATACTTCATTTCAGAAGAGCTTTATTCCGAATACGAGGAAAGCCCAGATCAGGGTGATGCCCACCACTCCCTTGGAAGCCCTGAGCATATCGAGACGGTTAAAGAGAAGGAAAACAAAGATGTTTGCAAAGACTGAAATGCTCATAACCTCTGTGACCTTATCAGCCTCGATCATCCTGCTTATGAAGAGTTCAGGTGACAAGCCCTGCCTTGCAATGAGAAAGAAGATGAAAAAAGCCACAACAGGTATCAGGATTCCCGAGACGATACCTGTAAGGACATTATTGTACCGCTGGCTGAAAGACATTTCAGAGTTTTGTTTTGAGTGTATTGATATATGAATGGGCGGTCATATCAGTGGATACCGGCACCACTGAAACGTATCCGTGCTGTATAGCCCATTCATCGGTGTCGGTTGATTCGGGCTCATGGTTTATAAAACTGCCCGTGAGCCAGTAATATGTCTTCCCGGCAGGGTCTTTTCTCTTCTCAAACTCCTCCTGCCAGCTTCCCTTTGCCTGGCGTGCAATAACCATCCCCTTTATCTCCGGAGCAGTCAGTGCCGGGATATTGACATTCAGGCATATACCCTTAGGAAGTGGATCACGAAGGAGCAGTTCACAGACCTTCCGGATATACTCTTCGCATACGGAGAAATCTGCCGTTGCCGAGTAACTGTTCAATGAAAATCCTATTGAGGAAATGCCGTAAAGGCACCCCTCAAGTGCAGCTGCCATGGTGCCCGAATAGAGAACGCTGGCAGAGGCGTTCGATCCGTGGTTAATGCCCGATACTATAAGGTCAGGAATGCGTTCAAGGAGCTTGTTTACAGCCAGCTTAACGCCGTCAGTCGGGGTGCCGCTGCATGCATACACCCGTTTGTTGTCATCCTCTTCCAGAAGCTTGACCCTCAGGGGGTGCTTTACTGTCAGTGCCTGGGACATAGCACTGCGGCTTTCGGTGGCAGAAATTATCACCAGCTTTCCGTAGTCCTTCATGATGCTGATCAGGGTTCTGATGCCGTTGGCATAGAGTCCGTCATCATTGGTTATAAGTATCAGTTTGTCCTTTTCCTCTACTATCATCTGGCATTTTGTTGACGTGCAAATATAACTATTATGATCAACCAATTAATAAGACAGGGGTGATGCCTCTAACCTTTTTTCCTTACTTTTGCATGTCATAAAAAGGAGTAAATTTTACCGCGATGAAGATTTCTTATAACTGGCTGAAGGAGTATCTGAACTTTGATGCGGGACCGGAGGAGCTGTCAGCCATACTTACGGGTCTTGGACTCGAGGTGGAAAGTGTCGGCGAGTGGGTCTCTGTCAGGGGAGGAATGAAGGGTGTTGTCATTGGCAGGGTACTCACCTGTGAAAGACACCCTGATGCAGACAGGCTGAGCGTCACAACCGTTGATGCAGGAGGCACCGAGCCCCTTCAAATTGTCTGCGGAGCGCCCAACGTCGCTGCCGGTCAGCTCGTTGCCATCGCACTGCCGGGCACTATGGTTTTCCACGGAGATGAACAGTTTGAAATCAGGCGTTCGAAGATACGCGGTCAGCTCTCGGAGGGGATGATCTGCGCCGAGGATGAGCTGGGAATCGGTACCGCACATGAAGGCATCATAGTGCTGGATCCGTCGGCAAGGATCGGATCACCGGCAGCAGAATACTTCG
Source organism: Bacteroidales bacterium (assembly GCA_049294275.1). Taxonomy (GTDB): domain Bacteria; phylum Bacteroidota; class Bacteroidia; order Bacteroidales; family VadinHA17; genus SR-FBR-E99. Next base: position 49,500 of record JBAQCQ010000057.1, read on the forward strand.
GAGTGGTCAGTGACACAGTATTTGAGATCGGGCTGACACCGAACCGGATAGACTGCAGTTCGCACTACGGTGTAGCCCGCGACCTTGCAGCCAGTTTCAACCTTCAGAAACCTGTCAGGGCAAGACTCCCTGAACTCCCGGCATTCAAAAAAGACAGGGCTGACGGAGCCATCAGCGTAGCCGTTGACGCACCGGATGCCTGCACCAGATATTCCGGTCTGACTATCAGGGGCATTAAGGTCGGCCCCTCTCCTGCCTGGCTGCAGAACAGGCTCAGGGCTATTGGACTCAGTCCTATAAACAACGTGGTTGATATCACTAATTATGTCCTCCATGAGACCGGACAGCCACTGCACGCATTCGACGCCGGGGCAATTGCAGGCAGCAGGGTCATAGTAAAGAGACTGCCTGAGAAGACGAAATTCGTGACCCTTGACGGTGTGGAGCGCGAGCTCTCCGCATCCGACCTGATGATATGCAATGAGAAGGAGGGGATGTGCATAGCCGGTGTCTTCGGGGGACAGAAGTCGGGTGTCACCGGCGACACAACCGACATATTCCTCGAGAGCGCCACCTTCAGTCCGGTGTCGGTCCGCCGTACCGCGCGGAGGCATGATCTGCACACCGACGCCTCTTACCGGTTTGAGAGGGGCACTGACCCGGAGATGACTGTCTATGCCCTCAGGAGAGCAGCACTGCTGGTGAAGGAGCTGGCCGGCGGAGAGATCGCAGGCGATTTGACTGATAACTATCCCTCACCGGTCAGCAAGGTGACGGTGAGATACTCGCTCGACCGGATGACACGGTTGATCGGCAAGGAGATACCCCTAGAGACGGTCAAGACCATCCTTTACAGCCTCGACATACACATTACTGATGAGGCACCGGGCATGCTGACCCTTGAGATCCCTTCCTACAGGGTCGATGTGACCCGGGAAGCCGATGTCACTGAGGAGGTGCTCAGAATCTATGGCTATGAAAACATTGGTATCAGCAGCGAGATGCACTCGATGCTTTCACACACGGTCAGGCCTGACCGAGAAAAGGTGGCCGCCAACATGGCTGAACTCCTTTCAGGGAACGGCTTTGCCGAGATAATGTGCAACTCACTTGCTCCGGCAGCATGGTTTGAAACCACCGGTGACTTTGAGGCGTCTTCGATGGTCCGTATTGCCAATCCTCTCAGCAACGACCTCAATGTCATGCGCATGTCGCTACTCCCCGGCATGCTTAACACCGTTTCGTGGAACCTGAACAGGCAGAACAGTGACCTCAGGCTCTTTGAACTGGGCTATGTCTATGCAAGGAAACAAGGAAGAGGAACAATGGAGATAACCGACAATTTCAGCGAGCGTCAGCTGCTTGCACTGGCGATCACCGGCAGAATTAACGGGAAGAGATGGAATGCTGGTGAAGTACCGTCGGGATTCTTTCACATGAAGGGATATGTTGAGCTCGTTCTCTCGCGATTTGGGATTGCAGAAAGGGAGATAATCGCAACTGAGGAGAGTGCCGGGTGGTTTGCCGGGGGAATGAAATACAGTGCCGGAGGAACGGAGCTGGTATCTTTCGGGAAAGTCTCGAAAAAGTACCTGTCAATGTTTGATATCAGGCAGGACTTATGGTACGGTGAGATCATCTGGGAAAACATACTGAAACTGCTAAAGGGAAGGCAGATACGTTTCAGCGAACTTCCAAGGTACCCCTGGGTCCGCCGCGACCTGGCCCTGCTGCTTGACAAGTCAGTAAAATTCAGCCAGATACGTGACCTTGCATTCAGGACTGAACGCAACGTTCTCCAGGAGGTTGACCTCTTCGATGTCTATGAGAGTGATGCTATTGGCAAAGACAAGAAATCATATGCTGTCAGTTTCATTCTCAGGGATGAGAGGCAGACGCTCACGGAAAAGAACATCGAGAAGGTAATGGGTGCTTTCATTAAAGCCTTTGAGCGCGAGTTCGGGGCCACACTGAGATGAAGAAGCTACTGGTAAGGACAAGTGACTACTTCTCGCTGATCAAATTCAGTCACACTGTCTTTGCGATGCCGTTTGCCCTTATAGGGTATTTTCTCGGGACTACGGAGCCGGGATTCGGTTTCAGTCTGAAGACATTCCTGCTTGTGCTGGCCTGTATGGTCTTTGCCCGCAGTGCCGCCATGGCTTTCAACCGTTATGCCGATGTTCATTTTGACAGCCTGAACCCGAGGACCGCCGGGCGCGAGATTCCTTCCGGAAAGATATCCCGGAACAATGCGCTGGTATTTGTCAGTGCAAGTTCAATTCTCTTTATAACATCTGCAGCTTTTCTTAACCGGCTGACGCTTATCCTTTCGCCTTTGGCGCTTAGTATCGTACTGGGGTACAGTTACACCAAAAGGTTCACCCCCCTTTCTCACCTGGTGCTCGGTCTGGGGCTGAGTCTTGCTCCCATTGGAGCCTACATTGCCGTGACAGGGGCATTTGCGCTGCTGCCGCTGATATATTCGCTTATTGTCCTTACCTGGGTCAGTGGCTTTGACATCATCTATGCACTGCAGGATGACCAGTTTGACCGTGATACCGGCCTGCGTTCCATTCCTGCGGTAACGTCAAGGAGAGAGGCCCTGACGGTTTCGGTGACGCTGCATTCTGTTTCGTTCATGCTTGTTTCGACTGCGGGAATCCTCGGGCAGGCAGGAATAGTATTTTGGGCAGGTGCCCTGATCTTTACGGCAATGCTGGTCTATCAGCACCTTATCGTCAAGCCCGGAGACCTCAGCAGGGTAAATATGGCATTCGGTACCACAAACGGTGTGGCCGGAGTCATATTCGGTCTGGCGGTGATACTTGACCTCCTGGTGTTCTAAAACTTAAACACGAATGATACACCCAGCAGCTCCTTGAACTGCACCATAGGAGACTTCTTCTGTTTTCCGTCAGTGCCCAGAACCGGCTCCCCCCCGTCAAAAACAGGCAGCAGCGTGTTGTCATCATAAATCAGGTGAGTATTCACCCTCATATCGGTGAACCAGTTGAGCGGCATGGTTGCTATCATCTCCCAGTCAATGTCAACATTCTGCGGTCTCATCAGGAAGTTACTGAAGAGCTGAACCCTGTTGGTCATGTTAATCTTCTCGAACAGAACCAGTTTGCTGTTAATTGTAAGATATGCTCCCAGCTCGTTCTTCGACCGTCTGTCGGCCGCAATACCGTATTTGGTCTGGTTGATGTTCGCCGTGTCGGTCACGAAGGTTCCCTTGTAGGATAAGGGAGAGAAACTGATAGATGTGTTTTTATTTGGTTTGTATTCCAGTCCGTATCCAATGATGAAGGTGGCAGGATTGAAGAATTTTGACACCATGATTGATGTCGTGTCATTCGGATAAGTGTACCCCGCCAGGAACTGCGACTTGAACTGGAAGATGCCTGAGAGGTCAAACTTGCCGAATGCCTTGTGGTTGATCTTTGAGTTGATCTCCAGGATATCCAGGTTTTTCCTGATGCCTCCGTATTTGCCAGAGGCCTGGAGTCCGAGTGCGAAACGCGCCGAGGTGGCTGAATTCACCTTAGTCACCTTGTTGTTGTAGTTGACGGCAGAGGTGACATCAAGGACCGATGAGATGTTGTTTTCCCCTCCCTTGGCCCAGTTGGAGACAACCCCCTGAGAAAGCAGGTAAGAAAGGTCTGTCCTGAACCTCCAGAGTTCCGGTTTGATCTTGCTGAGGGCCACTCTTCTCAGGTCTTCCTCCTGTGCCGTCGTGACGTTTACCCTTGTGTTGGCGTATCTGTCATACCATATCTGTTTCTTGAACAGCACACCTTCCTCCGCCCTGAGTGAGATGGTGTTCCTCACCGGGCTTCCAAGCCAGACGGTCACTGAGTCGCCTTCACCGTCAGGCAACCAGAACCTGACCAGCTTGCCGGACCGGCTGTTGAGCCAGAGGTCTGTACCCCTGCCGCTCTCCCCTGTCACCCTCAGCCTGACCGAGTCGCGGGTTTCAAGATAGCTTATCAGAGAACTGACAGCTGCCTCGAGTGAGTCTCCCACATAAGGGTTTCTGAGGTACCTGAACGGAAAGTCGCCCTGGTACACCGATGCCTCAGGCATGGTGTCGGTGATCACCAGCAGTATAGTGTCATGTGCCTGGAGAGGCAGCCTGGCCGGAATAAAATCCCTCATCAGGATGTAGACAGAATCATTAAGCCTTAGGGTGTCATTTCCGGTTACCGGTTTTGAATCAGGTGATAGTTTCACCTTCTCAAGACTCCTGCCGGTTTCGATGAACATCTCTCCCGTCCTGCGATGACCGGTGAGACTGTCTGTGGCTGAGGTGTCAGACTGAATGATCGGCAGAATTATCCTGATTGAATCGAAAATGAAGTATTTGTCAATGGGGACTCTGATCTTCTCAAATCCGTAACCCGAAAGGTAGTTCATCACCGAGTCGGCAGGAGGTCTGGAAGCAATCCACAAAAGGTTCCGGATTGCCTCACGAAGAGGGTCATTGCTTCTCCTCCACATCTGCCCTGCTGAAGATATCTTCTCAAGGTACCGGAGAGCGGCATCACGGTCAAGCTGCACATCCTGCGGACCGTTGATGGCAGGCACCGGCGTACCCCTGATGGGCTTCAGTGCGGGTAAGGCAGCTTCGAGAGTGTCATCCGGGACAACCCGGAGAGTCACCGGGGTGTCAACAACCTGCGAGGATAGTACCTGGCTTACTGACAGACAAAAAAAGAGCAGAAGAATCTTAATGGTTCTCAATCTCATTTCACGATCTTTAAACGAATACGGATTGTACCCCAAACGTAAAAAACTTATCTTTGCAAAAATAGCCCATTTCGATGATTTTCCTTTTTCAGTCGGAAAGAAACCGGAAGTTCATCTTCCGCAACATCAAGAACAGGGACGCATTCTGAGTCCGCGGGTTGCATGTTTCAGTGCATTTTCACTCCCGCTTCCATTCCGGTTGTTAATAATTCTTAATTCTTAATTCTTAATTCTTAAATCCCCATGACATTGCCATACTGTGAACCCTTCAGGATAAAGATGGTTGAATCTGTCCGTCAGAGCACGCTCACCGAGCGTCAGGAATGGATCAGAAAAGCCTCGTGGAACCTTTTTAACCTGCGGTCAGAACAGGTTTTCATTGACCTGCTCACCGACTCCGGCACCGGGGCCATGAGTGACAGGCAGTGGGGTGCCATGATGACCGGCGATGAGAGCTATGCCGGCGCATCATCGTACTATAAGCTCAAAGAGACAATCAGGGAGATTACCGGTTTCGAATACTTCCTTCCCACACATCAGGGCAGGGCGGCGGAGAACGTCCTCTTTTCAGTGCTGGTGAAGGAGGGCGATGTCATCCCGGGTAATGCCCAATTTGACACCACAAAGGGACATATCGAATTCCGGAAGGCCACGGCGGTCGACTGCACCGTGGATATTGCAAAGGACATCACTGCCGTTGATCCATTCAAGGGCAACGTCGACCTTGAAAAGCTTGAGCAGGTCTTAAAAACAACACCGCGTGAAAAACTGGGGTGCATCGTCATGACCGTCACCAACAACACGGCCGGCGGACAGCCGGTAAGTATGGCCAACCTGCAGGGGGTAAGGGAACTGGCCGACAGGTATGGCGTTCCTGTAATTATTGACTCTGCCCGCTTTGCCGAAAACGCCTGGTTCATAAAGACGCGTGAAGAGGGTTACGCCGGTAAAAGTATCAGGGAGATAGCACGGGAGATGTTCTCTTATGCCGACGGAATGACGATGAGCTCAAAGAAGGACGCCATCGTCAATATCGGGGGATTCATCGGTTTCAGGAATGAAGAGCTGTTCCGCAGGGCATCAACCTTCAATATCATGTTCGAGGGCTTTATCACTTACGGAGGAATGGCTGGCCGTGACATGAACGCACTGGCACAGGGGCTTTATGAAGGCACCGAATTCGACTACCTTGAGTCGCGCATCCGCCAGGTGGCCCGTTTGGGTGAGAAGATCAGCGCGGCAGGAGTACCTGTTCAGGTGCCCTTCGGCGGTCATGCCATCTTCATCGATGCCGGCAGATTCCTGTCACACGTTCCGGCGGAGGAGTTCCCTGCACAGCGCCTGGCGGTTGAGATCTACCTTGAAGGAGGCATCCGGAGTACAGAGATCGGAACGCTTATGGCTGACCGCGATCCGGTCACCCGCCTGAACAGGCACCCGGAACTGGAACTGGTCAGACTGGCCATCCCCCGAAGGGTCTACAGCGACAACCACATGGATTATGTGGCTGCTGCCGTACGCAACGTCTGGGAGAGAAGAGACCAGATCACCAGGGGCTTCGCCATCAGATGGGAAGCCCCGATCATGCGGCACTTCACCGTTGAACTCGGCCTTCTCGGGTGACATAAAAAACCTATCTTTGTTTCAGGCACAACTGCACAATCATGATAAGATCAATGACCGGCTATGGCAAAGCCATGCTGGAAACACCCTACCGCAAGATCACTGTTGAGATCAGATCGCTCAACAGCAAACAGGCTGACATCAATACGAAGATGCCCTGGATCTACAAGGAGAAAGAGCTGGAGATCAGGAACATGGTAATCAGGCGGCTGGAGAGGGGAAAGATCGACCTGATGATCTCCTTCGACGCAATGGATGATGAACCTGCTCCCGTAATCAACCGGAACAACGTTAAAAACTATTGGAATCAGCTCAGGGAGATAAGCAACGAGCTGGGAATCAAAGGTGACAGCGAACTTCTTGGAATAGTGATGCGACTTCCGGAGACTCTTAAGACAGAGCGTCCGGAGCTGACTGAGGAAGAGTGGAACAGTGTTTCCGGGCTGATTGATGATGCACTTTCGATGGCCGACGTGTACCGCATTGAAGAGGGCAGGGCGATGGAGGCAGATCTCTCCAAGTCCGTTGCAAGTATATCCAGGTACCTGGAGAACCTCGGCAGCGTTGAGGGCGACCGGCTGTCACGAATGCGCGAAAAGCTGGCCGCAACACTTCAGGAAACCGTCGGATCGGAAAACATCGACAAAAACCGCTTTGAACAGGAGCTGATCTTTTACCTCGAGAAGATGGACATCAACGAAGAGAAGGTGAGGCTGAAGAAACACTGCGATTACTTCATTGAAACCATGAACGGCGGCAGCCAGAACGGCAAGATGCTGAACTTCATCTCACAGGAGATGGGGCGCGAGATCAATACAATAGGCTCCAAAGCCAATGATGCCTCGATGCAGAAGCTTGTGGTAATGATGAAGGATGAGCTGGAACGGATAAAGGAACTCACGCTTAATGTGCTCTGACAGTGTGGCTAAAGGGATGAACAGTAAAGTGCTGATAATTTCCGCTCCCTCCGGTGCCGGTAAAACCACTCTTGTTCAGCACCTTCTAAGTGCCGGGCTGCCACTGATGTTTTCGGTTTCGGCAACCAGCCGTAAACCAAGGGGGAGCGAAGTCAACGGAAGGGAATACTATTTCATCACGTCCGCGGAGTTCAGGCGAAAGATCAGAAAAGGAGAATTCATCGAATGGCAGGAGGTCTACAGAGATCATTACTACGGCACCCTCCGGAGTGAGATTGAGCGTATTACCGGTGAAAACAAAATACCTCTCTTTGACCTGGATGTACAGGGAGGCATTAACCTGAAGAAGATCTTCGGTGAAAATGCCCTGGCTGTTTTCATCATGCCTCCTTCAATTGAGGAGTTGAGGTCAAGACTTGTGAAGCGCGGAACCGATTCCCCGGAAAAGATAGAAATGAGGGTGGAAAAGGCTTCTTCGGAGATCCTTCTTGCTGATAAATTTGACCGCATTATAGTGAATGACGGGCTCGGGAAGGCCTGCGACGAAATAATGGAGACAGTAACGGAATTCATTGGCAGGCAATGATTGAGACGGGATTGTTTTTCGGTTCATTCAACCCGGTGCACATAGGGCACATGACTATCGCGAACTACATAGCCGAGTACTCATCACTGAAAGAGATCTGGTTTGTGGTCAGTCCACATAACCCACTGAAGTCCAAGGAGACACTTTTAAAGGACCGTGACCGTCTTTACATGACGGAGATCGCCATCGGAGATGACCCCCGTTTCAGGGTATCGGATGTGGAGTTCACTTTACCTCAGCCCTCCTACACCATTGATACGCTGGCGTGGCTGGCTGAGAAACACCCGGCGCGAAGATTCACCCTCATCATGGGAGAAGATAACCTGAACACCCTTCACAAGTGGAAGAATGCCGAACTGCTGGTCAGGCAATACCCGATAATTGTATATCCGCGTCTCCGCCCCGGCCGGAAGAGCAGCAAGCGGCTTCAGGAGATACTCACGATGGCGTCAATAAAGGAAATCGATGCCCCGGTGATGGATATTTCCGGGACCTTCATCCGCAAGGCAATAAAGGAGGGCAAGGATGTCTCATGGTTCGTACCGGCACCCACGTGGCAGTACATCCGGGAAATGCACTTTTATGAATAGGCAGTAGACTGAAGACTGACCTTTAAATCAGCCTGATAATCTCCATTCCCCGCTTAATGGCCTGCTCGTTCATGGGGATCAGATGATGGTACCTGTCGGGGAGTGATTTCTTCAGCCCTTTGATGACATATTCTGTCTTGAGTATGGGCTTAACCTTCATGAAGCCGCCCATGACAAACATATTGAACACCCTCTGCATCTTCATCTTCGAGGCTTCCTCGGCAGCATCAATGCGATAAATAGTAATATCTTTCCTTTCCGGGTGCCTGGTTATGCCGTTGCCATCATAGATGAGGGTGCCGCCGGGTTTGACCGTATGTTCGAACTTGTCCATGCTCTGCTGGTTCAGGATGATGGCCGTGTCAAAGCTCCTGAGAATGGGTGAGCTGATCCGCTCATCACTGAGTATAACGTTGACGTTGGCAGTCCCGCCCCTCATTTCCGGACCGTATGAAGGCATCCAGCTCACCTCCATGTCCTGCATCATGCCTGAGTAGGCCATGATCTTGCCCATTGAGAGAACACCCTGTCCGCCGAATCCTGCTATAACAATTTCTTCTGTCATGATCTGATCTTTAATTAAAAACTATAAGTACCATACTCCGGAGCTCATCAGTTACTACCGCCGGCTACAGGCTCATTTTTCGGCCGGAACCTTGATGTCGCCAAGCGGATAGAACGGGAACATGTTCTCCTCCATCCAATTGTTTGACTCGACGGGGGTCATCTTCCATCCCGAGGGGCAGTTTGATACCACCTCGATAAAGCAGGTGCCTCTTTTCTTATTCTGGTACTGGACGGCCTTTTTAATAGCTCTCTTAAGCTTCCTCGCGCCCAGTGCGGTGTTAACGCTCTGGCGTGTGACATAGCAGGTGCCTGGCAACATGGCAACGATGTCGGCCATCTTTATGGGAGAACCCATAGTGGATACATTGCGGCCGTAGGGTGATGTTGACGATTTCATTCCCTCGAGTGTGGTAGGTGCCATCTGGCCGCCGGTCATGCCATAGATGCCGTTGTTAATGAACAGTATCAGTATGTTTTCCCCCCGGTTGCATGTGTGGATGGTCTCAGCCGTGCCGATGGCGGCCAGGTCGCCGTCGCCCTGGTATGTGAAGACAAACTTATCGGGCATAAGGCGCTTGACTGCTGTAGCGAGTGCCGGCGCCCGGCCGTGGGCTGCCTCCTGGAAATCAATATCGATATAGTTGTACATCAGCACCGAGCAGCCAACCGGTGTAATACCTATCGTTTTGCTCTGCAGATTCTCCTCTTCCAGCACCTCTGCCAGCACCTGGTGGGCGGTTCCGTGACCGCAACCCGGACAGTAGTGCATGACATGGTCTGTCATCAGCTTCGATTTGGTATAAGCCAGGTTCTCCGGCTTAATTATATCATTGAATGTTAATTCTGCCATCTCTCTTATCCTTTAATGAATGATTTAAGGTTCTCTAGCACCTCTTCGGGCGTGGGTATCATACCGCCCATCCTGCCATAGTGGCTGACCCTTGTTTTCCCGTTAACGGAGAGCATGACGTCCTCCACCATCTGGCCGGCGCTCATCTCAACAGCGAGCATGCCTTTAACCGTGTCAGCCAGTTCATTCAGTCTCTTCTTCGGGTATGGGAAGAGGGTTATCGGCCTCAGCAGACCGGCTTTTATCCCTTCGGCCCTTGCCAGCTGCAGTGCCTTCTGGCATATCCTTGCGCTGGTACCGTAGGCCACGAAGAGGTACTCGGCATCGTCAGTCATGAACTCCTCGAAGCGCACCTCCTTCTCCTCTATCTCGAGGTATTTGGCAATCAGTTTCATGTTGAACTTCTCCTGCCGTTCCGGGTCAAGGTCGAGCGAGGTGATTATATTCCGCTCCCTTGATGCAGGCTTTCCTGTGGTTGCCCAGGGGAGTATCTCCTCCGACCTCTTCTTCTGGGGCTTGAGCCACACCTTTTCCATCATCTGGCCTATAGCCCCGTCGGAGAGTATCATGGCCGGGTTCCTGTATTTGAATGCCAGGTCGAACGCCAGCTCCACAAAGTCGGCCATCTCCTGCACTGACGAAGGGGCAATGACTATCAGGTGATAATCGCCGTGCCCTCCGCCCTTGGTGGCCTGGAAATAGTCGCTCTGCGCGGGCTGTATCGTTCCGAGGCCGGGACCTCCGCGCACAACGTTGACGATCAGGCAGGGCAGTTCGGCGCCTGCTATGTAGGTGATACCCTCCTGCATCAGGCTTATGCCTGGTGACGATGATGAGGTCATCACCTTCTTCCCGCATGCGGCGCCGCCGTAAACCATGTTGATGGCGGCAACCTCACTCTCCGCCTGGAGCACCACCATTCCCGTCGTTGTCTCAGGATTAGCCTCCATAAGATATTCAAGTATCTCGCTCTGCGGAGTGATGGGATACCCGAAATAACCGTCGGCGCCGGCGCGTATCGCCGCTTCCGCGATAGCTTCGTTGCCCTTCATCAGTCTCAGTTCCTTTTCCATTAAACTATCCTTTTCTTTTTCTTGTTATCCCACCTTAGTCTTGTAAACCGTTATTACACCATCAGGACATACGACCGCACAGTTTGCACATCCAATGCATGTTTCGGGTAAAGCTGCATATGAGAAGTGGTAGCCTTTGGCGTTTACTTCTGTCGCCAGGGCCAGGGTCTGGGAAGGGCATGTGACCACGCACACCTCACACCCCTTGCACCTCTCCCTGTCTATAACCACAGCACCTTTTATCTTAGCCATATCTTGTGTTTTAATTCAATGATAAATATATTATTTACTCCTTTACGGGATTATTTTCCCTGAAAATTCTCAGCCGCTCTTCCAGAAGCGGCAGCTGTTTCTTTCTCACCTGCGAGACGCAGGCTCTCAGTCCCTCATGCCTTTCGCTTCCGCAGATGTTCAGTGTGATCGCTGCTACGCCGCATGCAAGCAATTCCTGCAACAGCCCGCCACCGGTCATCCCGGGATACGAGATTGTGAAATAGAATCCGTCAGCCACAGGCCTGTCGATGTCCTTGTCATAGACTATACTGAATCCGTTGCTGAGAAACATCTCCTTCATCCTGGCAGCCTTCTCTCCGTAGACCCTTGTATTGTCGACAAAGTTATACAATCCATCGTTAACGGCCTTGAGGATAGCTGTAAAACCGTACTGTGCTGAGTGGGCAACCCCGGAAGATAGTGCATACAGGGCGCCGAAGATCATCGCCCTGCCAAAGATGTCAGTGGAATAATACCTCAGTAAATCAGGATAATGCCGGTTGTACAGGTGGTCTGACATGACGAGCAGGCCTATTCTCTGCCCTGCGTAGCTGAATATCTTTGAACTGGAGATAAGCAGAATATAATCATCGCAGAATTTTGCCACGGTAGGCTGGAACGGAGGAACACCCGGAACGCTATAGTTTTCACGGAAGTCCATCCCGAAATATGCCAGGTCCTCGATCACTATGGCATCATATTTCCTCGCCAGCGTTCCGATTGTGCGGAGCTCATCTTCCGTGAGGCATATCCACGAGGGGTTATTGGGATTGGAATAGAGGATGGTGGAGACCTTGCCGCACTGGAGTATAGATTCAAGCTTGGGTCCCATTTTCTCACCCCGGTAATTGTAGACGTCGAACGACCTGTAGTCCTGCCCGAGGATCTTTGTCTGGGTCTTCTGCACCGGGAATCCCGGGTCGATGAAGAGCGTTCCCTCTTTGGTTCTGTCATTCCGGTTGGCGACCATGAAGCTGGCCATCCCTCCCATCATTGCTCCTCCTGTAGGGACGCAGCAGTCGGGCTGCACATCCACGTCGAGGAAGTTCTTCACAAAACGGGCTGCCTCGGTCTTCATTTCAGGCAGCCCTTCTATGTCAGGATATATTGATGCCACGCCACTTTTCAGTGCCTCTATCTCGGCCTTTATTCCAACCGCAGCCGAAGGTAGTCCGGGCACACCCATCTCCATCCTGATGAATTCAACACCTGTTTCCTTTACCAGGACATTTACCAGCTTAACTATCTCGCGGATGCTGGCATAACCCAGATCGGTGATACCGCTCGAAGTTATTGCCCTGCTTACTGTTTGACGATTAATGGGGGTATTTTTCATAAATTTTCCATTTAAAGCCCTCATCTGTGGCTCTAAGATAAAAATTTATAAGTTAACGATTGCTGTTTTTTGTCATATTAAATAGTCGAAAGTCAAAAGTCCTTAAAGTCGAAAGTCTGAAGGTCGGTCTTCAGTAATTTACGGACTGCCGGTTGCCGACTGAGGACTGCCGGTTGACGACTGAAAACTGCCGACTCTTATCCTGGCGTCCACCGCCACGATCTTATCCGGTGTACCCAGCAGCGGATTAATATCCATCTCGGCTATCTCCGGGGCGGCGGCAAGGAGTCCGGAGAGGGAGGTGATCACCCTGGCAAATGCCTCTTCGTTGACGCCGGCAGCACCACGGACACCCTTAATGATTTTATACGATTTCAGTGACCGTATCATTGACCTGGCCTCATGGTCAGATACAGGCACCAGTGCAGTTGCCACATCCCTGAAGACCTCTATAAATATTCCTCCCATGCCGGCCATCACCAGGTGGCCGAAACGGCCTTCACGGGTGGCGCCGCAGAAGAGCTCACTGCCGCTTATCATCTTTTGTATCAGTATGCCTGTCACTTCCGGCAGTGCCATCATACGGGCATACTCCTCCATGACCCTCTCCTCATTGCTGATGTTAAGGGCCACACCGCCGATATCCGATTTATGTACCGGACCTACAACCTTCATCACTACCGGGTAACCCATCGCCGTGGCAGCCCTGATGGCCGCTTCTGCAGAGGTGACAACGTTCTGGGGCACTGTCTCAATGCCGGCAGCCCTTAGCAGTATGCCGACCTTGTCAGGTGGAAGGTATCCGTCTCCGGCTCCATCAATGATTTCCCTGATCGCCCCGAGGTCTGTTCGTGCTGAGCTGCCGCTCAAACCAGCTGATCCGGCCTTGAAATCCTCCCTTTTCTCCGGCACTGCCGGCGCCGGCGTAGCATTGACCCTGCAGAGAGCCCTTCCGAAGAGCACCTCGTCAGTGAATATCGCATTCCCATGGGCTATAAATTCGGCTATCTCCCTTTTGACATTTATCACCGAAGGCAGTATCGGGTATATCGGCTTACGGCAGCTGCGTATCTTATCATGCAGAAGGCTGTAGACATCATCTACCGGAAAGAGCCCGGGACTTCCGAAGATGACAGCAATAGCATCAATCTCGTCAAAATCATTCTCACATGCATCAATAATATGTCCCAGCTGTTCGGCGGTGCCTGTAGCCAGGAAATCGATCGGGTTTGCCACCGATGATCCCGGGAAGAGCTTTTCAAGGAGCCGGTCGGCCGCCGGTCCCGAGAGGCGGGGTATCTCCATCCCTCCCTCACTGAGAGCATCTGTCAGCATCACTGCCGGGCCTCCGGCATGGGTTACAATGGCTATTCTCTTTCCTTTCAGCGGTTTATAGGTGAACAGCGCAGCTACGGTAGCGAGGTCGGTTCGGCTGTAGCACCTCACGATCCCCGCCTTTCGCAGAAGTGCATCCACTGCCGTATCGGGCGAAGCCATTGCACCGGTGTGCGATGAGGCGGCCCTTGATCCCGCCTCGGATGAGCCTGCCTTGATGGCAGCTATCCTGCAACCCTTCCTGACGAGTGAAGATGCGTGCATCAGAAACCGCTGCGGGTCGTCTATGTGCTCAATATAGAGAAGCTTAATCCGTGAGCTGGTCAGCGGATCATAGGTGAGATCGAGATGTTCCAGCACATCCTCTACGCCGGTCTGTGCGCTGTTGCCTACCGACCAGACACTGGAGAACGGAAGTCCTCCGGTAATAGCCGTTTCAAGGATAAAAACAGCCGTTGCCCCGGAACCTGAGATGAAGTCAATTCCCTGTTGCGTGAGCCGTGGTATGGGCTCTGTAAAGACCCCTTTATAGTTATTGTTAAGATAGCCTATGCAGTTTGGGCCAATGAGGGTGCCTCCCGTACTGTTTATTATATCTACTATCTCATTTTCGAGGGCAGCACCCTCTTCATCCTCCTCGCCGAAACCGGCAGAGAGGATAATAAACCCTCCCGTGCCCTTCTCTGTTGCAAGAGTCCTCACTATCCCGGGACAATAGCGGGCAGCAACAGCAATGATAGCCAGGTCTGTCTGTGGCAGCTGTGACACATCCGCAACTGTTTCGATGCCCTGAACCAGGGAAGTCTTCGGGTTAACGACATATATATCACCCGGGAATCCGTCGTCGAGAAGATTCTTTAGCACCTTGCCCCCAGCCTTGGTTATTTCATCGGAGCCGCCAACTACTACTATACTTCTGGGAACTAATAATTTATCATTGATCATGAAGACTATCTGATATCCTCATGAAAGATAAAAACATTTTAAAGTAAAACAAATGACAGTAAAAAGATGAATTAAACCACGCGATTAGAGAGACATGAATTAAACATGCGTGTTTCTGTTCATGTTATCCATTGAAATCTAAGTTTAAGGCCGTATTAATATTTTTACTACCGGGTTGTCGCTTACAGTAAGGTGGGCCCTTAGTTCCTTCAAAGGTGAACCGTCACGGATTGATTCATACTTTTCGTCAAGCAGGTCTGATGGTTCAATGAAATCAACCATGAATTCATCCCCGGCCTTAAAGAATGGGTTAAAAGGCGGACCAGAGTCAATATCATCAATAATTCCCTCACCGCGCAGCCCCCTGAACAATAAAACGGACATTCCGTCAGTGTATCTGAAATAACCGCTGTACAGGGTCACGTCCTTGTACAAACTGAACCACAGGTCGCGATCCTCATGAAAAATATACCTGTTAAATATATAATCGGCGGAATATTCAGGCCATCGGCTTATATCTCCGAAGATTTCTGCAGGAGGCTTATATTTCCCCATCCGGATTACTGCAGCAGGACATTTTGAGAAATCCGGTCTGAAACTGTATATCGTGTCGTTATATGGTTCTTCGAAGTAGACTGCGCCATTCGTTACATCAAGTTTTGCAGAGGATATGCAATTGAGGCTGGGAATCTGCCCGGCGGGTACGGTCGCTACTTCGGTCACACTCCGGTCAAGGATAACAATATTGCAAATCTGACCATGCGAATCCCGGAACGGTTGTGTCTGAATCAGCAACAGGCTATCTGCAAGTATGGCCAAATCATCCGGAAGATAATTTAGCCTGAATTATTCATAAATACTCAAAAAAAAAGGGGTTTTTGTTCTTTAAATATAGTTTAAATAGCTATATTTAAAGTTGTTACAACAAAATAACCCCTTTGTACAATGATAAGCAAAAAAACTGAAATTTCCGCAACAGAACTTGACC
>JBAQCQ010000058.1:0-46358 GCA_049294275.1 Bacteroidales bacterium
GAATAATAACCGGCCCCTTATAAGTGTCAGCATTTTTAAGTATTACAGAGGGTCCCAGTCCGGTTTCAGGAAACCATTGGGCACCGGAAGCCTCAAATGTCTCCTGTTCAGCAAATCCGAGGGCGCCTGTCGGACATGCAGTGACACAGGCTGGTTCTATACCTTCGGTTGATCTCTCATGGCAAAGATGGCATTTCTCAATATACCCTTTACCCTCATTGATCTTCGGAGCATCGTAGGGGCATCTCCAGGTGCAATACCCGCAACCCATGCACCGGTCAGTGTGATGTATCACCGTGCCGTCACCTTCAATTGTGTATGCCTTTGCAGGACAACCCTCCGCGCATGCAGGTTTTTCACAGTGGTTGCAGGCCAGCGAAACAGTGATGACTTTCAGCAAGGGCAGGGCGCTTTCATTCCATGTATGGATGCTCCTCGTACCTGGCTGAAGCCCGTTTTCAAGGATGCAGGCGGCACTGCAGTTTTTGCAGCTGACGCAGAGTGCGGCATCGAATATGAATCCCCTTCTCATGACAGTACTTTTTCGATGCCAACCCTGGTGTTATGAAAGGCTGCTCCGTGTCCCATGTCAGTCTCAGCCGGCGCTATGAGCCTGTTCACCCCTCCGCCCTCGGCAAGCCAGATACCGTTGGGAAAAACAATGCTTCCATCCCTGGCACGTGCAGTAACCCGTACTGTGCCCGTAACATCACCCCGCGAGTTGAAGACCCTGATTGTGTCGCCGCTCCTTAACCTCAGGCTTCGTGCATCTGCAAGTGATATCTCCCAGGCTGGTTCATCAATGACACTCTTCACCACTTCCAGATTCCCGAACTGGGAGTGGATCCGGGATGCAATGTTTGGCGTCATCAGCCTGAATGGCAGATGTGATTCACCAAAGTCATCAGGAGGTTCATAAGTTGGCAGCGGTTTCACCCCCCACAGTTTCACCGCTGTCTCTGACCAGAGTTCAATTTTTCCCGAGGGTGTACTGAATTTACCGCCGGAATATGCCGGATCTTCATTTTGGTCAGGAATAACAGGTTTCTCCCTGAGTTCACCGGGAGAGAAACCCGGGGTATGACCGATGCGGTCAGCAAGCCAGCTGTCATACTCTCCGGCTGCAGGGATGCCTGAGCCTGCACCCGTTTCCATCCCCATCATATCCGCCAGCCTCCGGTATATCTCACTCTCGGGTAAAACCTCTCCGGGTAGGCCGGTGACGCATGGCTTATACTGTACATAGGGATTCCAGTATGAGCTCACTACGTCAGCCTGCTCAAAAATACCCTTGGCAGGAAGAATTATATCTGCCATCGCAGCGGTGTCAGTCATGAACTGCTCGACGACCACCCTGAAGGGCACTGACCGGAGTGCACGGATCACCTCGCTGCTCCCAGGCAACTGGGTAACAGGATTGCCTCTCTCTATCCATGCCACCTCGATGCCGGGATCCTTCAGGGCAAAGAAGTCCGGACCAAACCTGGCCATTGATATGGCGCGTCTGAACGGCTTGTCTGCCTCAGGGTCAGGATAGTAGCTCAGGGGCTCCTTTACGTCATCGAATATGTAACTCTGCAGGTTTGCGAAGTTGAATCCGCAGCCCGGCTTTCCTATCATGCCCGTAATCACAGGAATGGAGAGTATTGATCTGATCGTCTGTCCGCCATTTGTATAACGCTGTAACCCGTATCCCGCCACAATAGTCAGTCGCTCCGCGCTGGCCGCCATAATAGCAAGTCTGACTATATCAGAAGCTGGTATACCGGTGATATCATGTGCCTTATCAGGTGTTATCTCAAGTGACGCTGCAAATTTATCAAAACCTGATACGTGCAAATTGACGAACTCTTTGCTGAACAGTTTTCTGTCGATTATCACCTTGGCTATTGCCAGCGCCAGTGCAGCATCGGTGCCCGGCCGGGGTCTCAGCAGGATATCAGCCTTGTCGGCCGTAAGTGTTCGTCTCGGGTCAATAACAACAACCTTCGCCCCGTCCTTCCTGGCCCGGTCGATCTGGATCATCTCCTGCACGTTGGTCTCGGCGGAATTCTTGCCCCACAGGATGATAAGACTGGCATTTGCCAGGTCCCACGGTACATTATGTTTCACCTCCCCGAGGGTCAGTCGCACGGCTTCCAGGCCTGCCGGCCAGCAGAGGTTACCGTATGTGGTGGTTGCACCGCCAAAAAGATTCCAGAAGTTTCCTGCAATATCATTGCTGAGACCGGAATTACCGCTGCCCTTATAGAAAAGTACGGAATGCGGCCCGTTGTTTTCCCTTGCTTCAGTAAGTTTGCCTGCAATCAGTGCCAGCGCTTCGTCTGTGCCAATCCGGGAAAATGTGCCGTCAGGTTGCCGTCTGAGCGGATAAATGATACGTTCCGGGGAATACTCTCTTTCAAGGTACGAAAGTCCCTTTATACATGGTCCTTCGGGGGTTGCCAGATTACCCTCATAAGGGAGAATACGAACCACCCTGCCCTCCCTGGTGAAAACCCTGAATGTGCATGTGCTGTAACAATTCCTCGGACAGACGGTGACAAACTCCTTCATCCCGGCTGAAAAGATACGAATTTTGTGATTTCCACCTATATCCTTTCCATGCAGTCGCCCCCGATCCATCCCTTGTTGCCGTCAGGGAGACGGACCTCCCGGAAGTCGCCGAGTTCCTGTTCCACAGTCACCGTGGTACCTGAGTGTATGACGAAAAGCTCGCTGCCGCCGTCTCCCGGAGCACTTCGCCCCGTAACGATGCTGCAGGTGATAACCGCCCTGCCGTTGTGATTTACAAGTGAGTTGTTCCGCAACGCCAGGGAGACAATCAAAGCAGACAGGATCAGCGCAGCAACTGCCAGCCAGAAGGATAACAGCCTGCCTTTTGCCCTTGCTTTGGTAAGGAATATGACTGCACACAACAGTGCAATGATGAACACAGACAACGCTGCCACTGCCCAGGTGTTTGTAGTTGCCATAAGCGCAAGGAAGTCGAACCATCTGACGAAGAAAAGCTGCGGAACAGTCTCAAACCTGTCTGTCACCTTGCTCCTCGCAATTTGAAGGTTGTAGTCTATATCCTCGTCAGCCGGGGCGATCAGCTTCGCCCGTTCAAAAAAGAGGATGGCCGATGCATAGTCGCCAGTCTTGAAAAAAGCGTTTCCGGCATTGAACAGCAGGTTTTCGCTTCTGTAGCCGTCAATCCAGAGCTGTTTGTATATGGCTGCAGCGCCGGAGTAATCTCCTGAACTGTAAAGTTCTCCGGCATGCGAATACCTCTCTTCCGGAGTCTGCCCGGCGATCCCGGCAAGGAAGAATATCAGTATTATGTTGACAACTATCGCTCTGCGCATCTGTTTCGTTTTAATCAAGCACACTGTCAAGCCTGCCTATCAGGGCAACGGCTCTCCTGTAGAGGCCTTCGGGGCTCTCTCCCTCAGATTTGGGAGCATACTGTGAATACTCCGCGGCTGAAAGGATGAGATCAAGTTCAGTTACCAGTTCTGAGCCTGTTTTTCTCATTTCCAGGGCAGCAACACATTTCTCCCTGTTGAGTTCTGACATCGGGATTCCCAGCTTGTCGCTGAGGTAGCCCCACAGCGCCTTCGTGATCTCACTGCTGACCTGGTCTGTCTTTCCCGAACTGAGCAACGAATTTGCTTTTGCCAGCCGGCGGCGGGCATTCCTGGCTGCCTTGCGGTTCCGCAGTCCCGCTATGTCGGCATTGCGCCTCATCTGCTCTCTTCTGAACAGCAGCAACACAGCCGTCAGGAAAAGAGCCAGTGCAAACCATAGCCAGTAGTATGTTTTTGCGACAAGAGGATCAGGAGCAATTGCAAGCCTGCCATTGCCATTCCGGATGAAGCGTATGTCCTGCCCGATGTACCTGACATCCTCGCCCGGAATATAAGCCGGGGCCGTTGTTTCCATCTGTCCCGGTGTACCTGTTACTTTTACGCTGTAACCTTCGGTACGGAGTGTCATATATTTTTCCTGCCGGGGGTCAAAGACAGTATATGATACCGGGGGAATATCAAAGGTGCCTGTGTTTCGCGGGATGAGGAGATATTCAAATGTCTTGCTTCCCGATGCCGAACCTGAGCCCTTTACAGTGACTTTGGGATCATATTTTTCAATTCCCTGCGGGAAGTTGATCGAAGGCTCTCCGGAAAGGTTGAGATTACCCGATCCCCTGAGAGTCACCGTGAGCGTTATGGCATCATTAACCTCAGCTTCCGTGGCAGAGAGTGAAGAGGTAAGCTCAAATTCACCCACGGCACCGTAGAAGTCAGCAGGCTTTGGTGCCGGCAGAGGTTTAACCCTGATGGTTACGGGTTGTGTTGCCACCGTCTGGGGCACGGTGGAAACACCTGAGAAGAAACTGTCAAAGAAGGGATCGTCGAAAAACGGATCACGCACATTTGTACGCTGCTGCACCATTGCGGTGATCTCAATGGGGTCTATGCGAAGGTCACCTGATACCTGAGGATAGAGTATGAACCTCTGAAGGACCCCGGTGCCGTATTGCACCCCGTCAATGACCTCGCTTTCAAGGCTTCTCAGAGGAGGCGTCTCAATATCTTCACGTAAAAAACCCCTCAGATCGGGGTACTTCAGGTCATTGTAGCCGGAGAGACCGATACGGGTGAACAGTTTAAGCGTCGCCGTGACCGGCTGGCCGACATAAACCTCACGCGTGCTGAGAAGGAGCCTCAGTGAGACGCCGGACCCGGGGGCGGCAGCCTGTGAAGCCTGACCCTGCCCGGCCGCCTGGCTCTGACCTGCGCCCTGGGACTGAACGGATCCCTCTCCGGTGATTACAATTTGTCTTTCGGCCGAGCTTACAATGACTTTTTTAGTCTCGAACTGTGCAGGAGGTATGGTATATGTGCCCGGCGTCTGCACCACCACATAGTAAATCAGTGTAGTGGTTGAGACTGAGCTCATCTGCCCGTTTATCCACTGTACGTTCCTGCTGGTAGACTGCTGCGGCCCGGAGACCGCGAAAGAGGGATCGAATTTCGGCGGAGTGAACTGGCCTTCGGTCGAGTTCACGGTATAGACTACCCTGAACCGCTGGCCGGCGACGGCGGTCTCAGGTGCGTCAATGGTCAGGACTACCTCCTGGGCAGCCAGTGTGAATGCCGCCAGAAGAAATAATACCATTGTCGCAAGGAAACTTTTCATCACCGCTAAAATTACCAATTTTTAATGACCCTCACCTTTGCTTTGGCAGCCTTGTCGCGCTGCACCTTCTCCTGGGTATCCTTCTCATTTGCAGCCAGTGCATCTAGGAGGCGTTTCGCATCCTCCCTGCTTATTGTGGGCTGCCGATCCTGCTGCTGCTGTTGCTGATCATCCTGGTTCTGCTGCTTATCCTGGTCGCTCTTCTCCTGCTGGTCTTCCTTGTTTTCCTTGTTCTGATCCTGCTGTTGCTGCTGCTTTTCCTGCTCCTCCTGTTTCCTCAGCTGATCCTGGGCGTAGGCGAGATTGTATTTTGCCTCCATATTGTCCGGATTAAGCATCAGAGAGTTGATATAGGCCTTAATGCTCTCCTCAAACTTCTGCTCCTTCAGGAGTGAGTTGCCGAGGTTATACAGGCTCTGGGCATGTTTCAGGGTGTCTCCTTTTGAAGTTGTTGCTGCCTTCCCGAATTCGGCAGTTGCCTCCCCGAACCTGCCCTGTTTATAGAGGGCGTCACCGAGGTTGAACCCGGAATCATCTGCCTGCTTCTCCTGTACCTGAGCACGCCTGTACATTCCCTCGCTGCCTGCATACTCGCCTTTCTTATAGAGCCTGTTGCCCTTCCTGATATATTCCCTCTCGTCCTGTCCGTGAAGAGAAACGCTGACGAGCAGTAAGCAGGCTGCCGTCACGATAATTTTATTTTTTGTCAGCCCTGCAATCATGATTCTTCCCTTTTTGTTTGCATCCCGATGATCCCAAACCGCCTGAGCAGGTGGTTCCTTCGGTCTCCGATCAGGAGGTCGGCTAACAGAAGGATGAACAGAATCGCAGCAGGGACCAGGAACTGCTCATTGTATTCTGTATACATCACGGTGTTTATCTCACTTTTCTTCATTTTCCCGATGTCATTGTAGATTTCAACAAGCCCGATGCTGGTGTTACTTGCTCTCACGTACCTGCCTCCGCTCACTGATGCAATCTCCTGAAGTGTTTTCTCGTCGAGTTTTGAGATTACGGTGTTTCCTTCCCTGTCCTTCAGGTAGTCGGTTCTGCCTCCTGTCTTTACCGGAATTGGTGAGCCGTCGGGCGACCCGATGCCGATTGTATGGACAACAATACCTTTTTCTGCTGCCTCCCGGGCCTTCGCAACAGCATCATCCTCATGATTTTCACCGTCAGTGATAATGATCAGCGCCCTGCTCCTGTCGCTCTCGGGAGTGAATGACCTCATCCCCAGGTCTATCGCCGATCCGATTGCAGTTCCCTGCTTTGATACGGCATCCGGCCCGGCTGTTGCAAGGAACATCTTTGCCGACAGGTAGTCGTTGGTTATGGGAATCTGAGTATAAGCATCGCCGGCAAACAGAATAAGGCCTATCCTGTCCTCACGAAGCTGGTCAACGAGCTGTGATATGGCCTGTTTTGCCCTTTCCAATCTTGATGGTATGATATCTGCCGCCAGCATGGAGTTGCTCACATCAAGGGCGATGATAACCTCCACGCCCTCGCGTTTGACCTCTTCTAGTCTTGACCCGAACTGAGGCCTCGCGACAGTCATCACGGCAAAAACAAATGCAAGGATCCTGATTACGTACTTGGCAGCCATTCGTCCCGGAGAGTAGTCGGGCGACAGTCTCTTTACCAGTTCTGTGTCGCCGAAGCGTTCCCTTGCCATCCTCCTTCTCCGGTTGCCGAGGATCCATATGACCGTCAGCACCGGCACCAGGAGGAGCAGGTAGAGCATATCAGGCTGTGCAAATCTGAAGGTATCCATCGTTTTGCTATGACATGTTTTTCATAAACAGGTACCTCAGGAGCAACTCCAGCGTAAGTAACACCACGGCGGCGAGAGCCCATGGCCAGAAGACCTCCTCGCGCTTGCTGTGTTCCCTGGTCTCAATCTTTGACTTCTCGAGCTTGTCAATCTCGCTGTACACCTGCTGGAGGCTGGTGTTGTCGACTGCCCTGAAGTATCTTCCACCGGTGAGCTCTGCAATCTGTTTCAGCAGTGCCTCGTCAATTTCAACCTGCATCTTCTGATAGCGCATTCCGAACGGGGTCTGCACCGGGTAATCGGCAAAACCCATGCTGCCTACACCTATTGTGTAGACCCTTATACCGAAAGTCTTCGCTATCTCTGCAGCGGTCACGGGATCTATTGATCCCATATTGTTTACCCCGTCAGTAAGCAGTATTATCACCTTGCTTATCGCGTCCGAATCCTTGATCCTGTTGATTGCAGTGGCCAGGCCCACACCGATGGCTGTGCCGTCCTCGATTATCCCGCTCTTCACCTCCCTCATCAGGTTGATCAGCACCGCATGGTCAGTTGTCAGGGGGCACTGGGTAAAGCTCTCCCCGCTGAAGACTGTCAGTCCCATCCGGTCATAAGGTCTGCCGCTGATGAACTCCGTGGCCACATTCTTTGAAGCTTCGAGCCTGTCGGGAGTGAAGTCGCGAGCCAGCATTGAACCCGAGACGTCAAGGGCAAGGATGATATCAATGCCTTCGGTTGTGGAGCTCTGCCACCTGTCAACGCTCTGAGGCCTTGCAATGACAATGACTGTAAGGAAAATGACTGCGATTCTCAGTGCGAATAAGATGTGTCTCAGGTAATGACGGAAGGTCTTGTGCCCGTTCATCAGGAACCCGGCGGTGGAGAGGCTTACGGAGGCATGGGCTTTTGACTGCCGGTAGATGTAATATACCACCAGCAGCGGAATGATCAGCATGAACCAGAGGAACCATCCGTTCTCAAACACGATGTTATGCATCTGCCCCTCCTTTCTCCTTCTCTTTCTCTGCCACTGCGGCTTCCTCTTCCACCTTGGTTTCTTCGACAAACCGGACGGCGTCATCATGATACTTCAGGTGCAGAGTGCTCTCCGGCAGATATTTGGCGAACTTGACCATGTCGGATGCAGACAACAGTTCTTTCACCAGCGACATCTGCCCCGGGGTTGTGACCGCAGCTTTCTGAAGCATGCGCACAGTCTCGTCTGTGGTTAGCTCGGGGGAGCTTATACCGTACCGGTTGTCAATGTACCGGCGCAGGATATCCGAGAGTCTCGAATAATACTCTTTTATTTCTCCTTTCTGCCACAACTCCTCCTCCATGAGAGCTTTCAGTTCCCGGAGAGCAATCAGGTGTGCAGGTTCAGGTGGGGCCGGAGGCCTGACAAATCTCCTGAGCGGGTTTCTTGGCAGGAAGCGGGCCAGCAGCCAGAGCACGATTCCTGTAAGGAGGGCAATGAGCAGCCACGGTAATATCTCAGCGAAGGTTAATGGTGCACTCCGTGGTCCGACAATATCAAAAATCACCTCAGTGGTGTCCGGAGGCGTCACATCCGGACGCAATACCTTTATGAAGGAATAATCGGAGTAAAACCTTATGAGACTGTCTCCCGAAGCAATCTCGGCGTAAAACGGAGGAATGGTGTATGTTCCTGAATCAAAAGCCGTTATAAGGTACCTGTCAGTTATAGTCATCACTCCGTCCGACGAGAGGGAAGTGTCCCTGGGGCTGCGGGCAAGGATTACAATCTTCCCTGCCAGGGTATCACTGACCGTATTAATCTCTGCCGCCGTGCCTTTTGGAATTTCTGCCGACACGGCAAATCCTGTCTGATCTCCAATGAGTATCGTTGATGTGTCAGGCGATGAGGTAACTTTTATCTCCTGCGGTACGGCAGCAGCAGTGACAAATAACAAGACGGCAAACAATATGGCACTCCTTCCCTTCATTCTACCTGTGTTTGAAAAGAGAGATAAGAGGTTTGATGTAATCCCCGCCGGTGCTGATTGTTGCCGCATCCACCCCGCAGCTCACGAAGGTGCTGCTGACACTTTCATCGTGTCTTTTCCAGAGGCTGGCATACTCCTGCCTGATCCTGGCTGATGATGTGTCAATCCAGTTCTCCTTTCCCGTTTCGGGATCTGTAACCTTCATGAATCCTACGTCAGGCATCTCCTTCTCGCGCCTGTCTGTTATGCGGAGGGCAACTACGTCATGCTTGCCGGATGCAATGCGGAGCGACTCGACGAATGACGGTGCCATGAAATCGGACAGGATGAATGCGGTGCACCTTTTCCTGATAACGTTTGTCAGGTACCGCAGAGGCTCTGAAAGAGATGTCCCTGACGCCTGAGGCTCATAACTGAGCATTTCACGGATGATGTGGAGCATATGCCCCCGGCCTTTCTTTGGAGGGATATACTTTTCAACCTTGTCGGAAAAGAGCATGAGTCCCACCTTATCATTGTTTGCAATCACCGAGTAGGCAAGTACGGCAGCGATCTCGGTCATCAGCTCTCTCTTGGTTGAGGATACGGTCCCGAAATCGCCCGACCGGCTGACATCAACAAGAAGCATCACCGTCAGTTCGCGCTCTTCCTCGAATATCTTCACGTAGGGATGTCCGAAACGGGCGGTGACGTTCCAGTCGATACTCCGGATGTCATCCCCGAACTGGTACTCACGCACCTCGCTGAAGGCCATTCCCCTGCCTCTGAAGGCACTGTGGTACTCACCGGCAAAAATCTGCCGGGTAAGGCCCCGTGACCTTATCTCAATCTTCCTTACCTTTTTAAGCAGTTCTGTCGTTTCCACTTTTGCCTCTCTGCTTTATCCTCTCATATGTCACGGTGAAAAACCATGACTCCTTTTTCAGCCTGATCGTTATCTCCTCTCCTCCTGTCCTGTGACTCCACAGGTTCGCTGTTCCCGGCCTGTATAAATCGTTAAGCTCCTTTACCTTCCTGTCATAACAGCTGTTGTCGCATGTTATCCTGACACCGTTGCAATTACCTTTTTCATCAAAGAATACCAGCCATGTCTCCTTATCATCTGCCGAACTGTATTTCAGATACCTGAAGGCGTCGTTCTTCACCCTGCTGTCGAGAACCAGCCCTGGCCTGGCGGATGACATGATATCCCTGATTTTTTCTTCAGGAAGACCGATGAACTCCTGGGCTTCGGCCACAGGGCACATCATAGCCAGGAAGATGATCACAACAGGTATGCTTCTCATTCAGACTACGGTACTTCAACAGTGTTTAGTATCTCTGCAATGATCTGGTCAGAAGTGATATTCTCAGCTTCAGCCTCATATGTAAGACCGATGCGGTGACGGAGTACGTCAGCGCAAAGGAACCGGATGTCCTCCGGCACCACGAATCCCCTGCGTCTTATGAAGGCGTAGGCCTTTGCCGCCAGGGCAAGATTGATGCCTGCCCTCGGTGATGCCCCGTAGGCAATCAAAGGCGTGAATTTCGACAGTCCGAACCTGTCGGGCTGCCTGGTGGCAAATACTATATCGAGAATGTAGTTCTCTATCTTTTCATCGAGGTAAACTTCCCTTACCACGTTACGTGCCCTGATTATATCATCCGGCTTCAGGATTGTCTTTGCCACCGGGAATTCGCTTGCAAGGTTCTCGCGTATGATCATGCGCTCTTCTTCCTTCTCGGGATAGGTGATCACAACCTTGAGCATGAACCTGTCCACCTGTGCTTCAGGCAGAGGATAGGTTCCCTCCTGCTCAATGGGATTCTGGGTGGCCAGCACCATAAAGGGCTCATCGAGCTTGTATGTGTGTTCTCCGATGGTCACCTGCCTCTCCTGCATGGCCTCCAGCAGGGCGCTCTGCACCTTGGCCGGGGAGCGGTTGATCTCATCGGCCAGGATGAAGTTGGCGAAGATGGGTCCCTTCCGGACAACAAATTCCTCTTTCTTCTGACTGTAGATCATCGTCCCGATGAGGTCGGCCGGAAGCAGGTCAGGCGTGAACTGTATGCGGCTGAACCTGGTGTCAATGATCGAGGCCAGGGTTTTGATTGCAAGTGTTTTTGCCAGCCCCGGTACACCTTCGAGCAGTATGTGCCCGTTGGAAAGCAGTCCTATAAGCAGCGAGTCAGTCAGATGACGCTGCCCGACGATCACTTTGTTTATCTCCTGCCTGACCAGGTCAACAAATGCACTCTCTTTTTCGATCTTCTCATTGAGGAGCCTGATATCGGTAGTATGTTCCATAATTGATAGTGTTGTTTCTTATTCGCGAAAAATATCCGCAAAGATCATTTTTGATATTAAAAAACCTTGTTAAAGGTTGTTAAAGAAGTGTTAAAGCTTTTTGCCAAACTCACAGTGCCTGAAGAGCCTGACCATTATTACCGTGACCAGTGGTATCAGTGCAGGATTGATGCCCTGACCGGCTACAAGTGATACAGGCAGCCATGACAATGAGATAAAGAAAGCTATCCTGCTCAGTGTGACCGCTTTTTTGCTGGTGAAAAGGAATATGAAGAGGGCGGGAATCAGGATGTTTATACCCAGGGCAAGCAGGTTGAAGTGAAGGGCGTCATGTTCCGAGAAGAGATTGGTAAAGACCAGCAGAATGGCAATAACAGAATAGATAAAATAGAGCGCAAAATCAGTCACCTTTTCAAGTTTCGGCTTGCCGAAGACAAACGTAATCAACAGAACAAGTATCAGCAGCAGGTAAAACACCGCTTGAGGAATCCATGCTTTCGCACCGGGTTTGCCGGTTACGGGAAAGTCAACAACAACTTCCGCCGGACCTGCAAGCGGTTGTTCCATGCCGTCATGGACAATAACGGTTTTCAGCATATTGTTCATGAGATGGACAGGCAGGAACATCTCATCTGACGGCGTGGCTTTTCGGTCAGCCTGCAGTCCGAGCAACATATCAGCGCCAAGGTCGAGCCACGGCAACACCTTCTGATTGGGATCGACCAGCCTTCGGAAGCTCTTCTGCTTCCTTTTCTCCGTCACCGGAAAAATAACGGTATCAGTTGCGGCAGCCGCTACAATGTCACGCAACCGGGTGGCGCAGTTGTCGAAGAAGAAGTCATACCTGTACTTTACATTTTCAGGCTTAAGATTTTCATTGATCAGTTCGAAGAGTTTTTCCTTTTCTGCTGTGGTCAGATTCAGTTTCTGAGACCAGACTGACCGGCCTTCCGCGATGTACTCCCGGAGGAAATCCTCATAGCTGTATGCTCCAAGCATGTAATCGAGCCTTCCCTTTGCAAACCGGTAGGCAAAGTTGGGGGTTGAGAAGTCGAAGATTCCCCAGTTGTATGCCCTGTCGAACGTTGTTCCCCTGATTGTTATCCTGAGGGCAGTGTGGCCGTAGATTGAATAGCTTTCCGTCCCCGGTGCACAGGTAATGATATATACGTCGGTGCTGTCAGCCATTCCTGCTCTGCCAGGGGCCGGGCAGATGAGAAGGAGTACTGCCAGAATGAAAAGGACCTTTTTCATGCCTCAGAATTGAGGCATAAACCTAACCAATTTTTTGGGAATTTGAAAGACTCATGCAGACAGCGGCAAACCATTGAGACTAAAAGCCTGATGAAATGCCAGAACCTGACATTATTATCGGTTTGCTATGCCTGCCTGTTGTCGCTCCAGGCAATTGCGGCGCCGACTGCGCGGTTCCATCCTCTCAGCAGCTCAGACCGTTCACGGTCTTCCATTACCGGTGAGAACCGGCGGTCGACCTGCCATTGCTGCCTTATCTCGTCGAGGCCGCTCCAGTAGCCTGTTGCCAGTCCTGCAAGGTAAGCAGCCCCCAGTGCAGTGGTTTCGGTTATCTTCGGGCGCACCACACAGGTCTGCAGCAGGTCAGCCTGGAACTGCATCAGTGTGTCATTGACGGCAGCCCCGCCATCAACCCTTAATTCCTTTATTTTCAATCCTGAATCATTCTGCATAGCAAGTAACACGTCATGTGTCTGGTATGCAATGCTCTCCATTGCGGCACGGGCAATATGGGCAGCAGTGGTACCGCGGGTCAGACCTGTGATCGTACCCCTTGCATGCTGGTTCCAGTATGGAGCTCCCATGCCTGCAAAGGCCGGAATGAAGAATACGCCTTCTGACGAACTGACCTGTCTTGCCAGTTTTTCAACATCACCTGAATCCCGTATAATGCCCAGTCCGTCACGCAGCCACTGCACCACCGCTCCGGCAATGAAAATGCTTCCCTCAAGGGCATATTCCGTCTTCCCTCCAATATTCCATGCAACGGTTGTCAGAAGACTGTTCTTGGAGGCTATGGGGTTTGTACCGGTATTCATCATCATGAAGCACCCGGTGCCGTAGGTGTTCTTGACCATTCCACTTTCAATGCATATCTGGCCGAAAAGAGCTGCCTGCTGATCTCCGGCAACACCTGCGATTGGTATGTTCGACGGAAAGTTTTCTGAGGTAAGACCGTACATAATGCTTGAAGATCGGACCTGAGGCAGCATGCTTGCGGGTACACTGAATATTCTGAGCAGATCTTCATCCCATTCAAGTGTATGAATATTGAAAAGCATTGTTCTGGAGGCATTTGACGCGTCTGTGACATGCAGCCTCCCGCCGGAAAGGTTCCAGATGAGCCAAGAGTCTACAGTACCAAACAGCAGCTCACCTCTTTCAGCCATCTCCCTCGCTCCGCCGATATTCTCAAGTATCCATCTGACCTTGGTGGCAGAAAAATAGGCATCAATGATCAGACCTGTCTTCTGAAGGATGAGATCGTCCAGTCCTTCATTCTTTAGCTGGTCACAGAATCCGGAGGTTCGCCTGTCCTGCCAGACAATAGCGTTGTATACTGGTCTGCCGGTTTTCCTGTTCCACACAACCGTTGTCTCACGCTGGTTGGTGATGCCTATTGCGGCGATGGCGGAGCCGTTGATTCCTGCCCCGGCAAGAACCCCGGCGGCAACACCCGCCTGTGAAGCCCATATCTCGTCAGGGTCATGCTCGACCCATCCGGGCTGAGGAAAGACCTGTCTGAATTCTTTCCCCGCCGATGCTACCTGCAAACCATTGTGATCAAAGACTATAGCCCTGGAACTGGTTGTTCCCTGGTCAAGGGCCAGAATGTACTTGTCCATCATTTTATATTTACCTGAGAATAGCAACCAAGTTAATCCTTTTTCCCTGCGCCACATTAAGGCCACAGTCAGAGAATAGGAACTACAAGGTCAGAATGGCATGTATGTGGCACTGTAAATTTATTATTAAAGACTAAATTTGAATGAAGTTTAATCCAACGGCCAATGACAGATAAATATGTAATCAACATCGGCAGGCAGCTTGGAAGCGGCGGACGTGAGATCGGCCAGAAGCTCTCCGCGCGCCTGGGCATACCATACTACGACAAGGAACTGATACGCATTGCTTCAAAAGAGAGCGGGCTGAAAGAGGAGTTCTTCGAGAGAGTGGATGAACAGAAGCACTTCAGCCTCTTCCCCGGCCTGCTGGGTATCAGGAGCTCTGTCACAGATGATTTCTTTTCCAGTTATTACCTGAGTAATGAAACTCTTTTCAAGATACAGGGCGACGCAATGAGAAGGCTGGCTGAGGAGGGATCATGCATCTTCGTCGGCCGGTGCGCCGATTATGTTCTGAAGGAACGTCGTGACATTCTAAACCTCTTCATCAGCGCCAACACCGATGACCGGATCAGAAGAATTGCAGCAAGTCACAAGATCACTGAAGGCAAGGCCCGGGAACTCATCGAAAAGACTGACAAAGGCCGTTCAGCCTATTACCACTACTTCAGCGGCAAAACCTGGGGGGCGGCCGAGTCGTACCACCTGTGCATAAACTCATCACTGCTGGGTATCGATGCAACTGTGGAGCTTATCTGCCGCGTGGCAGAAGAGAGGTTCGGCATCTCAGTGTAACATACCTGAACTTCAAAAACTCATATCAGCCGGAAGCAAGTTATTGTCAACCGTGCCTGTAAATGATTCGGAGGAACTGTGCCTGAAACCGTACTCGTATCTCCGGGCCAGTTTTGAAGGGTCCGGAATGACAGGGTAAAGACAATATTTAAGGCTGACCGGTTGCAGATTCAGAATCCTGAGGTTCCAGAGCACCCAGAGGATGGATTTCAGACCCGACTGGGGTATACTGATGTACCTCCTGTCCCCGACCACTTCACCAACCACCGAAAAACTGTCTTATACTGGTTAAATCAGAGCGCATATTTAAAATACGGCAATTTATTTAGCATCCTGTGCTAAAAAATCGCCTTGTCAGTCAGATTTAGTAAATATTATTAATCATAGCCTGTATTCCTGATAAATTCTTTAATTGTTAGAAAACTCTACTATGTCCTTCTGCTCTTCACCAGGCAGCATGATGATGACAAACGCCGTTCGGCAAAATACGGATCGCTATGGGATGAGTACAGGAAGAGGGTCCCGTGGCGGATTATCCCGAGGATCTGGTAAGATTGGGAACCGGATAACCGGTTAATCCTGAACCACGTATATTTTGCGGGTGTTGCCGCCCAATATCTCCACCGTTTTTTTTCGTGAAAGCACCCTCTGCATGAAAAATGAAGCGGCTCTGTTTGCTTTACCGGCAACAAATGAGGGTTTTTTCCCCAGTCTCCGTAGACACTCCGTGACAACAGTCTCTGGCTGCATTGCTGAAGGAGCAAAAAGGCTGGCCTTTGCAGGCGGGGAGTTGAGGTAACAGGGGGTTGCCGTTGCCCCTGCGCAACAGGCCAATATATCCACTCCCCGCTCTTTCCATTCATACCATAGACTTTCAGCCAGCACCCTGTTAAAAGCCTTGGTGGTGGCATATGTTGTAAGGTAGCCGCTGCCCTGAAGTCCGGCCATGGATGACATCAGTATTACCGCTCCTTTGCCCCTTTCAGGCATCTTTCCTCCCGGGTGATGAACCAGTTTCAAAGGCGTGATCATGTTGACGCGGGTCGTCTGTCAGTGATCCTTCAGAGGGAGTTCAGCAAAGGCCCCGATATGTGAAAGGGTGGCATTATAAACCAGAATGCAGGGCACTGTTCTGTCAAGAGAAGCCAGGACCTGTTGGGTGGCACCTTAGTCTGACAGATCAATTGCATGGCACCGTGTCACAACCTTATACCTGTCCGAAAGTTTGCCGGCCGGAATCTTCAGGGGATTCATTCTGCGTGCGGTCAGTACCAGGCTGAAGCGGTTAGCAGCCAGCTCCTCAGCAAATGCAGCTCCTATACCTTCGGACGCCCCGGCAATCAGGGCAGTGTTTCCGCATTTTGTTATCAGCTTAATATTCAAATATATCATTTACCCGGCTCCGGTCTTCACTTCTGAGCAAAAAAAATCCCGCCGGTCAGGCGGGATCAAGGGCATTAAATGTACATTATATCGTCAACTATGCAAGTCTTACATTAACGGCATTTAATCCTTTTTTACCTTCCTGGAGGTCAAATGTAACTTCGTCATTCTCCTTGATCTTGTCGATCAGTCCGGTTGAATGGACAAAATACTCTTTCGATGAGTTTGCGTCTTTAATGAATCCAAAACCTTTGGACACATTGAAAAATTTAACAATTCCTTTATTCATAAAGATGATTTTGATTTGCGTGCAAAGGTAAAGTAGTTTTTGATATTATTTCTCTTTTTTCAGAGATTTTGGAGAAATTTTTCTAAATATCACCATTCATGCCCTTTTACTTTCTCCAGAAGGCACGGGTGAACAGGGTAATTATGGTGAATATCTCGAGTCGGCCGATTATCATCAGGATTACCATTGTCATTTTTGCGGCGCCGTTAAAGTGCGCGAAGTTGCCCATGTTTCCCGATGCGCCGAGTCCGGGACCCACACACGACAGAGATGATGCGGATGCTCCCGCAGCTTCATCTGCCGGAATGCCCGTTAAAAGAAGCACCAACATACCCGCAATGAAAATAATGACGTAGAGCTGAATGAAAACCGTCATCATGCTGTTGATATTGTCAGGTATGAGCTGGCCGTTAAGCTTGACAGGCATGATTGCATTCGGATGCTGAAGCCTGATTGTCACATTGCGCAGGTTTCTGAGAGAGATCAGGTGTCTTGCCATCTTTATTCCCCCTGTGGTGGACCCGGTTGAGCCCCCGACAAAAATCAGAAGAAAGATGAGCACATATGCGGAGGCCGGCCAGAGGGTGTAGTCAGATGTGGCAAACCCCGTTGTGCTTATGGTTGAAGTAACCTGGAAGAGTGCATGACGAAATGCCTCCTCAAATGATCTGTCCGAGCCGACATAGAGGATCATGGTCACGGATACCACCGCTGCCGTGGTGAAGAAGATATAGAACCAGAATTCCTCGTTTGACTTCACCTTTGAATAGACCCTCTTGAATAAAAAGTAAAAAACCACGTAGCTTGTGGCTGACAGGAACATAAACAGAGAAACTATATACTGGATGTAATTTGAATAACCGGATATACTTGTATTCTTTGTTGAAAAACCTCCTGTGGCTACGGTACCGAAAGTGTGACAAATGCTGTCAAAAAGGTCCATTCCTCCGACTGTCAGGAGGATAATAAGGGTAACGGTAAGGCCCATGTAGATCATCAGGATTGCCCTGGCGATGGATTTTGTCCGCGGAAGAATTTTCTCCTTCAGGGATGACTCCATGGAGAAAAGGTGATAGCCACCCACTTTTAATGAGGGCAGGATAATGATTACCAGAAGGATGATCCCGATCCCACCTATCCAGTGGGTCAGGCTGCGCCAGAAAAGCACCGATCTGGACACGGCCTCAACATTCGTCAATATTGACCCGCCGGTAGTCGTATATCCTGAGACACTCTCAAAAAGCATGTTTACAAATCCCCTGATTTCACCACTGAAGATGTACGGAAGAGTTCCTGACAGGACCAGGCCTGCCCAGCCGAGGGTGACGCTGAGGTACCCTTCCCTGGATGTGACCTTGTGATCGTGTGAACTATGAAAGGGAAAATACAGGATAACCCCGGGGGTCATTGCAGTAATAAAAGCAAAGAGGAAAGGGGCCACCGGTTCTGAGTAAGTCAGTGCAACAGGGATGCAGAGCAGGAAGGAAGATGCTGAAATTATCAGTATCAGTCCGATAATCCTGAATACGGATTTAAAATTGATGGTGCTCATGTCACCCTTCGGGTAAGTGACCGGAGGCAGATGCCGCCGTTCATGTGATTCCGCCGCGACTCGAACGCGGGACCCACAGCTTAGAAGGCTGTTGCTCTATCCAACTGAGCTACGGAACCGTTACACGGTTTAAAACTGCCGCAAATATAATCACATTTTTCCTTCTGCCAACCGCTGCTCACTCATACCGGAGAGTATCATGCACTCTTCATCCAGTTGACCAGTCCCTTCTTTTCTATTATCTGTTTCAGCTGAGGTGGAAGGGGTTCAAATGAGAACTTCCTTTTTCCGATCATAAGAGATCCCTTGTCAAAGTCAATCTCAACGGCGTCACCCGGTTTGTATGCCTCGACGGCTTCCTTGTGCACAATCAGAGGGAGGCCCTGGTTGATGGAGGAGCGGTAAAAGATGCGATTAACAGACTTGATTATGACCGCACTGATGCCCAGGTGAGCAAGCCCGACCGAGGGGTGTTCGCGTGAACTCCCGCAGCCAAAGTTGTCACCTGCAATGATTATGTCTCCGGCCTTTGCATTTTTACTGAAAGAGGGGTCAAAATCGCCAAAGAGCAGTGGCAGTATTGCCGCGGCATCGGAGCTCATCACAGAATATGTGTGCTTGCCTGCAAACATCTGGTCAGTGTTCAGGTTGTCCACATCAGCATAGTTCCAGACGTTGCCCTCTCTCCTGTTTTCTCCCTCGCTGATGACATTGGTCTTGCTCTGCGGCGGGTTGAAAAGAAAAACCTCATCACCCGGGGTTATCCTCGGGTCGGTGATGACGCCCGTTATGGCCGATGCCGCAACAGTTGCCGGTGAGGCAAGATAGATCGATGCATCCTTGTTTCCCATTCGGCCCAGGAAGTTGCGGTTGGCAGTTGATATCACTATGTGCCCGCTGGCCGGAATACCCTGCCCCGTACCCAGGCATGGTCCGCACGAAGGGCTGAGAATGTTTGCGCCGGCCTCAATGAGATCTGTTATAAGGTCCTCCCTGATTGCCTGCAGGTAGATCTCCTTTGAGGCAGGAATGATATGAAGCTGGAACCCCGGCTTCACCTTTGCGCCCCTCAGCACTGCGGCAGCAGTCCTGAGATCCTCAATCCTGCCGTTGGTGCAGGTGCCGATGAGACCCTCATGAACGACAGTGCCTGCGACTGAGGCCACTGATTTGATGTTGTCTACATTATGAGGCGCTGCAACAAGGGGGAACACAGTGGTCAGGTCGATTGATATCCGGCAGCGGTATTCCGCCCCCTCATCGGCCCATACTCCGGTTGTGGCGGAGCCGATATACTTCTGAAGCACCTCATCCGATGGGAAGACTGCATTCTTTGCCCCCATCTCCGAGGCCAGGTTGGCGACTGTCATCCTGTCGCTCACGTTCAGTGAGCCAACACCGTCACCGTGGAACTCGATTGACATGTAGTTGGCTCCGTCGGAACCAAGCATTCCTATTATCCAGAGTGACAGATCCTTGGCGCTGACACCCGGATGTAGTTTCCCGGTCAGGTCTATGCGCATTGAAGGTGGGACCAGGAACCAGGTTTCGCCGCGTTTCCATATGCCTGCAGCTTCCGTACGGTCTATGCCTGCGGCAAGGGCATTAAAGGCCCCGGCGGTGCAGGTGTGGCTGTCAGAGCCGACAATAATCATTCCGGGACGGGCATGGTTTGACATCATCTGGTGACAGATGCCCTGTCCCGAGTCATAAAACTTCCGAATGCCCTGGTCAGCAACTATATTCCGTATATCCTGGTACTGCGTCGCAAGTTTGGCATCGGCCGGAGGTGCATTGTGATCGAGCACAACAAGCATCTGGCCGGGGTCGGAGACCTTATCCCCTCCCATCTTGAGAAAGGTCTGATAGATGCTGGAGGTATTGTCATGGGTTAGGATAAGGTCAGGTTTCCGGAATACCACCGCTCCCTCAGGAGCGCCGAGTACCTTCTCAACGAATGTCTTTGGTTTCATATCTGATGAAGTGTAAGTTAAATTTTACCAAGCAGTCCTCCTCTTATATAAATCTCATACTGTGCATCATAAAAGGGATTAACTGAAGTAGTAAGGCCGTTCCGCTCATTAACGGCTTCACCGGTGATAAGGTTGACAGTTATGATATCACCGTCCTTCAGGTCGATCATTTCAAATGAATCGTATGTCATGACCGGGAAGGCGGCGTTAATGGCATTTCGTTCATAGATCACCCCGAAGGAACGGGCAATCACAGCCTGTATTCCCAGTGACACAAAGCAGTCAACAGCCTGCTGGCGGGAGCTTCCGCTTCCGAAATTCCTGCCGGCGACAATGATGTCTCCCGGCTGTGCCCGCTTTGCAAAGTCCTTGAATCCTTCCAGGTTGTCAAAGGCATACTGTCCCATCTCATTAATGTCCGTGATGGCGAGATACCTGTTGTGGAAGATCATGTCGGTATCGATATTGTCACGCCCGATAAGCCAAACCCTGCCTTTAATGACAGTCGGTCTTTCCGTCGTCGCTGCCTGTTGTCTGGCAGTCCGGGTGGCCTGCTGGCCGGTACCTCGGTTGAATTCGACCGGGGATGCCGGAATTGCGTCCGGGGTGGTTATATAGCCGGCAAGCGCCGAAGAGGCTACAACTTCCGGTGAAGCGAGGAAGACGCTGCCCTGCCCCTGTTTTCCGGGGAAGTTCCTGTTGCCGGTGCTCACTGTCACCTCGCCCTTGCCATTCTGTCCCACCTGTCCTGCAGCGCAACCTGCGCATCCTGCGTTGGAGACGAGGGCTCCGGACTGCTTGAAGACATCGATCAGGCCTTCGTTGAGGCACTGTCTCCAGATTGCATCAGTTGCCGGGACGATCTTGAGAACCACGCCCGGGGCGACTTTCCTGCCGCGCAGAATGTCAGCAGCAGTCCTCATATCCTCCATACGGCCGTTGGTGCAGCTGCCAATGAATGCAGAATCAATCACCGTGACAGGCAACTCCTTCACTCCGACAGTATCATGGGGCTCGCCGGGTCGCGACACCATTGGCACAAAGGTGCTGACGTCAATGTCAGCCACGATCCCGTACGTTGCATCCGGGTCAGCGAAGACCGGCTCAAACGGTGATCTTGCACGTACACGGCTGTAGTTTATGATCTCCTCCGTCGGGGGGAAGAGAATTATTATTGCGCCCATCTCGGTGGCCATGGAAGCAATTGTGATGCGTTCGTCGAGCGTCATCCGGTCGACTGCCTGGCCATAGAGTTCTATACTGTATCCAAGGAGCGTGTTGGCTCCGTAAATATGCAGAAGATTGAGAATGAAATCCTTGGCGGTGACGCCCTCCGGCATGCTGCCCCTGAAGTTCAGCTTCACCGAGCCGGGCACCTTGAACCATACCCGGCCGCTGTTCCAGGCAGCTGCAATGTCCATGTCTCCCATTCCCTGTCCGAATGCACCGACGGCACCAAGTATGTTTGCATGCGAGTCTGTGGATACGGCGGTGGCTCCTGGCCATACATAACCCTCCTCTATCAGGAGGTGGGTTCCTATACCTGCATTGATATCATAGACCCGGATGTTATTGTTCCGTGCAAACTGCCTGCAGATGTGCTGGTTGACGGCATATTTCTGATCAGAGCCTGTCGGATTGCAGTCGAAGGTAAAAAGCGTTCTGTCCGGATCATCAACCGTCAGGCCGAAGTCGTTCAGGTTCCTGACCACGTTGGCTCCCCCGAAGTCCCTTGCGGCACGGGCATCAATGGTTATGTCGATAATGTCACCCGGTTTGACCGTTTCATATTTTGAGTGTGACGCGATTATCTTTTCGGTTACTGTCATTCCCATGATTGAACTGTTTTTAAGTTATGGCACAACGGCAAATTTAGCAAACCGGCCCGATCCCCGGCATGAAAAATATCATCCCCCGGCAGTGAATATAAAAACTGTCAGCTGTAACCGTCAGTTTCTGTATTGTGCACGGTAATCGCGTGCCGACATCCCGGCGTGCTTGCGGAACTGCTTGTTGAAGTTGGAGACCGTGGCGAATCCGCATTCAAAGACAATCTCATTTATCTGATGGTCAGTTTCACGCAAAAGGTAGCATGCCTTGTTTGTCCGCACCTGGTTCACATAGTCGACAAAGCCGCTGCCGGTGCTGCGTGAAAAGAAACGGCTGAACGAGTGAGGGCTCATCTTTGCAATGGCTGACACCTCCTTCACCGGTATTGGCCGGAAGAAATTATCGCGTACGAAGGTGCATACTGAGGTCAGACGGATGTCTATCATTTCACGGCTTCCGGCAGAGCCTTCACCTGAGAGGATTTTGAATTTTTCCGCGGAGCAGAGTATTTCGAGCAGCCTGAAGAGGCTAACCATCTTTTTCATTCCCGTCTCCGTCATCAGCCTCCTCATGGGTTCCTCCGCAGCCCTGCCTGTCTCTGCGGTAAAGGCAATGCCGCGTGATGCATCATCCAGAAGCCGCCTCAGTTCAGCAGTCTCAAACTGTGAGAGCAGTTGCTCTCCCAGCGATTCCCGCCTGAAGTGGCACATCATGGCGTGACGGCCGGTATCGTTCTCATCTTTCCTGTAGAAATTCCAGAAATGCCGCAGGTCCGGACCGAAGACAACAAGGTCATAATGATCGAATATTTCAACCGAATCACCTGCCACACGCGTACCGTTGCCGGTAACGTTAAGCACAATCTCGTACTCGGGATGCACATGCAGAAAACTGCTTTCATTGTCGATCCACTCTGCTCTGAAGCCCGAGCCGTCATCATGCCTGATGCTTATAATTTCAGGTATCATAGGGAAAAATGTTTGATATCAGGATAAGAAATGATCAAATATTCCGAATAAAATTAATCAAAGTAATTCAAATTAACAATCTCGCTGATAACCCGGGATTTCAATATTTTCTGAAAAATTTGTTTTGTGTAATATATTTTATTATATTTGTACTAAGCTATTGCTTAAAATAAAAGAGGAGAGTAAGGGTTACCTGTGGGAATCAATAGGATTGTATTGCAGACATTGACTTTCACATGGACCTATAGGCTGACTACCATAGGTTACTTCCTTTTATCAGACAGTAGATTCCGGGATTATCTCATAAGCCCGTTCCTTAAAGTTCCACGGTAACCCTCTCCTCTTTTTTCTTTTTACCCGCCGATGAAAACCTTCCTCCGCAGATTTGAGAACAACCGCGATCTGGTCATTCTCTTTGGTACATGGGGTATTGATGAGAAAGCCTTTACCACCCTCACCACAGACAATTTCGACTTCATTCTTTTTTATAATTATTCAGCTGACGAGCCTCTCATACTGCCGGAGATGAAAGTCTACCGGCGGGTGACTGTCATCGGATGGTCACTAGGGGTATGGGCTGCGGAATATTACAGCAGGAAAATGGGTATCAGGCCTGACCTAACAATTGCTATCAACGGTACGCCCGTTGCTGCTGATGACAGGTACGGAATACCCCTGAAAATCTTTGAGGCCACCATGGAAAACATTTCCAATTACAGCATGGCCAAGTTCTACCTCAGGATGTTTGGCACCAGGAGCCGTTTTGAGATGAACAGGGTGAACATCCCGACCCGGACTGTGAAATCGCTCCACGATGAGTTAAGATGGCTGTACAACAGGATGATGGAACCTGTTCAGACAGGCTTTGTATGGGATTACTCACTTATCGGGTCAGAAGACCGTGTATTCAGGGCATCAAACCTTATCAGCTACTGGTCACTGCATCCCGAGACACGACAGATAATCGTGGAAGCACCGCATTACCTTTTTGACAACTGGAGGTCTCTGGATGAGCTCATCAGATACGTCAGGCGATTCCGGCTGTCGCCATTCCGGAACAAGTAATAAATCAGATATCCTTCAGGAGGACGTTAATCTCAGACGAAGCCATGAGGGTCTCGAATTTCGTCAGGGCCGCATCGATCTTCCTGTAATCGGTATTATTGATCACTATCTTGTGAACGGAGCCGGATAACTCGAGTTTTTCAAGCACAAATGAGAGCGTCATCCGGTTGATGTCAGTAGCAGGCTGATAGACATAGAGTTCAAGCTCCTCATTCCACACTTCAGTTACCAGGAAGGCATCGTGCAGCATATCAAGACACTCGTGAACTGTTCTTACCGGCAGGCTCAGCTCAAGTGAAATCTCTTCAGGTGACCTTGGTTTGGCCCCCTTGACAAAATCCTCTATGAGAGAGTGCATCACAAGCAGGGCAAGTCTTTTCTTCTGCTTTGGCGATACCCTCTGGACATCAAACTCAAACTCATACCGGGTTATGTTCTGCATGTAATATGACAGCTGAGCCCCCATCAGCAGCACAACCCAGCTCATCTGAATCCAGATCATGAGCAGGGGAACTGCTGCGAAACTTCCATAGAGGGTGCCAAGCCTTGCAATGCCCATCTGGGACTCAACATATACGATCTGCAACACCTGCAGTCCGATACCTGCCACCAAACCGGCAAAAATAGCCGACCTGAGCTTGACCCTTGTGTTTGGCATAGCCAGGAACGCAGCCGTGGCCACGGTGAACAGAAGTATGAACGGGATCACCTGGACCAGGAAGGAGACAACAGGCTTAAGGCCCTCGAGCATGTCAGATTTGGAGAGGATATCGTTCAGTTTGGTGGTGGCTAACACCGTGACGCTGCTTGAGGCAATGAACAGTGCCGGCACGAGTATTATTACTGCGAGGTAGTCAGTCACCTGACGGTACCAGGCCCGGGTCTCTTCAACCCTCCAGATGGAGTTGAAGGTGCTCTCGACATAGCTGAGCAGCTGTCCGACTGTATAAAACAGGAATGCCACACCGATCCCTGCCAGCCAGCCCCCGCTTGTCTGCTCAAGGGTGTTGTTGGCAAAGTCGAGGATCCAGTTCATCACCTGCTCCTGGTTATGAAACTGCATGATGATCTGTGCCCTCAGCTCGTCTGACAGCCCGAAACCCTTGGCTATGCCGAAGGCAAGTGCAACCATGGGTATCACTGAAAGAATTGAAAAGAAGGTCAGGGCGGAGGCTTTGATGTAAATGTTATCTCTCTTTATCCCTTTGAAAAGAAGATACATTATTCTTCCCTGACGGACCCAGAATGGCTTTGACCGCCTGAATCGCTCAATACCGGCCTTGCGGAGTTCACCTGTGCTCTGAAGTAGTTTTACGCCTGTCCTTTCAAAAAATTTCATCAGTTACCTGTCGATTGTTGCCGGGATGCAAATTTAAGAAATGATCTTCAAACACTATTATTATCTTCACAAATTGAATAATTCAATATGGACATCACCATTAAAGAGTTTGTCAAAGGGGCACAGGAGGCTCAGGGAGTGACAGTTATTGTCGATGTCTTCCGGGCCTTCAGCACTGCGTGCTATGCCTTTGACAATGGGATAAAGCGCCTGATTGACGTTGCCTCCCCTGCCGAGGCACTTGCACTAAGGGATAAACTTAAGGCTGATGTAATTATTGCGGGAGAACAGAACGAAAGGAGACCAGAAGGCTTTGACTTTGGCAACAGCCCCACAGAAATGATGACAGGGAAAATTGCGGGCAGGACAATGATACACTGCACCACCGCCGGCACAAACGGGATCCTCAGCGCCATAGGTGCTACAGAAATACTGGGCGCCGGACTGGTCAATGCCGGGGCGACGGCATCATACATCACCATGCTCAGACCTGAAAAGGTTACACTTGTGGCTATGGGATACCGGGCCCTCGAGTCTGCAGAGGAAGACCTGCTCTGCGCTGAATATATCAGGGACCTTCTTATGGGAATTGAAAGGGATATCTCCTCCGCGACAGAAGCCCTCAGGACGGGTTCAGGAAGCCGGTTCTTCAAATCGGAGAACCTCACGTTCAGTCCTCCTACAGACTTTTTTCTCTGCACTGACCTTAACCGGTTTAACTTCGCCCTTAAGGCTGTCATGACAGCATCTGGCTATGCGGAGATTATCAGAGTGGATATGAATCACTGATCTGGCAGGAAAATTGTACAGGGAAAACCAGGCAAACGCTTTGCAGATGAAAACCAGGTACACTACGGCAATACTCCTGATTGCTTTACTGAGCTCCTTCATCCTCCTCAGAGGCCAGACCGGACATACGATCGCGGTCACGGTCAGGGGTGAAACTGATGTCAAGGTGAGATTGGCATATCACGTTGGCAGTCAACAATATATCAAAGACAGTCTGATCACTGACAATTCCGGAACCTGCAGGTTCACCGGGGCTGACAGGCTTCTGCCCGGGGTCTATATGATCGTTTTGCCGGGAAACACCTTCTTCGAATTTCTACTGGGGAGTGACCAGCATTTTGATATTGTCTGCGACATTAAAGACCCTGCCGGCACGCTGGCCTTCAAAGG
Source organism: Bacteroidales bacterium (assembly GCA_049294275.1). Lineage (GTDB taxonomy): Bacteria > Bacteroidota > Bacteroidia > Bacteroidales > VadinHA17 > SR-FBR-E99. The sequence goes on from JBAQCQ010000058.1 coordinate 26,468, forward strand.
ATCTGAAGAAAACATCCGTTTCCTGGAGTACCAGAAGAGATGGAAGGAGTTGCAGGATCAGGCAATGGCCCTGAGCAGCAGGCTTAACACCGCACCCGCAACAGGTCCCGGAGCCGCGGAACTGAGGAAACAGCTGGCTGACCATGAGAAGAAAATGAAACAGTATCTGAAGGAGACCGCAGAAAACAATAAAGGTACATTGCTGGGCGCAATCGCCAGGTCAATTATTCCGGTGGAGACACCTGAACCGGCTGTGCCCGGGGATGCGGTGAACCGCGACTCCGTTGCACGCCTGATGTCATATGTGTATTACAAGGATCATTTTTTTGACAACATCGATTTCGCGGAACCCGGACTTATCCGCAGCCCGGTGCTCGGAGGAAGGCTTGACCAGTTTTTCAGGCAGGTGGTGATACAGATGCCTGACTCGATCGTAAAGGAGGCCGACAGAGTGCTCGAAAAGAGCACTGTTCAGAATGATGTCTTCCAGTATGTTGCCGTGTGGCTGATGAACAGGTACGCTGCAAGCGGGATTATGGGTCATGATGCTGTGGTTGTGCACCTTGCCGACAAAATATATCTTGCCGGAAAGGCCCCCTGGGCGTCGGAGGAGTATCTCACAGACCTTAAGAAGAGGGTCGAACGCCTCAGGCCCAACCTGATCGGCAAAAAGGCTCCGGAGCTTCTGATGAACTCCTTTGCGGGACGTTATGTCTCTCTCTATGACGTCAATGCCGATTTCACCATTCTCTACTTCTGGGAACCGGATTGCGGCCACTGCAAGGAGGCTACCCCGCTGCTTAAGGAATATTACGAAAAGAACAAGGGGAGCGGTATCGCGGTTTTTGCGGTGTGCACACAGCACGACAAGGAAAAATGGGAGAAATACATTGTTGAGAACGGACTGAACTGGATCAACGGATGGGATCCGGAGCGGAAGAGCCGGTTTGATTACCTCTACAACGTGGAATCGACGCCCCTGATCTATATCCTCGACAGGGACAAGAAGATAATCGCCAAAAGGCTCGCAACGGCAGACATATCATCCTTCATAGAGGCTTACAGGAAATTCCAGGGTCACTGACCGGCTTCCCGTGGCAGATTACCAAGCAGGTCATAGAGGGAATAGTACTTATCTGTCTTCATACTGTCTGAGACAATCCATTCAGTTTTACCTGATGTCATGCTGACAGTGACCTTGAGAGGGGCTTCCGGGTCAGTCCAGTACCCGCGCCTTCCAAGTGCCTTTTCAGTCAGTCTTGCTGCCAGCCCTTCCCCCTCGACCGCAATTGCCGTCTGCCGGCCCCTGATGAAGCTGAATGTACAATCACTGCTGCTGAATGAGAGCAGTGGGCTTTCAAATGCCCTGGCCATGTCACCGTTGAGGATCAGGTCTTCCGGCGCCCCCTCGGATACGCCATCCCCGGTCATGAGCCAGATCCTGTCAGCTTCATTGATGGCTGTGTCAAGGTCATGGGTTGAGTAGATGACACATTTGTCGCGTTCACGCGTCAGTTGTCTCAGAAGGCTGACAATGGTGTATCTGCCAGGCAGGTCGAGGAATGCGGTAGGCTCATCCATAACAAGCAATCCGGTGTCCTGTGCCAGTGACCGTGCAATAAGCGTGCGCTGCCTCTCCCCGTCGGAAATATTGTCAATGCTCCGGCCGGCCAGCTCGGACAGCCCTGTTGCTTCCATAGCCCTGCTGACAGCTTCTTCATCCTCCACTGAAAGGGTTCCGATCCAGTTGGTGAATGGAAACCGGCCCAGCGCGATAACATCACGGACCTTTATGTTGCGAATGGCCATCGGTTCTGTCGAAGTAAAGCTCACCACACGTGGCAGAAGTGACGGTCCGATTGCGTTCAGTTCCGTTCCCTGGAGTCTTATGTTTCCGCTTATAGCAGGCTGGAGGCCCACGAGGGTCTTCAGCAATGTGCTCTTGCCAGTTCCGTTTCGCCCGATCAGAGCAACGAGTTCGCCCTTGCATGCCTTCAGCGAAAGGTGTTTCATCACTATATTGGTGCTGCCTCTGCTGGCAGGGTAGCCGATCGCCAGGCCGGACGTCTCTGCAATAATGATCCCCGACTGCATCAGAACCTCCTCCCCATCCCGGATTTGCCAAGGATTATCCACAATACGACCGGTATGCCAATGAGAGAGGTGACGGTGTTGACCGGTATAATGTGTCCTCCTCCGGGCATAGTTGAGACCATATCGCTCAGTAACAGCACTGCAGATCCGCAGAGAGCAACGCCTGGCATAAGTGTGCGGTGGTCTGAGGTTCCGAAGACCAGTCTTCCGATATGAGGTACTGCCACGCCGATGAATGCCAGCGGTCCGCAGAATGCTGTAACGCTGCCTGCCAGTATGCTTGCTGCTGCGAGCAGCATGATCCTTGTACGGTTCAACCTCACCCCCACTGTCCGTGAAAAGGTCTCACCCATCAGGAGGGCATTGAGCGGTTTAACCATAACGAACGCTATGGCAAGCCCCGCTGCTGCGGCAATGGCCAGGGCACGTATCTGCGGGTATGAAATGTTGCCCAGGTTGCCCATGGTCCAGATTACGTATGTACGGAGCATGGCCTCGTTGCTGAAGTACTGCAAAAGGCTCACCACCGCCGATATTGCGCTTGCGAGCAACAGTCCGACTATCAGGACGGTCATTATGTCGCGCATGCGTGCAGAGACGGCCATAATTACCATCATCACCGCTCCGGCGCCGGCCCAGGCTGCCAGGATGAGTCCCCATCCCTGCATTGCACCGCCGGCAGTGAGAGTAAAGAGAGGAGAGATTGTCAGGATGGTAAGGGCCACACCCAGGCCGGCGCCGGAGCTTACGCCCAGCACATCAGGACCGGCAAGGGGATTGCGGAAGAGGGTCTGCATCAGCAGGCCGCTGACAGCGAGGGCCGCACCAGCAATAACGGCCGTCAGCGCCTTCGGCAGACGGAACTGCATTACAATGATCTCACTGCCCGGTGCACCCCGGCCAAAGAGCGACCGGATGACTTCGGAGGCCTCAATGCGGGTGCTGCCGATAAGCAGATCTGCGATAAACAGTATTATAACCAGGAACATGAGCCCAGTCATTACCAGCGTCCTTCCAGGTGTCAGCCCCTTCATTGCAGTCTCATGTAATAATATTGTCTGTACCGGGGCAGAAGATCCGGATGAAGGATCGAAACGATATCCTTCAGAAGAAGGTCAGGCCTTACAACGGCGCTCTCCCAGTAGTCATTCCCGCCCCGGGGAGTCATCCTTTTCCTGTTGTTCCACACCGCGCCTCTCGCATAGACGGGGAGCCGTGTCATGCGATGGTCGGCGGCAGCAATCCCGGCCAGGTTCTCCATCGTGCCGGGATTGATCCAGAAATCAGCCTTTGTCGCCCGTTCGAACACCGCTTCTACGGAGAAAGGGACAGAATTGTCTTTTGAGAGATCACTGTAGAGATAGTGCCCGCCAGCATCCTCTATCAGCCTGCCGGTGTAGGAGTTGGCGGGTGAGACATACCACACATCTTTCCACGGGGCGCCCAGCAGAACCCGGGGCCGTTCATGTACCGAACTCCTGACCAGTTCCCTCAGCTCACTGTAGGCTTCCGATACCTCTCTGTAAAGGCTGTCTGCTCTGGCTTCTTTGCCCGTAAGAACTCCGAAGAGCTTTATCCATTCGCACCTGGCAAGCGGGTGATCTTCGAGATAGTCAGCGTTGTATAGAACCTTCACTCCCGCCGCCGGGAGCCATCCCGACTGACCCGACGCAGGGGCGGCCACACCGTATGCCATCAGCAGTTCAGGCCTTAGTGTAACTATCAGCTCCCTGTTCAGGCTTGCCTCGTAACCGACATCCGGCAGCTGACCCCGGGCAATTGCGCCGAGGATCAGCGAATCATAGACAAGATCCGTACCGGAGATGCCAACAAGGATATCTGTGGCATCCAGAGCCCTCAGCATGGCAAGATGGGTGACAGACATGCATATCATCCGCTTTACGGGCACGCGTATCACCTGCTCTTCCCCAAATCCTTCCGGGATAGCCGCATCACGGGGAAGAAGGCACCAGGTCATCTTTGTTCCCCGGGTGTTCTGCCATGGATCCCTGACGGTTAGTTTCGTGTATCCCTCTCTCTTCTCCAGCTCAAACCTTGATGCAGCAAATACTCCGTCCGGACCGGTGTCGACTGCCTTGCCTCCTCCATGACGGCATGAACAGAGAAGTATTGTCACTGCAAATGCAACGGCGGGGATCTTCATCACCTGGAGTCTAATTTAATGAGTGTCCCGGACCAGGTCACTGAATCATTCTTCAGCCCGTAATGATATATTCCCGGGGAGAGCCAGGGAAGTTCCAGTGTGAGGACTCCCGGAAAGACATTCCTGTACTCACCTGCGCTGACCACCCTCCCTGCATTGTCATACAGCCTCAGGGTTGTTTCCGTGACACCGGTGCCTTCGATGCTGAAAGAGAGGCTGGTTGTAAAGGGATTGGGGAAGACCTTCAGCGGTGAAACCTCATTCTGCGGGTCGTCAATGCCGTTCAGTACTGAGTTCTCCACCATTATTACCTTTATTGCCAGCGAGGTTGCCATGGGGAAAGATGGATGCTGTGTGAAGGGTCGCCAGTTGCTTCCGTTATGGAACCAGGCGGTATTCTGTGTCGAGAGCGGCCAGGGGGCAGAGTGCCGGACAGCGAACTGGGGCTGAGGTGGGGTTAACCCGTTTTTATAGTACACAGCATAACCAACATAATATGAACCTGTTACCTTTATTGTCCTCCCAAAGTCAACCTCCAGTTCATAATTGTCCGTTGCCTCCCTGATGCGGAACATTCTTGAAGCTATGACAGATCCGGGCTGTGCACCTCCACTCCAGATGAAAACTCTTAATGAATCAGCCTGGGTAAGGGTTGAGGCGTATGCCACACTGAGTTTTACCCAGGCAATCTCACCGGTGCCGGAGTAGTTTATATACTCGGCATATCTTGTCAGACCATCGGAATTATGACCGGTTGAGTAACCCCACCCGGGGTTATTGTAGCTGTCAGTGATACCAGGGTCAGAGGCAGGAATATTCTTAAGGGTGTCAGACCTTGACAGGTTATAAGCATAAGGATCTCTGCCGCTTACGATGGTGGCACCTGTTGACTGCGGGTCAAGCCATGACTTCAGGTTGGTGGAGGTGACGGTGGTGATATTGAACATCCTGCTCAGCTTGGCATAAAAATCGTTTGAAGGCTCATCACATGTTGCACTTCCGCCGGTCAGTGTGCCCCTGACCCTGCCGTTCTGATCGAATAGAGGTCCTCCGGATGATCCGGGCTCAGTAGTTCCCATCTCCCACCTGAGAACACGCCAGAAGCTGTTCGAGACATAACCCGGCAGTGGATACGAAGTTGATATCGGAGCGTTGTCGTCAATAGTTATCTTCATCACGTCACCTTCCGGATGATGAAGCGTAAATGTGTTGGAGGGCACCGCTGGTGTAATGTCCCAGCCTGCGAAATAAGGCTTGTAAACCAGGGAAGGAAATTGGTTCAGCTCTACCAGGCTGAAGTCAATCGCCGCATTGCCGGCCCTGAAAATGGACCCTGAGACGGAATGCATGTTTGTAAGGTCCGGCCCGTCGCACCATGGACTTATGTAATTGAAAACAAAAATTGTATTGGCTGCCAGGGTGGCCGTATCAATGCAGTGATTTGCAGTCAGGACATACGCCTTGTACTCGCTGCCGGTGTTGTTAACAAGCACTCCGGTGCAAAGCTCCGAACCTGCCACGAGAAGACGGACCACAGACCTGGAGGCTTGGAGGTAGTTCACATTGGTTGAACAACTAAGGTCCACCTCGCAGACGTCGGACCTGCCATAGTAGAGGTCCTTGATGCCTTCCAGACCGAAGAACCCTGCAAAGTCATGGGCCACCTGCTTAATACCAATGGCATCAGGCGGGATGGTCTTTCCGGGAAAGTGGCATTCAAGCACAAGCCTGTCTCCGGGCAGGGGCATCAGCGGCATGGTCAGGTTGTTAGTCCCGCTCTCGCTGGTATAGGCACCGCGCACAACCTGTTTTTTGCTGTCATAGACATAGATGTAGGCGCCCCGGGGCAGGTTGAACGGTGAAAGGATCAGGTTGACGGAGAGAGCTCCCTTGGACGACACCGGCATCACCCATATGGTTTCATTATCCCGGGTGACAATAAATCCTGCGTTTAAAGGAGTAAGGGAGACAGGTACCGGAACTGCAAACTGATACGGCTGGTCCTTGACCTGGCCAATAGTTCGCAAGACTTCTACCTGAAGGGAGTCGACATTAATCTCATACCATGATTCTATCTCAGGCATGAGCGCGCTGCCAACCGGAAATTCAACCTGACCGGATACTGGCAGGTATGAGAGCAGAACCAGTACGTATATTGATGCCTTTACCTTCAACCTGTTTCTGTTACGTTGTTAAAAGTAGTCAAAAAGGATTAATCACGCATGAAGCAGATGAAGCCCGGAATTATTCCGGCCTGCTCAGTGTCCGTGAGCTCGCCCTTGTCATTATAAACGAGAAAATCGCCTGTTTGTTGGTAGTCTATTGCATCAGTGACAGCCACCTCTCCTCCCGGTCCGGCAGCCAGTTTGTAAAACAGTCTGGTTCCGGCCGGAATGTATGCCTCTGAAGGTAACTCCTCAGCCGTTACCGGCATTCTCCTGATCCCTTCGTCAATGTAATAGAGGGTGTCACCTGCTGCATTGATCGAAAGTGATGAGGGATTGTCATTTATAGTTCTGAAATACATCTCTGCCTCTTTTTCAAATGTGATTGTATTGATTCTGACCAGCCTGGGTATCTCCTCCCCGTTCCACCCACCGGTGCAGAGGACCCACAGCCTGTTGTTCCTGTCAAGCACCATGCTTTCGGGTTCAAGCCCGACAGTGACTGTTCTTATCACCTCTTCGGTCACAAGGTCCGTGACAATGATCGTGTTCCCTCCTGACCAGAATGCCGAGAAGAGTTTATTGCCGGATATTGTCATGGCCTCAGAGGTACAGCCGATACTGATGCTGCCTGATACCTCCATCCTGTCCAGATCAATTACAGTCACCTCATTGGAGGAAAGGCTGCTGATATACCCCTTCCTTCCCTGAATCACCATCTGCCGGGGTGAGTTCAATCCTGTAACGGTAGCTATACTTTCCATTGTCAGCAGGCTGACAACCTCAACGGTGCCGGAATTGTTGACAATTATGAACCCTCTGTCGCCGTCCACGGCAAGAAATGACGGGATATCGCCAAGAGCACGGTTGTTTTTGGATGTGAAGAGGTCATTGTGCATCTCGCCGGTATCAGAGTTGTAGAAGCTCACTGATCCATTACCGGCGAGATAGTTACCCTCATTGAGAATAAAGTAGCCTCTGCCAGCCGGGAAGAGTGAGGGCTCATCAACGCGTTCGCAGGAAATGAGCAAGGCAGCTGCCATGGTAATCACGGTGAAGATTCTAAAGATTGGATTCATGTTTTTTTTGTTTTTGTGACCAGGTTAGTTTTATTCTAAGGTTAATAGTTCTCAGCGGCATGGGGTAATTCCGGATACTCTCGGAGGAAGTGTTCAGCAAGTTGTTCATGTACAGGTCAGCTCTAATTCCTGTGATGCCTGACCTGAAGCCTGCCCCGATGAACAGGTCAGTCGTGATGCAGGCCGGCAGCCACTCGCTGTTGTCTGAGGTCGTATACCTCCTGCTCTCGGCCACCGCTGAGATGCCTGCACTCAGCGCTTTCCATCCGGTCTCAATGTTCAGGTTGAGATGATGAAGAGGGGTGTAGATAAGCTGCCTTCCCACAGACCTGTCATTGGCTATATCCGATCCGGCAATACGGGAGCTGGTAAATGCATAGCTGAGGTGGCATTTTATCTTCCAACTCCTGACAGAGGCTTCTGTTCCTGCCCTGGCTTCAATTCCCGTAACATTGATACTGCGCACATTTTCAGCTGTCCAGATTCCTGTAGTCCCCGGCAGCCATTGAATAAGGTTATCCACACCTGAAGCGTGTAAGGTCAGATCGAGGGTGTGTCTCATGCCAGACTGTGCAACCCTGGCAAACGACCAGGAGGCCTCTCCCCCGGTGGCTGTTTCAGGTACAAGGTCCGGATTACCTCCCGGGACCCAGTAAAGATCATTCAGGCAGGGAAGTTTCGTGTTACGGCTGAAGATTGCCTTCACGACGTGCTCACCGCCGGCTGACAGAAGCCATGATGCCCCGGCTGTAAACTCCGGTGTGACACTGATGCCTGTGGCAGCCATCTGCCTTGCCTGCAGCAACAGCCTCAGGCGTGGTACAGGACTGTATTTTGCGGCCAGCGATGCAGAAAGAATATTCTGCACCTTCGTGTCCTGGTAACTCAGTGCGGATGCTTTCCTGAACTCATCACCGGCGTTGATCACCATCTCAAAACTGCTGCCTGCACGATAGCTGACACGTGTGCTGACAATGTACGTTTCCGACCTGTTATCGCCGTTGAACCCGGGATTTTCATGGAAATAGAGATTGACATCATGTGAACCTCCGGCCATGACCTCAGCAGAAACCCTCCCGGGCTTCGATGTGTATCTTAACACACTTCTCAGGGAGCGGTCCCGCTGCCTCTCCCCGAAGTCCTGCTGCACCGTGGTCACCGGCCCCGGCAGTTCACGGTCGGCATCATTGTACCAGATGTGGGCACTTAACAGCGAGCCCTTCAATCGAAAGGCGAGATCTGTCGCAACTCCTGCCGTTGCAGCTGAGGCATTGACCCTGCATTCCTCCGCAGCCCCGCCCGGAGCGTTTTTGTTGATGTACCGGAAGTTGTTTCGTGCAGTCTCTCCCCAAATGCTGAGCTTGAGTAAGATTTTTTCTGTTCCGGTACCAAATACCGCTGAAGATGAATATTCGCCGAAGCTTCCAGCCCCTGCGGCCAGTGAGACCTCCGTCAGTCCATTGAAAACTGGTTCGGATGAAAGTTCCACCTGGCCGCCTATTGATCCGGTGATATCATCAAGTGCCGAGCCTCCAGGCGTGATCCTGACATTGGTTACCGAAAAAAGGGGAATTATTGCAAGATCCGTATATCCGTTACCGGGAGAATTAAGAGGCAGGCCGTTCCATGTAACCGCTGTATGGCTGCCGGACATTCCCCGAATTGACACCGAAGCAAGGCCATGGTTCCCGTACCGTTTAACTGAGAGGATGCCTGAGGAATGAAGCAGCGAGGCCATGTCACTTCCTTCGTGACGGGCCAGAAGGGAAGAATCAATCCTTACGATGGTGCCTGGAGCAAACCGGGCCGCAGAGGAGGCTGTGACCGTGACTGCCGATATGTTCACGGTGTCTTCCAGGAACAGATCCTGTGCGATGGTTTCAGGGCACAGAAGCCATGCAAATATCACCACATAAGCCGCAATTATTCTGCGACTCGCACGCGACGGACTGGTATAGTCAGATGACCTTTCAAACATAACTTTTAATCCCGAAAGCTCCTTTAACAGGACACGTTCTGGCAGGTCTTCTGACTCATCCCTACTCACCGGGCCTTCCCGTCCGCCAGATGGCGAACAGTGGCGGGAATTCCGGCTGTAATGATCCGCCTTACGACGGAACGGGCTTCACAGCAGCGGGTACTGTCCCTGATTTTCACAGGGTTCCCTTTTCACTGCCGGGGAAAACCGGCAGCACCAGAATGGAACAAATGTAGTGATTTGCCTGACAGCAGTCAATGATAATTATCAACAAAGAGGAGCCGTCCTGTTTATTTCATCCTGAACCTGAGCTCTCCTCCTGACATGATCTCACTGTAGGTTATGTAGTTGCGGTCAAGCCTCATGCCGTTCAGAAATACTTCGCTGACGTTCACGTTCAGCGGCGAATTGTTTTCGGCAATGATTCTGAATGTTTTATCTCCGGGCAGTGACAATGAGACTTCATCAAGGACCGGGCTTCCCAGGATGAATCGGCCGTCAGCGGGATTGACCGGATAGAATCCCAGTGCTGAAAAGACATACCACGACGACATCTGGCCGCAATCCTCGTTACCGCAGATGCCGTCCTTTGCGGCAGTATACATTTCTGACATTATCCTTCGCACCATTGTCTCCGTTTTCCCGGGTTCACCGGCCATGGAGAAGAGATATGCAATATGATGCGACGGTTCGTTACCGTGTGCATATTGTCCGATAAGACCGCTGATGTCAGGAGAAGCATTCTCTCCTTTTACCTCCTCAACCACGTTGAAAAGAGAGTCGAGTCGCTGCAGGAAGAGTTCTCTGCCGCCAAAGAGGGCGATCAGCCCATCCACATCATGCGGCACCAGCCAGGTGTACTGCCACCCGTTTCCCTCGGTGAAGTCAGACCTGGTATGATGCGAATAGAGGGGGTCATAATCAGGCCGCCAGCTTCCGTCACTCATCCGGCCCCTGATAAAATGGAGGGAGGTGTCGAACAGGTTGCGGTAGTTTTTTGACCTTGAAAGAAATTCAGCCTCAGGTTCAGGCCGGTTCATGTCAGAAGCCATCTGGGAGATGCACCAGTCATCGATGGCATACTCAAGGGTTTTGGCCACTGATTCATTCTCAAGCTCTGAAGGGATATATCCGTATTTCCGGTAATGATCAAGGCCCCGGAAGCCGAGGCTGGCAGAATGGACTGCCGCCTCAAGTACAGCCTCATAATCAAAGCCTGCGATTTTTTTATGCACGGCATCAGCCAGCACCGGAACTGCATGATACCCGATCATGCAATTGGTTTCATTGCCTGCGAGCGACCAGACAGGAAGCTTGCCCTGCTGCTCCCTTATTACCAGCATTGTTTTGACAAAATCAGGCACCATCTCCGGCACCGTGACGGTAAACAGAGGATGGGCTGCCCGGTAGGTGTCCCACAGTGAAAAGACGGTATAGTTGGTGAAATCCGTTGCCATATGAACCTCTCCGTCGGTGCCGCGATACCTGTTGTCTGCATCCGAATAGAGGTTCGGAGCTATCATGGTATGATACAGTGCTGTATAAAAGACCTTCAGGGCGGTAGTATCCGTCGAAGAGGCACTGATGACACTCAGCCTCTTCTGCCATGCCTGGCTGGCTGCAGCTGCAGCGGCATCGAAATCCCATCCCGGCATCTCAGTGGCCAGATTGTTCGCCGCACCGGCCTCATCCACCGCCGAAATGCCTGTCCTGACTGTCAGCTCCTCCCCCTCCCTGACTTCGAACGTAAGGATACATGCAATGTTCTTTCCTGCGATGCTGTTTCCGGCAGTTTTGCTTCCTGCATCAAGCATGGTTACTGAGGTGGGACTTCCGGAGAACCGGGACGAAAAGTACTGGAACTGTTTTTCTGCCCAGCCCGTGGATATGCGTCTGCCGGACAGGGAGGTACCGTCCCATGAAAGAGAGCAGTCGGCAGGCCTGTCCCAGTTTATTGCAAAGCCCAGGTCAACAAGCAGATGCAACGTGCCATCTGCAACAGCAGTGTATCTCTGGATACCGGTGCGCGGCGTAGCTGTCAGCTCAACGTTGATGCCGTTGGCAAGCGCGACGGCATAGTACCCCGGCCTGGCCTGTTCCGCATCATGTGAGAACCAGCTTCGGTTCATCTTTGCCAGTGAGACCGTACTGTCAGCCAGTGACAGGCTGAATTCATTCATCGATGGCAGGAAGAGAATGTCACACAGGTCCCCGATACCCGTCCCGCTGAGATGTGTTTGGCTGAAGCCTGCTATAAGGCTGTCTGACCAGTTGTAGCCCGAGCACCAGTCCCAGCCTGAAGTTCCGTTATCAGGACTGAGCTGGACCATGCCGAAGGGTGTTGTGGCTCCCGGAAAGACATGGCCGTGCGAGGCGGTACCGATGAACGGATCAACCCAGACAGTGACATCTTCTCGCGCCGGTGCGGTGCATGATATCGCGGCAAGAACGGCTGCAGCGCTAACAAGGAATATTCTGATCATGATAAAGACTATCTTATTTTCTTCAATATCTGCTCTGCTGTACCAATCCGGTAACCCTCCGAGGAGAAGAGTATTTCACCATCCCTGTTGCAGCAGATGACTACTGGCAGAGGACGCCCGGAAGCGACCCCGCCAAGTGCCGATGTCATGAATTTCAGGCCTGGGTCTGAGACGAATATCGAATTGCCAGGGGTGCCGGTGATATCTTCAGGAGTGAAGTCATCGGGTGTGCGCGCAGGATCGGTAAGGAAGATGAAGCTGCCGCCCCAGGCGTCATACTCACCTTTCAGCCGCGGAAGGTCATTCAGCAGATGACGCGTCGGTTCCCGTCCCGGTTCTATCCAGATAAACACAATTCCCTTAACCGCAACAGATACGGGGTTTACCTTTTCACCGCTCCGTGTGAGCAGTTCACCGGTCAGGTTTATTTTACCCCCGGTGGCTTCGCTCTCCGGTATATCCCTCAGAGACACGGTTATTGTCTTTTTTTCACCGGGATTCAATCTGAAGAAACTGACCGAAGCGAGCACATTGCCGTTATCATCACGGTTGCCGGTGGTAAGCATATAGGTACCGGGATCAAGCCCGAAACCGCGCGGCAGGTCACTGATCTTAACACCGTAGCCGAAATCAAGTGTTTTGGGCCTGCCGTTCTCTATCCTGGCAAGGGTAAAATGAACATGGTATTCCGGCTCAGGCTTATTTTCGTCAGCGGTGAATTCAACGAATCCCTGGTTACCTGAAGGCCGGGTCTCTCCTCGAAACCATACGTCATGCCACCGGCCTCCCTCGTGATACTGGGGTCTTCCCGTCTCCGGTGAAAGTCGCGACGGAATTCCGGCGCTTCTGCATACTGCCACACAGAATATGTCACGGGAAGGTGCGTCGGCAGTTCGAAGCCTTAGCACACCGGCAGGCACGACTGGTGTGCCGTAATAGTTTCCGGTGGTGGTAATGGTGATGACAGTATCGATCCACCCTGAAACAGATGAGGGATCCGTCCGGAACATAGTGACAAGATCACCCGGGATCTCCGCTAAGGATTTTCTGAAGGGTGACAGCAGTTCATTCCCGATGCGCGGAGAGATAACAAACCTGTCATACAGCGAACTGTCGGATTGCGGTGCAAGGTCAGGTGCGTTGACCAGCTGATCACGGAGTATCTCTGCCGGGGTATCCCTTAGATCCTTTTCGGAAATGTTCTCAAGTAGGCTCATGGCAAGGCCGCCATCACTGCCTGACTCTGCAAGGAATGAAGCGATGTTGCGGTAATTGCCCATAGATGCCTTAAGCATCTTAACGATTTTCTCCTCAGGGATTCCCGTCTGGCCGGCAAGCCCTGACGTAACGATATCACCCATCCAGGAACTGATATATGCGTTCCTGATGCTGTCGCCTCTCCTTACAGCCAGGTTATTAGCCCTTGTCAGTGCCTCATCAATTCCGGGAAAGCGCGTCAGTACCGGTGGAACTGACAGGTCGAGGTCCACTGCCACAGGACTCATTTCCGAAGTGATGGTCACCACGGCAGCGGTATCGGCAGGAGAGGTCAGGGCGAAGCCGCTGCAGTTGCCGTCATCAGCCCAAACAACCAGGGAGCCCAGTCCGGTCACAATCGAGCATCCTCCGACGCTGTCACATCTGACTCTTGCCAGGGGATAGAACTCAGCGTAGTTGTAAAGCATGAAACCTGTCTCCGCTCCCGGTACCGGTAATCCTGAGCTGTCAATAACCTTTATCTTTAGCTCTTTCGTCACCGCGTATCTGTCAAGGGTGTTTATCTCAGAGAACAGTTGACTTCTCCTTATCAGCTTTTCATTTCCGTTATAGTATCCGAAAGCCCTTGTATGCACAAGCATGGCCCTTCTTGCCGGCTCGGTGAACCAGCCCCTGTCAGGCACCGGTTCAGGCTCACAGGCACCCATGTAATGCCATTTGCCATCGGCCCAGAACTCAACCCATGCATGGTTGTCATCGGTATGCGCCCAGCGCGGGGTGTATACCTGCCGGGCAGGCAGTCCCGCTGTTCTAAGGGCTGCCACGGTGAAAGTCGACTCCTCCCCGCAGCGTCCGCGGGCAGAGAGGACTGTTGCCATGGGTGAAGAGGTGCGGGAGTCGGAAGGCTGGTAGGCAACCTTCTCCTGGCACCAGCGGTTGATCTCAAGAGCGGCTTCAACGGCATCAAGCCCCTGCACACGGTCTTTCAGTTCATCGTAAAAACTGATCCTGAAGTCATCGGGATTTTCATTGTTGACTCTCGGGGGCAGGACGAAATTAAGGAACAGACCGACAGGAACAGAAGGGCCCCAGGGCATCTCAGTCCTCGTCCTCAGGGCTGCGGCGACATGGTCAGTAAGATAACCCGGCTCGTAAACGGCAAGGTCGCTGAGCGGCATGTATGCCAGCAGAAAAGAGACCGCCTCAAGCGTCGCGTCATCGCTGATAGTTTCAGAAAGCCCAAAGAGATCACTGCGGACCACCCCGTATCTCTCAGCCCTGGCTCTGTAATCGTTCAGGACTTCATTCCTGAATGATTTGTCTCCAATAAGATGGCCGTTGCTGCATGACAGCAACACTGCCATTGAGATTAACGCCGGCAGCCTGATTATCCGTTCCATAAAGAATTATTTTAAATATGAGCCACAGCTGCTCCTGATAACAAGCTCGGGAGACATGTTCACCTGGCGCTTATATTTGCTCTTGCCCTGGTTTTTCACCTCAGACCAGACGATGTTGGCCACCTTGAGCGACATGGCCGGAAGAGGCCTGCGCAGCCTGGTGACAGGTGTGGTCAGCAGATCGAAACCGATACCGTCCTCCATGGAAACGAGTGCCACATCCTGAGGAATACGGATATTCTTTTCCTGTAACGTCTGATACAACGGAAATACCAGTTGTGAGTTCAGTACAATTATCGCATCGCTCCTGTGCGGCGGCCTGAGGAAATTCTCAACCTGTCCGAAATCGAACTTGTCACCTGCCTTTGGCAAAGATGCGACCGTGAAGTGCACCGAATCAAAGGCTTTGGATTTCTTCACGGCACTCTTCAGCTCTTCAAGCATCTCCTTGTCATAGGAGGCGGTGTCCTCACCTGATATGATCAGCAGGTTTTTGAGACCCAGTGAGTTAAGATGCTGAGTCATAATGGCTGCGCCTGCAATCCTGTCAGTGCATACGGTATTGAGCCTCATCCTCTTAATGCTTTTCTCAAGCAACACAATCGGGTAAGAGTCCCTGTTAAGCGTCCTGACCATACTGTCATCTGCTGCATTCCCAACAAGAATCATCCCGCTGAAGAATTTCTTCAGTGAGGTGGTAAGTCTGTTGAAACGCATGTCGTCAGGGTCTCTTGTAAAGACCGAAAACCCGAGTCCGATACTTGAAAAGGCCTTCTGCAGGTATGGTGTGATCTCATAAATGAACGGATCATTCATAGATGGTACGACCATGCCGATGATACCCGGCTTCTCTTCTGAAGGTGCAGTCTCCCCTCCTTCAGCAACGGCATTGTAATAACCCATCTGCCTTGCAACGGCAAGCACCCTCTCCTGTGTCTCTTTCTTGATTCCGTGCTGATCGGCCTTGCCATTCAGTACTAATGATACCAACGTGCCGGAAAGACCTAGTCTTGCGGCGATGTCTTTGTTCTTAACCTTTTTCCCCATTTCATTTAAAATTAAAGGCCCAATTTAGTTGTAATATTTAGATAAAATATGGTTGTAAAGCATATTAACAAAAAAAAAGTGCCGTTAAGCACTTTTTCCCTTTATTTTTTAGGAAGGCGGTGACCGCTATTTTTGGAGGCAGCTTCCAGCCTCTGCTGCCAATTCGACTTCTTAACCGGTTTCTTCTTGTTCTCCTCTATCTTTTTAAGGATTTCAGCCTCATTGACAAATCGGTGTGATACCTGTGTCTGAATAATTGTGATCACATTGGCCAGGAAGTAATAATAGGTCAGCCCGGCTGAGAAATTATTAAGTATCAGCATGAACATTACCGGCATCATGTACATCATCGTCTTCATCCCCGGCATCTGCTCCTGGCCTCCGGAGGGAGTTGTGATCTTGGTTGAGATGATTGTGGATGCAGTCATAAGGAGGGTAAAGAGACTGACATGGTCACCGTACATCGGGATGGTGAACGGAAGATTGAAGATGCTGTCATAGGTGGAGAGGTCCTTTGCCCACAGGAAAGATTGCTGTCTGAGCTCGATTGAGGTCGGGAAGAAGCGGAACATTGCAAAAAGGATAGGCATCTGCAGGAGCATGGGCAGGCAGCCTCCCATGGGGCTGACGCCTGCTTTCTTGTAGAGTTCCATCGTTGCCTGCTGCTTTTTCATTGCATCATCCTGCTTCGGGTACTTTTTCGCAAGATCGTCAACCATCGGCTTCATCACCCGCATCTTGGCCTGGCTGAGGAATGACCTGTGAGTCAGGGGAAACAGCGCCACCTTGATAATCAGGGTGAGGATAAGGATTATGAGGCCGTAGCTAACAATGACATTATCGAGAAGGTTGAAAATTGGTATGATCACAAACTGGTTGATCCACCTTATTATGTTTCGGCCCAGGAAGACAAGCTCTTCGAGCTGCATGTCATATTTCTTCAGCAGGGTAAAGCTGTTTGGTCCGAAATACATCTTCATCTTTATGGCAGAGCTTTCACCATGCACATAGGGTACGCCTATCTCCGACTCGAAGTACCTGAGGAATCTTGATGTGGGGTCCGCAATTGAGGAAGCGACGGTTGCATTAAGGAAGAACTCATCGGCTATCAGGACGGAGGAGAAAAACTGATCCTTGTATGCAATCCAGTCTGTCCTCATCAGGTTCTCAGTTACCACATCCTTCTTCTGTCTCTGCCTGGCTCCTCCCAGATCCTCAACAGTCTCCTGGTAAACCTTGTATTTCAGCCCGGTATACATGTCCTCATTCTGTCTTCCCTTCTCCTGCTGCGGGATGTACATTTTCCAGTCCAGTGCAAGTGAAGAGGTGTTTGCAGGAATGACAGTGCCCAACTGATTGAACTTTGTCTCGAACCCGATCATATAATCAGATGGCTGCATTGTGTATATATAATCAATTGAGGCTCCGTCCGAGGCTTCAAGTCTCATCGTGAGTGAGACCGGACCGCCCGATGCAACCACGGGCCCCGTGTAGCTTACTGGCCGGAAGTAAAGTTCATCGGTCTTTATCGGCTTATTGTCGGCAGTGAAAAACTTGTAGCCGAAAACGGTCGAGTCACCATTGAATAGCACGACAGGCTGTCCGTCATGGGTGTTGTATTCTTTAAGCCGCACCGAATAAGGCTTGCCTCCCTTCGCGGACAGAGTCATCACAATCAGGTCATTCTCCAAGGTGAAGAATTCATCCGCTCCGGATGCCCTCGATGAGAAGATCCCCAGTGCAGTGCTGTCGGGCGGGGTTGCCGCCGCAGCCACTGCCGGTACGGCAAAAGTGTCAGCAGAAACCGAAGCCGGCACATTTGGCTGACTCTGTTGTGAAAGACCGAGTTTGTTATTCAGTTCGACGACCCTGTCAATTGTCGGCTGATCCTTTGGTTTATAACCCAGCGCCCTGATGTAGGCTTCCCTGGCATCATCGTAATTGCCTGCTTTATAAAGAGAATCAGCATATTCTGTCTCAACTTTGAAGGCTTTCCCTGTCCTTTGGTTATTGTAGAAACTAAATCCCAGAAAGATCAGGAAAATGAGGACTATGCCGGTAATTGTATTCTTATCCATTATACTTATTGTTCCCTGTTTGAATTGATAATTACTTTTTGATGCATGCCCTGACGAAACCCACAAACAGTGGGTGAGGCTTCAGCACGGTGCTGCTGTATTCAGGGTGGAACTGAACGCCCACAAACCATTTGTGTGAGGGTACCTCCACTATCTCCACCAGCCCGGACTGCGGGTTGGTGCCGCAGGGAATCATCCCGGCATTCCTGAAATCAGCCAGGTAGCTGTTATTGAATTCATACCTGTGCCGGTGACGTTCCGTTATCTCCTCTTTCCTGTAACATTTCCACGATTCGGATCCGTGCAGGATTTCGCATTTATAGCTCCCGAGCCTCATTGTCCCTCCCTTTTCGGTGACACTCTTCTGCTCCTCCATCAGGTCAATGACGGGCTGTTTTGCCTTCGGGTTAATCTCTGTGGAGTGGGCACCCTCAAGCCCCAGGACATTCCGTGCATACTCAATTACGGCGCACTGCATGCCAAGGCAAATGCCAAAGAAGGGAATGTCATTGGTGCGTGCATAGTTGACGGTCAGGATCTTGCCCTCTATCCCCCTTGAACCGAATCCCGGAGCAACAACAATACCGTCAAATCCCGACAGCCTGTCCCTGTAATTTGTTTCATCAATCTCCTCCGAGTGAATGAATATCAGATCGACAGCGGTTTCGTTGGCCGCGCCAGCGTGTACGAATGACTCTGAGATTGATTTGTAAGCATCTGCAAGTTCCACATACTTGCCCACGAGGGCTATTTTGACCCTGTGAACGGGATTCTTCAGTTTATGGAGAAACTCTTTCCACTCTGCAAGGTCGGGGTCATGGCCCGGCGCAAGGCCCAGCTTGCGAAGGACAGTCAGGTCAAGCATTTCCTGCTGCATCCTGACGGGCACCTCGTAGATGGTTGAGACGTCGATCGATTCAACCACTGCGCCTGCCTCGACGTTACAGAAGAGAGCAACTTTTTTCCTTACGTCGGCCGTGAGACTGCGTTCTGTTCTGAGAACCAGGATGTCAGGCTGTATACCCTCCTCAAGCAGCATCTTGACCGAGTGCTGGGTGGGTTTGGTCTTAAGTTCACCCGAAGCATGAAGGAACGGCACCAGTGTCAGGTGGATCACGATGCAGTTCTGCGGACCCAGTTCCCACCGGAGCTGCCTTACAGCTTCTATATATGGAAGCGATTCGATGTCGCCAACCGTGCCTCCTATCTCCGTGATCACGATCTCGAAACTGCCTCCCGACCCAACCACTTTTATACTGCGTTTGATCTCATCGGTGATGTGCGGGATCACCTGCACGGTTTTGCCGAGATAATCACCCCTGCGCTCCTTGTTTATAACAGACTGATAGATTCTTCCCGTGGTTACATTGTTCGCCTGTGATGTGGGAACGTTCAGAAAACGCTCATAGTGCCCCAGGTCAAGATCAGTCTCCGCACCGTCAGCGGTTACGTAACACTCACCGTGCTCATAGGGGTTCAGCGTGCCCGGGTCAACATTGATATAGGGATCCAGTTTCTGAATGGTGACTGAATAGCCACGTGCCTGAAGCAGCTTGGCGAGTGAGGCAGAAATGATACCTTTACCCAGCGAAGAGGTCACACCGCCGGTAACGAAAACATATTTAACTTCAGCCACGATCTTGCTTATTATTCTTAGTCAGGGAAATGAAGGCTATTCTTCATACATCGAACGGTCAATCAGCTTCACCTTCTCCTCAAGGATCTTGATGTTTCTGCGGGCATCCGCAATCTTCTCCTCAACCTCCTTTATCATAGTATCGGCATTGGCTGACTTGGCAAAGAAACCTATATTATTTTCCCAGAGAACTATATCACTTTCCAGCTGCTTGATCCTGCTGTAGAATTTTTCACGTTCGCTGCGAACCTTTCTTGCCGCACGTGGATCAGACCTTGCACTGTCAACCTTGCTCCTGTACCTGAGGATATTCTTGTCCTCGTCATCGAGCTTCAGCCGGTCAAACTGCTTGTTGAGAGCCTCCTTGTATCGTCTGGCTATTTCCTCCTTGCGGTTGAACGGGACATATCCGATATCCATCCAGCGCTTCTGTAGATCCTTCAGTTTCTCGAAACCGGCCTTGACGTCATCGCCCTGGTCGAATTCCTCAAGCTCCTTAAGGATGGCAAGCTTGGCATTGAGATTGTCTTCGTAGGAGGTGTCCCTGCC